>NZ_DATMFG010000042.1:0-34297 GCF_035556355.1 Microbacterium sp.
TTCACCGTCTACCCCGTCGCGGGTACGCACCGTGCAACCGGACTGCTCGCACTCTCGCGCCGCCATCCCGAGCTCACCGAAGCGACCGGCGGGCACGTCCTCCGTGTGAGCTTCGGCACGCGCGGCGATCGCCCGGCGACCGAGGGGCTCGATGACGCCGAAGCGTTCGCGCTCGCGGTGGCGGAGGCGTCCGCCCTCCTCGGGATCGACCCCGGTCGCGTGAGGCTCCTCGGCGCGAACCGGTGGCGCGCGGAGCTGCCGCGGCCAGCGTCGGCGATCGGACGCGCCGAGGTCAACGCGGCGGCGCGGCACGCTGTCGCCGGCGTCGCAGGGCTCGGCGTCGCGGGCGCGTGGCTCTCAGGACCCGGGCTCGCGCAGGTCGTGCTCGACGCGCGCGAGGAGGCCGATCGCGTGCGGCGGACCATCCTGTGGGGTGACGCGGCGGTCTGATGACGGGCCGGTGCGGCATCCGTGAACCCTCTTGCACCGCCTTGTCAAGGGAGGATGCCTGAAACGGAATACGGGACTAACCTTGGGTGGCATCGGACACGCGAACGAGCGTCAGGAGACCTCATGAGGGGCAAAGTAGGACTCGTCATCGGACTCGCGGCAGGGTACGTGCTCGGCACGCGCGCCGGCCGCGAGCGATACGAGCAGATCAAGGCTCAGGCTCAGAAGGTGTGGAACCTCGACCCGGTCCAGCAGCAGGTCGACAAGGTCAAGGACTTCGCCAAGTCGAGCGCGATGGCCCTCCCCAGCACGCTGTGGGACACGGCCGTCAAGGTCGGCAAGGCCGCATCGACCAAGGGCTCGCCGGGAGAGCGTCTCGACGCCGCGCTCAAGGTCGGGCAGGACCAGGCCGACGACGTCGGAGCTGCGGCCAAGAAGACGTCCCGCGCCGTGAAGGAAGCGGCGGAGGACGTCGCGGAAGATGTGAAGGACGCGGTCGACGAAGCCAAGAAGGCCCGCCGCAGCACCACCGACGGGAAGTGACATGAGCGAGCCGCGACGCTTTCGCGACCGCGCCGACGACAGCCTGCTGACGCTGCTCGGCGAGGTGCCCGAGCTTGTGCGCAACCTCGTCGTGGCCGAGGTGGACGCCGCGAAGAAGTGGGTTGCGAAGACCGCGAAGGACGGCGGATGGGGCGCGCTGTGGATGATCGCCGCGCTGTTCGTGCTGTTCTGGTCGATCCCCGCGTTCGGAGCGTTCCTCATCGCCGGCTTGTCGTCGTGGTGGCCGGTGTGGGCGTCGGCCCTGTTCGTCTTCGGGGTCGCGCTCGTGATCGCCATCGTGCTGGCGCTGCTCGGCATCCTTCGCTTCCGGCGGCTCGCGAAGCGAGAGACCCCGGTCCAATCGATCGCCCAGGACGTGAGAGAGGTGCGCGATGAGCTCTGACATCACCCGAACCTCCGCCATCCCCCGGACGGCGGTCGAGGTCGGCATCGACGATCCCGTGGAGCGGGCGCGTGCCGAGCTGAAGGCGGCGCTCGCCGCGATCGAGGAGAAGGCGAACGTGCCGAGGCGCGTCGGCAAGGCGGTGGATCGCACCATCGCGAAGGCGCGCGCGTTCCAGAGCCGCAACCCCGGGCTGACGATGGCGGCGATCGTCGCCGGGGCGGTCGCAGTGGGGGCGATCGTGTGGGCCGGCGTGCGCGCGTATACCCGCTGAGGCCCTCCGGCACCGGGCTCGCGTCCGGCGGTGCCGCGCGCCGCGCGGGGTATGCTCGAAGACAGGCAGTGCGATGGTGCGATGCTGCCGATGCGCGAATCCGCAGATCCGAGGCGGATTCGCACGCGCGTCGGCTGCTCGACGTTTGGGGCGGCTGACGGAGTTCCACGACAGCGCCCGGATGACGAGATATGAACGCAGCAGTCCGACCGACGCCCGACAAGCCCCTCACCGGCTGGCGCGTCCTCGTGCCCCGCGGGGGCCCGTGGGGCGATGGCGTCGCTGCGACCCTGCGCCGTCAGGGAGCCGTCCCCGTCATCGCACCACTCATCAACTTCGCGCCGACCGATGACATCGAGACGCTCGAGAAGGCGCTCGCCGACCTGGCCGCCGGAGCGTTCGACTGGGTGACGATCACGAGTGCGACGACGGTCGACGTCCTCTACGCCTACCGCGCCACCATCCCCGCGAAGACCAAGGTCGCGGCGGTGGGAGAGACGACCGCGGCGGCGCTCCAGTCGATGGGCTACCGCGTCGACCTCGTCCCCGAGCGCGACAACTCCGCCGCGGGCATGGCCGAGCAGATGATCGCGCTCGAGCCGGAACCACGCGACATCCTGACGCTCCGAAGCGAGATCGCCAAGCCCCTGCTGACGCGGATGCTGCAGCGAGCCGGCCACCGCGTGCGCAGCGTCGTCGCCTACCGCACCGTCGGGGTGCCCGTCACCGAGCGCATCGCGCAGGACGTGCGCAGCGGCCGCATCAACGCGATCCTCGTGACCAGCGGCTCGGTCGCAGAGCAGGTGCACGCGCAGTTCCCCGACGTCCCGAGCACGACGATCATCGCCGCGATCGGGCCGCGCACGGCGAAGGATGCCCGAAAGGCCGGCCTCTCGGTCGACGTCGTCGCCGAGCAGCAGACCGTCGACGCGCTCATCGAGGCCGTCGCGCAGTTTCCGCTGCCGCACGCCGCCGACGAGTTCGCGCCGCCGACCGGCATGATCCGGCCAATCGAGCAGTAGCGGCGGAGGCGGCCCCGCGACCGCCGATAGCCTGTGGGGATGCATGACTCCCCCCGCGTCGTCGTGCTCGCCGGCGGTGTCGGCGGGTCGAGATTCACCCTCGGAGTCCGGGGCGCGCTGCGCGAACGCGGCATCGACGACACCGCTCGCGTGCTCACCGTCGTCGTCAACACGGGCGACGACCTGTGGCTCTCGGGCGTCCGGCTTCAGCCCGATATCGACTCCGTCACGTACGCGCTCGCCGGTGTGAACGACACGCAACGCGGATGGGGCCGCGCGGGAGACACCGAGCGCGTCAACCACGAGCTGCGCGAGTGGGGTGCGGGCTGGCCGTGGTTCACGCTCGGCGACCTCGACCTCGGCACGCACCTCGCGCGCACGGGCTGGCTGCGCGAAGGGCTCACCCCGACGCAGGTGATCGAGCGGATGTCGCGCCGCTGGCCCCTCGGAGCACGCCTGCTGCCCATGACCGACGCCGAGGTCGACACCATCGTCAGGGTGCGCGACGGTGACGGCATCCGGTCGCTCCACTTCCAGGAGTGGTGGACGCGCCATCGCGCGACGCTCGAGCCCGTCGGCTTCGTGAACCCGGGCATCGAGAGCGCGGCACCGGCGCCGGGTGTCGTCGAGGCGATCGCGGATGCCGACGTCGTGCTGTTCGCGCCCTCGAACCCCGTCGTGTCGATCGGGCCCATCCTGTCGGTGCCGGGCGTGCGCGACGCGCTGCGCGCGACGAGCGCGCCCGTCGTGGGCGTCTCGCCGATCATCGGCGGCCGCGTGGTGCGCGGCATGGCCGACGTGTGTCTCACCGCGATCGGCGTGGAGACATCGGCGGCCGCCGTCGCCGCGCACTACGGCGCTCGCACGGACGGCGGGCTGCTCGACGCGTGGCTCATCGCCGAGGAGGACGCCGACCTCGCGGGGAATGTCGAGCGGCGCGGCATCCGTCCCGTCATCCGGCCGCTGTGGATGACGGATGCGGCGGCCTCCACCGCGCTCGCGGCCGCTGCCCTCGACGCCGGGCACGGCTGACGTGCCCGAGCTGTCGGCGCTCGCGTGGGTGCTGCTCGCGGTCACCGCCGCGTCCATCGGCATCTCCAAGACCGCGATACCCGGGACGAACACCGTCGCGGTCGCGGTGTTCGCGGCGGTGCTCCCCGCGCGACAGTCGACCGGAACGATCCTGCTGCTGCTGATCCTCGCGGACGTCTTCGCGATGATCTCGTACCGTCGGCATGCGAACGGGAAGGCGCTCCTCGGCCTTGCTCCGGCCGTCGTGGCGGGACTGCTCCTCGGCTTCGGCTTCCTCGCGATCGCGGACGACACATGGGTGCGGCGCGTCATCGGCGTGCTGCTGCTCCTCGTCATCGCCATCACCCTGCTGCGCCGGCGCATGGGACGACAGATCGCCGAGGGTGGGACGCACCGCGTCGCCGCCGCCGTCTACGGCACCCTCGGCGGCTTCACGACGATGGTCGCGAACGCGGCCGGGCCCGTCATGTCGATGTACTTCCTCGCGTCGCGTTTCCCGGTGAAGGAGTTCCTCGGCACGACCGCGTGGTTCTTCGCGATCGTGAACATCGCGAAGCTTCCGTTCTCGATCGGCCTGGGACTCATCACGGTGCCGGGACTGCTGCTCGACCTCGTGCTCGCGCCCGCCGTGATCGCGGGCGCGCTGTTCGGACGCTGGATCGCGGACCGCATCGACCAGCAGCTTTTCGAGCGCCTCGTCATCCTGCTGACGATCGTCGGCGCGGTGTACCTCCTGGTCGCGTAGCGGGTCGGTTGACTTCACATCACGGTTCCACAACCGTTCCGGCATCCGCGGCACCCCGTCGATACGATCCGAGCGGAGGTGCGAGATGGCGTGGATCGCGTCGGTGGTGGTGTCTCTCGCCCTCGCCGTCTCAGGTGCGACGGTCGCCGACGACGTGCCCGTCGGGGTCCTCGAGGTCATGGACTGCGCGGTCGGCGACGACGGAACGATGCTCGAGCAGGCGTGCGGTGGCGGAAACCTGAGCAAGCCGCACGCCGTGTACATGTGGACCAGCGGCTTCCTCGCCGACGAGGACGGAGCGCCGGTCGACGCGTCGCACGAGTGGATCGCGGTGCGGCTCGACGCCGACGGCGTCGTGCAGGGCACCGCTCTGGCATGGGAGCCGACCGAGGCTGAGTACGAGCTCGCCGGGTACGACAACGGCGTCGAACTCGGTGAGCTCGTGCTCATGTTCGCAGCGGGTGCGCCGCCCGACGCACATCTCGTCCACGACGCCCCGAGCGGCGCGTGGTACATGCTGGCGGATGACACGGTGACCCCGCTCAACGATTGGGCGTCGCAGATCGTGCCCGGGGCCACCCCTCTCGGCGACGCACGCGCGCTCATCGCCGAGGAGCACCGCCGCAGCGTGGAGGCGTGCCGCGGAGTCGACGGGTGCGCCGGCGGCGGGGGCGACGCCGGGGTCGTCGACCTCGCCTCCCAGGGGGCGCAGCCACCGGTGGTCCTCTGGACCGTGGGCGCGATCATCGGCGCGCTCGCCCTGGCGCTCGGTGTGACGGCCGTCGCCCTGCGCCGCCGCGCGGCCTAGACTTCGCTCGCGCGAACGAGCGCCGCCGTGCGCGGCCCGAGCCCGAGGTCGAGCGCGGCCGCGAAGTGCTCGGCCGTGTCGACGTCGTGGCGGAGGGTCGAGGCATCCGTCACGTTCAGCGGCACCGCGCCCATCGCACGGTGTCTCGCGAACGAGTCCTCGCCGAACGCCGACTCCCAGGCGACTCCCGATGCCGCCGTCAACAACGTCGTACCCGTGCCGTCCGAGTCGGCGACGACTCCGCGCGCGATGCCGCGGGCAGCGCCCAGGGCCGTCGCGAGGTCGTCGGGCCGCAGAGCGGGGAGGTCTCCGAGCAGGGCGGCGCGCGGCATCCGCTCGTTCACCGTCTCGATGCCGGCGGCGATCGCGGCGTTCAGCCCGCCCGGGGAGGGCTCGGGAACGAACCGCAGTCCGGGGATGCCGCTCGCCTCGAGGGCGAGGCCGCCGTCATCGCCCACGACGACGACCCGCTCGACCGCCTCGCACGCGGCGACGGCCGCGATCGTGTCGAGGGCGATCGCGCGGGCGAGCGCTGCACGGTCGATGCCCGGCACCTCGAGGCGGGACTTGCCCCGGTCGGCGGGCTTGACCGGCACGACGACCGCCCAGCGCGGCGTCGGCGCAGCGGCGTCGGTCACGCGAACCGTGCGCGCAGGCGCGGGAGGATCTCCGCGCCGTACATCCGCAGGAACTCCGCCTGGTCCGCACCCGGGTCGTGGAACACGAGGTGCCGGAAGCCGAGGTCGATGTACCACGCGATGCGCTCGACGTGCTCCTCGGGGTCGTCCGAAACGATGAACCGCGACGCGGCGCGCTCGATCGGCAGCTGCTCGCCGAGCCGCTGCATCTCGAGCGGATCGTCGATGCCCATCTTCTCCTCGGGGCTCAGTGCGAGCGGCGCCCAGAAGCGGGTCTTCTCGAGCGCGGTCTGCCGGTCGGGGTGGAACGACACCTTGATCTCCATGAGGGTGTCTATCGAGTCCGGCGCGCGACCCGCCTTCTCGAGCCCTTCGTGCAGGGCGGGCAGCAGCGTGTCGGTGTAGAGCTCGCGCTTCTTGCCGCTCGTCGTGATGAAGCCGTCCGCGATGCGGCCCGCGAGGCGCGTCGCGGCGGGACCGGCCGCCCCGATGTAGATCGGCACGGGGTCGTCCATCTTGTCGTAGATGGTGATGTTCTTCGTCGTGTAGAACTCGCCCTCGAAGCTGACGCGGTCCTCCGACCACAGGCGCCGGATGAGCCCGATCGCCTCCTTGAGCCGGCGGAAGCGCTCGGGCGGATCCGGCCACTCGATTCCGAGGTTCGCCTCGTTGAGCGCTTCGCCCGTGCCGACGCCGAGGATCACGCGCCCCGGGTACAGCACCCCGAGCGTCGCGAAATCCTGAGCGACGACGGTCGGGTTGTACCGGAACGTCGGGGTCAGCACCGACGTTCCGATGAGCACGCGGCTGGTCTTCGCCCCCAGTGCGCCGAGCCAGGGGACGGATGCCGGTGCGTGCCCGCCCTCGTGCAGCCACGGCTGCAGGTGGTCCGACACGAACACCGAGTCGAAGCCCATCTCCTCGGCGAGGATCGCGTAGTCGAGCAGCTCCGTCGGCCCGAACTGCTCGGCCGACGCCTTGTATCCGAACCGCAGCGGAACGGTCATGTGACTCCCTTCACCGCGCGTTCTGCGCGGACATGGACGAACTCCGAGCCGTCGGCGCGCGCGAGCCGCGCGCGGAAGGCGTCCACCGTACCGGGCCACAGCAGCGTGAGCCGGCCGGACCGCTCATCGACGTACCAGTTGCGGCACCCTCCGGTGAGCCAGGGGGTGGAGGCCGCGGCATCCGCGATCTCGTCGGTGTACGCGGCTTCCGCACCCGGATCGACCCGCAGCACTCCGCCCGCGCGGTCGCGCTCGACGAGGCACCGCACCGCGTACGCGGCCTGCTCCTCGATCATGAGGATCGACGACGAGTGCCCCAGCGCCGCATTCGGCCCGTCGAGGATGAAGAGGTTCGGGAACCCCGACACGATGGTCGACCCGAACGAGGTCATGCCCTCGAACCAGTGCACCGCGAGCGATTCCCCGCCCTCGCCGTGCACGAGGTCGGCGTACGGCTGGCGCGTCGTCGCGAAACCGGTCGCGAGCACGAGCGCGTCGGCGTCATGCCGGGAGCCGTCGGATGCCACGAGCGTCGTGCTCTCGACGGCGGCCAGCGCCGACGGGACGAGCCGGATCGCGCCCGACGACACGGCCGGGTAGAAGTCGTCCGACAAGAGGACGCGCTTGCATCCGAACGCGTAGTCGGGCGTGAGCAGCGCGCGCAGCGCGGGGTCGGGCACCTGCGCCTCGAGGTGCGCGAGCGCGGTCGCCTTGGCGGTCGCGGACGCCTCGGCATCGCCCGACCGCGACGCGAAGCGCGCCTCGCCTTCGGCGTACAGGGTCGCGCGCAGCCGGGCGAGCTCTTCGGGGTGGGACGCGAGGCGCTCGCGGTCGGCATCCGAGTAGGGGTGCGCTCCGCGTGGCACGATCCACGCCGGAGTGCGCTGGAAGAGCGTGACATCGGCGATCTTCGCCAGCTTGGGGGAGAGCTGGACGGCGCTCGCGCCGCTGCCGACGACCGCGACGCGCAGGCCGGTGAGGTCGGCCGAGTGGTCCCAGCGCGAGGAGTGGAACATGGGGCCGGGGAACGTCTCGAGCCCGGGGATGTCGGGAATCCGCGGCTCGGTCAGCCGCCCGCACGCCAGCACGAGGGTGTTCGCGGTGACGGTTCCGGACGGCGTCTCGACGAGCCAGAGGTCATCGTCGTCATCCCAACGGGCGCCCGTCATAGGGGTGTTGACGCGGATGCGGTCGCCCAGGCCTTCGCGCTCGGCGACGTCTTCCAGATAGTGCCGGATCTCGTCGCCGCGCGCGTAGAGGCCCGACCAGTACGGGTTCGGGTGGCTCGCGAGGCCGTAGAGGTGCGCGGGCACGTCGCACGCGACTCCCGGGTAGGTGTTGTCGCGCCACGTTCCGCCGAGCGAGGATGCCCGCTCGAGGATCGTGAAGTCGTCGCGGCCTGCGCGCTTGAGCGCGATGGCCATCGCGATGCCCGCGAATCCCGCGCCGATGATCGCGACGTCCGTCGTGTCGGGGCGCTCTCCGGCCGCCGAGCGGGCTGAGGGCTCGACTCCGGCCGCTGAGCGAGCCGAAGGCGAGACGAAGCGCAGTCCGCGAGGATCCGTCATCGGGCGCTCGCATTGCGGTAGTCGGTCGTACGCTGCCGGAACGGGCGGAAGAGGCGTGCGGCGATGGCCGCGGCATCCGCCGACGGCAGTTCCAGACCGAACTCGATGCCCGCCTCGGGTTTGACCCGGCCGTCGAGCAGCGTGCCGCCGAGGTCGTCGCCGCCCGCCTGCAGGAGCACGGCCGCGGTCTCGCGGCCCACACGCGTCCACGGGATCTGGATGTGGGGGATGCTCCCGCTCAGCATGAGTCGCGACACGGCGACCATCGCGCGGTGCTCGTCGACGGGCGAACGGTCCGCGACGAGGGGAACGCCGCCCGCCGGACCCGGCAGAGGAATCGGCACGAACTCTGTGAACCCGCCGGTGGCGTCCTGGATTCCCCGCAGCGCGCGCATGTGCGCGATGCGTTCGGAGGCGGTCTCGACGTGCCCGTAGAAGAGCACCGACGTCGAGCGGAAGCCGGCGCGGTGCGCGGCTGTGATCCCTTCCACCCAGCGGTCGATCTCGAGGTCGGTGGGTGCGACGAGACCGCGCACGCGTTCGCTGAGCACCTTCACGCCCGTGCCCGGAACGGTGTCGACCCCCGCCTCGCGCATCGTCGCAAGCGCTCCGTCGAGGCCGAGACCGCCGCGCTCGGCGAGGTCCCACACGTCCTGCGGGCGATACGCGTGTACGTGGATGTCGGGCGTGGCCGCCTTCACCGCGCGCACGATCTCGAGGTACGCCTCCGGTGCCTCGGCGTCGGGAAGGCGTCCCTGCACGCACAGCTCGGTCGCGCCGAGGTCCCACGCGTCGGCGGCGATCGCCGCGGCGTCGTCGAGGTCGAACTCGTCCGGCGCGCTCGCGCCGCTCGCGCGGAAGCCGCTCGAGGTGAGGTTGCGGTTCACGACGAGGCTCACGGCCTCGCCGACGGTGTACCGCCGCACGTCGTCGGCCGTCGCCGCGAGCGCGTCGAGCCCGTCGCCGGTCGCGGTCAACAGGGCGGCCCACTCCTCGTCGCCGAGCGCGAGGGGGTCGGATGCCGCGGCCTCCGCCAGGCGTCGGACGTCGTCGTCGCCGAGTCTCCCGTCTGGGAGACCGGGAACGCGGATGGAGCGTGAAAGCGCCGGGCTGGATCCCGTCGCACCGGCCTTCGGCGTGCCCGATGTCGCGATCGAGCCCGGCCGTTTGACGTCGCCGGCCGCCAAGCCGGTCTCCGGATCGGCGAGCGCCGCCACGGGCGCGTGCATCGCGGGGTCGAGCCAGGTCGCGGGATCGGTCACGTACTCCGGATGCGCCGTCAGGCGCTCCCGCAGCTCGAATCCGAGTGCCGCGGTGCGCTCGGCGAGGTCGGACAGGTGCGGCCACGGACGCTCGGGGTTCACGTGGTCGGCCGTCAGCGGTGACACACCGCCCCAGTCGTCGGAGCCCGCGCGCACGAGGAGCTCGAACTCCGCGGGATCGGACAGGTTCGGCGGCACCTGGATGCGCATGCGCGGCCCGAACACGAGCCGTGCGACGGCGACCGTGGCGACGTACTCGAGCAGGTCGGCGTCGGGGGCGCGCTGGGCGGCGGTGCGGGGCTTCGCGCGGAAGTTCTGCACGATCACCTCCTGCACGTGCCCGTGCCGCTCGTGCGACTCGCGCAGTGCGATGAGCGACTCGGCGCGATCGCGCAGCGTCTCGCCGATCCCGACGAGGATCCCGGTCGTGAAGGGGATGCGCGCGCGTCCCGCGTCCTCGATCACCGCGAGGCGCACGGCCGGATCCTTGTCGGGCGACCCGTGGTGCACCTGGCCCGGCTCCTCGAACAGGCGGCGGGACGTCGTCTCGAGCATCATGCCCATCGAGGGGGCGGTCGGGCGCAGCATCCGCAGCTCATCGGCGCTCATGACGCCGGGGTTGAGGTGCGCGAGCATGCCGGTCTCGGCGGTGATCAGTCGCGCGATGTGTCCGACGTAGTCGAGCGTCGACGCGAAGCCGTGCTCTTCGAGCCACGCGCGCGCCTCGGGCCAGCGATCTTCGGGGCGGTCGCCGAGCGTCAGGAGCGCCTCTTTGCACCCGAGGGCCTGACCCTGCCGCACAACCGCGAGCACCTGCTCGGGCGTCATGTACATCGGCTTGTGCTTCTTGCGCAGCTGACCGGGGGTGTCGACGAAGATGCAGTAGTGGCAGCGGTCGCGGCACAGCGTCGTGAGCGGCACGAACACCTTGCGCGAGTAGGTGATCACGCCGGGTCGCCCGGCCCGTTCGAGGCCGACATCGCGAACGGATGCGGCGAGCCGCAGCATGCGGTCGAAGTCGTCGTCCTTCGCTGCGAGCAGGGCCAGGGCATCGTCGACGTCGAGTCGATCGCCGCGTTCGGCGCGCTCGAGGGCGCCGGTGGTCGAGGCGCGCGATGGCGCGGGCGCCGGGTCGAGCAGGGTCACCGTTCCAGTCTTGCACCGTCGGGAGACGGGGGGATCGTTGCGTCTCTGTCATCAAATGGCCCACGGACTCCCGCTGCCCGCTGGCAGACTAGTCGCATGGTGACCCTGCTGCTCGACTCGACGCGACTCGAGGTCGCGCTGTCGAAGGTCGAGCGGGCGCTGTCATTCCGCAAGGAGAATGTCCTGATCGAGCGGTCCACCATCAAGAAGGTGCAGCTCACCGACGATGCGTGGATGTGGCTGCGGGGTGTTCCCGATCCCGGCACGCACCTGTGGGGGATCGCCGCGATGGGCACGTGGAAGTCGGCCGGCGGCACGGACTTCGCGCTCATCCGCCGCCACCGGGCGGGTGTCGTGATCGACCTCGACGGGCACGAGGAGTTCCAGCGCGTGATCCTCACCACCCGTCACGGGCTCGCGCTCGTGCAGGCGCTGCAGCTCGACGGCGAGGCCGAACTCGCCGAGGTGACCGAGATCGCGGCGACGGCCCCCGTGCCGGTGCAACCCGAGGGCGCCGGCGGGTCGAAGCCGGCCCGCAAGAAGAAGCCCCGGCCTTCGCCGAGTCCCGCGCCCGCGACCTGAGCCGCACAGCCCGGGAGGGCTTGCGTGCTCGCTCAGCGATCGGTGGCCCCTACGAGACGTCCCGCCGCCAACTCGTGATGTAGCCGAGCACGAGCGCCACGACCGCGTACGCGAGGAGCACGAGCCCGCCGGCCCACCACTCGAGCGGGTCGCCTGTTCCCCCGCCGGGTCCGGCCGAGAGGGTGAAGATGCTCGCTCCGACGAGCGCGTCGCTCGCGGCACCGGGCAGGTAGCGCACGATCGGCTCGATCTGCTCGACGAACGCCGCCGCGGCACGTGCGACGGGTTCGAGGAACTGCGTGAACACGAGCACGCCCACGACCGCGCCGACCTGATTGCGCACGAGCGCGCCGACGCCGATGCCGATCACGACCCACAGCACGTACGCGATGAGCATGCGCCCGAGCAGGGCCCACGTGTCGGCGGACGAGAAGTCGGTGTCGAGGCCGTAGCCGACGAGGAACGCCGCCGCCGGGCCGACCGACGCGATCACGCCGATCACGCCGAAGAGCGCACCGACGACGATGCCGACGACGACCTTCGCCCACAGCACCGTGCCGCGTCGGGGCGTCGCGAGGAACGTCGGGGTGAGCGTCTTGTGGCGGAACTCCGTCGTCACCATGAGCGTGCCGATCAGCAGCGGGAACACGTACCCGACCGCCGTGCCCACGCTGTAGAGCAGCGGGCTGATCCGGTCCGCCGGCAACGACGGCCCGTCGCCGCCGATGGCGCCTGTGGTCGACGCCGCGAGGGCGAAGGCGAGCACCGCGGCGGTGAACCCGACGTACGCCACGAGGACGATCGCGAGGATCCACCACATCGACGTCGAGAACTGCTTCGTGAACTCGGAGCGGCTCGCGGCGACCACGCTCATCGAGGCTCACCTCCTTCGTGCTCGTCCCGGCTGTCTTGGGATTCGGCGGACTCTCCCTCTCCGCCGCCCGTGTCGTCGGGAGGACTGTCGCCGCTCTCCGGTGCTTCTCCCGCGCCCTCATCCGGCTCGGAACCCTCGTCGAACGCCGCGAAGAACCGATCGGCTTCGAGGTCCGCCTCGGTCTTGACGTACTCGCCCCACGGGCGCTGCTCTTCGCCTTCGACCTCGGGGGATGAGTCGGATGCCTCGCCGGCCCCCGCCTCGTCTTCGCTCGGCTCCGGCTCCGAGAGCTCTTGGTCGATCGCGCCGATCGCCTCGACGTCGGCGTCCGCGTCCTCGGGGAGGTCGGTGTCGTCGGTGCCGCCCGCGGGCATCGCGAACACGCGCTCCTCGTGCGGGTTCGAGAGTTCGTCATCGATCTCGCCGAGGGCCTCGACGTCGACGTCGGCGTCCTCGGCGGGAGTCTCGTCGGTCGAATCGGCCGAGGAGTCCGCCGGCGGCGGGACGATGTCGATGACCCCTGTGCTCGCGACCGCGAACGACGCGGTGATCGGTCCGGACGGCTCGGCCGGCGGGGCGTCGGCGGTCGGCTGGTTCTCGCCCTGCGGGGGCTCGGATTCGGCGGTCGTCGCCTCGGATGCCGCGGCCTCGCCGGTCGCAGCCTCGGCCTCATCGCCACTGGGCGCCTCGGCCGCCGCATCCGTCGTCTCTTGTGGAGCTTCAGTCGCGGCGGGCTCGTACGACTTCGGCTCGTCGTCACGGTAAGCGGCCGCCGCCGCGGCGATCGCGCTGGAGACGAACGCCGCCTGCGGCGTTCCGCCCGTCTCGGTGTCGAACGTCGCCGAGAGCGTCGAAGTCTCGGCGGCCTCGGCGTCAGCCGCCGCGGCTTCGTCCTCGGGTTCGAGTTCGTCGGGTTCGGTGTGGGCGACGGGTGCGGCGACCGCGGGCTCTGCGCCGGCCGGCCCGACGGGCACCGGCTCGGGCGCGGCCGCGTCGGCCTCGGCGCCTTCGGGTGCGGTGGTCTCGGGTGACGCCGTCTCGTCGGCGGGGGTCTCGGTCGCGGCCGCGGATGGTGCTGCATCCGTCTCACGTGCTCCGACGCCCGTCGCGCCCGCCGCGCTCGGGTGCACCCGCACGCCGTTCACGAGGTCGAGGAAGACCTCCTCGAGGGCGGGGCCGCGCTGTTGGAGTGCCGACAGCGCGACGCCGGCGGCGGCCGCGACCGCACCGACTCGCGCCGGTTCGATGCCGCGGATCGTGACACCGGAGCGCAGGATCTCGTACGGCACGTCGGCCGCCGTGAGAGCGGCGAGGAGCGCGGGGCGGTCGGGGGAGTCGACGACCGTGGCGTGCTCGGTCGGCTCCGCGAGGTCTTCGAGGGGTCCTTGGAACACGAGCCGGCCCTGCGAGATGATCAGCAGCGAGTCGACCGTCTGCTGCACCTCGGCGAGCAGGTGCGACGAGACGAGCACCGTGCGGCCCTCGCGCGCGAGCTGGCGCAGGAGCACGCGCATCCACTTGATGCCCTCTGGGTCGAGCCCGTTCGTGGGCTCATCGAGCACGAGCACGCCCGGGTCTCCGAGCAGCGCGTAGGCGAGGCCGAGGCGCTGGCGCATGCCGAGCGAGTAGCCGCCGACCTTGCGGCCCGCGGCATCCGCGAGCCCTACGAGACCGAGCACCTCGTCGACGCGTGACGTCGGCAACGACGCCGCCTGCGCGTACGCCTTGAGGTGCGCCGCGCCCGAACGGCCGGGGTGGAAGCTCGATGCCTCGAGCACGGCGCCCACGGTCTGAAGCGGGTGTTTGAGCTTCGCGTACGGCTGTCCGCCGATCGTCGCGGTGCCGGCGGTCGGGCGCACGAGCCCGAGCAGCACACGCAGGGTGGTGGTCTTGCCGGCGCCGTTGGGACCGAGGAACCCGGTCACCAAGCCGGGTTCGACGTGAGCCGTGAAGTCCGAAACCGCGGTCACCGCTCCGAACCGCTTGGTCAAGCCCGAGAATTCCAGCGCAAGTCCTTCGGGCATTCGCCACCCTCTCACCTAGTGTGCTGTCCCCCTTATCTTGTCGGAAAGTCGGGTCCGGCGAAGGGAAATCTCCCCAGGGAGCGGGGCGGCGGGCGTATACGGCGGATGCCGCATCCGTCAGCCCTTCGATTCGCGCACGTACTCCTCGACCACGACCCCCGAATCGAACGATCGCGCCTGGGCCAAGGCGAACCGCCGGGGTTCGTACGGTGCACCGCCGAACAGCGGAATGCCCGAGCCGAACGTCAAGGGGTTCCGCTTCAGCACGAGGCGGTCGATCTCGGGGAGCAGGGCGCCCGCGAGCTGTCCGCCGCCCGCGAGCCAGATGTCGAGTCCATCCTGCTGCTTCAGGTCTCGGACCGTGGCGAGTGGGTCGTCGGTGAGCGTGATCGCCGGGTCGTGTTTGCGGTCGCGCCGGCTCGCGACGATCTGACGCAGGTGCGGGTACGGGCTCGCGATGCCGACGTCGAGCGCGGGGATGAGCGTGTTCCAGCCCATGATCACGGTGTCGAACCGCGTGCCGGGCGGGGTCGTTCCCAATGCGGCGTGGGCGTGGGCGGGAAGGGCATCCGCGTACTCGCCGACCACCACCGCGGCGTGATCGCCCTCGAAGAGGAAGGCGTCGTAACCGCCGTCCGGATCGGCGATGTACCCGTCGAGGGTGACGGCGACGTAATAGACGAGTTCTCGCATTCCCACAGCTCCAATCACGACATGTGTCGTAGTCATCGTACGACAACTGTCGTGGTTTGGCTAACATGAACCCCATGGCCCGCAACGACGAACGACGTTCCGCCCTCGCCGACGCGGGTATCCGTGTGCTCGCCGAAGAGGGGGCCCGAGGGCTCACGCACCGTGCCGTCGATGCGGCAGCGGGTGCTCCCCGGGGCACCGCATCGAACTACTTCCCGACCCGCGACGACCTCATCGCGGCGCTCGTCGGCCGCATCGCGGAGCGGCTCACGCCCGATCCAGCCGTCCTCGCCCCACTCGCGGACCGGACGCCCGACCGTGCGCTGTTCGCCGATTACGTGCGCGACATCGTGCGGCGGCTCACCGCCGACCCGCAGGTCACCCTCGCGCTCTTCGAGCTGCGGCTCGAGGCATCTCGCCGCCCTTCGGTCGCGCAGACACTCGGCGCGTGGCGGCAGCGCTCGTTCGAGGACGACGTCGCCTTCAACGCGCAAGCCGGACTGCCCGGCGGCCGCACCGAGATCGCCCTGTTCCACTATGCGCTCGACGGACTCATGCTCGATCACCTCACGGTGCCGATCGACACCGGTCTGTCGGTCGACGCGGTCGTGGAGGAGCTCGTGGAGCGGTTCCTCCGGTGACCGAGCGTCGGGGAGCATCCCCGAACCGGTCCGCCGACCCCGGTAGCCTTTCCCCGTGATGACCGAGGGTGCAGCATCCGTCGATTCCCCCGTGCTCGTGCGGGCCGCGGGCGGGCTCGGGCGGTTGACGCTCAACCGGCCGCGCGCGATCAACGCGCTCGATCTCGGGATGATCCGGGAGCTGACCGCCGCGCTCGACGCATGGGAGAACGACCCCGACGTGCAGGCCGTGCTCCTCGACGGCGAAGGCGAACGCGGGTTCTGCGCCGGCGGCGACGTGCGCACCCTCCACGAGCAGATCGTCGGCGGCGACCCCGAGGCGACGGGAGGGTTCTTCCGCTCGGAGTATGCGCTCAACGCCCGCATCGCCGAGTATCCGAAGCCCGTCATCGCGCTGGCCGACGGCATCACGATGGGCGGCGGCATCGGGCTGGCGGGGCACGCGCGCGTGCGCGTCGTGACGGAGCGGTCGAAGCTCGCCATGCCCGAGACGCGCATCGGGTTCACGCCCGACGTCGGCGGCACGTGGCTGCTGAGCCGTGCCCCGGGACGGGTGGGCGAGTACCTCGGACTCACGGGGGCGACGATGGGCGCAGCGGATGCCGTGTACGCCGGGTTCGCAGACGTCATCGTGCCGTCGGAGCGGTTGGGGGAGCTGAGGGAGGCGCTCGTGCTTCGACAGGCTCGGCAACCGGGGGCGGCGGCTCAGCGACCGGGTGATGCCGGGGAGCCGAGCGGAGACGACGTCGTCGAGCGACTCGAGCGGTTCCTGAGCCAGTCGAAGGGCGGAGTCGTGGGTCGTTCCTCGCTCGAAGCGTCGCGGGAGTGGATCGACGACGCGTTCTCAGCCGACACCGTCGCCGAGATCGTCGAGCGCCTTCGCGCCCTCGCGACCTCCTCCCGGACGCTGAGCGAGCGCGGGCGAGATGAAGCGCGCGCCACCGCCGACACCCTCGCGGAGCTCTCGCCCACCGCGCTCGCGGTCACGCTCGCGGCGGTGCGCCGGGCGCGCGAGCTCCCGTCGCTGCGCGATGCGCTCGCGCAGGAGTACGGTCTCGTGATGTGGTTCGCCACGACCCAGCCCGACCTCGTCGAGGGCATCCGAGCGCAGCTCATCGACAAGGACCGCGATCCGCACTGGCAGCCGGCGACGATCGCGGAGCTGCGACCGGATGCCGCGGCATCCGCCCTCGCGTATCAGCCGACCATTCCCCTGTGGGGCGCACCGCCCGTCTGAGCGATGAGCAAGACGACCTCGACCGAGAAGCAGACCGCGCAGCGGCCTCGGCGGTGGTCGCGCGGAATCGCGGTCGACTGGTTCTTCTTCGTCTTCGCCGGTGCCGCGGCGATCTGGCTCGCGTATCTGAGCCTGACCGAGACGTTCGCGCTCGGGTGGTGGGGGATCCTCGCGGGGATCGTGTTCTGGGCGCTGCTCGCGTACCTCGTGCTGCCGCGGCTGCATCGCATCCTCACGACGATCTACGTGCCGGACTACTTCATCGGTCGCACGCGCACGAGCGACGGGCTGCTCGGCGACCCCGTCAACCTCGCATTCATGGGCACGGAGGAGCAGATCCACCGGGCCATGAGGGCCGCGGGCTGGACGAAGGCCGATCCCGTCACGCTCCGCTCGTCGTGGCGCATCGTGGTCTCGACGCTCACGCGCCGCAGCTACGACGAGGCTCCCGTGAGCCCGCTGTTCCTGTTCGGGCGGCAGCAGGATTTCGCGTACCAGCAGGAGGTCGACGGCAGCCCCGGCAAACGACACCACGTGCGATTCTGGCGCTGCCCCGACGACTGGCTCCTGCCCGGCGGACGCCGCGTGGACTGGCTCGCGGCCGGCACGTTCGACACAGCCGTCGGCCTGTCGCTGTTCACACTGCAGATCACGCATCGCATCGACGACGACATCGACGTCGAGCGCGACCACATCGTGCGGACCCTGCTCGAGGCGGATCCGAGCATCCGGGTCGACGTGATCGAGGACTTCTCCACCGGCTATCACGCGCGCAACGGCGGCGGTGACACGATCCACACCGACGGGGACCTGCCCATCGTCGACGTGAGCGGGGGCGCCTCGCACGCGTCGCACGAGAGGCATCGGCACTACGACCCCACGGCCACTCCCGTCGCCGAACCCGGCAAGCGACCGGCGTTCGAGCCGGCGGAGCGGCTGCTGCAGCGCCCCACGTTCGACCCCGAGATGCCGCGACCCAAGTCGATCGTCGCGGGTGCGTGTCTCGTCTTCTTCCGTGTGATCGCGGGCCTCGTGATCCTCGGCGAGATCGCCCTCAACTGGTCGGAGCTCACCGAACCGCCCGACGCGCAGGTGACGGGCCTGCCGGCGGGCGTGGACGCCGTACTCGGCTCGCTGGTGTTCTTCACGGTCGTCATGGTCATCGTCGCGCTCCTCGACGCGGTGCTCGGCGCGCTGATCCTGCACGGGGTGAACTGGGCTCGCGTCACCGTCATGGTGATCAGCACGATCTCGATCACGAGCGCGTTCATCGGGTGGTGGGCGGATGCGCAGGAGATCACCATCTCGACGACCTTCCTGCCGCTCGGGCTCGACATCCTCCTGCTGCTCGCATTGTCGAGCCGCAGCGCGGCGGCGTACTCGCGGCGGAACGAAGGCACGTCCCGATCCCGGCGGCCTCGGGCGCGTTAGCCTTTACCGGTGTTCGACAGTCCGCTCTCGGCGTCGGCGTACGAGGTGCTCGGGGTCGATCCGGCCGTCGACGAGGAGTCGCTGCGCCGTGCGTACCGCCTGCGTCTGAGGCAGACCCACCCCGACACGGGCGGCGACGCCGCCGTGTTCGTGCAGGTGCAGCGCGCGTGGGAGCTCGTCGGCACGCCCGCCGCGCGCGCCGCCTACGACCGCGGCCACGGGTTCGGCGTCAAGCCCGCACCCGAGTGGTCGGGCTTCCGCCCGCCGCAGCGCACGCAGACGCGCGACACCCGCCCCCGCGCACGGTCGTTCGGCCACCCCGGCGGCTGGCGCCGCGAGCGCTACCTCGACCTCATCCGCGAGTGGGCGGGCCGCGGGGTCACGCTCGACGACCCGTACGACCCCGCGCTCGTGCGGTCGGCGCCGCACCACCTCAAGCGCCTCCTCGCCGACGCTCTCGCCGAGGAGGCGACGGCGCGCATCGTGGCAGACCTCGGCATGGGGTATACCGTGTGGCACGACGTCGTCGCCGACGAGCGCGACCCCGACGCGAAGCTCGACCACATCGTCCTCGGCCCGAGCGGACTGTACGGCGTGCTGTCGGAGGACTTCGGCGGACCCGTGCGACTGCGTCGCGGTGAGCTCGTCGGCGAAGGCGTCAGCGGATCGCCGATCGCCGACCTCGTGCGCAGCATGCGCGCGGTGGCCCGCGCCGCTCGGGTTCGGTTCGGCGGCGCGATCGTGGTGCTCCCCGATGAGGACCTCGATCAGGCGATCACCGAGATCGGCAGGGTGAAGGGCGTGCCGGTCGCGGTCGTCTCACGCAGCGCGCTCGCGACGGTGCTGCGGCGCGGGATCACGGGCGCGCGCGAGGTCGGCGGCAACGAGGTCTTCGACGTGCGCACTCGCCTGCAGCAGACCGTGCGCTTCGCCTGACCCCGCCCTAGGCTCGCGAAGGTGGATCCCATCATCGCGGTCTTCGTCATCCTCGCGGTGGCGATCGTCGCGTTCGTGTCGGGGAGGATTCCGATCGGGCTCGTCGCGGTGGGCGTCGCGGTGGGCTTGTGGGCGACCGGCGTCCTCACGCTGCCCGAGGCGCTCGCGGGGTTCGGCGACCCGATGGTCGTCTTCATCGCGACGCTGTTCGTCGTGAGCGAAGCGCTCGACGCGACGGGCGTCACCGTGTGGATCGCACAGCGCGTCGTCGGTCGCGCGGGCACCGATCGTCGTCGGCTCACGGCCGTGATCGGTGCGATCGTCGCGCTGCTGACCGCGTTCATCAGCATCAACGGAGCCGTGGCTGCTCTTATCCCCGTGGTGGTGGTCGTCGCGCTGCGCGCGGGCATCGTGCCGTCTCGCCTGCTGATCCCGCTCGCGTTCATGGCGAGCGCGGGATCCCTCCTGACCCTGACCGGAACGCCGGTCAACATCATCGTGTCCGACCTCGCCGCTCAGGCCGGGGGCCGCCCGTTCGGGTTCTTCGAGTTCGCGCTGGCCGGGCTCCCGGTGCTCGTGTGCACGATCGCCATCGTGGCGCTCGGCGGGCATCGACTGCTGCCGGAGCGCGATCCCGAACACCTGAGCGGCGTCACCGACGCAGGTGCGAAGGCGCGCCTGCTCCGCGAGAGCTACGCCGTCGACCTCGACACGCACGCACTGTTCAGTGCCCAGGAGGGCGTGATCGAGGTGCTCATCGCGCCGCGGTCGTCGCTCATCGGCCGTGAGATCTACCCCGGCATGACCACGCGCGAAGAGGACCTCGTGATCCTCGCGGTGAGGCGCGGCGGAAAGGCGCCGGATGCCGCATCCGACCCCAACCGCACCACGACGCTCGAGGCCGGAGACGCCGTGCTCGTGCAGGGGCCGTGGGCGGCGCTCGAGCGCTACGCGCGCTCGCCCGACATCATCGCCGTGACCCCTCCGCAGACCCTGCAGCGCGCGGTGCCGCTCGGCCAGGGCGCGAAGCGCGCGCTCGTGATCCTCGCGCTCATGGTCGCACTGCTCGCGACGGGTCTCGTGCCGCCCGCGGTCGCGGGGCTGCTCGCGGTGGGTGCCCTCGTGCTGACGCGCGTGCTCTCGGTGCCGCAGGTCTATCGCGCGGTGTCGTGGACGACGATCGTGCTCATCGCGGGCATGATCCCGCTGTCGAACGCCTTCGTCTCCACCGGTGCGGCGGGGGTCATCGCCGACGCCGTGCTCACGATGACCGGCGGCGCATCGCCGATCCTCGCGCTCCTCGTGCTCTGCGTCGTGACGATCATCCTCGGACAGTTCATCTCGAACGTCGCGACCGTGCTCGTCGTCGCGCCGATCGCGGTGTCGATCGCCCAGACGACGGACGTGAGCGTGCAGCCGTTCATGATGGCGCTCACGGTGGCGGGTGCGGCCGCATTCCTGACCCCCATCGCGACGCCGGTCAACCTCATGGTCATGCAACCCGGCGGTTACCGGTTCGGCGACTACTGGCGGCTGGGCCTGCCGCTCGCGATCGTGTTCCTCGCATTCGCGGTGCTCTACGTGCCGCTCGTGTGGCCGTTCTGATCGGCACTCCCGGTCGCTGAGCGAGCCGCGCGCTCGCACCCCGGTCGCTGAGCGAGCCGCGGGCGAGACGAAGCGCTCAGCCGCTGAGCCCGAACAGCTCCAGCGGATGCGTGAGGCGCCACCACGCGCTCGGCCCCTCGATCTCCTCGGCGAGCTCGAGCTCGACCTCGGTCGAGTTGAGCGGTCCCTCGACCGAGAGGGTGCCGACCGTGTCGCCCTTCTCCCGGGAGTCGCCGAGCGAGAACGTCGAGCTCACGGATGCGACGCCGCCGTTCCACAGGATGACGCCCGCGTCGGCCGTCGTGACGATGTCGACCTGCTCGCCCCACTTGGTCTGGACGATCCCCGCGGTGGTGCCGGCGTTCACGGACGGACGCGGTTGGAGCTCCTGCTCGAGCTGCGCGTAGAGCGCGCGGGACGCTTCGAGCCGCGTCGCGTCGTCGGGCTGACCCAGCACCGACGCCGTGACGCGCACGGTCGTGTCGCCGATCGTGAGGTTCTTCGCCGACAGGAGGTTCCAGGTGTCGAGCGTGCCGGTCTTGATCCCGATGACTCCCGGATCCGCGAGAAGCCCGTTCGTGTTCTCGACCAGGCCCGCGCCGGGCAGCTCGACCGAAGGCTTCGCGACGATCTCGGCGATCACGGGGTTCGCGAGGGCTTTGTCGGCGAGGACGAGCAGCGACTCCGGCGTCGCGGTGTTGCCCGGGTCCATGCCCGTCGGCTCGACGACCGTGATGCCCTCGACGCCGTGTGCCGTGAGCCACCTCATCGCCGCGTTCGCGAACACCGCGTCCGACGGCCACAGGTTGCCCGCAAGACGGTCGGCGTAGTTGTTGGCGGAGCCGATGAGCATGCCCTCGAGGAGCTGGTACTGGGTGAGCGTGCCGCCCACGGGCACGTCCAGCGCGGACTCGCCGTTCCAGCGGTAGTTCCAGTACTGATTGCGGTCGCCCCATCCGAACCGGAACTCCGGGCCCTGCTCGCCGGGGGCGAGAGGCATCTCCTCGAGCACGACGAGCGCCGTGACCACCTTCGTGATGCTCGCCATGGGCACGGCATCCGCGCTCGATGCCGCCGATCCGACGCCGCGCACCGAGACCGCGGCGCTGCCGACCGCCGGCCACGGCATCGCGGTGGCCGCCGCGGGCGCGGAGTCGACCTGGATGCTCTCGACCGTCGGCGCGACCGCGTGCAGCGGCCACAGGAGCGTCGTCGCGGCGTACGCGCCGAGGACCGCGGCGGTCACGCCCGCGGGCACGAGCACGCCGGGGCGGAACGGCGATCGGCGCGGCGGGTTCGCGAGCAGGTCGTTCTCGACCGGCACGTACGGGCTGGTCGCCGTCGCGAGGTCGGGGCCGACGCGTCCGCCGAGGGCGACGGTCGTCTCGTCCACCCACGCGAGCGCGATGCGCTTGCGGTCGGCCGGCTCCTCGTCGTGCTCCGCCGGAGGAGTCTGTGTCGCCCTGACCGCGGCGGGCTCCGGCTCGGCCGCGGGCGGCATCGTGAGGGTCGGCTCGGCAGAGGGGATGGACTCGACCGGTGCGGTGGGCGAGACGGGCGCCGCCGACGCGGTGAACGCGAAGACGGGCTCAGGCGCGCTCGTGCGCGAGTAGTGGGGGCGGGGCGCGGCCGCGGCCTTCGGGCGCTCCTCGGCGTCGTCGAGCCCGAACAGCTCCTCCAGCCCCAGCGGGCCCGAATCGGTGCCGACCGGTGACGGGGCGCCGAAGACGGACTCCGCGGATGCCCCGACCGGCGGCGCCGACCTCGGTGGCGCGACGAAGGGCTCGTCGCGCGTCGCCGGCGCGGAGACGGGAGCCGACGGGGCGGGTGGCGTCGCTGCGGCGCGATCGGCGTCGGATGCCGGGTGCGCGGGGGTCGCGGCATCCGGAACGCTGTCGATCAGACCCTCGCCGGAACCGGCCGGAGCGCCGTCGACGACCGGCTCTTTCGGCGCCTTGTCGGGACCCTCCGGACCCTTCGCCGAGCCGGACGCCTCCATGCGGGCGGCGCGCAGGGCGCGGCGCGAGGGGGGAGGGTTGTCGGCGAGGGTCACCCGATTAAGGTACCCGCTAAGCGGGCTATACTCGTCGCGTCAACCACGGGAGTCCGGTGTGCCGGGCTGAGAGGAAGCGAAAACGCTTCGACCGTCGAACCTGATCTGGGTCATGCCAGCGCAGGGAGGAGTAACGATGCACACGTCTACGTCAACGTCCGCGTCGCACGTCGCCCACCGTTTCCGGTGGCGCGTCGTCGACATCGTCGTCGCCAGCGTCATCGGCGTCGCAGCAGGAGTGCTGTTCTGGCTGTGGGGCCTCGCGTGGCCCGGCCTCGACAGCGTGCTCTCGTTCACGCCGGGGCTGTCGGGTCTACTCGCCGGCGGCTGGCTGTTCGCCGGGGTGCTGGGCGGCCTCATCATCCGCAAGCCGGGTGCGGCGCTCTATACGGAGGTCGTCGCCGCCGTCGTCTCGATGGCGCTCGGCACGCAATGGGCCTTCCTCACGTTCGTGTGGGGCCTCGTGCAGGGCGCGGCGGCCGAGCTCGGGTTCGCGATCCTGCTGTACGCCAACTGGCGGCTGCTCGGGGCGCTCACGTCGGGCGCGCTCGCCGGCATCGCCGTGGGCCTTCTCGACACGACGTTCACATCGATCGCGGCGCTGTCGTTCGAGGCCCGGGCCGTGTACTTCGTGTCGGCGGTCGTCTCGGGCATCGTCATCGCGGGCCTGCTGTCGTGGGTCATCGCGAAGGCGCTTGCTGCGACTGGAGCGCTCGATCGCTTCGCCGCCGGCCGGGAGGCGAGGGCGCGCGAGGCAGAGCCCTCCGACGCTGCGTGACCGGCGCCCACGTCGTCGCTCGCGGCTGGGGCTGGCGCCACGCCGGACGGCGGCGCTGGGCCGTCGCCGATCTCGACCTCGACATCGCCCCCGGAGAGCGGGTGCTGCTGCTCGGCGCGAGCGGCTCGGGCAAGAGCACGCTCCTGCGGGGACTGGCGGGCGTTCTCGGCGACGCCGAGGACGGCGAGGTGGCGGGTGAGCTCACGGTCGACGGAGTGCCGCCGGCGCACGCGCGCGGCCGGGCCGGGCTCGTGCTGCAGGACCCCGATGCGCAGGTCATCCTCGCGCGAGTGGGCGACGATGTCGCGTTCGGATGCGAGAACCTCGGCGTCCCGCCGGATGAGATCTGGCATCGCGTCGATGACGCGCTCGATGCCGTCGGGCTCGACGTCGGGCGGGGTCGCTCGACGTCGCAGCTCTCGGGCGGGCAGAAGCAGCGCCTCGCGCTCGCCGGTGTGCTCGCGATGCGGCCCGGCCTCGTGCTCCTCGACGAGCCGACGGCGAATCTCGACCCCGAAGGCACCGTCGAGGTGCGCGATGCGGTGCTCGCGGTCGCGGAGCGCACGGGCGCCACACTCGTCGTCGTCGAGCACCGCGTGGAGCTGTGGGCCGAGCACGTCGACCGCGTGGTGGTGCTCGCCGAACCCGGGAGCGGCCCGGCGGTGCTCGCCGACGGGACGCCGGCGCAGGTCTTCCGGTCGCACGAGCGAGAGCTGACGGATGCCGGGGTCTGGGTGCCCGGAGTGCCGCCGGCGTTCGCGCGGCGACCGCTCGCGGCGGCTCCCGGCGAGACGCTGCTCACGGCGGACGGGCTGGCGGTCGGCCGCAGGCCGTTCGGCGCGAAGGAGGCGCGGATCGCGGCATCCGGCATCTCGCTCTCGGTCGATGCCGGACGCGCCCTCGCGATCACAGGACCCAACGGAGCAGGCAAGTCCACGCTCGCGGCGACGCTCGCGGGCCTCCTGCCGCCGATCGACGGCGAAGTGCGCGCGACCGATGCGCTGCGCGCCGGCGCGCGCGGCGCGGGGCCGCACGCGTGGCGCTCGCGTGAGCTGCTCACGCGAATCGGGACCGTGTTCCAGGACCCGGAGCACCAGCTGCTCACGACCCGCGTGCGCGACGAGCTCGAGGTGGGGCCCCGCGCGCTGGGGCTCAGCGAGGCCGAGACCGCCGCCCGCGTGGAGCCCCTGCTCGAACGCCTGCGGCTGACGCGCCTCGCGGCGGTCAACCCCTTCACGCTGTCGGGCGGTGAGAAGCGCCGCCTCACGGTCGCCGCCGCGCTCGCGACCAGGCCCCGCGTGCTCGTGCTCGACGAGCCGACGTACGGGCAGGACGCACGCACGTGGCGTGAGCTCGCCGCGCTCATCGACGAAGTGCGCGCCGAGGGCACCGCCGTCGTGTTCGTGTCGCACGACCGCGCGCTCGTCGACGCGCTCGCCGACGTCGAGCTCGCCCTCGGGGCGGAGGTGGCGCCGTGAGTGTCGTGGTCGCCGGGTTCGGGGCGACTTTCCGGCTTCGGGGCGTGCGAAATGCGCCCCGAAGCCGGAAATCCGCCCCGAACCGCCGCGGGAGGGAGGTGGCGCCGTGAGCCTGATCGCGGCCGACCTGCGCCACTCGAGGCTCGCGAACGTGAACCCGGTCGCGAAGCTCGCCGCCGCGCTCATCATGTCGGTGACCCTCCTCATGTCGATCGACCCGGTCTCGGCCGGCGTCACGCTCGCGGCGACCCTCGTCCTGCTGCCGTTCGCGGGCCTCACCGCGCGACAGCTGTGGCTGCGGCTGTGGCCGATCGTCGTCGGGGCGGGCATCGCCACGATCGCGACCGTCCTCTACGGACGGCCGTCGGGGACGATGCACTTCGAGTGGGGGATCCTGCGCATCAGCGACGGGTCGATCGACCTCGCCTTCTCGATCTTCCTCCGTGTGCTCGCGATCGCGGTGCCGAGCGTCGTCCTGTTCGCGACGACCGACCCGACCGACCTCGCCGACGGGCTCGCGCAGATCCTGAAGCTCCCGGCGCGCTTCGTCATCGGCGCGCTCGCGGGGCTGCGGCTCGTGGGGCTGCTCATCGAGGACTGGCGGGAGCTCTCGCTCGCGCGACGGGCGAGAGGGGTCGCGGATGCCGGACGCCTCCGGCGCCTGGCGGGTCAGTCGTTCGCGCTGCTCGTCCTCGCGATCCGGCGCGGCACGAAGCTCGCGACCGCGATGGAGGCGCGCGGCTTCGGTGGGCGCGGACCCCGCACGTGGGCGCGGCCCTCGCGCCTGCGGTGGCGCGACGCGGGGATCGTCGCGATCGCGATCGGGATCGCCGTGGCATCCGTCATCGCCGCAATCGCCGCCGGCACGTGGCGGTTCATCCTCGGGCTCTGACGGCCGGGGGCGGTGCCCGCGCGCCGCAGGTCAGCCCGCCGCGACGAGCTTCTCGTAATACGGCTGAAGCGCGGGGAAGTAGTCCTCGAACGCGATCGCCGCGACGTCGCGCTTCTCGAACGCGGCGACGAGTCGGTCGAGGTAGTACTCCCACCCGGGGCCGATCGTGCTGATGTCGTCCTCCGGCGCGAGCCGCTGCCCGAACATGAGCGTGGTACCGGGCTCGCCCTCGCCCGAATCGTCGAGTTCGAGCCACAGATACCACCCGCCCGTGTCGCCCGAGGTCTCGACGATGAGGCGTCGCGGCGGCTCGCACACGTGGATGACAGTGCGGGAGGGCGCTGCATCAGGTCGCTCCGCGGTCATGAAGAAGTCGACCGCACCCGCCGTCGGGTCGCCCTCCCAGCGACCGATCCAGCGCTCCAGACGACCGGAGTCCGTGCACATCGCCCACACCTGCGCGATCGGCGCGGCGAACGTGCGCGTGAGAACGAGGTTCGGCTTGCCGTCGATCGCGGTGACCGTCCCGCGTGGCCCAGAGGTCGTCATGTCGCGTTCCAGAGCTCCTTGTAATAGCGGAGGCGCTCGCGATCCGGCGCTATGCCGTACGCGGCGAGGAGCGTCTCCTCCCACCCGGGCCCATAGTTCCACCCGGTGCTCATCGCCGCCACTGCGATGTCTGCCCAGCGGTCCGCGACGCCGAGCGCGCCGAGGTCGACGTGCGCCGTCCATCGCCCGTCGTCGCCGATGAGCGTGTTGGGGCAGCACGCATCGCCGTGGCACACGACCAAGCGGTCGACGGGCGGCGCCTCGCGAAGCTCGTCGGGAACACGGATGCAGCGCCCCGCCGTGTTCTCGATGCGCGAGGCTACTCCCCAATCGAACGGGCACTCCTCGACCGGCAGCGCGTCGTGCAGAGCGCGCAGCCCTTCGCCGACCGCCCGCACGGCCGTCTCGGGCTCCGCGATCCAGCGCGGATCGACCGCCGACAAGCCAGGCATCGCCTCCGTCACGAGCCACTCGTTCTCGTCGTCTCCGCCCAGTTCGAGCACGCGCGGCACGGGCGTGAAGGAGACCGCCCACGCGAGGCGCTCCGCCTCGCCGGCGAACGATGTCTCGGCGTTGAGCGGCCCGAGCTTGATGAAGCGGCCGTCGTCCGTGCGGAACGCCAGCCCGCCGTAGTCGTTGATCCACACCGGCACGACCGCGGCGCCGCGCGCGAGCTCGGTCACCTTCTCGGGCACCGAGAGCGAGTCATCCGGGATCGACATGGGTCCATCGTCGCCCACCGGGCGCGTCCTTCACCCGGATCGGACGCCTGCCGCGCGTCCTTCACCCGGATCAGGACATCAGGCGCACACAGGAGGTCTTCGCGCCTATCGTCCTGTCTCCGCCGGATGTCCTGACCCGGGCGGGGCTGAGGGCGGGGCGTGCTCGAGCAGCTCACGCAGCAGCATGGCGTGGTTCCGCTCGGGGTCGTTCACGCTGTAGAGCAGGGTCGTGACCGGATGCTGCGCCACCTCGCCGCGCAGCCGGGCGAGCGCCTCGGCGGTGGGCCCCGCCAGCTCGGCGCGGTAGGCGTCCACGAACGCGTCCCACGTCATGCCCTCGTGGTGGTACCGCTTGCGCAACTCCGTCGACGGCGCGACGTCCTTCGCCCACAGGTCGACGGCGGCACGCTGCTTCGAGACACCGCGCGGCCACAGCCGATCGACGAGCACCCGGAAGCCGTCGTCGGGCGACGCTTCGTCGTAGATGCGCTTGAGTCGGAGGTCCATGGGGTTCAGTCTGGTGCGAGAGGCCTCCGGGCGCGAGGGGGAGGACCACCGGCGAGCGTGGCACCGAGTTCCGCGTAGGGTGGGATGCGATGTCGCGCCGAGGCGGCGCCGGAGTCGAGTTCGAAGGAGAGCACATGGACACCGCGGGTTCAGCCGCCGCATCCGGCCCGTCCGATCCGGTTCTGCTGCGCGTCGACGACGGGCTCGCGCGCATCACGCTCAACCGCCCCGAGCGGCTCAACGCGTTCGACCCCGACCTCGCGCACGCGTGGGCCGAGGTCACCACCGAGGCGACGTCGCGCGACGACGTCGGCGCGATCATGCTCGAAGGTGCGGGCGGCTCGTTCTGCGCCGGGGGCGACGTGCAGGCGATGGCAGCCGGGGGTGTCGCGGGCGGGGCGGACATCAGCCGTCTCGCCGAGGTGATCAACCGCGGCATCCGCGCTCTCACCGAGTCGTCGGTGCCGGTCGTCGCGGCGGCGCACGGCACCACAGCGGGCGGCGGCCTCGGCATCCTCATGACGAGCGACTACGCGGTCGTGGGCGCCGACTCCCGCATCGGAAGCCTCTACGCGAACATCGGCCTCACCCCCGACCTCTCGGTGTCGGCGCAGCTCGCGCGAGCCGTGGGCGAGCGCCGGGCGCTGCAGCTCGTGCTGCAGGCGCGTCTGCTGAGCGCGACCGAGGCGCTCGAATGGGGCCTCGTGGCCGAAGTCGTCTCGGCCGAAGACCCCGGAGAGATCGCCGCACGCGTCAAGGCTCGCGCCGAAGAGGTCGCGCGGTTCTGGCTCGCCGGCGCCTACCGCGCGTACGGCGAGGCGAAGCGGCTCATCCGCTCGCAGCCGTCGCGCTCCTTCGCGGATCACCTCTCCGAGGAGGCGCGCACGATCGGCGCGATGTTCGACACCACCGACGCGCAGGCCCGCATCGCGGCGTTCGCCGCCGGTACGCGCCGCCCGTCCGCACCCGAGTCCCAGGAGAAGGCATGACCGACACGACCCCGACCGGCGCTCCGCTCGCCGGCAAGACGATCCTCATGTCGGGCGGCAGCCGCGGGATCGGCCTCGCGATCGCGCTGCGCGCCGCCCGCGACGGCGCCAACATCGCGATCCTCGCGAAGACCGACACACCGCACCCGAAGCTCGAGGGCACCGTGCACACCGCCGCCGAAGCGATCCGCGAAGCCGGCGGCGATGCGCTGCCGATCGTCGGCGACGTGCGCAACGACGACGACGTGACCGAAGCGGTGCTGCAGACGCAGGGCGAGTTCGGCGGCATCGACATCGTCGTCAACAACGCATCCGTGATCGACCTGTCGGGCTCGCTCGACCTGTCGACGAAGAAATACGACCTCATGCAGGACGTCAACGTCCGTGGAACCTTCATGCTCTCGCGCGCCGCGATCCCGATGCTCAAGGAGGCGGAGAACCCGCACATCCTGTCGCTGTCGCCGCCGCTGAACCTCTCGCCGAAGTGGCTCGGCGCCCACACGGGCTACACGCTCGCGAAGTACGGCATGACGATGGCGACCCTCGGGTTCGCAGCCGAGTTCGCCGCCGACGGCATCGCGGCGAACACCCTGTGGCCGCGCACGACGATCGCGACCGCCGCGGTCCAGTTCGCGCTCGGCGGCGACCGCATGATGAAGGTCAGCCGCACGCCCGAGATCTACGCGGATGCCGCGTACGAGGTGCTCACGAAGCCCTCACGCGAGTACACGGGACAGACCCTCATCGTCGAGGACGTGCTGAGCGCCGCCGGCGTGACGGACTTCTCTCGCTACGCCGCCGTTCCCGGCACGCCCGATGAGGCGCTGTTCCCGGACATCTTCCTCGACTGACGCTGCGCTGTCGCCGTTCTCCAGACGAGGTGATCCCGTCAAACGAGGGCGTTCGCGGGCAGATCGCCCTCAGACCGTGAGACGCCCTCGTCCGGGTCACCGGATGCCGCGCACTCAGTCGGCCCGCACGAGCAGGTCGCCCACCTCGCAGTCGAGTGCGCGGCAGATCGCCGAGAGCGTCGAGTAGCGAATGGCCCGCGCACGGTCGTTCTTGAGGATCGAGAGGTTCACCACCGAGACCCCCACGAGCTCGGAGAGGCGCGTGAGGGTCATGCCGCGCTCTTCGAGCAGCTCGTCGAGGCGGCAGTGGATCCCGGAGGGGCCCTCGTCGTCGGCGGGGGTCATACGAGGAGCTCCGTCTCACGCTGCATCCGCGTACCGATCTGGAACGCCGCCGCGACCAGCGCGAGACCGAGCGCCCACCCCACCGGCGCGAGGTCCAGCGCGAGGGCTCCGGCCAGCAGCCCCTCGTACGGCCCGTCGCCGCTGTCGCCGGCGGTGATCGTGCCGACCCCGAGGTACTCGACCACGGAGCTGCGCGCGAAGCTCGCGAACACCTGCGATCCGAGTCCGCCGACGAGGACTGCGATCGCTGCTATCCCCACGACGCTGGGCAGCGACCTCACGAACGGGCGTCCGCGCAGGAGCACGATCGCGAGCCACGCGACGGCGATGCTGATCGCGAGCGTCGCGAGCGCGGGGAGTGCGCCTTCGAGGTAGAGCAGCCAGCGGGTCGCGGTCGGCAGACCGATGAGCTCGAGCCATGCGGTCTCGTAGCCGCCGCCGGCGATCGCCTCCGACCTCTCGATGAACTCGGGTGCGGGCGAGTTCCCCAGCACGAACCCCGTGACGAGGGATGGATCGGCCGAGAACACGTGCACCGCGCTCGCGATGAGCAGGTAGACCGTCCCGGCTGTGATGAGCAGCGCGCCCGTCCCGACCAGTGCGACGACCCACTCCTCGACCTTCGAGAGCGACCCCGTCGCAGACCCGCGACGACTGCGCACCATGACGATCACCACGATGGTCGCGACGAGGACCGGGAGCCCGACCCACAGCGCGAGGAACTGCCACCCGAACATGCGCACTCCATATCGATAATCGTTGGTATCGAAAAACGATAAATCGACGGATGCCTCGTGTCAACCCTCCACCGCGTATGCCGCCGCAGCTCCCGCGCCGTCACCGGCGTAGGAGATGGTGCGAGGGAAGGACGGGTTCCCGGCATCCGCTCCCGCATCCGAACCATCTCCTACCTCCGACTCGGGGCAGGAGGGCCGCGCTATGCCCACGGCGAACAGCGGCGTGCGGCATCCGTGCTCTGGCTACCCTCGAATACAAGGCCAGAGGAGTCGACCGACCCCTGCGCCCTCGGAGGAAAGACGATGTTCGAGAGATTCACGGATCGTGCCCGTCGCGTGGTTGTGCTCGCCCAGGAAGAGGCGAAGATGCTCAACCACAATTACATCGGCACGGAGCACATCCTGCTCGGTCTCATCCACGAGGGCGAAGGCGTCGCCGCGAAGGCGCTCGAGTCCCTCGGCATCTCGCTCGACGCCGTGCGCGAGCAGGTGCAGGACATCATCGGGCAGGGTCAGCAGCAGCCGACCGGTCACATCCCGTTCACCCCGCGCGCCAAGAAGGTGCTCGAGCTCTCACTGCGCGAGGCGCTCCAGCTCGGCCACAACTACATCGGCACGGAGCACATCCTGCTCGGCCTCATCCGCGAGGGTGAGGGCGTCGCGGCCCAGGTGCTCGTCAAGCTCGGCGCAGACCTGAACAAGGTGCGCCAGCAGGTCATCCAGCTGCTCAGCGGCTACCAGGGCAAGGAGCCCGCGGCCGTCTCGGGCGCTGCCCACGACAACCCCTCGCAAGCCCAGGGAGGCTCGCAGGTGCTCGACCAGTTCGGCCGCAACCTCACGCAGGCCGCACGCGAGAACAAGCTCGACCCGGTCATCGGGCGCGAGAAGGAGATCGAGCGCGTCATGCAGATCCTGTCGCGCCGGTCGAAGAACAACCCCGTCCTCATCGGTGAGCCCGGCGTCGGCAAGACCGCCGTCGTCGAGGGCCTCGCCCAGGCGATCGTCAAGGGCGATGTGCCCGAGACGCTGAAGGACAAGCAGCTGTACTCCCTCGACCTCGGCTCGCTCATCGCCGGGTCCCGCTACCGCGGTGACTTCGAGGAACGCCTGAAGAAGGTCACGAAGGAGATCCGCACGCGCGGCGACATCATCGTCTTCATCGACGAGATCCACACCCTCGTGGGTGCGGGCGCCGCCGAGGGCGCGATCGACGCCGCCTCGATCCTCAAGCCGCTGCTCGCACGCGGCGAGCTGCAGACGATCGGCGCCACGACGCTCGACGAGTACCGCAAGCACTTCGAGAAGGACGCCGCTCTCGAGCGCCGCTTCCAGCCGATCCAGGTCGCGGAGCCGTCGCTCCCGCACGCGATCAACATCCTGAAGGGCCTGCGCGACCGCTACGAGGCGCACCACAAGGTGCAGATCACCGACGGTGCGATCGTCGCGGCGGCGAACCTCGCCGACCGCTACATCTCCGACCGGTTCCTGCCCGACAAGGCGATCGACCTGATCGATGAGGCCGGCGCGCGTCTGCGCCTGTCGATCCTGTCGAGCCCGCCCGAGCTGCGGGAGTTCGACGAGCGCATCGCGAAGGTGCGCGAGCAGAAGGAGCAGGCCTCCGAGGAGCAGGACTTCGAGAAGGCAGCCGCGCTCCGCGACGAGGAGAAGTCGCTGCTCGCCGAGCGCCTGCGCCTCGAGAAGCAGTGGCGCTCGGGTGACGTCACGTCGCACGCCGTCGTCGACGAGGGGCTGATCGCGGAGGTGCTCGCCCAGGCGACCGGCATCCCGGTGTTCAAGCTCACCGAGGAGGAGAGCTCGCGCCTCGTGTTCATGGAGAAGGCGCTGCACCAGCGCGTCATCGGCCAGGACGAAGCGATCGCCGCCCTGTCGAAGACGATCCGCCGCCAGCGTGCGGGTCTGAAGGACCCGAAGCGCCCCTCGGGCTCGTTCATCTTCGCCGGCCCCACGGGTGTCGGAAAGACCGAGCTCGCCAAGGCGCTCGCGGAGTTCCTCTTCGACGACGAGGCCGCACTCATCTCGCTCGACATGTCGGAGTTCGGTGAGAAGCACACCGTGTCGCGTCTGTTCGGCGCCCCTCCCGGGTTCGTCGGCTTCGAAGAGGGCGGTCAGCTGACCGAGAAGGTCCGCCGCAAGCCGTTCTCGGTCGTGCTGTTCGACGAGATCGAGAAGGCCCACCCCGACATCTTCAACTCGCTCCTGCAGATCCTCGAAGAGGGGCGTCTGACCGACGGTCAGGGGCGCGTGGTCGACTTCAAGAACACCGTGATCATAATGACCACCAACCTGGGTGCACGCGACATCGCGGGCGGCCCGGTCGGGTTCCAGGTGGAGGGTGACAACTCCACGAGCTACGACCGCATGAAGGGCAAGGTCAACGAGGAGCTCAAGCGCCACTTCAAGCCCGAGTTCCTCAACCGCGTCGACGACATCATCGTCTTCCCGCAGCTGACCAAGCCCGAGCTCATCCAGATCGTGGACCTCTTCACGAAGCGCCTCGGCGAGCGCCTGCTCGACCGCGACATGACGCTCGAGCTGTCGATGCCCGCGAAGGAGAAGCTCATCGAGATCGGGTTCGACCCCGCCCTCGGCGCCCGGCCGCTGCGTCGTGCGATGCAGCGCGAGGTCGAGGACCGTCTGTCTGAGAAGATCCTCCACGGCGAGCTCAACCCGGGCGACCACGTGAAGGTCGACGTGCAGGACGGCGAGTTCGTCTTCGAGAGCGGCCCGCGCGGCGAGAAGGTCGCCGTCGGCGCCGGTGCCCGCGGCGAGATCGCGGCGACGCCTGACATCGCGGCGTCGGCCGGCTGAGCTGACTGAGGAGAGCGGGGGCGGATGCTGCGGCATCCGCCCCCGCTCTGTTGTCGACGCAGTGCTGCCGCTGCCGTACCGCTGCGCTGCCGTGCCGCTGCGCTGCCGTGCCGTGCGCGCAACTCCGGAGATGCGGGCGTACGGGCGGTCGAACTGGGGCTTCCAGTTCGGAAGGCGCGAGTTTCTCCGGAGTTCGGCACGGGAGCCGTGTTGGAGGGCGGCGGCAGGGCCGGCGGCGCGGCGTGAGGGCGGAGCGGCTGCGGCCGGCGGGGACGGCCCAGCCGGGACCGAGGTGGGAGGCGCGGCGTGAAAGCGCCGGGCGCGATCGGCCTCAGGCGGCGCTGACCAGCCCGTTCGGGACAGTTCGGCCCGGCGGTTTCACGCCGCGGCATCGGCATACGACCGTGCGCCCTGGACCAGATGGTCAAAGTGGGGTCATGTCGCGCCACAGCGGAGGGGCGTAGCCTCAAGCCGACCCAGCCGATACCGGACGGCTGGGTTCCGGCGGTCAAGTCTCGTCTGGTGGTGTAACTGCGGTTGTTCCTGATGGGTGGGTCAGGCGGTGAGCAGGAGCTCGGGGCGGGGCTGCTCGGTGTGGTCGTGGAGGGTGTGGACGAGCTTGCGCATGGAGATGTCGGAGAAGTAG
>NZ_DATMFG010000043.1:0-88509 GCF_035556355.1 Microbacterium sp.
ATCGTGGGGTGCGACGGTCATCGTCGTGGTTCCTTTCGAGATGGATGTGAAGAGTTCTCTCGAAGGATCACGCGGTGACCGTCGCTACGTCCGCAGCGACACGGTCACCCGATCCGTACACCACGCTATTGGACGCAACCCTCCCGCGAACACCACCACCGCCCGTCGAAGTCAAGCCTTCCGAAGAACCGGGCGGACCGGGGCATCCGCATGCCAAGATGTGGAAATGACGGTGCCTTTCGCGACATCCGCCAGATCGTCGGTCGGGTTGGAGTGGGAGATCATGCTCGCCGACGGCAAGACCGGCGACCTCGTGCCGCGCGCCCCCGACGTGCTCGAGGGTCTCGCCGACAACACGCGGCATGAGCGCTACACCGTCACCGGCGAGCTGCTCACCAACACCGTCGAGGTCACGAGCGGAATCGGCGCCACGGTGGCGGCCGCCGTCGACGACATCGCGGATGCGATCGCCGCCGTGCGCACCGTGACGAACCCGCTCGAGGTCGAGCTCCTGTGCGCGGGCAGCCACCCGTTCGCGCAGTGGTACAAGCAGGGCATCACCGACAAGACGCGGTATCACAAGCTCATCGAGCGCACGCAGTGGTGGGGCCGCAACATGATGATCTGGGGCATCCACGTGCACGTGGGAGTAGACGACGTCAAGAAGGTCTTCCCGATCATCAACGCGCTCTCGATCTACCTCCCCCACCTGCAGGCGCTGTCGGCGTCTTCCCCGTTCTGGGCCGGCGAGCGCACGGGGTACGCCTCCAACCGCTCGCTCGTCTTCCAACAGCTGCCGACCGCGGGGCTCCCGTGGCCGCTCGACAACTGGGCGCAGTTCGAGGGCTACCTCGACGACATGATCCGCACGGGGGTCATGGAGGATGCGACCGAGGTGCGGTGGGACATCCGCCCCGCCCCCCGCTGGGGCACCGTCGAGGTGCGCGCGTGCGACGGGATGTCGACGCTCCCCGAGCTGGCCGCCGTGGCCTCGCTCGTCCAGACGCTCGTGGAGCACTTCTCGCGTCAGCTCGACGAGGGCCGCGAGCTGCCGCGACTGCAGCCGTGGTTCATCCGCGAGAACAAATGGCGCGCAGCCCGCTACGGCCTCGAGGCGCGCGTCATCGTCGACCGCGACGGCACCGAGAGGCCCGTACGCGAACACCTGCGCGAGACGATGGAGATCCTCGCCGACATCGCCGTCGAGCTCAAGTGCGCACGCGAATTCGCGGGGCTGGAGCTGATCCTGTCGCAGGGCGCGAGTTACGCACGGCAAGTGCTGGTGGCGGATGCGGCCGACGGCGACCTGCGCGAGGTCGTGATGCACCTCATCCGCGAGTTCCGCGCCGGCCCCACGCTGCGCGAGCACCTCGCGAACTTCAGCATCTGACCCGCGCGGCCGCGGCGCGCCGCGCGCCGCGCGCCCCGCGCCGCGCGCCCCCCGAAGACGCCGGTTGCCCTCGCCCGGAGTCGACGTCGGGTTCTGAGCGCAGGAGATGTCGCGAGCGCAGGAGCGAGCCGCCGCATCCGTCCTGCCCCCGAACCATCTCCTACCTCCGGCAGGAGTTCAGGATGCAACTCGGCGTCACGCGGCGCGGTGGAGTCCTTGGGCCACGGCCGTGAGCACGGTCCGCTCGACACTCGACCACTCGTGGATCACCTGCTTCCAGTCGAACCGGAGCACCGTGAACCCGAAGAGCGCGAGACGCGCATCAGCCTCGATGTCCCTCCGGCGCTCGTGCGCCGTGCTGTGGTGTGCGAAGCCGTCCAGTTGCACCACAAGTCGCTCCCCGATGAGGAAGTCGACTCTGCGGCCGTCGAGCACCACCTGTTGACGCACCTCGAGCCCGAAGGCGGAGATGCGGGAGAGGAAGAGGGTCTCCAGACCCGAATCGCTCAGCGATGTGGCCAACTCCGCGAGAGCCGCCGCTCGAGGGCTCCCCCACTGGATGCGAGCGAGCATCCGACCGTCGACGAGCCCCTTGTTGAGCGCGGACTCCCATACCACCAGGGCGTCCTCGTGAGGCATACACCGAGCCACATGGAACAGCATGTTCATCGGCGGATCTGCAATCGCGTACCGCGCAACGGGCGCGGGACCGACTGCCCAGTGCACGACGAGTCGCTCCGAGCCTCCCAGACGGGACGCCGTCGGCTTGACCGCGATGTGCACGCCGTCATGTGCGGGCACCCACAGGCCCGAACGCCGCGCGGCGGTCACGCAGCTGACCCTCCCACCGGCGGCGATGGCAGCGAAGACCTCGGGATCAGCACTCGCGCCGACGAGCCAGCTCCTCCGTACGCGGTGTACTCCCGCGTCCACAGCTTCGGCGATCGCGCGCCCCGAGAATCCCCGTGCGCGCGCTTCGGCAGTGTGCGCGACACCACCGCGCTGCTCGAGCCACCTGATTACGTGCTGTGCGGATGCCACAGCATCAGAGTGCCCAGTGCGGCACCGTCATCCGCCACAAGGATCCACGATGTGGACGGCCCGCTCCTACCCCCGGGTGGGGAGGAGTCGGCGCAGACGCCGAGAAGCTGCGAGCGCAGGAGATGATCCGGGCGTAGGACGTGGCGTGCGCATCCGTCCTACCGGCGCACCATCTCCTACGTAGAGCACGGACCGCCGCGAACGCGGGCCGCCAGTCGCGTGACCCCGCGCCGGGGCGCGCTCAGCGCCGCCCGAGCAGCTTCTGCAGCTCGGCGAGCTCCTCGGCCGACGGCGTGCCACCCGCCGCACCCGCTCCCGCACCGGGCCCGCCGAGGCCGAAGCCCGAGCCGGTGGGCTGGGCAGCGGCCTGCGCCGCGAGGCCGGCGTTCTCGGCCGCGCGCTTGGCGGGGTTGCCCGAGCGCGAGCCCTGCTTGCGGTTCTTGCCCTTGCCGCCGCGCTTCGAGGACGCGCCGGGGCGACCGGCACCGGGGATCGGACCCATGCCGGGGATGTTGGGCACTCCCCCGCGCGCGACGGTCTTCATCATCTTCGCGGCCTGCTCGAAGCGCTGCACGAGCTGGTTGACGTCGGTCACGGTGACACCCGAGCCGCGCGCGATGCGCAGGCGGCGCGAGCCGTTGAGCAGCTTCGTGTTGCGGCGCTCCGCCGGGGTCATCGAGCGGATGATCGCCTCGGTGCGGTCGATCTCGCGCTCGTCGAAGTCTTCGAGCTGCTGCTTCATCTGGCCCATGCCCGGCAGCATGCCGAGCATCTTCTTCATCGAGCCCATCTTGCGCATCTGCTGCATCTGCTCAAGGAAGTCCTCGAGCGTGAACTGCTCGGTCGCGAGCTTGTCGGCGACCTTGCGCGCCTCCTCCTCATCGAACGCCTGCTGAGCCTGCTCGATGAGGGTCAGGATGTCGCCGAGGTCGAGGATGCGCGACGCCATGCGGTCGGGGTGGAACGGCTCGAGGTCGTCGAGACCCTCACCGGTCGACGCGTAGATGATCGGGCGACCGGTCACGGATGCGACGGACAGCGCCGCACCGCCGCGGGCGTCGCCGTCGAGCTTCGACAGCACGACGCCGGTGAAGTCGACGCCCTCTTGGAAGGCCTTCGCCGTGTTGACGGCGTCTTGACCGATCATCGCGTCGATGACGAACAGGACCTCGTCGGGGTCGGTGGCCCTGCGGATGTCGGCTGCCTGCTTCATGAGCTCGGCATCGACGCCGAGTCGGCCGGCCGTGTCGATGATGACGACGTCGTGCTGCTGCCGACGAGCGACCTCGACGCCGTCGCGGGCGACCTTGACGGGATCGCCGACGCCGTTGCCCGGTTCGGGCGCGTAGATCGCGGCGCCGGCACGCTCGGCGACGACCTGCAGCTGGTTGACGGCGTTCGGGCGCTGGAGGTCGGCCGCGATGAGCAGCGGCGTGTGTCCCTCCTTCTCGAGCTGGCGCGCGAGCTTGCCCGCGAACGTCGTCTTGCCGGAGCCCTGAAGTCCCGCGAGCATGATCACGGTCGGCGGGTTCTTCGCGAACTGCAGGCGGCGCTGCTCACCGCCGAGGATCGCGACGAGCTCCTCGTTGACGATCTGCACGACCTGCTGCGCCGGGTTCAGCGCGCGGTTGACCTCGTCGCCGAGCGCCCGCTCGCGCACCTTCGCGGTGAAGTCCTTGACGACCGGAAGCGCGACGTCGGCGTCGAGCAGCGCACGCCGGATCTCGCGGACCGTGCCGTCGACGTCCGCGGGCGAGAGCTTGCCCTTGGTGCGGAGGTTGCGGAAGGTCTCGGTGAGCCGATCGGAGAGCGTGCCGAAGGTAGCCATGATCCGGCAAGTTTACGCGAGCGAACCCTCGTCCCCGCTCTGGGGCTCAGGTCCGAGCTCCTGGAAGAGCGTGAGCTGAAGATCGGCCCTGCCGCGCAGGCGTGCGTTGAGCGATCGCCACGGCGTGACACGAGCGGTTGCCTCGACCTCGGCGCCGGCATCCGCGAGTCGTTCCTGTGCAGCCGCCGTGTCGTCGACCTCGAGGGCGATGCGGATGCGGTCGCTGCGGCCCCCGTCGGTCTCGACCCGGTCGATGAACTCTACCTGCGCGGGGTTCGAGAGCTCGAGTGTCGCGCGGCCGGCGTCGAGAATCGCGACGCGCGCGCCGCCCTCCGCCTCGTACGCCTCGGCCTGCGGCATGCCCACGACATCGCGGTAGAACGCGAGCGCCTCCTCGAAGTCCTCGGCACGTGCCACGACCCTCAACTGGCGCACGTCGCCCCGCGACGCGACGGGCACGCCGCGCGCCGCCACGTCGAGCGCCCGAGCGAGGAACTCGCTGAGCCGGGTGCGGCCGGGACCGGCATCCGCCCACTCCCACACCGCCGCGAGTACCGCGCCGGCGAGCGCGGCAGCCTGCACTTCCGCGGTCAGGTGATCGGCGCCCATGCATGCGAGGCGTTCGGCGATCGCCCGCGCGAGGCGCGCCTGCCGGACCGCCCGCTCGCGGATGAGCTCGTCGGCGATTCCCATCGCGTCGGCGTTCGCGACCGCGAGCGCGAGGCTGTCGGGAGCGAACCCGTCGGCGATGGACTCGAGGACCGAACGCACCGGCTCGTCGCCGACCGTGAGCGCGCTCGAGGCCGCGTCGATGCGCTCATCGAACGTCGCCCACAGGATGTCGCCCTTCGAGGCGAAGTAGTTGAAGAAGCTCGAGCGGCTGACGCCGGCGCGCGTCGTGATGTCGGAGACGGAGGTCTCGGCGTACCCGCGCTCGAGGAAGAGCTCGCAGGCGGCTTCGGCCAGGGTCTCGCGGGAGGACGCTCGAGGACGGCCGGTGCGGGATGCGGAGTCGGAAGGCGCCATCCGTCCAGATTAGACAGGCCGGCGGTCCACGAGGATCCGGGTCTCACTGCGGTCGAGTCGCTCGCTCGGTGTCCCATCGGCGCGCGATCTCGGCGCAGTCGTCACGGCGATCGGGCGGCACCACGAGGACGAGGCGCCCGTCGTGGTCGCTGTACTGAACGAGGATGTCGATGTCGGCATCCGCCACCCGCCGTGCGAACCGGCCGAGCTCACCCGGTGCCTCCTGGTCGAGGCGCAGCATGACGACCGGCGACACCGTCGCACGGCCGAGCCCCGCGGACGCGAGGGCGGACGCGGCGCGCTCGCCGTCGGCGACGAGGTAATGCGCCACACCGACGCCGCCGTGCGTGAAGACTCCGCCGCCCTCGAGACTGACCCGGGCGGCGCCGAGCACGGCCCCGAAGTCGGCGAGCGCGCCAGGCCGCGCCGGGAGCTCGATGCCGAGATCGACGAAGCCGCTCATGACGACATCGCCCCCGACGGCACAGCGTCGACGACAGTGACCCGAAGCGAGATCCGGGTGTTGAGCGAGTTCGCGATGTAACACGTCTCGTGCGCGCGGCGAGCGGTCGCGACGACCTCGGCGTGATCCGTACCGGGCGCGACGTGCACCGTCGGGGCGAGGACGATCGAGCCGACGCGCGCCGGTGTCGCCGCGAGGTCGATCGTTCCGCGGGCGTCGTCGACGTAGCGGAGAACCTCGATTCCGGAGCGGTTCGCCACCGCGAGGAACGAGAGCAGTTGGCACGAGCTCGCCGCCGCGACGAGGAGCTGCTCGGGATTCATGAGCCTCCCGTCGCCGCGGAACGCCGGATCGGCGCTGAGGCGCAGCACGGCCTCGGCGGGCGGAGTCCATACGGTGTGGGTCCGGTCGTACGCGGCGTACGGGCCGTCGGTCGACCCGGTCCACGTCGTGAGTGCGCGGTAGGTGTGCTCTGTCATGCCGCGACGATAGGTCGAGATCGTTTCGGCCCGCGCCGAAGTGTGCGCGACTAACGTCTGACGCATGGCGAAGGACTTCACCGTGATCGGTCGCGCCCTCGCGACACCCGCGAGGTCCGACATGATCAACGCCCTCATGGACGGTTCGTCGCGGCCCGCGAGCGAACTCGCCTCCGCCGCGGGAGTGTCGCCCGCGACGGCATCCGAGCATCTCGCCGTCCTGACCGACGCCGGGCTCGTCACCTGCACGCCGCGCGGTCGACGCAGGTACTACCGGCTCGCCGACGGAGCCGTCGCGTCAGCTCTGGAGCACCTCGGGAACCTCTGCCCGGATGCGCCGGCGGTCACGTACCGGCAGTCTCGCGACGCGCGCGCCCTCGCCCGGGCGCGGTTCTGCTACGACCACCTCGCAGGCCGGCTCGGAGTCGCACTCACCGACGCGATGATCGAGGCAGGGTGGCTCGACGAGGCCGACCTGGCACCGACATCCGCCGCGCCCGCAGCCTTCGCCGAACGCGGCATCGACCTGGAGACCCTGCCCGCACGGCGCCGCATCGCCCGCCGGTGCGCCGACTGGACGGAACGCAGGGCTCACCTCGCGGGTGCGCTCGGGGCCGCCGTCGCCGCACGCTTCCTCGAGGCCGGCTGGGTCGCGCGCGTTCCGGAGGGACGCGGCCTGCGCATCACGCGCGACGGGTGGATCGCGCTTGAGTCTCAGTGGGGCGTGCACCGCGATCGGCTCACAGCCGACGCGTGACGCGGGCGCGCGCATCCGGATCGCCCCGGTCGTGTCGTCGCGTATTGTTGGACGCGATCCAATAATCCCACGAGCGAAGGAGCACGATGCTCGACATCCTGCCCGCGGGGCTCGCGCCCGACTACGTCCCCTACCTCGAGGGGTGGGAGCTGCAGCGCCGCATCCACGCGGACGTCGTCGCGGGTGATCGCCCCGACACTCTCATCCTCCTCGAGCACGAGTCCGTCTACACCGCGGGCAGGCGCACCGAGGCGCACGAGCGTCCGACCGACGGCACCCCCGTGATCGATGTCGACCGCGGCGGCAAGATCACATGGCACGGTCCGGGCCAGCTCGTGGGCTACCCCATCGTCCGGCTCCCCGAGCCGGTCGACGTCGTCGCGCACGTCCGACGACTCGAGCGACTGCTCATCGACGTGCTGCGGGAGCACGGCGTCGACGGATACCAGGTCGCAGGGCGCAGCGGCGTGTGGGTGCGCCGCCCCCTCTCGGAGGACAAGGTCGCCGCGATCGGCGTGCGCGTCGAGCGCGGCGTCACGATGCACGGGTTCGCGGTGAACTGCGACAACTCGCTCGCGGCATTCCGCGGGATCATCCCGTGCGGCATCACCGACGCGGGCGTGACGACGGTGAGCGAAGTCGCGGGCGCGCATGTCTTCCCCGCCGACATCGTCGACACCGTCTCGCGGGTCTTCGCCGCCGAGTACGCGGGGGTGACCGCGTGAGCGCCACTTCTCCCGAGGGGCGACGGATGCTGCGCCTCGAGGTCCGCAACGCGCAGACGCCCATCGAGCGCAAGCCGGAGTGGATCAAGACGAAGGCGAAACTCGGACCCGAGTATCAGGCGCTGCACTCGCTCGTGAAGAGCGAGGACCTGCACACGGTGTGCCAGGAAGCCGGGTGCCCGAACATCTACGAGTGCTGGGAGGACCGCGAGGCGACGTTCCTCATCGGCGGCTCGCAGTGCACGCGCCGATGCGACTTCTGTCAGATCGACACCGGCAAGCCCGCCGAGTACGACACCGACGAGCCGCGACGCGTTGCCGAGAGCGTGACCCGGATGCAGCTGCGGTACGCGACCGTCACGGGCGTCGCCCGCGACGACCTCCCCGACGGCGGAGCGTGGCTCCACGCCGAGACGGTGCGGCAGATCCACGCGCAGAACCCCGGCACGGGCGTCGAGATCCTCGCGACCGACTTCAACGGCGACCCCGCCCTCCTCGACGAGGTCTTCGACAGTCGCCCCGAGGTGTTCGCCCACAACGTCGAGACCGTTCCGCGGATCTTCAAGCGCATCCGGCCGGCGTTCCGCTACGAGCGCTCGCTCGGCGTGCTCACCCGGGCCCGCGACGCGGGGCTCATCACGAAGTCGAACCTCATCCTCGGGATGGGCGAAGAGCCCGAAGAAGTCGTGCGGGCGCTGCAGGATCTCCACGACGCCGGCACCGACATCATCACGATCACGCAGTACCTGCGACCGACGCCGCGCCACCTGCCGGTCGCCCGGTGGGTCAAGCCGCAGGAGTTCGTGGAGTTCAAGGAGGAGGCCGAGCGCATCGGGTTCCTGGGCGTGCTGGCCGGACCCCTCGTGCGCTCGTCGTACCGCGCGGGGCGCCTGTGGGCGACGTCGATGATCGCGAAGGGCCGCGACATCCCGCCGCACCTGGCGCACCTCGCGCAGGACATCGCCGCCGAAGGGGCGTCGTTCGCTCAGGCGGTCTAGTCCGCGCTCGTCACCGTGAGCACGTCGCCCCCGGAGTCGAGGTTGACGAGCAGCACGTCGTCGGTGGCATCCGGATCGAGTGCGTACTCGAGCACCGCGAACGGGTCGGCGCCGCCGTGCTCGTCGGCGAGGATCGTCATGCTCATGAGCTGCAGCGAGCGGATGACGTCGATGTGCGTGTCGCCGGAGATGTCGATGAGCATGTCCTGCAGGTCGTCGCCGAGCGTCTCCTGCTGCTGGAGGATGTACTCGGTGACCTCGCTCGTGCGATCGCCGAGCTCGTTCACCATCGCGTTGCGGGCGCTGCGGTCGATCGTCTCGAGCGATGAGATGAGCGCCGCGGCGACGTCGAGGGCCGCTTCGGACACGTCGTCCTGGTCGGGAGCGGTCAGGTCGACCGTGACCGTCTGGTCCCCGAGCTCCACGTTCTCGGACCAGAAGATCGACCCGTCCGGCCCCGACTCGAGAAGGCCGAAGAAGTCGTGCTCGATCGCCATGACCCCATGAAACCAGCCTCTTGCCCGGTGCGATAGTCCGACGCACCCGTGGGAGGAAACGCGTCCGGGATCGGTCGGCGAAGGACCCCTATTCGACGAGCGAGGCGGCGAAGACGTGGGGCGTGAAGCCCGTGAGATCGCCGATGCCCTCACCCTGTCCGAGCAGCTTCACGGGGATGCCCGTACGCTCCTGGACGGCCAGCACGAAGCCGCCCTTGGCCGAGCCGTCGAGCTTCGTGATCACCAGGCCCGTGACCCCCGCGTGTTCGAGGAACGCCTGCGCCTGCATGACGCCGTTCTGCCCCGTCGTGGCGTCGAGCACGAGGAGCACTTCGCTGATCGGCGCCTGCTTCTCGATGACCCGGCGGATCTTGCTCAGCTCGTCCATGAGCCCGCCCTTGGTGTGCAGGCGGCCGGCGGTATCGACGAGGACGATCTCGGTGCCGGTGCGCTTGGCGTACTCGATGGTCTGGTATGCGACGGATGCCGGGTCCTGACCCTCCTGCTGGGGGCGCACGATCGCGGCGCCGCCTCGCTCCGCCCACGTGGCGAGCTGGTCGACCGCGGCTGCGCGGAACGTGTCGGCAGCCCCGACGACGACCGACCGGCCGTAGCGCTGGAGGAACTTCGCGAACTTGCCGATCGTCGTGGTCTTGCCCACGCCGTTCACGCCCACCACGAGCACCACCGCGGGCCGCTCGGTGAGCTTGAGGGTCGTGTCGAACTTCGCGAAGTGCTCCTCGAGCGTCTCGACGAGCATGCGCTTGAGGTCGCGCGGGTCGGTCGTGCGGTAGCGGTCGACCTTGTCGCGGAGCTCGTCGACGATGCGCTCGGTGATGTCGGGGCCGAAGTCCGCCGTGATGAGCGCTGCCTCGAGGTCTTCCCACGTCGTCTCGTCGATCGTCGGCTTCACGAACATGCCGCGCAGGGCGCGGCCGAGCGACCAGGAGTTCTCCGCCATGACTCCAGCCTAGGCGGGCGAAAGGAGGGAACCCGCGCACGCGCGCACTGCTGCCGGCGAACACGAGGCGCCGAAGGCGTGCCACGGATGCCGCATCAGGACGCTGCGCGCTCGCGCACGCGCTGGCCGACGACGGCCGAGACGCCGTCCTGCCGCATCGACACGCCGTACAGCGCGTCGGCGATCTCCATCGTGCGCTTCTGGTGCGTGATCACGATGAGCTGGCTCGTCTCGCGCAACTGTTCGAAAACCCCGAGAAGTCGGCCGAGGTTCGCGTCGTCGAGCGCCGCCTCCACCTCATCGAGGATGTAGAAGGGGCTCGGCCGTGCCTTGAAGATCGCGACGAGCAGCGCGACCGCCGCGAGCGACCGCTCGCCGCCGGACAGGAGCGACAGGCGCTCGATCTTCTTGCCAACGGGACGCACCGAGACCTCGATGCCGGTCGTGAGCGGCGACTCGGGGTCGGTGAGCGAGATCGAGCCGCTTCCACCGGGGAACAGCACCGGGAACACCTCGCCGAAGGCCGCCTTCGTGTCTTCGAACGCCGCGAGGAAGATCGACTGCATGCGCTCGTCGAGCTCCTCGATGATCGTGAGCAGATCCTTGCGCGTCTGCGTCAGATCGACGAGCTGCTCGGTGAGGAACTTGTGCCGCTGCTCGAGCGCCGCGAACTCCTCGAGGGCGAGCGGGTTCACACGTCCGAGCTGGGCGAGCTTGCGCTCCGCCTCCTGCAGGCGGCGCTGCTGGCGCGCCCGGTCGTACGGCTCCGTGGCCGGCGGACGATCGGATGCCGCATCCGCACCCTCTTCGTCGGACGCGGGCGCGCGCGGCGCGTCGTCCACAGGAACGGGTTGGTCGGGACCGTATTCCGAAACGAGAATATTCTCGTCGAGCCCGAGCTCCGACTCCGCACGTTCGAGCAGGCCGGTGACGTGCAGGCGCTTCTCGTGGATCTGCAGCTCGAGTCCGTGCACGCTCTCGGTCAGCCGGGCGAGGCGTTCGCGCACGTCCGCCTCCTGACGACGCAGCTCGGCGAGCTCGGTCGTCACAGCGGTGCGCGCCGACTCGGCCGTTGCCAGCTCGACACGGGCCTGAGTCACCGATCGATCGACGGAGTCGAGGATGGCGGGAAGCTGCGACACGACCTGCTCGGCGAGCTCGCGCTGCGCACGGCGGATGACCGCGCGGCGCGCCGCGGCGGCTGCCGCCTCGCGCTCCCGTTCGCGCTGCCGCTCGAGCTGCGCGACGCGCGCCTCGCCCGCACGGATGCGCTCGCGCAGGGTCTCGACGTCGAGGCGCGCGCGCATCTCGGCGTCGCGAGCCTCCTCGAGCGCCGCGAGCACGCCCTCGCGCGCCGACGCGTCGAGGATCGGACGCGGTGCTTCGAGCGCCGCCGCGAGCTGCTCGTCGGCGACGCGCGCCGAGGCCTCGGCATCCGCGACCGCCGCCTGCGCCTGCGCGAGTCCGGCTGACAGGCGCTCGCACTCGGCGACCGCGGCCTCGTGCCGGACGGTCGCCCGGTTGACCTGCTCGGTGTGCGCGGCCAGCGCCGCGTCGTGGGCGCGAAGCGTCTCGAGCGCGGTCTTGGTGCGCTTACGTGCGCTCTCGAGCTCCTTCGTCGCATCGGCGAGCGCCTCGCGCAGCGAATCGGCGACGACGGTGATCTCGTCACGCCGCTCCGCAGCCGCGTCGCGCTCCGCCGACAGCTCGAGGCGCGACCGAGAAGCGCCGGCGCCCGCGCGCAGCGAGTGTTCGGTGTGGACCTCGCCCGCCCGTGTGACGATGGTGACCGGTCCGCCGACCTCGGCGTCCGCGAGAGCGGGCCCGGCCTTGCGCGCGGCGTCCAGGTCCTCCGCGATGACGACATACGACAGGAGCCCGAGCACGCCGTCCGGCGCGGTGACGACGTCACGCGCAGGCACGACCCCGTGCATCCGCGGGAACGTCGGTGCCGTCGCCCCGGCATCCGCGATGACCATGTCGACCACGCCCGCGTCCGATCCGCGCACGCGCTCGGCGAGGGCGAACGCGTCGTCTCGTCCTTCGACGAGCACACCCTCGGCGAGCGGTCCGAGCACCGCGGCGATCGCCGCCTCGAAGCCGGGCTTGACCTGCACCGCGTCGCCCACGAGACCGCGCACGCCGGCGTGCCCCTCCGCGATGAGGGCGGATGCCCCGTTCTGCACGTCGAGCGCGCGACTCAGCGCGGCTGTCTGGGCAGTGAGTGCCTCGACCTCGCGCTCCGCCGCGTGCAGTCGATCGCGCAACCCGGCGACCCGGGCCTCCGCGTCGTTCGCGTCGCGCTGCGCGCGCTCGTACGCCGACGCGTACTCGGCCGACGAGCCCTCGGGCTCCAGGTCGGGGTCGAGGCCCGCGAGCGCCTCCTCCGCCTCGACGCGACGGGCGAGCGCCGCATCGAGCGCCTTCTGCTGCCGCTCGACGGCGGTGCGCACGGCGGCGAGGGCGGATGCCGCGGCCTCCGCCGTTCCGCGAAGCGCCGTGATGCGCATGTCGTGCTCCGAGACGAGCGCGCTCTGGGCTGCGATGTCGGCGTCGAGCGCGTCCAGCTCGGCGCGCGCGCGTGTGACCTCGCGCGCCGCATCCGCCGCCGCGTCCTGAGCCGCACCGAGGCCCGCGGCGATCTCGTCCACCTCGGCGCGCGCCTCGTCGATCGTCGCCTGCGTCACGGTCGTGTGCTCGCCGACGTCGTCCTGCTCGCTGTCGCCGAGGAGGGCGAGGCGCTGGCCGGCGAGTGTGTACAGTCCGCGCAGCCGCTCCTGCACGCGCTCGAGTCCGTGCAGCACGCGGCGGGCCTCGTCGACCGCCTCGGACTGCTGCTCGCGCTCGAGCCGCTCGATGCGCGCCCGCACGTTCTCGGCCTCGTCCTGCAGCACGAGCCGTTCGGTCGTGCGCTCCTGCTCCGACCGCGCGTGCGCCGCGAGCTGCTCACGCAGGCCGACGATCTCGTCGGCGAGCAGGCGCGCCTTCGCATCGCGCACGATCGCGGCGATCGTCGCCGCTTCGCGGGCGATCTCGGCCTGGCGACCCAGGGGCTTGAGCTGACGCCGCAGCTCGCCGGCGAGGTCGTTGAGGCGCGTGAGGTTCGCCTCCATCGCTTCGAGCTTGCGGACGGTCTTCTCCTTGCGCCGCCGATGCTTGAGGATGCCCGCGGCCTCCTCGATGAAGCCGCGACGGTCCTCCGGCGTCGCCTGCAGCACGCTGTCGAGTCGGCCCTGACCGACGATCACGTGCATCTCGCGACCGAGACCGGAGTCGCTCAGGAGCTCCTGCACGTCGAGCAGACGGCAGTTCTCGCCGTTGATCGCGTACTCGCTCGTGCCGTTGCGGAAGAGCGTGCGGCTGATCGTCACCTCGGAGTACTCGATCGGGAGTGCGCCGTCACTGTTGTCGATCGTGAGCTGCACCTCGGCGCGACCGAGCGGCCCGCGCGTCGCGGTGCCGGCGAAGATGACGTCCTCCATCTTGCCGCCGCGCAGCGTCTTCGCGCCCTGCTCGCCCATCACCCACGCGAGCGCGTCGACGACGTTCGACTTGCCCGAGCCGTTCGGGCCGACGATGCAGGTCACGCCCGGCTCGAACGCGAAAGTGGTCGGCTGGGCGAACGACTTGAACCCTTTGAGCGTCACGCTCTTCAGGTGCATGAATGCCCCTCCACCCCGTCGAACTACCGCTCAAAGGTACCTGAGCGAGCGCGCCGTCCCGTGCAGGCGAGCCGACGGGCGACGGATGCCGCGTCACGTGCATCCCATCGCCACGCGCTCCGGATCGCCGCATCCGATTTCACACGAATCTCGGAGATGTCCTTGACGTGAGTATCAGGTCGGCGCTAGCGTAACTCCTCGCGTCGAAGTCGAAAGGAGGTCACCGATGATGCACATGATCGCAGCCGGCATTGCCCCGGCCACGCACACCCCGTTCGGAGGGGTTGCTCCGGTGACTGGTTCCTTCGGCGCTGCACACTGCGCTGCGGGCTGACACCAGCCGCGCAGGAGGACTCTGCCCATCGGGCGCCTCGCCCCGCGCCATCCGCACTCTCGCGGACCGCCGCGCGGCCATCCTCCTGCTGAGCCCGTTCCACTCGCGCGCATCCGGCGCGCTTCCGCGCCCGCTTTCGGGCATCCATCCCGTCCTGCCTCGACCGAGGCTCCTTCTGGAAAGAGATCATCATGAACGACACGCTCGCCCGCGTTCGTCCTCCCGATACCGATGCGCTCCTGTCGACGTCGCTCTCCGACGTCTCGCGGCTCTCGCCGCTGGACAGGCTGGAGCTGCGGCTCGGTCTGTGGCTGCTGCTGCACAGCGGCCGCCGCAACGGGGCCGCACGCGACACCGAGGCACGCGCTCTGCTCCTCGAGCAGAACCGTGCGCGCACCGATCGCGAGCACGACGCTCTGCGCAAGCACGCTCTTCTCAGCGTGCGCTCGTGAGCCGGGGCCGCCGCGCCGGCGGCCCCGGCCCCATCCCCCGCTCCCCTGAACTTCGACGCGAGAACCGAGGACCATCATGATCACCGCCCCGGCTGGAGTCGCCTTCCGGTCCCTTGTCATCCCGAAGTCGATGGACGCCCCCGAGGCGGCCGACTTCACCGAGATGGTGCGCGTGCGCAACATCGTCTACCGCCAGATCTCCGGTCGTGACGACAACGACATCACGGCCGACGAGCTTCTGCCCTTCTACCAGCCCGATGAGTACGAGCTGCGCTTCGTGTGGTCCGTCGTGAAGGACGACGCGGTCGTCGGTCGCATCGGCGTCGACATCCCGCTCGAGGGCGGCTCGAAAGCGCTGTACTGGCTGATCGAGCTGCAGCGCGAGGTGTGGGGCCAGGGCATCGGCTCGGCCGCATACGAGTTCGTCGAGCAGGTGGCCCGTGAGCACGACCGCACCGTGCTCGAGTCGTGGGCGAAGCACCCCGAGGCCGCCGGACCGCGGCTCGACCCGCCCACCGGCTTCGGCAGCATCCCCCTCGACCACGCCGCACGCTTCTACCTCTCAAAGGGCTACACGCTCGAGCAGGTGGAGCGATTCAGCGAGCTCGACCTGAGCACGTCGCGTGACACGGTCGACCGACTCCTCGCCGAGGCGGCCGAGGTGGCCCAGGGCTATCGCGTCGTCGAGTGGTTCGCGCCGACTCCGCCCGAGTGGGCCGACGGCTACGCGCAGATGAAGGCGCGCATGTCGACGGATGCCCCGTCGGCCGGGCTGGAGATGCCCGAAGAGACCTGGGACGCGGCCCGCATCGCGAAGCACGACGAGCAGTACACCGCCTCGCAGCGCGTCATCCACGTGACGGCCGCCCAGCACATCGAGAGCGGGCAGCTGTGCGCGTTCAACGAGCTCGTGATCGGCAGGGACCGCACGGGCGTGACCCACCAGGAGGACACCCTCGTGCTCAAGGAGCACCGCGGGCATCGCCTCGGAATGCTCGTCAAATGCGCGGGACTGGTCGCGTGGCGCGACATCGCCCCCGACTCCCCGCGCGTCATCACCTACAACGCTGAGGAGAACCGCCCCATGCTCAGCATCAACGAGGCGATCGGCTTCACGCCGGTCTCGTACGAGGGCGCATGGAAGAAGGTGCTCGATGACTGACATCGCCACACACCCGCTGACGGTCGCCCGGTTGGTCGCACCCGCGTCGGTCGACGCTCCTGACGCGGGTCCGTTCCTCGAGACCGTGCGCCTGGCGAACGCCGTTTGCCGGCACGACGCCGGCCACGACTACCTCGACCAGGAGCCGGCCGAGATGCTGGGCCCCTGGCACCATCAGGAGGACTGGGGCCACTCGGGGTTCACGGTCGAGCGCGGCGGTCGCATCGTCGGCGCCGTGACGTCGGTCTACGCGCAGCGCGAGGACTCCGACACGCTCGAGTTCGACCTCATGGTCGACCCCGAGCGGCGGGGCGAGGGCGCCGAAGAGGCGCTGCTCGCCGCGCTCGAGGACGACGCGCGCCGACTCGGACGATCCGTGATCCAGACGTGGACGCTGCACCGCCCGGACCCCCCGACCCAGCCGATGCGGCCGTCGACCGGCTGGGGTGTGATCCCCGCCGACGATCCGCAGACGGTGTTCCATCTCGAGAACGGGTTCACGCTCGAGCAGGTGGAGCGCAACAGCGCGTTCGACCTGCACGGATCGTTCGACGTGGTGGAGCGGATGCTGGCCGAGGCGCTCGCCGCAGTCGGTGACGACTACCGCGTGGTGACGTGGACGTCGCCGACACCGGAAGAGCACATCGACAGCTTCGCGTACGTCATCTCGCGCATGTCGACCGATGTGCCCGCCGGCGGTCTCGTGATCGAGGAGGAGGTGTGGGACGCCGACCGTGTGCGCCGGCGTGACGCCCGCCTGCGCGATCAAGGCCTGACCGTCTCGGTCGCGTGCGTCGAGCACGTGCCGTCGGGTCGCATCGTCGCGTACAACGAGCTCGTCATCGGCGAGGATCGCACGGCGGCGACGCAGCAGTTCGGCACGCTCGTCGTGAAGGAGCACCGCGGTCATCGCCTCGGCGTGATCATCAAGTGCGCCAACCTGCTGCGGTGGCGCGGGATCGCGCCGGAGTCCCCGCGCGTGTCGACGTTCAACGCCGAGGAGAACCGTCACATGCTCGACATCAACGAGGCGATCGGCTTCGTGCCGGTCTCGTACGCGGGCGCGTGGAAGAAGGTCCTCGCGTGAGGGAGGCGGGCGCGACCGTGGGGTTCACGCCCACCGGTTACATCGCGGACCGGCAGAAGACGGTGTGATGGATGCTTCGGCTCACCCCTCGCGCGCGGGCCGGGGCATCCGCATCCGCTGGCACCGCGGGCAGTAGTGGCTCGAGCGGTTCATGAACGACACGCGCGCGATCGGACGGCCGCACCGCGGGCACGGCTCGCCGGTGCGGCCGTACGCGTTGAGCGAGTGCGCGAAGTATCCCGCCTGTCCGTTGACGTTGACGTACTGCGCGTCGAAGCTCGTGCCGCCCTCGGCGAGCGCTTTGTCGAGCACCGCGCGGGTCTCGGCGAGCAGCCTGTTCACGGCTCGTGTCGACAGTTCCTTCGCGGGGATCTCCGGATGGATGCGCGCCGCCCACAGCGCCTCGTCCGCATAGATGTTGCCCACGCCGCTCACGACCGTCTGGTCGAGGAGCACGCGCTTGATCGCCGAGTCCTTGCGCGCGAGGAGTGCCCGGAACCGGGCGTCCGAGAAGGCGGGATCCAGCGGGTCGCGCGCGATGTGGGACACCTGGCGCGGGACGGATGACTCGCCCCACCCGTGGCCGCCGGGCGCGGCATCCGGTGTGGGGATCAGCTCGTCGATCGCGAGCGAGCCGAACGTGCGCTGGTCGGCGAAGACGACCGACAGCTCTCCGTGCTCGGGGTGGTGGATGTCGAACCGGATGCGCTCGTGGCGCTCGGGCGCTGCGCCCGCCGGGCGCAGAAGGAGCTGCCCGCTCATGCCGAGGTGCCCCACGACCGCCTCGGTCGCCGGCGCGTGTTCGTCGCCGGCCGGCTCGAGCGCGAGCCAGAGGAACTTGCCGCGACGACCCACGGCCCGCACCGTGCGACCCGTCAGGCGAGACTCGAAGTCGACGGCCGAACCCGCGTGGCGTGTCAACGCGCGCTCGTCGAGCACCGAGACGCCGACGATCGTCGCACCCGTGACCGCGGGCGCGAGGCCGGATCGCACGACCTCGACCTCGGGAAGCTCAGGCACGCCCGCTGAGCTCTCTCCACGCGGTGAGCGCGGCCGCCATCTCGGCCTGCTTCTTGCTCGAGCCGGTTCCTTGCGCGGTGAAGTCGCCGACCTTCACGGTCGCGGTGAACGTCCGGTCGTGATCGGGACCTTCGGCGGTCACCGAGTACGACGGCGGCGTGCGGCCGGTGCTCGCGGCGAGCTCCTGCAGGCTCGTCTTCGGATCGATCGCCGCACCGTAGCGCTCGGGGTCGTCCAGGAGCGGACCGACCAGCCGGAGCACGAGGGCGGTCGCCGCATCCGCACCCGCCGACAGGTACGCGGCGCCGATCAGCGCCTCCATGGTGTCGGCGAGGATCGAGTCCTTGTCGCGGCCGCCGGTCATGTTCTCGCCGCGGCCGAGGAGGATGTGCTCGCCCAGCCCGATGCCGCGTGCGACCTCGGCGAGTGCGACGGTCGACACGACGGCGGCCCGCCGCTTCGCGAGCGAGCCTTCATCGAGCTCCGGATGCTGCGTGAACAGCCGCACCGTGACGGCGAGTCCCAACACCGAGTCGCCGAGGAACTCGAGGCGCTCGTTGTGCGGGATCTGGCCGTGCTCGTACGAATACGAGCGGTGGGTGAGCGCGAGCGAAAGAAGCTCGGGGTCGATCTCGACCCCGAGCTTCTCGGTGAGCGCTTCGCGCCCGGGAATGACGTCGGTCACGTCGTGCCGCAGGCGCGGATCAGACGTCGGCGACCTTGCGGCCCTTGTACTCGAGGAACAACTCGGTGCCCTGCGAGTCGGTCACGACCTTCGCGTGGTGGGGGCGGCTGTAGACGACCTTGCCGTTCTCGACGGTCTTGACCAGCTTCGGGGCCTCGGCCTTCCACTGCGCGCGGCGCGAGCGGGTGTTCGAACGGGAGACCTTCCGCTTCGGGGGGTTACCTGCCATGGCTAGCTCTCTTCTGTGTTCTCGACGTCGCGGCCCGCTGCGCGCGCTGCTTCATCGTGGTCTGTGGTGTAGTCCTGGAGCGCCGCCCAGCGTGGATCGATGGGAGCGCGGGGCTCTGACCCGGAGTTGTCGGCCAAACGCTCGCCCGTGGCCGGGTCGAGGCCGGGGCAATCCGGCTGACACACCGGCTGAAACGGAAGCGACAGGACAATCGCATCCCTGACCGGAGTTTCAAGATCCACGTGGTCGTCTTGAACCTCGAAGTCAGTTGCTTCCGCTCCAGGATACGCGAAAAGGTCCTGAAACTCGACTTGGACGACCTCGGCGACGTCGATGAGGCACCGTCCGCACACGCCGGTGTACTCGGTGTCGACGTGTCCCGTCGCGAGGATGCCCTCGTGCACGGACTCGAGCCGCACGTCGACGACGACCGGCTCACCCTCGGCGATGGACACGAGCCCCTCGCCCCACTTCTCCGGCGCGGGGAACTCGATCGAGTGCTCGCGCATCTCGCCGGGCTTGTGGGCGATTTCGCGAACAGGGATCACGAGAGGCCCCGAGAGATGCTTTTTCACGATCCACCATCGTACCGGCCGGGTGTCGGACGAGGGCCGGATGCGCACCGCCCAGCTCCCGAACGCGGAGCAGCGCGCAGCGCTCAGGAGTGCTCAGATGATGTCGCGCGCGCCCGTGTCGAGGAACCTCGCGACGGCGGCGGGAACGTACGGCGACACGTCGCCGCCGAGCGCGGCCACCTGCCGCACGAGCGAGCTCGAGACGAGGGCGTGCGCGGGGTCGGGCAGCAGGAACACCGTCTCGACGTGCGCGAGATGCCGGTTCACGATCGCCATCGGGGTCTCGTAGGCGACGTCGACCTGCGAGCGGATGCCCTTCACGAGCACGCCGGCGCCGACGTCGGTCGCGTAATCGACGAGCAGCCCCATGCTCCACGAGGCGACGATCACGTCGCCGTCGATGTCGTCGTCCTCGGCGATGGACTGCTCGAGCAGCGCGAGTCGCTGTGCGATCGGCAGCATGGCCTCCTTGTCGGGGTTGTGGACGACGAGGACGTGGAGCTGGTCGTAGAGGCGAGCGGCACGACGGATCACGTCGATGTGACCGAGCGTGGGGGGATCGAAGGAACCCGGGACGACGGCGATCCGGCTGTTCATGGCGACAGCCTATCGGCCGCACGGTGCGCGACCGGCCGTCGGTTCCGGTACCTGGAAATCACGCCTTGCTGAGAGCGGCGCGCTCCTGCATACCGACGCGGCGCTCGAGCGCCTGGGCGAGTCCCACGTGCCGCGTGAGCGCCGGATCGTCGTCGAGCACCGCCTCGGCGGCCTGCCTCGCGTGGGCGATGATGTCGGCGTCCTTGACGACGCGCAGCAGCCGCAGCGACGATCGCGCGCCGGACTGCGCGTCGCCGAGCACATCGCCCTCGCCGCGCAGCTCGAGATCCACCTCGGCGAGCTCGAACCCGTCGAGCGTCGCCGCGACCGCGTCGACGCGTGCGCGTGCGGGCGTGCCCTCGGGCGCCTCGGTGACCAGCAGGCACAGGCCCGGGATGCCGCCGCGACCGACGCGGCCGCGCAACTGGTGCAGCTGCGACACGCCGAACCGGTCGGCTTCGAGGATCACCATCGTCGACGCGTTCGGCACGTCCACACCGACCTCGACGACGGTCGTCGCCACGAGCACGTCGACGTCGCCGCGCGCGAACGCCTGCATGACGGCGTCCTTCTGGTCGGAGGGCATCTTGCCGTGCAGGATCTCGACGCGGATCGACGAGAACGACGGATGCTGCGCCAGCAGCTCCGCGACCTGCACGACGCCCCATCGCGTGCGCGGAGCCTCGCCCTCGACCTCCGCGACGGGCTCGTCTGCGGTGTCGTCCTTCGTCAGCGCCTCGGCGTCGATCGCGGCGCACACGACGAACGCCTGCCGCCCCTGGGCGACCTCTTCGGCGATGCGCTCCCATACGCGCGCGAACCACGCCGGGCGCTCGGCGAGAGGTGCGACGAATGTCTGGATGCCGGCGCGTCCGGTCGGCATCGTGCGGATCGTCGACACGTCGAGGTCGCCGAACACCGTCATCGCGACCGTGCGCGGGATCGGGGTCGCGGTGAGCACGAGCGCGTGCGGCGCCGAGCCCTTCGCGCGCAGCGCCTCGCGCTGCTCGACGCCGAACCGGTGCTGCTCGTCGACGACGACGAGTGCGAGGTCGGCGAACGTCGTCGTCTCGCTCAGCAGTGCGTGCGTGCCGACGACGATCTTCGCCTGGCCCGATGCCGCCCGGAGCGCGGCCTTCCGACGCTCGGCGGCGGGCAGCTGACCCGTCAGGAGAGTGGGCATCAGCTCGGGCGCGAGCTCGGGTCCGAGCATCCGTGCGATCGACCGCACATGCTGGGCCGCGAGCACCTCGGTCGGCGCGATGAGCGCCGACTGGCCCCCGCTCTCGGCGACCTGGAGCATCGCGCGCAGCGCGACGAGCGTCTTGCCCGAGCCGACCTCGCCCTGCACGAGCCGGTTCATGGGCCAGTCGCCCTGAAGATCGCGCGAGATGCGGTCGCCCACCGCGATCTGGTCGGGCGTGCGCTCGAACGGGAGCGCCGCGTCGAAGCGCTCGAGCAGCTCACCCGGCGGACGCGACGTGGCCGACATCGCGCGCACGAACGCCCGCTGCTGCAGGAGCGCCACCTGCAGCACGAACGCCTCATGCATGCGCAGTGTCGCACGCGCCTGCTCGACCTGCTCGATGAAGTCGGGACGGTGGATGCGCTCGATCGCGGTCCGCGCGTCGAGCAGCCCGTGGCGCGCGCGCAGCTCTTCGGGCAGCGGGTCGGGCACGTCGCCGAGCCCGTCGAGCACGAGGTCGACGATGCGCTTGATCTGCCAACTCGCGAGCGAGCCCGTCGCGGGATAGATCGGGATCGGCAGGTTCGCGTACGCCTCGGCGTTCAGTCGCGCCGCGTCTTCGTCGTCGAACAGCTCGTAATCGGGGTGCGCGAGCTGCTTGGCGCCCCGGTACTCGCCCACCTTGCCCGCGAAGATGCCGCGACGCCCGGGACGCAGGTCTTTCATGCGCCAGGACTGGTTGAAGAACGTGAGCGACAGGTCACCGTGCCCGTCGCTGATCACGACCTCGAGGATCGAGCCCTTGCGGTTCTGCATGCGCCGCTCGTTCGCGCGACGCACCTCGGCGACGATCGTGACCGGCTCGCCGACGGGCAGCGACGAGATGGGCGTCAGCTCTCCGCGGCGCGCGTACCGCCGCGGGTAGTGGGCGAGCAGATCGCCGACCGTCTTCATGCCGAACGCCCGCGCAAGCGCCGCCGACGTCTTGCCGCCCACGGCGCCGTCGAGGCGCGATTCGAGCGTGAGGGCGGGCATGCCCACGAGTCTATTCACCGCTTCCGACCCCTCGGCCGGGGCGTTTGTAGGGTGGTGCGTGTGACGAGGATCATCGCGGGCAGAGCCGGCTCGATCGTGCTCGACGTGCCCGACGCCGGCACGCGGCCCACGAGCGATCGCGTGCGCGAGTCGCTGTTCGGCGCGCTCGATTCGGCCGGCGTCCTCCACGGGGCATCCGTCGTCGACCTGTACGCCGGCTCAGGGGCCCTCGCCCTCGAGGCGATGAGCCGCGGTGCGGCGTCGGCAGACCTCGTCGAGAAGGCGCCGCGCGCGGCATCCGTCGCCACCCGCAACGCGCGCAAGGTCGAGAAGGCGATCGGACGCGACGGCGCGATCCGCGTGCACCGGTCGTCCGCCGACGCGTTCCTGCGCACGGGGCGCGGACCGTACGACATCGCGTTCCTCGACCCGCCCTACGACGTGCGCGAGGCCGAGCTGACCGCCACGCTCGAGCTGCTCGTGCCGACGCTCGCACCCGACGCGGTCGTCGTGATCGAACGGGCGTCGCGCTCGCCCGAGCCGTCGCTGCCCGCAGGCCTCGAGCACACTCGCGACAAGCGCTACGGCGACACGACCGTGTGGTGGGCGGCCGTCGTCTGAGGCGCTTCGCCGCGCGCCGGTCAGCCTCGGCCGGCGTCCCAGTCGTGGTACGGATCCCACCCGCCGCGCCCCGCGTGCGGTCGCCCGTCGACGAGCACGGCATCGGCCCCGGCCGCGCCCACCCGCCCGATGGCGACGAACCCTTCGGGCAGCGTCGCATCGGGCGGGAACGTCGCGAGCAGCGCGTGGTCCTCGCCCCCCGCGAGCGCGGTGCCGGGATCGTGGCCGAGTCGCTCGGTCGACAGCTCGATCGTGACGCCGGATGCCGCGGCCATCCGGCTCGCGTCGAGCACGAGCCCGTCCGACACGTCCATGAGCGCGGTCGCGCCCGCATCCGCCGCGACGGGTCCGAGCGCGATCGGGGGCGAGGGCCGCAACTGTGCGTCGAGGTCGACGACGTCCTGGGCGGTCAGGGCGGAGCGGTCGATCGCGACGGGGGTGCCGGAGTCGTCGCGGAACCTCTCGAACAGCAGTGCGAGTCCACGACCGGCATGCCCGAGGGCTCCGGCGACCGCGACGACGTCCCCCTCGCGCGCGCCGCTGCGCAGCACGGGCTCGCGTCCGTCGAGCGAGCCGAGCGCGGTCACCGCGATCGTGAGCGTGTCCGACACCGTCAGGTCTCCGCCCTCGACACGGCACCCGGGGGCGAGGGCGTCGCACGCGGCCCGCAGCCCGTCGGCGAGACCTTCCACGACCGACACGCGGGTGGCGTCGGGCATCGCGAGCGCGACGAGCAGTGCCGTCGGGCGCGCGCCCATGGCCGCGACGTCGGCGAGGTTCACCGCCGCCGACTTCCATCCGAGGTCGAACGGCGTCGACCATGCGAGTCGGAAGTCCGGCCCGTGCACGAGCGTGTCGGTCGTCGCCACCACACGCCCGTCGGGCGACGCGAGCACCGCGGCGTCGTCGCCGGGCCCGACGAGCGCGTCGCTCGGCCCGAGCCGATCGAGGATCCGCCGCAGGACAGCCGCTTCGCTCAGGTCTCCGACGGTGGGATCGTGCTCGGTCACCTGACCACGGTAGCGAAACGGATGCGGCGCCTCCCGCCACGCGGCATCCGCCCCTCCCCCGGCACGGACCACGCGACGGCCGCGACTAGCCTGGAGAGGTGACCCGCTCGCTCCGTGCCTCCGCCGTCGTGCTCGTCGCGCTCGCCGCGACCGCGCTCACCGGGTGCTCGACGACCGTGGCGATGCAGCCCGCCCCGGATGCGAACGATCCGCTGTGCGCGGACGTCGTCGTGCGACTCCCGTCGACCGTCGACGGGCAGGCGAGGCGATGGACCGACTCTCAGGCGACGGGCGCGTGGGGCGATCCGGCGGCTGTGCTGCTCACGTGCGGGCTCGAGCCGCCCGGGCCGTCGACCCTGCGGTGCATCACCATCGGCGGCGTCGACTGGCTCGTCGATGAATCCGAGTCACCTCGCTTCCGCCTCACGACCTACGGGCGCACGCCCGCCGTGGAGGTCTACCTCGACAACGAGCTCGTGTCGCCGAACGACGCGCTGGACGACCTGAGCCGAGCCGTCGCGATGATCCCGGCCACGCGCGCGTGCACCGCCCCCGAGGCGCCGCCCGAGGAGTGACGGCCTCTCTGTCAGGCCGCGCGCTCGAGCGCCGTGTCGATCAGCTCCGAGATGAGCTCGGGATACGTCATGCCCGACGCGATCCAGCATTTCGGGAACATCGAGATCGGCGTGAAACCGGGCATCGTGTTGAGCTCGTTCACGAAGAACTCGGTGCCGGTGAAGAAGAAGTCGACGCGCGCGAGCCCCTGCCCGCCGATCGCCTCGAACGCGCGCACCGCGATGCGCTGCATCTCGGCGAGCTCGCCCTCGCGCAGGTCGGCGGGGCACACGAGGTCGACGCCGGGGGCGTCGAGGTACTTCGCCTCGAAGTCGTAGAAGTCGCGCCCCGTGACGACGATCTCACCCGCGACACTCACGCGCGGCAGCGCGCCGTTGCGACCGGGGAGCACCCCGCACTCGACCTCGCGCCCGACGACGGCCTGTTCGACGAGCACCGTCGAGTCCTCGGCGAACGCGGTGTCAAGGGCTGCGTCGAGCTCCGACCAGTCCGACACCTTCGAGACGCCCACGCTCGAGCCGGCGCGGTTGGGCTTCACGAACACGGGGAGACCGAGCGCCCGCATCCGCGATTCCCACAGCTTGCGTTCGCGCGCGAGGTCGGCGCGTGTGACGGAGACCCACGGCACGACGGGCACGTCCGCCGCCTTCAGGATGCTCTTGGTGACGTGCTTGTCCATGCCGATCGCCGACATGAGCAGGCCGGCTCCGACGTACGGGATGTCGATCAGCTCGAGGAAGCCCTGGATCGTGCCGTCCTCGCCGAACCGACCGTGCAGGATGGGGAACACCACGTCGACGTCGCCGAGCGAGCGCTCTCCCGAGGCGTCCTTGACCTTCAGCTCACGACTGAGGGCCGAATCCGGCCACACGATGCGCGTGCCGTTGTCGACGACCTCCGGAAGCCGCTCCGGGTCGAGCGTGAACTTGTCGGGGTCGTCGTCCTCGAGGACGAACGCACCGTCGCGTGTGATCCCGATCGGGATCACACGGTAGCGGTCACGATCGATCGCCCGCAGCACCCCTCCCGCCGTGGCGGAACTGATCGAGTGCTCGCTGGAGCGACCGCCAAAGAGCACCGCCACCGCCGGCTTGTCCATTCTGAGTCCTCTCCCCCTTCGGGGTGTCGTCGTCGGTCGTGAGATGCGGAGCGATGTCCTTCGGGTTCATGGTGCCGTCGAGCACCATCTTCACCTGCTCCACGATCGGCATCTGGACGCCCACCTCGCGCGCGAGCTGGAGGATCGGGGCGACTGAGGCGAGGCCCTCGGCGGTCTGGTTCATCTGCTTGACGACGTCGTCGAAGCGGTAGCCCTGGCCGAGGAGCCGCCCCGCGGTGTTGTTGCGGCTCAGCGGCGACTGGCACGTCGCGATGAGGTCGCCGAGCCCCGCGAGGCCCTGCAGGGTCTCGGGGTGGGCGCCGAAGGCCACCGCGAAGTCCGTCATCTCGACGAGGCCGCGCGTGATGATGGACGCCTTCGTGTTCTCGCCGTAGCCCACGCCGTCGACGATGCCGATCGCGACGGCGATGAGGTTCTTCAGCACGCCGCCGAACTCCGTGCCGATCACATCGGTGTTCACGAACGTGCGGAAGTAGCGGTTGCGCGCGCGCCGCGCGACGGCATCCGCCGTCTCCTGACTCGTCGACGAGATGACGGCGGCCGTCGGCTGCTCGCGTGCGATCTCGAGGGCCAGGTTCGGGCCGGATGCCACGGCGATGCGCGCCGGGTCGCAGTGCAGCTCCTGCTCGATCACCTGGCTCATGCGCAGGCCCGTGCGGCGCTCGACGCCCTTCATGAGCGACACGATCGGCGCCTCGGTGCGCATGACGAGCGGCCGCACCGCTTTGAGGTTCTGGCGCACCGCTTGGCTCGGGATCGACAGGTACACCTGCTCGGCACCGTCGAGCGCCTCGGACAGGTGGTGCGTCGCGGTCATGTTGCGCGGCAGGTTGATGCCCGGCAGGTACTCGCTGTTGCGCTTCGCCTCGGCGATCTCGTGCGCGAGCTCAGGTCGGCGCGCCCACATCGTCACGTGCGCGCCGCCGTCCGCGAGGATCTTGCCGAAGGTCGTGCCCCAGCTGCCCGCGCCGATCACCGCGACACGGGGCAGCGAGGCGTCCCTACGACTCAAGGCGCCCCGTCTCGGTCTGGCCGTGCGCTGCGGGGTTCCAGCGCTCCGGCGGGGCGGGCTCGCCGCGCAGCTGGGCGAGCAGATCGGCGATGCGCGCCATCACGACGTCGGTCGCCGCGACGAGGGCGGTCTGCGACGACTGCTTGCCGGCGAACTCCGACAGGTCGACGGGGTCGCCGACGATGAGCTTCACGGGCTTGCGCAACGGCCACAGACTCAGCTTGCCGTAGCGCGGCAGGATCTGCTGCACTCCCCAGTGCGCGACGGGGATCACCGGGATGCCCTGCGCGAGCGCGAGCCGGACTGCACCCGTCTTTCCGCGCATCGGCCACATGTCGGGATCGCGCGTGAGACTGCCCTCGGGATACACGATGATGCCCCGCCCGTGCTCGACGATCTCGGCCGACGCCTCGAGCGTCTGCCGGGCCGCCGACGCGGTCGACGCGCGCGCGACGGGCACCATCCCCGTGCGGCGCAGCACCCACCCGAACACCGGAATGCGGAACAGGCTCTCCTTCGCGAGGAACCGCGGCGCACGCCCGAGCCGCCACGTCGCGACGGCGACGATCAGCGGATCGAACTCGCTGTAGTGGTTCGGCGCGAGGATGTACGCGCCATCACGCGGGAGCTTGTGCCCGTCGACGATCTCGACCTTCGTGATGAGCCCCATGATGGGCACGATGATCGCCGCGAGCGGCCAGAAGATGCTGGGCCTGGACTTCTCGGGCGTGGCGCGTGGCCGGTCCTGCTTCATCGCCGCCGTCAGCCGATGACGTCGAAGTCGGCGCCGAGGGTCTCGAGCTTGGTGAACAGCTTCTCGTAGCCGCGGCGGATGATCCCGACATTGCGGACGATCGACTCGCCCTCAGCCGCGAGCGCCGCGATCACGTGGCTGTAGCCGCCGCGGAGGTCGGGCACGACGATGTCGGCGCCGTGCAGCGGCGTGGGCCCGTTGATGACCGCCGCCTGCTCGAGCGCGCGGCGAGGCACGCGGCGGTAGCCGCCTTCGAGTCCGTGCGGGTGCACGACGATGTTCGCGCCCATCTTGACGAGCGCCTGCGTGAAGCCGAAGCGGTTCTCGTACACCGTCTCGTGCACGATCGACTCGCCCTCGGCCTGGGTCAGCGCGACGATGAGCGGCTGCTGCCAGTCGGTCATGAACCCGGGGTGCACGTCGGTCTCGACGATCACGGGCTTGAGGGCACCCGCGCGACGGAACTGGATGCCGTCCTCGTGGATGTCGAACCAGCCGCCCGCCTTGCGGAACACGTTCAGGAACGTCAGCATCTCCTGCTGCTTCGCGCCGCCGACGAAGATGTCGCCGTCGGTCGCGAGGGCCGCGCACGCCCACGACGCAGCCTCGTTGCGGTCGAAGATGCAGCGGTGGTCGTAGCCTCGAAGCTCTTTGACGCCCTCGATGAGGATCACGCGGTTGGGCTCGTACGAGATGATCGCGCCCATCTTCTGCAGCACCGCGATGAGGTCCATGATCTCGGGCTCGATCGCCGCGTTGCGCAGCTCGGTGACGCCCTCCGCGCGTACGGCCGTGAGCAGCACCTGCTCGGTCGCCCCCACGCTCGGGTAAGGCAGCTCGATGTTGGCGCCGTGCAGGCCGTTGGGCGCCGACAGGCGGATGCCGCTCGGCAGCTTGTCGACGATGGCGCCGAAGCGGCGCAGCGCGTCGAGGTGGAAGTCGATCGGGCGGTCGCCGATGCGGCATCCGCCGAGATCGGGGATGAACGCCTGGCCGAGCAGGTGGAGCAGTGGTCCGCAGAAGAGGATGGGGATGCGCGACGCACCCGCGTGCGCGTCGATCTCCTCCATGTGGGCCGACACCGCACCGCTCGGGTCGAGATGGAGGACGCCCTCCTCCTCGCCGTCGATGACGGTCACGCCGTGCACCTCGAGCAGCGACCGGACGACCTGCACGTCGCTGATGCTCGGCACGTCGCGAAGTGTGCTCGTCGATTCGCCGAGGAGCGCTGCGACCATCGCCTTGGTCGCGAGGTTCTTCGCACCTTTGACCTCGACACGGCCCGTCAGCGGCCGGCCGCCTCGGATCCGGAGGGTTTCGCCGGAGGCCTCCTTCTCTGCTGTCGCGGGGTCGGTCGACGGGATGAGAAGGGGGGTCTTCATGCGGTGAACCTCACTTGATTGTTCGAGGGCGCGGGTCGGGCGGAGCCGCCTTCGTGGGGCGGAGCCCTGGCTTACGGAACGGGAAGTGTCCGCGGCCGCCATGCCTCGCGGCGCGCCTCGAACTGCGCGATCTTGTCTTCGCTGCGCAGCGTGAGTCCGATGTCGTCGAGACCCTCGAGGAGCCGCCACCTAGTGTAATCGTCGATCTCGAACGGAACCGTGAGCGCGCCGAGAGCGGCGGTTCGCGCCTCGAGGTCGACGGTCATGCGGATGCCGGGATCGGCGTCGATCGCCGCCCACACCGCCTCGAGATCGGTCTCGGAGATGACCCCCGTCAGCAGGCCCTGCTTGCCCGCGTTGCCGCGGAAGATGTCGGCGAACCTCGGGCTCAGCACGACCTTGAAGCCGTAGTCGCGCAGAGCCCACACGGCGTGCTCGCGGCTCGAGCCGGTCCCGAAGTCGGGGCCCGCGACGAGGATGCTCGCCCCTGCGAAAGCAGGCTGGTTGAGCACGAACTCGGGGTCCTGGCGCCAGCTCGCGAACAGCGCATCCTCGAAGCCGGTCTTGGTGACGCGCTTGAGGTAGACGGCCGGGATGATCTGGTCGGTGTCGACGGCGGAGCGCTTCAGCGGTGCGACGACGCCGGTGTGGGTCGTGAACTTCTCCATGCTCAGGCCTCCGTCCTGACGCCGCCGGATCCGGTGATCGAGTAGTCGGCGGGTGTCGACATGTCGAGGTCCGCCGGACTCGACAGGGTGCCCCGCACGGCGGTGGCGGCGGCCACGAGCGGCGAAACGAGGTGCGTGCGACCGCCCTTGCCCTGGCGGCCCTCGAAGTTGCGGTTGCTCGTCGAGGCGCAGCGCTCCCCCGGCGCGAGCTGGTCGGGGTTCATGCCCAGGCACATCGAGCACCCGGCGAACCGCCATTCGGCGCCGAACTCCTCGAAGATCTTGTCGAGCCCCTCCGCCTCGGCCTCGAGGCGCACGCGGGCGGAGCCCGGCACGACCATGACGCGCACGCCATCGGCCTTCTTGCGGCCCTTCACGATCGAAGCGAACGCACGGAGGTCCTCGATGCGGCTGTTCGTGCACGAGCCCATGAACACCGCGTCGACCGGGATCTCCTTCATCGGGGTTCCCGGCACGAGGTCCATGTACTCCAGCGCGCGCTCGGCGGCGGTGCGCTCGTTCGGGTCGTCGAAGTCGTCGGGAGACGGGACCACACCCGACAGCGAAACGCCCTGGCCGGGGTTCGTGCCCCATGTGACGAACGGCTCGAGCTCGCTCGCGTCGATGAAGACCTCGGCGTCGAACACGGCGCCCTCGTCGGTGGGAAGCGTGCGCCAGTACGCGACCGCGTCGTCCCAGTCCTTGCCCTTGGGTGCGTGCGGACGGCCCTTCAGGTATTCGAAGGTCGTCTCGTCGGGCGCGACCATGCCCGCGCGGGCGCCGGCCTCGATCGACATGTTGCAGATCGTCATACGGCCCTCCATCGAGAGGGACCGGATCGCGCTGCCGCGGTACTCGAGCACATAGCCCTGACCGCCGTTCGTGCCGATCTTCGCGATGACGGCGAGGATGATGTCCTTCGCGGTGACGCCGGGCTTGAGCTCGCCCTCGACCGTGATCGCCATGGTCTTGAACGGCTTGAGCGGCAGCGTCTGCGTCGCGAGCACATGCTCGACCTCGCTCGTTCCGATGCCGAACGCCATCGCACCGAACGCACCATGCGTCGAGGTGTGGCTGTCGCCGCACACGACCGTGATGCCCGGCATCGTCAAGCCGAGCTGTGGGCCGACGACGTGCACGATGCCCTGCTCGCGGTCGCCGAGCGGGTGCAGTCGCACCCCGAACTCCGCGGCGTTGCGGCGAAGGGTCTCGATCTGCGTGCGGCTGGTGAGGTCGGCGATCGGCTTGTCGATGTCGAGCGTCGGCGTGTTGTGGTCTTCGGTGGCGATCGTCAGATCCGGACGCCGCACGGGCCGCCCCTCGGCGCGCAGGCCGTCGAACGCCTGCGGGCTCGTCACCTCGTGCACGAGGTGGAGGTCGATGTAGATCAGGTCGGGCTCGCCGTTCTCGCCCTTCACGACGAGGTGGTCGTTCCACACCTTCTCGGCGAGCGTGCGCGGGTGGTCGGGGATACCGGGGACAGGGCTGCTCATTGGTTGGTCGTTCTCCTCGGAATGGGGCTTGCGCCCTCACTGAATCGGGCCCGCGACGAACTCCGCGACGAGGAAGGCCTGAGAACTAGGACTCGTCGCGGCCGCTAAGGAGAAGGCGAGCGATCCGCACCCGGAAAGGTTACCACCGGCTTCGGATGCCGCGGCGCAACGCTATATCGCCCGCCGCTGCGCGACGAGCGGGCACTCGAAAGGATCGCGCTCGCCCAGTCCGACGCGGTTGATGTAGCGCACGACGATCCGGTAGGCCTCGATGAGGCCGGTCGCGGTGTAGGGGACGCCTCGACTCTCGCAGTACTCCGAGACGAGGCGCGCCGCGCGCCGCAGGTGAGGCCGCGGCATCGACGGGAAGAGGTGGTGCTCGATCTGGTAGTTGAGCCCGCCGAGCACCGCGTCGAGGATCCACGGGCCGCGGATGTTGCGACTCGTCCGCACCTGGCGTGAGAGGAAGTCGAGTCGCGCCTCCTTGGGCACGAGCGGCATGCCCTTGTGGTTCGGCGCGAAGGACATGCCCATGTACACGCCGAAGACTCCGAGCTGCACTCCGAGGAACGCCGCCGCGATCCCGGGCGAGAGGACGAGGAAGACGAGCGCGACGTATCCGCCGAGGCGCACCGCGAGGAACGCGATCTCGACCCATCGACGCTCGACGCGCTCGCGCGCCACGACCCGACGCACGCTCGACGCGTGCAGAGACAGACCCTCGAGCAGGAGGATCGGGAAGAAGAACAGTCCCTGATGGGCCAGGATCCACCTCGCGAAGGCGGGGCGGGGCTTCGCGACCTGGTCGCGCGTGAGCGAGAGCACAGGCAGGTCGATGTCGGGATCTGCTGCGACCTTGTTCGGGTTCGCGTGGTGGCGGGTGTGCTTGTGACGCCACCACCCGTAGCTCATGCCGACCAGCAGGTCGCCGAGCAGGAGGCTGATCCAGTCGTTCCACCGCCCGGACACGAAGATCTGGCGGTGCGCGGCATCGTGTCCGAGGAACGCGATCTGCGTGAAGATCACCGCGAGACCCACCGCTGTGAACATCTGCCACCACGTGTCGCCGATCACGATGAACGCGACGATCGCGATCCCGAGCGCCACCGGCAGCAGGATGATCTTCGTCCAGTAATACCCGTAGCGGCGGCGCATCAGCCCGGACTCGCGGACGACGGCGGCGAGCTCGGTGAAGTCGCTCGCGGCTCGGTCCGGGGTTCGCGGCTTCGTTGTGCGGACTCCCGTCGACATTCCGACCTCCTTTGGTCGATCCGAGAGCCCTCGGAGCACGTTCCCCCGGTTGTCATCCGCACGCTACGCGTGCGACCTGAGTGCGCTCCCAGTTATGCGCCGGAATCGGTGTCCGGATCCGTCCTCCGGGCCGCGGCACTCGCGGCATCCGCGGCGGCCAACGCGGCCCGGCGGTCGCGCGCCGACGCCCACAGACTCGCGATCGTCGCGACGGTCATCGACAGCACGATGACGCCGAGCGACATCCACGTGGAGATCTCGGGTGCCCATTCGATCGGCTCGCCGCTGTTGAGGAACGGCAGCTCGTTCACGTGCATCGCGTGAAGGATGAGCTTCACGCCGATGAAGGCGAGGATGAACGCGATGCCGTAGTGCAGGTACCGCAGCCGGTCGAGGAGGTCGCCGAGCAGGAAGTAGAGCTGGCGCAGGCCCATGAGGGCGAAGATGTTCGCGGTGAACACGATGAACGGGCTCTGCGTGATGCCGAAGATCGCGGGGATCGAGTCGATCGCGAAGAGCAGGTCGGTCACCCCGATCGCCACGAACACGATGATCATCGGCGTCCACATCTTCTTGCCGCCGACGACCGTGCGCAGCTTCGCTCCGTCGTAGTGGTCGGAGATGTCGATCGCGCGACGCAGCAGGCGCACGACGAAGCTCTCCTGCTTGACGTCGTCGCCCTTGTCTCCGCCGGGGAACGCCTGACGGATCGCCGTCCAGATGAGGAACGCGCCGAACACGTAGAAGATCGGGCTGAAGTGCTCGATGACGGTCGCGCCGACGAGGATGAACAGGCCGCGCAGGACGAGCGCGATGATGATGCCCACCATCAGCACCTCCTGCTGATAGCGCCGCGGCACCGCGAACTGCGTCATGATCAGCACGAACACGAAAAGGTTGTCGATCGAGAGGCTGTACTCGGTGAGCCAGCCGGCGACGAACTGACCTGCGAACTCGCCGCCGGCGAAGATCCACATGAGGCCGGCGAAGATGAGCGCGAGCGTCACGTAGAACACGACCCACAGCGACGACTCCTTCGTCGTGGGGATGTGCGGGCGCTTGAGGATCAGCAGCAGGTCTGCGAGGAGGATGAGCGACAGCCCGACGAGCGAGCCGATCTCGAACCAGAGGGGGAGGGCGAGGTCCATGCGGGCCTTTCAGGCGAAGGGGTCTGAAACGTCTGGAAAGTCTCTCCCCGCAGCAGAACCGCAACTGCGTCGCACGCCCGGGGCCCCTCCGACAGAGCCCGTGATGACGGACGGCGATGACGGGATACTCCCTTTCGCGGGTTTCAGGATACAGTCCGGCGGGCGATGAGGAGGCCGTTGCGGATGCCGCGCCCCCGGCGCGCCGGTGAGACGATCCGCTCCTCGCCGACACCAACACTGTGAGAGACAATGGTGCTCCGCGACGGCGCTCACAGCGGCGCGCGGTGCGAGCCGAGGGATGGGGATGGACGCACACGACGCGCACGACGATGCCGAGCTCGTGGCTCTGGCCGCGCGCGGAAGCGAGCACGCCTTCCGCACGCTGTATCGCGCGTACGTCCGTCCGATCTACTGGCTCGCCCACGGACTGCTGCACGACGCGTCCGATGCGGAGGACGTCACGCAGGAGACCTTCCTCGTGGCGTGGCGGAAGCTCCCGGGCCTCGAGCTCGCGGGCGACTCGCTGTTGCCGTGGCTCGCGACGGTGTGCCGTTTCCAGGCGGCGAACCGGATGCGGGCGCAGCAGCGCGACCGCCGCCACACCGCCGCCGCGGCCGACGAGACCATCCCGTCGACCGTCGACGTCGAACAGCAGGTCGTCGACGCGGAACTCGCGGACCGGATCCTGCGCGAGGTCGAAGGGCTCAGCCCGCTCGATCGCGAGATCTTCCGGCTGTGCGCCACCGAGGGCTACGCGTACCAGGCGGCGGCCGACGAGCTGGGCGTCGCCCACGGCGTCGTGCGCAATCGTCTCTCCCGCATCCGCACGAGACTGCGGACCGTCGTCAAGGAGAGCACATGAACACCGAACAGCCCACCGAGGTCCGTTCGGGCACCACGCTTCCCGAACTCACCGACGAGCGCATCGACGAGATCGAGAACGCGCTCTTCGCCGACATCGCGCGCGAACGGGCCGCGCGACGCACGCGCCGGAGCCGTTGGATGATGGCCGGCGGCGCGGCCGCCGCGGTCGTCGTGATCGCGGCGGCGGTCCTCCCTCCCGTCGTGTCCTCGTTCATGGCTCCGCAGGGCGCGGGCGACAGTGCGTTCGTCGGCACCCAGTCGTCCCCCGAGGTCGGCGGCGGCGCGGTCGCACCCGACATGGGCGAGGCCGACGGCGGGATCGTCGACCTCGCCCCGGGCGGAGACGACGCGTCCTCCGCGAGCGGCGACGCCACCGAAGAGGGCGCGAGCACGCGCGAGATCATCACGACGGCGACCGCGACCGTGGTCGTCGACGACCCCGAAGAGGCGGCGCAGGCGATCGGCGCCGCAGCCGAGGCGCGCGGCGGGTATGTCGAGTCCATGCGCATCGGCAAGACAGGCGTCACAGGTCCGGCCGACGGCTCGGGCGCCGAGTACGACGTGATCGTCCCCTACCCCACGCCGATCGACGGGGCCTGGATCACCGTGCGCGTGCCTGCCGATCAGCTCACGGCGCTGACGAGCGACCTGTCGGAGTTCGGCGACGTGACGGCATCCGCCATCCAGCGCGAGGATGTCACCGAGCAGGCCGTCGACCTGCGCGCCCGCATCGACGCGACCCAGGCGTCGGTGGACCGGCTGACCGAGCTCATGTCGCAGGCGGGAAGCCTGAGCGACCTCATCGAGGCCGAGCGCGCGCTGTCCGAGCGGCAGGCGATGCTCGAGTCGTACCGGCAGCAGCTCGAGTCGCTCGAGGGGCAGGTGCAGATGTCGACGCTCACGGTGACGCTCACGACCGAGCCGGAGCCGGTCGAGGCGAACCCCGCCGGGTTCGGCGACGGCCTCGCCGCCGGGTGGAACGGGCTCGTCGCGACGGTCAACGGCATCGTCATCGGCCTCGGGTTCCTCATCCCCTGGATCGCGGTCGCCGGCGTGGTCGGGCTCGTCGTGTGGGGAATCGTGGCGCTGGCGCGTGGGCGGCGGCGCCGGGTCCGGACGGATGCTCTCGCGGAGCGCCCGAAGGACGACGCCTCGGCCCGGTGACCGCGGCCGCGGCATCCGGTCACTCCAGACGTGCGCGCAGGTTGAGCGCGTCCCGCACGGCATGGCCCTCGCCGTCGTTGTTGAAATAGCAGAGCACGCTGTGCCCGGCGGCACGCCATTCGTCGATGCGCTCGGCCCACCAGTCGAGGTCGGCGTCCGAGTAGCTGCCGACGTAGAGGCGGTCGTCGTCGGGACCGTGGAATCGCACGTACACGAGCTCAGCGGTCGCGCGGAGCTCGCAGCGCAGGTGCGCACCGCTCATGACGCAGTAGCTCGCACCGTGCCGCTCCAACAGCGCGAAGACGTCGTCGTGGACCCAGGACGGATGCCGCAGCTCCACCGCCGCCGGGACGCCGGAGGGCAGCGCGTCGAGGGCTGCGGACAGACGATCGTCGTCGCGCTCGAGATCCGGCGGCAGTTGCAGCAGGAGCGGGCCGGCGTGGTCGCCGAGCGCGGCCATGCCCTCCGCGAGGCGCTCCGTCCACAGCTGCGGCGAGCGCAGTTTGCGGGCGTGGGTCAGGCCGCGAGGCGCCTTCACCGTCATGAGGAACCCGTCGGGCAGGCGCGCCTCCCACGCCCGGAACCCGTCCGCGCGCGGCCAGTGGTAGAAGCTCGAGTTGAGCTCGACGGTGTCGAAGCTCTCCGCGTACACCTCGAGGCGGCGCCCGGACGGCGTGCCGCGGGGGTAGAGGACGTCATTCCAATGGTTGTAGCTCCAGCCTGAGGTGCCGACGCGCACGTCGCCGGGCCGCAGACCCGCGTCACGTGGTGTCATGAGTCGCCCTCCGCCTGTGCGAGCCACCACCGTCGCCGTCGCGCCGCATTGTGTCAACCCCCTCGAACCGCGGCGAAGTCCCGCCCCAGCGTGACCTCGCGCACGTCCCGACCCTGCCGGCGGACAGCAGCACCCGCCTTGCGTGATCGCCGGTCCGAGGCACATCGACGCCACTCGGTCAAGCCCCTTTGTGCTGACCCACACGATTCTTACGTTGGCCGCTCCGCTCACTGCTACGGGCGGTCGGAGGTGGAACGTGAGAAGCGGAAACTCGAAGGCGTTCGGCGGGCTGATCCTCGTGAGCGCCGCCGCGATCGTGGTCACCGGATGCGCCGTCGGAACCGGCCAGTCCGAGACCGCCGACATCGACTTCTCGTCGGATGCCGAGCTCAGCGGCACGCTGAGCGTCATGGGCTTCTCGGGGGTCGACGAGGTCGCGACGTCGCGCATGGAGCTCGCCGAGGAGGCGCTCGGCGACGTGACTGTCGACCTCATCGAGGGCGACCTCGATCTGCAGCAGTTCCTCTCGGCGGTCGCCACGGGCTCCCCGCCCGACATCGTCTACGCCGATCGCGACCAGATCGGCTCGCTCGCCGCACGCGGCGCCGTGCTGCCGCTCGAGGACTGCATCGAGGGCGAGGGCATCGACACGGGGCAGTTCGTCCAAGCCGCGATCGACCAGGTCACCCTCGACGACGAGGTCTACGGCATCCCCGAGTTCAACACCGTGCAGCTCACGATGGCGAACGCCGACCTGCTGTCGGCGGCCGGCGTCACGATCGAAGACGTCAACGGCTCCGACTGGGAGGCGATGAGCGCTGCCAACCAGGCGCTCACGAAGTCGGACGGCGGCCGGCTGAGCGTCATCGGCGTCGACAGCAAGCTCCCCGAGTTCCTGCCGCTGTGGGCGAAAGCCAACGGCGTCGACCTCATCTCGGCGGACGGCAAGACCGCGCAGCTCGACGCCCCTGAGGTCGTGGAGGCGCTGGAGTGGGCGGTCTCGATCTACGACGATCAGGGCGGCTTCAGTGCCGTCAAGGCCTATCGCGACTCGGCCGACTTCTTCGGCGCGGGCAACCAGTTCGCGACGGGCGTGCTCGGGGCGATGCCGATGGAGCAGTGGTACGTCAACGCCCTCAATGACGTGTCGCCGGATGCCGCGATGGAGTTCGACACCGTCCGCGACCGCAACGGCGAGACGCTCGCCTATGCGGCCGGCTCGGCGTGGGCGATCCCGGCGGGAAGCGAGAACCCGGAGGCCGCATGCCGCTGGGCGCGTGTCATGACGTCGATCGACGCGTGGCAGGCCGCAGCCGAGGCGCGCATCGAGGTCCGCGAAGGCGAGGGCAAGCCGTTCACGGGCATCCTCACCGGCAACGCGCAGGCGGACGAGATGATCTCGGGCATGGTGACCTCCGGTGGAGAGCCGTGGGACACCGCCGTCGAGAAGATGTACGAGGCGAACGACGCGACGTTCTCGATGCCGGCCAACCCGGCCGACGCCGAGTTCGAGCAGGCGCTCCAGGACGCCGTCAACGCCGTGCTCAACGGCCAGGCGGAGCCCGCCGAGGCGCTCGCGAATGCGCAGGAGACGGCTCAGTCCGCGCTCGACGAGGCGTGGGCCGACCTCGATTCGAGGGACTGATCCGAGGTGAACGCCTCGACCGCCGTTGCCGCGCCGGCGATGACGCCGGAGCGGCAACGGTCGCGCCGCCGCGCCAAGCGCAGGAACGTCGCATCCGCTTTCTTGTTCCTGTCGCCTTGGCTGATCGGATTCGCCGTGTTCACGGCCTGGCCGATCCTGTACAGCGCGTACCTGTCGCTCACGGACTACGACGTCATCAACGACCCGCGGTTCATCGGGTTCGACAACTACGCGCAGCTGTTCGAAGACCCGAAGATCGCTCTGGCGATCGGCAACACCCTGTTGTTCACGGCGCTGCAGGTGCCCGCGTACGTGATCGTGTCGCTCCTGCTTGCGCTGCTGCTGGATCGGGCGGGACGAAGCGCGGGGTTCTTCCGGACGATCTTCTTCCTCCCGAAGATGACTCCCCCGGTCGCGGTCGGCATCCTCTTCCTGCTGCTGTTCAACGGGCAGAACGGGCTCATCAACACGGTGCTCGGATGGTTCGGCGTCGCCGGACCCGCGTGGACGACCGATCCGGCGTGGGTCAAGCCGGGCCTCATCCTCATGAGCCTGTGGACGGTCGGGGCATCCGTCATCATCCTGCTGGCCGCGCTCCAGGACGTGCCGACCGAACTGTACGAGTCGTCGAAGCTCGACGGCGCGGGTTTCTGGCGGCAGTCGTTCAGCGTGACGCTCCCCCTGATCAGCCCCGCGCTGTTCTTCATCGTCGTCGTGAACACGATCGCGGGACTGCAGACCTTCGATGAGGCGTACACCGCGTTCTTCGGATCGGGCAACACGACCTACAGCAACGACGCCGCGCTGTTCTACGTCATCTACCTGTTCCAGCAGGCGTTCGAGTTCCTGCACATGGGCTACGCGTCGGCGATGGCGTGGCTCCTGTTCGCGATCATCATGGTCGTCACCGCGGTGCAGCTCATCGTGTCCAGGCGGCTCGTCTACTACGAGGGCGAGGCGCCGAGATGAGCAGAGTGCTCCCCCACGGTGCTCCTGACCGCGAGTACGAGACCGATCCGCTGCCGAGCGGACCGCTCACGACCCTCGACTCGATCAGGGTGCCGAACGCGCGCGAACTGCGACGGCGATCGGATGCGGGCGCGGCCTATCGCCGCCGCAGGCCGTTCATACGCGGGCTCGTCATCGCAGCGCTCGTCGTGCTCGGCGTCGTGTTCGCGTACCCGTTCATCTGGCTCGTGAGCGCGTCGTTCAAGCCGCGCGGCGAGGTGTTCGACAACCGGCTCATCCCGAACACATTCACGTTGGACAACTACGTCACGGTGTGGCAGGAGGCGCCGCTCGCGCTGTGGCTGCTGAACACGCTGGTCGTCACAGTGCTCGCGGCGGTCACGGTGACCATCTCGAGCGCGATGGTCGCGTGGGGCTTCTCCTACTTCCGCTTCCGCGGACGCGGCGTGCTGTTCGGACTCGTGCTCGCGTCGATGATGCTCCCCGGGGCGGTCACGATGATCCCGACCTTCCTCATCTGGAACGCCCTCGGATTCGTCGGGACCCTCGTGCCGCTGTGGGCGGGGAATCTCTTCGCGAGCGCGTTCTACGTCTTCCTGCTGAGGCAGTTCATGCTCGGACTGCCGCGCGACCTGTTCGAGGCGGCGCGCGTCGACGGAGCCTCGCAGTGGACCCTCTTCTGGCGCATCACCCTCCCGCTGTGCAAGCCTGCGCTGGCCGTCACCCTCGTCTTCGAGGTGCAGGCCGTATGGACCGACCTCATGCGCGCGCTGATCTATCTGCGCGATTCGTCGACCTTCACGATCCCCCGCGGACTCAAGTCCCTCGTCGACGCCTTCGGCTTCGGGGGCGAGTGGCACTGGGAGATCATCGTCACCGCGAGCGTCATCGCCACGATCCCGATGATCATCGTGTTCTTCATCGGGCAGCGGCAGATCATCCAGGGGGGTGAGTACCAGCGGGTTGAAGGGGTGAAGGGGAAACGACAGAAGCCCGGTCCTGTGGACCGGGCTTCTGTCGTTGGTGGTGACCCCAGCGGGATTCGAACCCGCGTTACCGCCGTGAGAGGGCGGCGTACTAGGCCGCTATACGATGGGGCCGTTTGTCAGCCGTTCAAGTATGCCATGCGGGTTCAGGCCGACCAAATCGAGCCCGGGATGGGGCATCCGGCTTGCCGTCGCCGCCTCATGGCCGGTTGACTCGAACGCATGCGAGTGACGAAGTATGAGCACGCGGCGCTGACCGTCCAGGATTCCGGCAAGACCCTCGTGATCGATCCGGGATCGTTCACCAACCCCCTCGACGAGCTCGAGAACGTCGTCGCCATCATGCTCACGCACGAGCACCCCGACCACTGGACGCCCGACCACCTCGATCGACTGCTCACGAAGTTCCCCGACACCCCCGTCTTCGGACCGAAGGGAGTCGCCGACGCCGCCGGTGGGTACGACGTCACCGTCGTCGGCCCCGGTGAGACCGTGACGGTGGACCCGTTCACGCTGCGCTTCTTCGGCGGTCGTCACAACGTCATCCACGAGTCGATCCCCGTCGTCGACAATGTGGGCGTGCTCGTCAACGACACGTTCTACTACCCGGGCGACTCGTACGCCGTGCCCGAGGGCGTCGAGGTGAAGCTGCTCGCCGCACCCCTCGGCGCACCGTGGCTCAAGATCGGCGAGGCGATGGACTTCGTGCTCGCCGTGAAGCCGCGCCGCGCGTTCGGCACGCACGACATGACCCTGTCGGTCATCGGCCGCGGCATGCACCGCCAGCGCCTCAAGTGGGCCACGGAGCAGAACGGCGGCGAGTTCCTCGAGCTCGACCCGCGCGACAGCGCCGACGTCTGATGCGCCGGTATCGTCGGCTGAATGCCCGATAAGCCCGCAGCCGAGATCACCATCGACGACCCGCTGATCCGCCGCCTGCTCGCAGATCAGGCGGCGGACGTCGTTCCCGATGCCGCCACCCGCCCGCTCTCGCTCGCCGAGTCGGGGTGGGACTGCGAGATGTGGCGCCTCGGGGACGACCTCGCGGTGCGGATGCCGCGCCGCGCAGTCGCCGCGAGGCTGCTCGTACACGAGCATGAGGTGCTGCCGACGCTCGCGCGCCTGATCGCGCCGAGCGGTATCGGCGTGCCGGCCCCTCTGGTTCAGGGCCTGCCGTCGGGCGGCTACCCCTGGCGGTGGTCGGTTGTTCCGTGGTTCGACGGGACGAGCGCTCTTTCCGTCCCGCGCGCGGAGCGCACGCCGTGGGCGCCCGAGCTCGCCCGCGCGCTGCGTCTCATGCATGTGGAGGCTCCGGCGGAGCATCCGGTGAACCCGTTCCGCGGTGTGCCGCTCGCGGATCGCGACGAAGCGGTCGAGGCGCGCCTCGCGGCGCTGCACGAGAGACGCGCGGCACCCGACGAACGACTGCGCACGGCCCAGGAGCTGTGGCGCGCGGCGGTGGCGGCGCCCGCCCATTCCGCTCCTCCGGTGTGGATCCACGGCGACATGCACCCGGGCAACCTCGTCGCCCACGATGGCCGGCTCGCCGCGATCATCGACTTCGGCGACGTGACCGCAGGAGATCCCGCGTACGACCTCGCGATCGCCTGGCTCGCGTTCGACGCGGCGGGTCGGGAACGCTTCATAGCGATGCTCGCCGACCGGCACGACGAAGCCACGTGGACGCGTGCGCGCGGATGGGCGGTGGCGGTAGCCGCGACGCTCCTCCAGCACAGCGACGACAACCCCGCGTACGCCGCGCTGGGTGCCGAGGCGCTCGCCGAAGCGACGGCGTGATCGTCAGCCCTCGATGATCCTCGGGCCCTCGCCGACGTGCACCCACACTTCGACGACCTCGCCCTTCAGGATGAGCCGGATGGTGCTTCTCTGCGGGAGGTCCGGGTCGGTGAGCTCCTGCAGCCCGTAGTCGTCGGTGATGTCGAAGACCGCGCCGAACTCGGCGGGCGCGCACCCGCCGTTGAGCCAGCGGTCGCCGACGGCGGCGAACAGACACTCCTGGTCGGAGTCGTTGATGCCCGAGACCACCTGGAGGTCGCCGAACGCCTCGTGGAGGCGGATGTCGTCCCTCTCGAGCTCGTAGTACACGAGGGCGCCCTCCGGCAGGAACACGATGTCCGACCCGACGCGCGAGGAGTCGATCCCGAGCCGCGCCGCAGGCTGCGCCGAGGCGGCAGCGCCGAGTCCCACGCTCGCGACCGCGCCGACGATGACCGCGACGACGGCGATCGTCCACCGCGGGATGCGTCGCCACCACGCTGCGATGCGCGCGAAGAACCCCTTCGGAGCGGGTTGTTCGACCGGTGGGGCGGTCTCGGCTTTCGTCTCGGCTGCGGCGGCGGCATCCGTCGCGCTCCGATCGTCACCGGACGACACGGATGCCGCGCCCGCCCCCGCGGGCTGGGCGCCCATGGGCGCGGGGGGCACGTCGGCCACGTCGATGACCGCGGCAGTCTCGGGCTGGATCGGCGCTGCCGCCTCCTCGACCGCGGCGTCCACGCTCGTGGGCGCCTGCCCCTCGACGGGTGGGGCCGCGTCTGCCACCGTGCCGGGGCGCGCGAGGTCTTCGAGCTCCTGCAACCGCGCGACCGCGTCCTGATCCTGCTCGATGTCGGCATCCGGGCCGTAGGCACGCCGCCGGAGAGCGGCGAGCTCATCCAAGCGCTCGGGCGACAGCGACGATGCGGTCATCCCTCCATTATCGCCGCCCGCAAGCGGGCGGCGGGACCACACCGGCGCCCACTGAATGGAACGATCGTTGCCCGCGGTTTCGGCGGCGCCCTAGCGTCACGGTTGCCCGGCACCCGCTCCCCGCTCGGGCCTCGACGCGACTGATCGAAGGAGATCTCACGTGAAATCGGTATTGCGCTCCGGCATGGCGCTGGTGACGGCGGCGGTGCTGGGCGCCGGCATCTTCGCCGCCACGAACACGATCGCGAGCCCGGGCAGCACGGCCGGCAGCGTCGCGATCGCCGGCCAAGGGAACAACGGAAACGGCAACGGCAAGGGGCTCGGCGGACAGCCGACCACCGCCGACGCGGTCTATCTCGATGGGATCAAGGACTACGGTGTGTGCCGCGGCGTCGATCCCGCCTGCTACAACGACTGGGGGCAGGGCTGGACGGAGGGCGAAACGAAGCGGATCCTGATTTACAGCCGCACGGTGGGTCCCCGCCACGCACACCTCGGCACCGCGCTCGCACCCGGGCTGAACCCGCCGCTCAATCCGAACAACGTCGCACAAGCTGCGCTCAAGGCGTGGGCCGAGGAGCGCGGCATCCAGGTCGACTACACCGAGGACGTCTCACGCATGACGAGCCTGAACAACTATCAGGCCGTGGTGTTCCTCAGCCCCACGCGTGACACCCTCGACGACAACGCACAGACGGCGCTCATGCAGTTCGTCCGGCGCGGCGGCGGTTTCGTGGGCATCCACAACGCGTTCGGCACGGAATACCACTGGCCGTGGTACGAGGGCCTGCTCGGCGGCGCGAACTTCTACGACCACGCCCCAAACCGGGCGGGCACGATCGAGACGATCAACGACGACGACGTCTCAACGGCCGGCTTCCCCGCGACGTGGGACTTCCGCGACGAGTTCTACAACCTCGTGCCGTACCCGAGCTATGTGAACGTACTTCTCGAGGTCGACGAGGCCACGAGCCTCAACGGACGTGCAACCGGTCATCCCGGGCATGGCGCTGAGCACCCGGTCAGCTGGTGCCACTACTACGACGGCGGGAAGGCGTTCCTCACGACGCTCGGCCACGACGTCCAGTTGTGGACGGGTGACCCGAACGGTGAGATCGCCAACGAGGAGTTGTTCAAGCAGCACATCGTCAACGGCCTCGAAAGCGTGATGGGTATTCAGCCCTTCTGCCAGGCCTGAACTCGACGAGCCCGGACGCGAATCGCGTCCGGGCTCGTTGCGGTTCGCACGGAACAACGATTACGTTCGGATCCGGGAGCGCTGGGGCTAACCCGGGAAGGGAGATCCGATGTCGCGCCTCACCTCCAGCGACGATGAGCGGCCGATGTCCGTCCTCGATCGCATCCTCGCGGTCCTCGATGCGGTCAAGACCGCAGGTGGTCCCACCACCGTCAGCGACATCACGGCTCGTACCGGCATTCCGAAATCGACCGCCGCGCGCCTGGTCAGCGATCTCGTCGAACGCGGCTATCTCGCGCGCGATCGGAACGGTATCACCCTCGGTCTCCGGCTGTTCGAGCTCGGCTCCCTCGCCACCCAGCCGCGACGCCTCCTCTCGGTCGCCGCACCGGTGGTGCGCGACCTGTCTCAGCACACCGGCGAGCGCGTCGGCCTCTGGGTTCAGCAGGGCACCGACATGGTCTCTCTCGCCGCCGTCCCGGGGCGGCTCCCCATGCTCCCGGCTCGAGCGGGAGTGCGATCCCCCGCGCTCACGACCGCGAGCGGCAAGGCCTACCTCGCCTTCTGCGAGGACCCGCACATCGTGGAGCGTGTAGCCGCTCCACTCCACGACGGCGACGCGGACCGCTTCTACGACGAATTGACGGCAGTCCGATCCGTCTCGTCCGCGACCGACCCCGGGCAGTCCTACCGGGGTGTTCTCGCGGTCGCGAGTCCGATCCTCGGTGCCGAGCAGCGTGTCGTGGGCGCGATCTCGATCGCCGGCCCTGCCGACAGCATGCGCGCGGCCGATGTGGAGCCGCTCGTCCGCGGAGCCGCGATCTCACTGACGCGCCGACTCGCCGCAGCCTGACCATGCGCACGGCGGCCTGGAGTGACTCGGTGAGCGTGCTCGACCGCATGAGCGCCGTCCTCGAGGCTTTCGGCGTTGGGGAAGGTCTCGGCGTCACCGAGCTCGCTCGACGTGCGAACCTTCCGAAATCCACCGTCTCTCGCATCGCGGCCGACCTCGTGGCAGAGGGCTATCTCGATCGCGTGGACGGCCGCCTCTACCTCGGCATCCGCCTGTTCGAGCTCGGGCAGAGCGTTGAGCACCCCCGCCGCCTCCGCCAGGCGGCCATACCGACTCTCAGCAGGCTCCGCGATGCGACAGGGCACCATGTGCACCTCGCGATCGCGGACGGAGACGACGCACTCGTGATCGCGACCTCCCTCGGGCGCAGCACACCCCTCGCAGCCGCACATGTCGGCCAGCGCCTGCCGCGCTCCACCACCGCGCTCGGCGCCGCGCTCGAAACGCTTCGCGAGCGCGGCACGGAGCAGGACGTCGTCACGACGTATGAAGCAGACCACGGCGACCATGTGTGCGTCGCGAGCCCGGTGTTCGAGCGGGGCACGGTGGTCGCAGCCCTTTCGGTCAGCGGTGGGATCGACGAGCTCGATCCCGTCCAGACCATCCCACTCGTCCGTCACACGGCCGCGGCGCTGAGCCGCAGGATCGCGGCCGCGTGACACCACGACGCGAAGAATGGGGAGGGGCGCTGAGCGTCCCCTCCCCACTCTCATGATCGATCAGTCGGACAAAGCCCTGATCCCTTCGTACGCGGCTAGGGTCTCGCCGTCGTAGTAATCGGCGAAGTACGCCTCGGCCTTCTCTATGAAGGCGTCGAGGTCGATCTCGCCCTGCTCGATCACCGTGTACGCCGAGTCCGAGCGGTACTCGTCCAGGATCTCATCGGTTTCGTCCTCGACGCAGATGCGGTTCTCGTCGCGGATCTCGTGGATCGTCGACTCGAGCACTGCCGTCTGCTCCTCGTTGAGCTTCTCGAAGGTGCGATCGCTCACGATGACGAACTGGAGTCCGACGTTGTGATTGTTCAGAACCACCGTGTCCAGCACCTCGTCGTAGCCCGACGAGTGGGTCGCGGGGATCGGATTCTCCTGCCCGACGGCGATCCCCTGCTGCAGGGCTGAGTAGAGCTCTTCGACCGCGACCGACACGGGGCTGTCGACGCCGAGAGCAGCTGCGTTGGCGAGGAAGCCGGGAGAGTTCGGGAAGCGGATCGGCACACCCGACAGGTCGCCCGGACTGCGGACCTCGATGCCCTTCGTGGTGAAGGTCCGGTTCCCGAAGAACCACCCGTCGACGATCTGCACACCCGTGGCTTCGTGGAAGTCGGCGAACAGATCAGCGGCACCCTCGTCGATCCACCTGAAGGCGTGGTCGACGTCATCGAAGGCGTATGCGGCGTCGACGGCCTCGATCGGCGCGAATGTCGTCGCGAGCTCGGACCCGCCCAGGAGGTCGATGTCGATGTCTCCGGCCTGCGTCATCGGGAATCGATCCGCGTGCGGACCCAACTGACTCGCGGGGTACAGATCCACGGTGAACCCGAGGCCGGACTCCTCGAGACGCTCCTTGAGGAGTTCGACCCCGCAGTAGTAGTTCGGAGTCTGCTCGTTCTGCGTGAGCGAGACGGTCAAGGTCACCGGGTTGTCGCCACCGTCGCCTGCCGGGGGGTTCGTCTCGCCACCGCTGCACGCCGCGAGGGCGAGCGTGGCGACGGCGATCGCCGAGGTGGCGACGAGGCCTCGGCGCATGGACTGCGATGTGGTCATGTGCGTCTCCTTCTGTGTGCGCATCCTTGCGCTGCTGCGTGCTCCGACTCTTGCCGGAGCCGATGGTCCCGTCGAAAGTGCTCCCGACGAGTGGAACGGGCTACCTCGACAGCGCGTGCGCAGCCCTCACCGCGAGGTCGTAGCCGAACGATCCGGCACCCGCGATCACCGCCGTCGCGACGGCAGACACGAGTGAGTGCCGGTGGACGATGTCCCGGGCGTGGATGTTCGAGATGTGCAGCTCGACGAGAGGAACACGGAGCATCCGCAGCGCGTCGAGCACCGGAACGGACTGGAAGCTGAAGCCTGCCGGATTGATAACCACGGCGGCGGCGTCGCGGAACGCGTCGTGAAGCCACTCGATCATCTGGTGTTCCGCATTGGTCTGAGCGAAGAAGAGCTCGAAGCCGAATTCGCTGGCGAGCCGCTCGACGGATGCCTGGATGTCGGCGAGCGTCGTGGTGCCGTAGATCTCGGGCTCGCGCTGTCCCAGCATGTCGAGGTTGGGGCCGTTGAGCACATAGAGCTTGCGGGTCAAAGTCGGTCCTTTCGAGATCACAGCCCGAGCATCGTCGGCACGATGGTGACGATCTGCGGGAAGAGAGTCAGGAGCAGAAGCACTCCGAACAGCGGAACAAGGAACGGCAGTATGCCGCGGAAAAGCTCACCCATCGGCCGGCGCGTGATCGACCCCACGACGAAGAGCACGGCGCCGACGGGCGGCGTCAGCGACCCGATCATGAGGTTGACGATCATGATCACGCCGAGGTGCACGGGGTCGATGCCGTAGCCCGAGACGATCGGCATGAGGATCGGAACGAGCACGAGGATCACCGGCGGCGCCTCCAGGAAGACCCCGAGCAGGATGAGAAGCACATTCAGGAGAAGAAGGAACACGATCGGGTTGTCCGTGACGCCGGCGAGCCACTCGCCTAGTCCGCGTGACACCTGCTCGCGGGCGAGCACCTGTCCCAGCAGGTTCGAGGCCCCGATGATGAGCAGGATGCCGCCCGACATGATCACGGTCTCCTTGGCTGCCTTCCAGAAGGTGGCCCAGGAGAGCGTCCGGTATACGGCGCCGAGCACGATCGTGACAGCGGCGGCCACGCCGGCGCTCTCCGTGGGCGTGAACCATCCGCTGAAGATCCCACCCAGGATGATGATCGGCAGAAGGGCGGGTCCGAGGACGCGCACCGTGGCCGTCCCCAGCATCCGAACGTCGAAGGGGCGGCTCCCCGTGATCTCGGGGTGCAGCCGCACCCAGATGGCGATGTACACCGCGAGACCGACCGCCATGAGCGCAGCCGGGAGCACCGAGCCGGCGAACAGTGCACCGGTCGAGATCGACGCCGTTGCCGCGAACAGGACGGCGGGGATGCTGGGCGGCATCACGGTGCTCAGCAGCGAGCTGGAGGCCGTGAGTCCTGCCGAGAAGCCGTAGGGATACTTCGCCTTGAGCATCTGCGGGATCTGCACCTTGCTCGTGGATGCGGCGTCGGCGAGTGCCGATCCGCTGATCCACGAGAACCCGATTGCAGTGCCGAGGTTCACGAAGGCGAGGTTGCCCGGCAGACGTGGCAGGAGCGCGCGGGCGAAGTCGTAGAGCCGAGTGGCGATGCCGAGGTGATTCGACAGGGTGCCGACGAAGATGAACAACGGGACGGCCAGGAGCGGGAAACTGTTGATTCCGTTGAGCATCGAGGTCATCGCGTAGCCTGCGGACAGGCCGTGGCTCGTGAAGTAGATCATGCTGGGCAGGATCATCGCGAAGGCGACCGGCACCCGCAGTAGAAGGAGCACGACGAGGAGGAGAGCGAAGAACCAGAGGTCCATGATCAGCCCTCCATCTCATCGATCTCGAGCCGACGCTCAGGCCGATTCGCGTGCCGGATCTTCCAGACCGAGTGGATCGCCGCCGAGACGACGCCCAGGAGTGCGAAGATGTAGAGCACGCCGAGCGGAATGCCGATCGCGGCGCTCTCCCGACTCCACTCGAGGCCGATCTTGACCCAGGCGTCGTAGGCCATCCACGCGCACGTTCCCGCCATGATCACCGCCGATACGATGCGCAGCACCGCGAACAGCGGCCTCCCCTCGAGCAGCTGATCCCACAGCTCGATCACGATGTGGCCGTTGCGTCCTGTGAGATAGCCGATCATGGCGAAGGTCATCGCGATCATGCTGAGGAGTGCGAGCTCGCCCGCGCCGAGCCAGGACACCTTGGGGAAGTACCGACCGATCACCTGCCACATCACGCCGATGAAGATCCCCGCGAACAGCACGACGCTTACGACAACCTCGACGCTCGACAGCACTCGTAGGAACCACGGCTCGGGAGGCACTCCGACATTCACGTCGGGCGAGGTGTAGACGGTCTCGGTGTGGCCGTAGATGGATTCCTCGGGTTCGTCTCGTCGGCTCATCTGCCGCGTTCTCCCTTCCGACGCGACGGCGTCTCTGCCGTTCGCGCTTCACTCTGACGACGATTGCGAAGGTGCCAAAAAGGGATCCCAGCCGATGGAACACATTTCCTCCGCGACGAGATCGCCGCGCCACCCGAGGATGACGCGGCGATCTCGGCTTGACAGGTCACTTCGTGACGACGACCTCCGTCGACGATCTGAGCTGCTTCTGCACCCCATTGCCGTCCAAGGCGTAGGCGGTCACGACGAGCGTGGTCTCACCCTCCGGCACGTTGTTGTCGACGTCGGACTTGTCGAACTGCACGATGATGCGGTTCTTGTTGGCGGTCACCTTCGCGGCCGCGATGGGCTGCAGCCCGAGCTCCGTGATCAGCTCGACTCCGCTCTCGTAGGTGTAGCCGCGGGGAAGTTCGAAGTGCATCGTCAGCACTCCGTCCACCCCGGTGAACAGTCCGTTGCTCGACGTCAGATTCGCCTTGCCCCTGACGTCGAGAGCGTCGGGGATCTCCTCGACGTCCGCGACGACCTCGATCTTGCCGGTGGGTCGAGGGTCGGTGCAGTCGTTGAAGAAGTACTCCCCGGCTCGTGTGAACGTGTGCTGGTAGCTCTCACCCGGCTGCAGGCGCGCGTTGAACTCGCCCTCGAAGAACTGCGTCGCGCAGTGCTCCTTCGTGTTGGGGTTGTTCGGGAAGGTCTCCACGCCCGGGTTGAGGAACGTCACCGTCTCCCCCACGGAGACCCGCAGGTGGGTGGGCTGCATCGCCGAGGTGGTTGTCGCGTCCGCAGCAGTGGCGGTGTCCGCCGTGCGGCTGGTCCGCGCGAGCAGCACGGTGTTGTCGACCGTTGCGCCCTCGACCGCCGATCCGCTTACTGGACGCCGGATCGACAGCGGCGCCGTGACGGGACCTTCCTGGCTCCCCGACTCGGTGACGTATTCGCCGCCGATCTTGAACGCCCACAGAGAGTCGCCCGCGGTGATGGATCCGCCATATGGGTTCGTCGTGCCCGCGGCGAATACGGCGACGTACTGCTCGCCATCCACCTCGTATGTCACCGGGGTCGAGCCGATCGCCGTACCCGTCTGGAATTCCCAGAGCACGTCGCCGGTGCGTGCGTCCAGAGCGAGGAGACGGCCATCAGCCTGTCCGACGAAGAGCACATCTGCTGCGGTGGCGAGGGAGCCCTGCCCGTGCGACATGTCCGTACCGAGGTGGTTCTGCCACGCGACCTCACCGGTGGACGCGTTGTACGCGACGATGCCCCCGGTCTGGTATTGACCGGTCGCGCGCAGGCCGTTCGCCGATGCGCCGTTGTAGTGAGCGACCGGGTTCGTGCCGTAGGAGAAGTAGACGAAGTTGGTCGAGTGGCTGTAGGCGTTGTTCGACCAGTCGCCGCCGCCATTCTGGCTCGTCGTCGACAGGATCGGCAGGTCCCACTGCGGGTCGTACATGCAGCCCTCGCGGTGGCCGGAGCTGCCCTCGGGATACGTGAGGTGCGGTTCGTCGGCGGCGACGTAGCTGTCGGGGTTGAAGACGAGGTTCCCGTCAGCGTCAGGCTGATAGCCGTTGTAGTTCGGTACGCCACGCCACGGGTCGCCCGGCACGTTGTCCGGGTCGAGCGGCTCCCACACGAGGCACTCGGGCAGTAGACGCGTCGCGGGCATCGGCTGCGTCGGTGAGTGCGCCTGCCGGTCGTCGATGATCATCGCCTTCTCTGCGACCGGCAGCACAGGCTCGCCATTCGTGCGGTCGAGCACGAACTGATGACCGGACTTGCTGCCGTAGAAGACGACCTTGCGGAGCTGCCCGTCGATCTCGATGTCGGCGAGGGTGGGCGGATGCACGTTGTCCATGTCCCACACGTCGTGGTGGATCGACTGGTAGTGCCACACGTACTCGCCCGTGTGGGCGTTGACCGCGACCATCGTCGATGAGAAGAGATTGTCGCCGGGCCGGTTCGAGCCGTCCTGGGACGAGTTGCAGGAGCGCGCGTTGCCGAAGGTCATGTAGTAGAGGTCCAGCTCGGGATCCACCGCCCCGTGCATCCAGCTCGTGGCACCTCCCGACTCGGAGCAGTCCGTGCCGTCATCGAGCACGGGCCCCCACGTCGCGGACGCATCGAAAGTCGTGCCGTCGAGCTTCGTGAACTCCTCGCCCCGCATCGGACCGCCGAAGAAGTGCCACACGTAGGATCCGTCTTCGGCATTCAGCGCAACCACCGCACCGCGATTCCCGTCGGCCGCGTGTGCGTACACGAGACCGTCGAAGTACACCGTCGCGACCTTCCCCACGCGGCCCAGGTCTTCGCCGTTCGGCCCGACCGCTGGCGCGACCCAGATCTCCTCGCCGGTCTCCTGGTCGAGAGCGACCACGTTGTTGCCGCCGGCGAGGGTGTAGATCCGTCCTTCGCCTGCTGAGACGCCGCGCCGCGTCGTCGACAAGCCGATGGCCGTGTTCTCCCATTTCCAGACGGGATCGCCGGTCGCGCCGTCAACGGCGATCACCCCGCCGGAGGGGGTATCGAGATAGAGCACCCCATCGACGACGATCGGGGTCGTCTGCTGTCCCGTGCGCGTCGAGACCGGATCGACCGCTGACACGTGGGTCCGCCACGCCGGGGCGAGCTGCTCCAGATTCTCGGGCTTGATCTGCGTGAGCGAGGAATAGTGCTGATTTCCGAGGTTGCCGCCGACCGTGGGCATGTCCGTGCCGGTCGGGGCTGTGGCAGAGAGGGAGCTTGAGTCGGGCTCCTCCGCACCGTGGGCGGGGGCGAAGACGAGGCCCGTCACCAGAACGGCCGCGCCGAGCCCCGCCACCCCCAATCGTGTCGACAGACGTGTGCGCATGGCTGGCACTCCTAGATCGTCATCGGTCATGGTCACCGGCAAGCTAGCGACGCCGAGGAGCCCACCCAACCGTCGATCCATCCGCTGAGACCAGCTCGACACGCTCGTGCGGCGTGCGGATCGCGGAGTCACGGGCGAAGGCCACCGAAACCGGACCGAGCCAGGAGAGGCTCACGAGCATGGCCCGGGAACATGGGAGGAGAAAACAAGAAAACCCCCGATCAATCGAGGGTTTCTGTCTTGCTGGGGTACCTGGACTCGAACCAAGAACAACTGAACCAGAATCAGCCGTGTTGCCAATTACACCATACCCCACCGGTTTCGACCGGGGTCGTGCCGAGGATCAAGTCTAGACGACCGGCACCCCTGCTCCAAACCGAGCGGATTCCGCGTTCGTCGTCAGCCGCGGCTGTCGACGAACGCCGCGAGACGGCGCAGCGTCTCGCTCTTGCCGAGCAGCTCGATCGACTCGAACAGCGGCGGCGACACGCGGCGACCCGTGAGCGCGACGCGCAGCGGACCGTACGCGACGCGGGGCTTGAGCCCGAGTCCTTCGACGAGCGCGGCGGCGAGCGCCTCCTGCACGGCGGCCGCGGTGAACTCCGACTCCGGGATGAGCTCGAGCGCCGAGACGGACGCGACCACGACTTCGGCGGCGTTCTCGGGCAGCGACTTGAGCGCGTCTTCGGCGTAGGTGACCGAGTCCGTGAACAGGAACCCGACCAGGCCAGGCACCTCGCCGAGAAGCTGCACACGCTCCTGGACGAGCGGCGCGGATGCCTCGATGAGCGCCTTCTGCTCGGGCGTCGGCGGCTCGGCGACGAGGCCCGCGGACGCGAGGTAGGGGACGATCCGCTCCGCGAAGTCGGCGGGCTGCAGCATCCGGATGTGGTCGCCGTTGATCGCCTCGGCCTTCTTCTGGTCGAAGCGGGCCGGGTTCGGGTTCACGTCGGCGATGTCGAACGCCGCGACGAATTCGTCGAGCGTGAACACGTCGCGATCGGGCGCGATCGACCAGCCGAGGAGCGCGAGGTAGTTGAGCAGGCCCTCGTGGATGAAGCCCTTCTCACGCTGGAGGAACAGGTCGGCCTTGGGGTCGCGCTTCGAGAGCTTCTTGTTGCCCGTCTCGCCGAGCACGAGCGGCATGTGGCCGAAGCGCGGCACGAACGTCGTGATGCCGGCGTCGATGAGCGCGCGGTAGAGCGCGAGCTGCCGGGCCGTCGACGGCATGAGGTCTTCGCCGCGGATGACGTGCGTGATGCCCATGAGCGCGTCGTCGACGGGGTTCACGAACGGGTACAGCGGCACTCCCCCGGCACGTACGAGCACGAAGTCGGGGAACGAACCAGCCGGGAACGTCACCTCGCCGCGGATGAGGTCGACGTACGTCAGGTCCTCGTCCGGCACGCGCAGTCGCCACGCGGGCTCGCGACCCTCCGCGCGGAACGCGGCCTTCTGCTCCTCGGTGAGGTACCGGTCGTAATTGTCGTAGCCGAGCTGTTTCGCGCGCCCGTTCGCCTCGTTGCGGGCGTCGATCTCCTCGGCCGTCGAGTAGCTCTCGTAGACGGCTCCCGTCTCGATGAGCTTGTCGAGCACCTCGCGGTAGATCTCGTGACGCTGGGACTGGCGGTAGGGCGCGTGCGGGCCGCCGACCTCGACGCCCTCGTCCCAGTCGATCTGCAGCCACCTGAGCGCCTCCAGCAGCTGGAGGTAACTCTCCTCGCTGTCGCGCGCGGCATCCGTGTCTTCGATGCGGAAGATCAGTTTGCCGCCGTTGTGGCGCGCGTACGCCCAGTTGTAGAGGACCGTGCGGATGAGACCCACGTGCGGAAGTCCCGTCGGCGACGGGCAGAAGCGCACCCGGACATCGGCGCCGGTCGCGGTGGTGGTGCGGGGATCGGGGGTGGAGGCCATTCGGCCGATTTTAGTCGACTAACCTTCGGCGCCCTTGCCGGCGAGCACCGTCGGCAGCACGTGCATCATCGTGTCGAGCACGGCCCGGATCGACGGCACGCGCTCCGCGCCGTGCGCCGTCACGAGGTGCAGCGTGCGGCGCTCGCCTTCCGGCAGCGGTCGCGTCACGACACCTCCGAGCCTCGGGAACGCCTCCACCGCGAGGCGAGGCAGCGTCGCAACGCCGATTCCCTGCGCGACGAGCCCCTCGACCGCGACGAAGTTGTCGGTCTCGAACGTGATTCGCGGCTCGAAACCCGCTCGTCCGCACAGCTCCATCAGGTGTCCGCGGCAGCGTGGGCATCCGGCGATCCAGTTCTCCGACGCGAGGGTCGCGACGTCGAAGTCGTCGTGCTGAGCCGCCGGATGCCGCAGCGGCAGCACCGCGAGCATGTCGTCGTGCCCCGCCGTCCGCACCGACAGTCCGCGTGCACTCGCGCCGTGCGGGTCGTCGCGGTCGCCCGGGTAGCTGAACGTGAGCGCGAGGTCGGCGCGATCCTCGCGCACGGCCTCCACCGCCTCGGGCGGCTCGGCCTCGACGTACGTGACCTGGATGCCGGGATTCGTCTCGGCGAGCTCGCGCAGCAGGCGCGGAACGACGGTCGGCGAGGCCGACGGGAAGGACACGAGCCGCACGCGCCCCGTGCGCCCGCCGCGGAGCTGCGCGAGCTCACCCGCCGCCGCGTCGAGGGCGGTCGTGACCGCGGGCGCGTGGCGCGCGAGCACCCGCCCCGCCTCCGTGAGGCGGACGCTGCGGCCGACCCGCTCGACGAGCGGCACCCCCAGGCGCGTCTCGAGGCGCTTGAGGTGCTGACTGATCGCGGGCTGGCTGTACCCCAGCACGGCGGCGGCGCCGGTGATCGAACCTTCGTCGGCAACGGCCTTCACGAGGCGCAGCGACTGCACGTCGAGGCCGAGCCCGTCGGCGTCGAACGGATCGATGGTCGTGTCGGTCATGGTCCGATCATAAGCCAACGTCATGTTTTGCATCGAATACTTGCCGTAGACGAATGAAACGGGCCGAGCCACACTGATTCACATGGTCCAGGCACTTCTCCTCCCCCGTCCCGCGCGCGACGACGCGTCGCGGCGCGGCCTGAACGTCGCCGACGTCCAGGACCGATTCGCGGGTGGTCGCGGCTACCTCGCCGCCTGCACGGCGGGGCTGCCGCCGCGCGCGGCGCACGCCGCCATGGTCGCCGACGCGGATGCCGCGGCCCGCGGTCGCGTCGACGTCGCGGGCTACTCGGCCGCGGCCGAGCGCTCGCGCGCGCACTTCGCCGCTCTCGTCGGCGTCTCCCCCGCCCGGGTCGCGATCGGCTCGCAGACCTCCGTGCTCGCGGCGCTCGTCGCGGCATCCGTCCCCGCCGGCGGCGAGGTGCTGTGCGTCGAGAACGACTTCGCGTCGCTGCTCCTCCCCTTCGTGCACGCGCCGCAGGGACTCCGCGTGCGCGCGGTTCCGCTCGGCGAGCTCGCCGACTCCGTCACCTCCGGCACCGCGATGGTGGTGTTCTCGCTCGTGCAGTCCGCCACAGGCGAGGTCGCCGACGAGCGCGCGATCCGAGCCGCTGCGGCCCGCCACAGCGCGCGCACGTTCTGCGACGCGACGCAGGCCGTCGGATGGCTGCCGGTCGACGCATCCGGATACGACGCCCTCGTGTGCCACGCATACAAGTGGCTGTGCGCGCCGCGCGGCGTCGCGTTCCTCACCCTCTCGCAGGAGTTCGGGCGCGAGCTGCCCGCGCTGTTCGCCGGCTGGTACGCGGGCGCCGACCCGTGGACCTCGTGCTACGGCCACGACGTCGACCTGGCCGATGATGCGACGCGCTTCGATGTGTCTCCCGCGTGGCAGGCGTTCGTCGGCGCGGAGCCCGCGCTCGAGCTGTTCGCTGCGTCCGACCTCGAAGCGGTGCACGACCACACGACGGGGCTTGCGGCGATCTTCCGGCGCGGACTCGGGCTCGACATCCCGCAGATCCCGAGCGCGATCGTCACGTGGGAGGACCCGGACGGTTGCGACCTCGCGCGCCTCACGGCGGCGGGCATCACGGCGTCAGGACGAGCCGGGCGCGCCCGCGTCGCGTTCCACGTGTTCAACGACGACGTCGACGTCGAGATCGCCCTCGCCGCCCTCGGCCGCTGACTCCGGGCGGCGACCGAGGGGCGACAGCGCGATCGTCGCGACGACGAGGACGCCTGCGACGAGCGCGAGTCCCGCATAGCCGATCCACGACAGCACGACGCCTGAGGCGATCGCGCCGACGGCGCCGACGAGGCTCATGATGAGGTCGCTGCGCCCCTGCCGCCGAGTGCGCAGGTCTTCGGCGGATGCCTCGGTGAGCAGCGCCGAGCCGGCGACGGTCGACGCACTCCAGCCGAGGCCGAGGAGCACGAGGGCGACCGTGACCGCGACGGTCGACGCCTCGCCGAACGATGCCGTGAGCAGCGACGCGATGAGCAGCGCCTGACCGACGAGGATCGTCGGCACGCGTCCGAGTCGGTCGGCGAGGATGCCGAAGACGGGCGACAGCGCGAACATGCCGGCGATGTGCAGGCTGATCGTCGTGCCTATGACAGTGAGCGACGCACCGTGATGCAGAAGATGCACGGGCGTCATCGCCATGACCGAGACCATCGTGCCGTGCGCTGCGGCGATCGCGAAGATCGCGTACCGCGCGACGACGGGCCGGTCGGGCTTGGCGATCGCCCGCGTCTGCTTGCCGGCGTCGCGAGCGACGAGGCGCTGCGCGAGGATGAGCGGGTCGGGCCGCAGCGCGACGAGGTACAGCGCGATGCCGAGCACCTGCGCGATGACGGTGAACAGGTACGGACCCGTGAGCGGCGGCATGCCGAGGGCCTGCCCGAGGTCTTCGCCGGGTCCGGTGAGGTTCGGCCCGAGCACGGCGCCGATCGTCGTGGCCCACACGACGAGCGAGAGGTCGCGCCCTCGGGTCGCGTCGGTCGCGAGGTCGGCCGCCGCGAAGCGCGTCTGCAGGTTGACGGCTTGCCCGGCTCCGACGAGCCCGAACGAGATCAACAGGAGCGGGAACGAGTCCACCGCGACGCTCAGCACGACGAGCACCACGCCGACGAGCGCGATCGTCATGCCGAGAGCGAGCGAGGGACGCCGACCACGAGCCCGCGCGAACGCCGCGAACGGCACCGCGAGCGCGGCCGTTCCGAGCGTGATCGCGGCGGCGGCGAGGCCCGAGAACGCCTCATCGCCCGACAGCTCCGCAGCGAGCACGGCTCCGAGCGAGACCGTGGCGCCGAACGCGAGACCGCCGAGGATCTGCCCGAACGAGAGCACCCACACGGTGCGGCGCTGGATTCGCCCGACGTCCGAGACCGTGAGGGTCGCGGTATCCGTCTTCATGATGTCGCCCGTGACCGCGCGGTCAGGCGGCGCGCGCCGGGTTGCGCAGCGTGCCGAGACCCGTGATCTCGACCTCGACGGTGTCGCCCGCCGCGAACGGGCCGACACCGGCGGGCGTGCCCGTCAGGATCACGTCGCCCGGCAGGAGCGTGAACGCGGCCGATGCGTACGCGATGACGTCCGCGAGCGAGAAGATCATGTCGCTGATCGGGCCCTGCTGACGCACTTCGCCGTTCACGCGCGTCGTGATGACCGCGTCGCCGTCGACGTCGAAGTCCGTCTCGATCGCGGGGCCGAGCGGGCAGAACGTGTCGAATCCCTTCGCACGCGCCCACTGGCCGTCGGTCTGCTGCAGATCGCGCGCGGTGACGTCGTTCGCGATCGTGTAGCCGAACACGTACTCGAGCGCCTTGTCGGCCGGAACGTTCTTCGCGATGCGGCCGATGACCGCCGCGAGCTCGCCCTCGAAGTCGACGCGAGACGACTGGGGCGGCAGCACGATCGTGTCGCCCGGCCCGATCACCGACGTGTTCGGCTTGAAGAACAGCAAAGGCGCAGCGGGCACGTCGTTGCCGAGCTCGGCGGCGTGGTCGCGGTAGTTGCGGCCCACGCACACGATCTTCGAGCGCGGGATGACCGGTGCGAGCAGCACGGCGTCGGAGATCGGCACGCGCTCGCCGGTCGTGTCGTAGCCCGCGAACATCGGGTCGCCCGAGAGCACGACGAGGTCCGTGTCGTCGACGATCCCGAACCGGATGGAGTCCTGGTGGCTGAAGCGCGCGATTCTCACCGGATCACCCTACCCACCCGCTGCGACGTCGTCCGGCTGCAGACGGTCAATCGTCGAGGCGAAGCAGCCATCCGTGCTTGTCTTCACGACGCCCGTACTGGATGTCGGTCAGCTCCTCGCGCAACGACAGTGCGAGTTCGCCGATGGGCTGCTCGTCGAGGAAGTCCTTCCCCTTGAGCACGCCGATCGGGGTGACGACGGCGGCCGTGCCGCACGCGAACACCTCGACGATGTCGCCGGATGCCACGCCCTCGCGCCACTCGGCGAGCGAGATCGAACGCCCCTCGACCTTGTGCCCGCGGTCGCGCGCGAGCTGCAGGATCGAGTCGCGCGTGACGCCCTCGAGAATCGACTCGGACTGCGGCGTCACGAGCGTCCCGTCCTTGAAGACGAACACGACGTTCATGCCGCCGAGCTCTTCGACGTTGCCGTCCTGGTCGAGGAAGACGACCTGGTCGCACTCGTTCTCGTAGGCCTCTGACTGCGGCAGGAGGCTCGCGGCATAGTTGCCGCCCGTCTTCGCCGCACCCGTGCCGCCCTTGCCGGCGCGAGCGTATTCCTCGCTGAGCCAGATCGACACGGGCTGCACGCCGCCCGTGAAGTAGGCGCCCGCGGGCGAGGCGATGACGTAGTACGCGACCTTATGCGCCGGGCGCACACCGAGGAAGGCTTCCTTCGCGAACATGAACGGCCGCAGGTAGAGGGTCTGGTCCTCACCGGAGGGCACCCAGTCGCCGTCGACCGCGATGAGCTCGCGCAGCGACTGGATGAAGTACGGCACGGGAAGCTCGGGCAGCGCGAGGCGACGCGCGGAGCGCTGCATCCGGCGCCCGTTCTGATCGGGCCGGAATGTGTGGATCGACCCGTCGGCGTGGCGATACGCCTTGATGCCCTCGAAGATCTCCTGCCCGTAGTGCAGCACGGCAGCGGCGGGGTCGAGCGAGATCGGGCCGTACGGCTGGACGCGCGGGCGATGCCACCCGCCGTTGATCGACCAGCAGATGTCGACCATGTGGTCGGTGAAGCTCGTGCCGAAGCCGGGGTTCTCGAGGATCTTCTCGCGCTCGGCGGCGGACTTCGCCTGGAGGTTGCGGTGGACCGTGAACTCGAGCGGAGCGAGTCCGGTGTCGGGGTCGGAGTCGATGAGGGTCATGTCACGTCCTGAGGTCTGTGTGGCGACGTGCCGGAGATTCCAGGTTACGCCTGGACGGCCGCGGCGATGGTGTCGCCGATCTGGGCGGTGGTGCGGGCAGCGGTGCCGCGTGCCGCGATGTCGGCCTCGACCGCGCGGGTGACGCGGGCGGCTTCGTCGCGCAGCCCGAGGTGATCGAGCAGCAGCGCGACCGAGAGGATCGCAGCGGTGGGATCGGCCTTCTGCTGACCTGCGATGTCGGGCGCCGAACCGTGGACGGGCTCGAACATCGAGGGGAACGCGCCGTCGGGGTTGATGTTGCCCGAAGCGGCGAGGCCGATGCCTCCTGTGACGGCGCCGGCCAGATCGGTCAGGATGTCGCCGAAGAGGTTGTCGGTGACGATCACGTCGAAGCGGCCCGGGTTCGTGACCAGGAAGATCGTCGCCGCGTCGACGTGCAGGTAGTCTACGTCGACTTCGGGGTGCTCCCGTGCCACGTCGTCGACGATGCGCTTCCACATCGACCCGGCGTGCACGAGCACGTTCGTCTTGTGCACGAGCGTGACCTTCTTACGTCGGCGCTCGGCGAGGTCGAACGCGTAGCGCACCACTCGCTCGACGCCGAACGCCGTGTTGACCGACGTCTCGTTGGCGACCTCGTGCGGCGTGCCCTTGCGGATCGCGCCGCCGTTGCCGACGTAGGGTCCTTCGGTGCCCTCGCGCACGACGACGAAGTCGATCTCGCCGGGCTCGGCCAGCGGCCCCGGGGCGCCGGCGTAGAGCTTCGACGGCCGCAGGTTCACGTAGTGGTCGAGTTCGAACCGGAGCTTGAGCAGCAGCCCGCGCTCGATGTTCGCGTCCTTGAGGCGCGGGTCGCCCGGCACGCCCCCGACCGCCCCGAGCAGGATCGCGTCGTGCTGCTTTATCGCATCGAGGTCGGCGTCGGTCAGCGTGTCGCCGGTCTCCAGGTAGCGCGCGGCCCCCAGCGAGAACCGGGACTTGTCGAATCGGATGCCGCTGCCCGCGGTCACCGCGTCGAGCACCTTCTCGGCCTCGGCGATGACCTCGGGTCCGATTCCGTCACCGGGGATGACAGCGAGCTTCACGACGCGCGACATTGCTCTCCTTGCTCGGGTGAGGTGCGCGGGAACGCGCAGGCTTCCAGGCTACGGGTCAGTCCTCGGTGATCTCGATCTGCCGGAACAGATCGGCGCCCACGGCCTCACGCATCTTGTTCAGCACGGCCTCGGGCACGGGCGAGTCGACGGTCAGCACCGAGAGGGCGCGGCCGCTCGAGTCGGGGTGCGCGACCTGCAGCCCTTCGATGTTGATGTTCTGGTCGCCGAGCTCCTTCGCGTAGATCGCGACGATCCCCGGACGATCCTGATACCGCATGACGAGGTGGTACTGCGCGAACGGCACCTCGATCTCATAGCCGTTGATGCCGACGACCTTCGGCACCATGCGGGTGCCGGCGAGGGTGCCCGCGACGGTGAGCACCGTGCCGTCCGAGAGGGTGCCGCGCAGGATCGTGATGTTGCGGTACAGCGGGCTCTCGGCCTCGACGATGAGCCGGGTCTCGATGCCGCGCTGCTCGGCGAACAGCGGAGCGTTCACGTACGACACGTTCTCGGACACGATGCGCGTGAAGATGCCCTTGAGTGCCGCGAGGCGGTACACGCTCACGTCGTACGCGGCGAGTTCACCGCGCACCTCGATGTCGAGGCTCGTGAGCGCGCCGTGGGCGAGACCTGTGAAGAACTGTCCGAGCTTCTCGACGAGCGCGATGCCGGGGCGGACGAACGGGTCGATGACGCCGCCCGCGACGTTGACCGCGTCGGGCACGAGATCGCCCTCGAGGGCGAGCTTGACCGAGCGCGCGACAGAGATGCCCGCCTTCTCCTGCGCCTCGTCCGTCGACGCGCCGAGGTGGGGCGTGACGACGACGTTCGGGAGGGTGAGCAGGCGGTGCGCCGAGCCGCCCTCGACAGGAGGCTCGCTCGTGAAGACGTCGAGTCCGGCGCCGGCGATCACGCCGGTCGACAGCGCGTCGTAGAGGGCGTCCTCGTCGATGAGACCGCCGCGCGCGACGTTCACGAGGTACGCGGTGCGCTTCATCGATCGGAGCTGCTCGGCGCCGATCATGCCGGTGGTCTCGGGGGTCTTCGGCATGTGCACGGTGACGAAGTCGCTCTGCGCGAGCACCTCCTCGAACGAGAGCAGCTCGACCTGGAGCTGCGACGCGCGGGCCGGCGTCACGTACGGGTCGTAGCCGACGACGCGCACTCCGAACGCGCGCAGGCGCTCGGCGATGAGCCCGCCGATGCGGCCGAGGCCGATGATGCCGACGGTCTTCTCGAAGAGCTCGGTGCCGGTGTAGGCGCTGCGCTTCCACGCGCCGCTCGCGAGGGACGCGTGCGCCGCGGGGATGTGACGCGCGAGGCTGAGGATGTGCCCGATCGTGAGCTCGGCCGCCGAGACGATGTTCGACGTCGGCGCGTTCACGACCATGACGCCCGCGGCCGTGGCCGCCTTGATGTCGACGTTGTCGAGCCCCACGCCCGCCCGGGCGACGACCTTCAGTTGCGGGGCCGCCGCGAGCGCCTCGCCGTCGATGCGGGTCGCCGAGCGGATGAGCACCGCATGCGCGTCGCCCAGCGCCGCCAGAAGCGCCGAACGGTCCGTTCCGTCGACGTGGCGCACGTCGAAGTCGGATCCGAGCGCATCGATCGTGGCGGGTGAGAGCTGTTCGGCGATGAGGACGACGGGCTTCGTCACGTGGTGGTCCTTCGGAGCGGGCATGCCAGAGCGATGCGGATGCGACGGTGCGGTGGAAGTCCTCGCTCAGGCCCGCGTTCAGCAGGCGGCGAGGCCGTGCTCAAGCCTAGCGCGAGGCACCTGCCGCGCTTGAACCCGTGACATTCCGCTACGTGAGAGGGACCGCGACAAGCGAGTTCCCGCTCACAGTCGCGTAGCTCACTACGTTGAGCCAGAAGACCGCAACGAGCGCGAGCCCCGCCAGCAGCGCGAGAGCGAACTCCCCCGCACGGCGCCGATAGCCCGCCCAGAATGCGACCGCGAAAGCGAGGAGCGGGAACACGACTGCCGACAACAGCAACGCCCACCCGTATCCGTTGAGCCCGCGAGGCCCGGTCGCCTGGATGAGCAGGAACGCGAGCGCATTCCACACCGCGTACGCGTAGAAGAGGCCGAACACGCCCGCAATCGTCGCGATGACCCACACCGGCATGGGACGGGAGGGGGCGGCATCCGTCAGTTCGGTCATCGTCCGATCGCCCCCATCATGATGAACGGCCACGGGATGAGCAGGAGCGCACCCGCCGCGAGCCATGCCAAGCGCATCCATACCGGCGACGTCCGCGTGAGGAGGTGGACCGCCGCGAACCAGATGACGGGGCTCGCGGCGGCGAGCCACATCGCGACGTCGTAGGCGATCGGGGAGACGAGGAACTGGGCGGTGCCGCGCAGCCGCAGGCCGCCGACGATCCAGCCGATCGCGTACAGGAGGTAGATGCCGCCGAGGACGCCGAGGCCGATGAGGGCGGCATTGCCGAGCGAAGCGGATGCCGCTCCCCCAGCGTCTCGGTCGGAGATCACCTCGGTCTGATCGGCGTCGGCCTCGGCGGTGAACTGCTCGCTGCCCTTGCCGACCGCCGTGAAGCCCTCGGGCAGCACCGTGGTCGAGTCGGCGTCGGACTCCACCTCGTCGGCGGATGCCTCAGACGGCGCCGGTGCGGACGCCCCGATGTCGAGCGTGGGGTCGTCGTCGCCCTCCCACGTCAGGGCGTCGTCGTCGCGTCCCGCTGTCACGGTGCCAGCGTAGTGCGCGGGAAGCGCCACGACCCGGAGGCGAGGCCCGCGAAGACCTCGCACTCCGGGCCGCTCGGCCGCCTCAGTGCCCGTGCGCGGCGTGAACGACCCCGAAAGCCGGCCACCACGAACGCCGGGTCGCGGGGTGCGCGGGCTGCGGCTCGGTCTCACGGTCTGCCGCACGACGCCGCAGCTCCGCGGTTCGCGTGAGCTCCGCCGCGCGGTGCTGGTCGAGGCGGAGGGCCGCCGAAGTGGTGAAGTCCATTCAGATCACCTCCTCAGCGGATGAGGTGCGCGACGCGGGCGGAACCGCCGCCCGGCGCGTACGTGTCTTCGCTCTGCGCAGCCGCCGACACGGCGTAGCCGGTGGCGACGACGAGGGCCGTCGCGATGATCGCCGAGGCGATCGCGCGGCGAAGGCGGCCTGTGGAGTTCGTGGTGTCCATGGTGATTCCTTCTCCGTTGCCGGGGAGCCGATCCCGCCGTCGATCCGACCGTCGCGGGTCCCGGTACTCGTCGCGCGGCTCTCCGGTACTCATCCGGTACTCGCCCGCCGGCCATGCCATTGACGGGGTCTGTCAAGGTCCTCACACTGAGCACATGACCGTGAGGGTGCTGGGGCCCTTGGATACCGGCGCTGAGCAGCTCAGCCCGCGGGAGCGGGCGATCCTCGCGGCGCTCATCGTCCGGCTCGGGTCCTCCGTGTCGCCGGCGGAGCTCGCGGAGGCGTACTGGGGCGAGGATCTGCCGGCGACCTGGGCGCAGCAGATCAAGACGTCGATCGCGCGCATCCGCCGGCGGCTCGGGCACGACGCGATCGCGACGCGCGGCTCGGCGTACGCGGCGGGGATCGAACCGGATGTCATCGACGCGGTGCGCTTCGAGCGACTCGTGTCCACCGCGGGGCAGCACGGGCTCCACGACGAGCACGACCGCGCGATCGACGCGTACACCCGCGCCCTCGGGCTGTGGCGCGGAGCCGCGTACCCCGAGCTCGCCGACTGGGAGCCGGGGGTCGTCGAGGCGATGCGACTGGATGAGATCCGGCGCAGCGCCGAGGCGGAGCTGCTCGACGCGCGGCTGAAGACGGGCGACCACCGGGCGGTGATCCCGGCCGCCGAGCGCCTCGTGCGCGAGGCCCCGCTGCGGGAGGAGCGGTGGGCGATCCTTGCGCTGGCGAACTACCAGTCCGGCAGGCAGGCCGAAGCGCTCGCGGTGCTCCGAGCGGCCCGCGGCCGGCTGCTCGACGAGCTCGGCATCGAACCCGGTGCTCGGCTCACGCAGCTCGAGACCGCGATCCTGCGCCAGGATCCGGCCCTCGATCCGGTGCGACCGCTCCCCCGGGTCTCTCAGGGGTGCCCGTACCGGGGCCTCGCGGCCTTCGGCCCCGCCGACGCCGACGAGTTCTTCGGGCGCGACACCGAGATCGACGAACTGCTCGAGCGCGTCACAGCCGGCTCGATCACGGCAGTCACCGGCCCCTCGGGCTCGGGCAAGTCGTCCCTCGTGCTCGCAGGTGTCGTGCCGCGGCTGATCGAGCGCGGTCGCAGGGTGCACGTCATGCGTCCTGGGTCGGCCGCGGCCACCGAGCTCCACCGCATCGTCGAGGACGGCGCGGCGGACCTCGTCGTGATCGACCAGGCCGAGGAGCTGCTGCACGGGGGCGGCACGGAGATCGAGCCCTTCTGCGCCACCGCCGCCCGCTTCACCGCCGGTGGCGGCGCGATCATGCTGACGATCCGCTCCGACTTCCTCGACGAGGCGGCGGCCCTCCCGCACGTGGGCACGCATCTCGCCCGCGGGGTGTACGTGCTCGCGGCGCTCTCCCGCGAGGCGATGCGTGCCGCGATCACCGAGCCCGCCACCCGCGCCGGTCTGAGGCTCGAGCCGGGACTGGTCGAACTGGTCCTGCGCGACGCCGCCGACCGCTCCTCGACCCTGCCGCCGCTGTCGCACGCGATGCAGGAGACCTGGGTACGTCGTGAGGGGATTACGCTCACGGTGGAGGGCTACGAGGCGGCGGGCGGTATCGGCGGCGCGATCGCACAGTCCGCCGAGGAGCTGTACCAGCGCCTCGGCGAGCACGACCGCGAACTGTGCCGCGCCCTCATGCTGCGCCTCGTGGAGAATGCCGAAGACGGGATGCCGATCCGGCGCCGCGTCGCACTGGAACCGCTCCTCGACGACCCGCAGCGGCGCGCGGTGGTCGACGCGCTCGTCGCGTCGCGCCTCGTGGTCGCCGACGGACCCGTGCTCCAGATCGTCCATGAAGCGGTCGCCACAGCCTTGCCGCGCCTCGAGGAATGGCTGCAGGCGGATGCCGACGGCGCGCGTCTCATGCGACACGTCGCGTCCGCCGCCGACACCTGGGAGATCGGCGGACGCCGGGAGGACGACCTTCTGCGCGGAGCCCGGCTCGAAGCCGCCCTCGAGTGGGCGGCGAGCGCGGATCCCGATCTCACCGAGCGGGAGCGCGCGTTCCTCGAGGCCTCCGATGCACGGCGGCGCGCCGAGACCGAGGCCGTGCGCGAGCAGGCGGCCCGCGACCGGCGCCAGAACTGCCGGCTGCGCTGGGCGCTCGCCGGGGCGGCGATGCTCCTGGTCGCGTCGGTCGTCGCCTCGGGAGTCGCCGTCGTACGGGGCAACGAGGCCACCGCGGCGGCCGAGGAGACGCTCATCCAGGCCGTGACGAGCACCTCCGGCACGTTGCTCGACTCCAACCGCGAGATCGCGGCGCTGCTCGCGGTCCAGGCATACCGTCGATGGCCCGACGACCCCCGTTCGGCCGACGCGCTCATGCGTGTGATGACCGGGGTCGGCCCGCTCATGGGCAACACGTTCATCCCCGACGCGGAGTGGCGGATCGGGGCATCGCCGATCCCGGGCACCTCGGAGGTCGTGGTCGTGCGCGACGGCACCCACGTGGGGATCCACGACCTCCAGACCGGCGAGCTTCTCCGGACGGTCGACACGCTGGACAGCTCTGACTGGCTGATCCGCCCGTGGGTGCGCGTCAGCCCCGATGGCAGCACGATCGCCGTGGTGCAGCATGTGCCCGAGCCCGAAGCGGGCCCGGGAGAGGACGATCTCGACCATTGGGCCGACGAGCTCGTGCACTTCTACGATGTGGCATCCGGCGAGCGCATCGGAGCGCCCGTGCACGTCGACGACTTCTCTACGACGGTCTCCTTCAACTCGGACGGATCGCAGCTCATGTGGGCGCACATGGGCCGTATCGTCCTCGTCGAGCGCGACAGCGGCAGGGTCCGCCTCAGCGATCCGCTTCTCCCCGTCCTCCCCCCGCCGGAGGACGCGCAGATGCGTGCGGAGGGAGCCTTCGCCCCGGGCGACGGCATCGTGGTCAGCACCCGGGACGACGAAGCGCTCGTCCTGGACTCGGCGACCTTCGAGGTGCGTCGGCGCATACCGCTCCCGCCCGGCACGGGCAGCGGTGACATGGTCGTCGGCGCCGACGGGGTCGGCGTCACCTACGGACCGGAGGGGATCACGGCGTTCACGGTCGACGGGTCCGTCCTGTGGACGCGCCCGGCGCTGGGCAGCCGATGCTCCCGCATGGCGATCTCGAGCGTGCGGCGGCTCGCGCTGTGCGGCGACGAGACCGGGAGGCTCATGCGCTGGAACGTCGACACGGGCGAACAGGTCGGCGATGAGTGGCGTTACCAACTGGGCGGGGGCGGGGAGCTGGCGCTGTCGGGCGACGAGGCCGAGCTGCTCCTCATGAGTGCCGTCTCACCCAGCATCCCGCGTCTGCGGCTCGACGGCGGCGGGCCGGCCGCGGCGACCCTCGGCGGGCCGGAGCTCACCGTCGTCTGGGGGTTCGACCCGACCGGCCGGTACGTTGTGCTCGGCGACACGGACACGTTCGAGGGCGAGCAGGTCCCGCACTACCAGGTCTGGGACGTCCACGAGAAGCGCGTCGTGCTCCGCATCCCGGAAGACGTCGACGCCGAAGAGGGCGCGCTCATCACGGATCCGCGCTGGGTCGGCGACCGACTCTTCGTCTGGCTGCCGGATCTCGAAACGGGCCTCCTGCCGACCGCGGTCATCGATCCCGCCACGGGCTCGCTCGAACGCACGCCCCTGCCGCTGAACACGTGGTGGGTGTTCCCGGACGCTTCGGGAGAGATCGTCTACGCCACGCTCGAAGACATCCCGGAGACCGAGGAGGCGGAGTCGCAGGAGGTTGTGGCCTACGAGTTCCCATCATGGCGGCGGCTGCCGTTCCGCATCGACCGAGTGGACGCAGAGGGCCCGGTCGTCTCCCTCTCGACCACCCCGGACGGAAACCGCATCGCCGTCACCGAGGAGCGCGGCGGCGCGGATCCCTTCCGCACCACCGTGCACAGCGACGACGGGACCGTGCTCGCCGCCGGGCTTCCCCGGGCCCAGGCGACGGTCCTGCTGCCGGACGGAACGCTGGTCGCCGCGGTCGCGGCAGGTCTCGAGCTGTACGACTCGGCGACCCTGACGAGATTGAGCGTCCTTCCCGGCCCCGGCGAGTTCGTCTGGCACCTCACGGCGAGCAAGGACGGCCAGGTGCTCGCGCACGCCTCCTCCGGCGTCGGGGTGACCCTCATCGACGGAGAGTCTCGCCGCCGTATCGGCGGGATGATCCCCGCCGGGGCGGATTCGTTCTCGTTCCTCAGTCCCGACGGCTCCGGCTTCATCACCTCGGGCACCACCGGCGTGCAGTACTGGACCCTCGATCCGGAGGCGCACGCGGAAGCCGCCTGCGCTCTCGTCGGTCGCGAACCCAGCCCCGAGGAGTGCCACGCGTACTTCGCGGAGTTCGGCGAGCAGCATCCGATCTGCGACTGATGCGCCCCCGCAGCCGACGCAGATGGCCGGCACGAAAGCGCCGGCCGCCGCCGCCCCGGTTGGGAGCGACGACGACCGGCGAGAAGCCGTGCCGGATCGGCAGGCCGTCTTGGTGCTCGAGGTCGGATCAGCGAGCGGCCGAGCCCTCGGTGTAGTCCTCGTCGACCTGCTTCCAGGCGAAGAGGGCGCGCAGCTCCTTGCCGACCGCCTCGATCGGGTGCTGGGCGGCCTTCTCGCGCAGGGCGTAGAACTCGGCGCCGCCGTTGTCCTGGTCGTCGATGAAGCGCTTCGCGAACGCTCCCGACTGGATGTCGGCGAGCACCGCCTTCATGTTCTCCTTGACGTGCGGGTCGATCACGCGAGGGCCGGAGACGTAGTCGCCGTACTCGGCGGTGTCGGACACGCTCCAGCGCTGCTTCGCGATTCCGCCCTCCCACATGAGGTCGACGATGAGCTTGAGCTCGTGCAGCACCTCGAAGTAGGCGATCTGCGGCTGGTAGCCCGCCTCGGTGAGCACCTCGAAGCCGTACTGGACGAGCTGCGAGACGCCGCCGCACAGCACGGCCTGCTCGCCGAAGAGGTCGGTCTCGGTCTCTTCGGTGAAGGTCGTCTTGATGCCCCCCGCGCGGAGACCGCCGATGGCCTTCGCGTACGACCACGCCGTGTCCCACGCCTTGCCCGACGCGTCCTTCTCGACCGCGACGATGACGGGCACACCGCGGCCGGCCTCGTACTCGCGACGCACGGTGTGGCCGGGGCCCTTCGGGGCGACCATGACGACGTCGACCCCCTCGGGCGCCTGGATGTAGCCGAAGCGGATGTTGAAGCCGTGGCTGAACAGGAGCGTCTTGCCCTCGCTCAGGTTGTCCTTGATCGACTCGGCGTAGATCCCGCGCTGGTGCTGGTCGGGGGCGAGGATCACGATCACGTCGGCCCAGGCCGCGGCATCCGCCACCGTCTTGACCTCGAAGCCCGCCTCCTTCGCCTTTTCGATCGACTTCGAGCCCTCCTTGAGGGCGACGACGACTTCGACGCCGGAGTCGCGCAGGTTGAGGGCGTGCGCGTGGCCCTGTGAGCCGTAGCCGACGATCGCGACCTTCTTGCTCTGGATGATCGACAGATCGGCGTCGGCGTCGTAGAAGATCTCGGTCACTTCGTGTTTCTCCTTGGTGTCGTCGTTTCGTCTCGCTTCGCTCGCTCAACGACCGGGGCGAGCAAGCAGGTTTCTGGTCAGCCGCGCGCGACGCGCTCGGTGATGGACTTGCCGCCGCGGCCGATCGCGAGCAGGCCCGACTGGGCGAGCTCCTTGATGCCGAACGGCTCGAGCGCCCGCAGGAACGCGTCGACCTTGCCCTTGTCGCCGGTCACTTCGACGACGAGTGCATCCGGCGCGTAGTCGACGATCTGGGCGCGGAACAGGCTCACGACCTCGAGCACATTCGATCGCGTCTGATTGTCGGCGCGCACCTTGATGAGCATGTGCTCGCGCTGCACGGATGCCGCGGGGTCGAGCTCGACGATCTTGATGACGTTCACGAGCTTGTTCAGCTGCTTCGTGACCTGCTCGAGCGGGAGCTCCTCGACGTCGACGACGACCGTGATGCGGGACAGGCCCGGCACTTCGGTGACGCCCACGGCGAGCGACTCGATGTTGAATCCACGACGCGCGAACAGACCTGCGACGCGCGTGAGCAGACCGGGCTTGTTCTCCACGAGAAGGCTCAGCACATGACTCGGCATCTCACGACTCCTGATCGAACGCGGGCGAGTGGTCGCGCGCGTACTGGATGTAGCTGTTGCTCACGCCCTGCGGCACCATCGGCCACACCATCGCATCGGCGCTCACGACGAAGTCGATGACGACCGGGCGATCGTTGGTCTCGAGGGCCTTCTGGATCGCGGCGTCGACGTCCTCTTCCTTCTCGACCCGCAGGGCGAGGCATCCGTACGCCTCCGCGAGCTTCACGAAGTCGGGGATGCGCGCGGTGCCGTGCCCGGTCTCGAGGTCGGTGTTCGAGTAGCGGCCGTCGTAGAACAGCGCCTGCCACTGACGCACCATGCCGAGGGACGAGTTGTTGATGATCGCGACCTTGATCGGGATGTTGTTGATCGCGCAGGTCGCGAGCTCCTGATTGGTCATCTGGAAGCATCCGTCGCCGTCGATCGCCCACACCACGCGGTCGGGCTCCGCGACCTTCGCGCCCATGGCGGCGGGCACCGCGTAGCCCATCGTGCCCGCGCCGCCCGAGTTGAGCCACGCGTTCGGGCGCTCGTACTTGATGAACTGCGCCGCCCACATCTGGTGCTGCCCGACGCCCGCGGCGTACACGGCCTCGGGGCCGGTGATCTCGCCGATGCGCTGGATCACGTACTGCGGCGACATCAGTCCGTCGCTCGTCGGCGAGTAACCCAGGGGGAACTCGTCGCGCAGGCCGTCGAGGAACGACCACCACGCGGCCATGTCGGGCTTGGCACCGCCCGTGACGCCCTTGAACGCCGCGTCGAGGTCGACGAGCACGTCCTTCAGGTCTCCCACGATCGGCACGTCCGCGGTGCGGATCTTCGAGATCTCGGCGGGGTCGATGTCGACGTGCACGATCTGGGCGTGCGGTGCGAAGAGCGCCGACTTGCCCGTCACGCGGTCGTCGAAGCGGGCCCCGAGCGCGACGATGAGGTCGGCCTCCTGCAGCGCGAGCACCGCGGGCACCGTTCCGTGCATGCCGGGCATGCCCAGGTGCTGCGGATGCGAGTCCGGGAACGCGCCGCGTGCCATGAGCGTCGTCACCACCGGGGCGCCCGTCGACTCGGCGAACGTCACGAGCTCGGCCGCCGCGCGCGCGCGGATGACGCCGCCGCCCACGTACAGCACGGGCTTCTTCGCCTCGGCGAGGAGCCGCGCCGCGGCCTGGATCTGCTTGCCGTGCGCCTTCGTGACGGGCCGGTAGCCGGGCAGCTCGATCTTCGGCGGCCACACGAACGGCACCTCAGCCTGCTGCGCGTCCTTCGTGATGTCGACGAGCACAGGGCCGGGACGGCCGGTGCCGGCGATCTCGAACGCCGCCGCGATCGCGCCGGGGATCTCGTCCGCACGCTTGACGAGGAACGAGTGCTTCGTGATCGGCATCGTGATGCCGACGATGTCGGCCTCCTGGAACGCATCCGTCCCCATGAGGTTCGAGAAGACCTGCCCCGTGATGCACACGATCGGCACGGAGTCCATGTAGGCGTCGGCGATCGCGGTGACGAGGTTGGTCGCGCCCGGCCCGGATGTCGCGATCGCGACCCCGACCTTGCCGGATGCGGCGGCGTAGCCTTCGGCCGCATGACCGGCGCCCTGCTCGTGCCGCACGAGGATGTGGCGGATCTTCGACGCGTCCATCAGCGGGTCGTACACGGGCAGGATGGCGCCGCCCGGCAGACCGAACACGTCGGTCACACCGAGCAGCTCGAGCGAGCGGACGACCGCCTCAGCACCCGTGAGCACGGGCGCGGACGCGGTGCGAGCGGGAGGCCGTGGAACGGCTGGGGCGGAGTCGGAGGGCATAGTGATGGATCCTCGGATCTGTGGTCAGGGTTCGAAGCGCGGCAGCGCCGCTTCTCGACGACCGACGGGGGTCACCCCGTCACGGCGCCTTCGGCGGCGGAGCGCACGAGTCGGGAGTACTTGGCAAGGACGCCACGGGTATAGCGCGGAGGAAGGGGCTCCCAGCCAGAGCGGCGGGAACTCAGCTCGGCTTCATCGACGAGTAGGTCGAGAGAGCGAGCCGCGATATCGACCCGTATCAGATCACCATCGCGCACGAAGGCGATGGGACCAGCGTCCACCGCTTCGGGTGCTATATGGCCGATGCACAGGCCGGTTGTGCCGCCTGAGAATCGTCCGTCCGTCAAGAGTAGTACATCTTTTCCGAGCCCAGCGCCCTTGATGGCGGCGGTGATCGCGAGCATCTCCCGCATGCCGGGACCCCCCTTCGGGCCCTCGTAGCGGATGACCACGACGTCGCCGGCGTTGATCTCGCCGGCCTCCAGCGCGTCCATCGCGGCGCGCTCGCGCTCGAACACGCGCGCCGGCCCTTCGAACACCGCGGCATCGAATCCGGCGGTCTTGACGACCGCGCCCTCGGGTGCGAGGGAGCCGTGCAGGATCGTGAGGCCGCCCGTGGCGTGGATGGGGTCGTCGAAGCGGTGGATGACCTTGCCGTCGACCGGATCGGGATCGAGATCGCGCAGGTTCTCGGCGAGCGTCTTGCCCGTCACGGTGAGCGCGTCGCCGTGCAGGAGACCCTCGTCGAGCATCGCCTTCATGACGACGGGGATGCCGCCGTGGCGGTCGACGTCGTTCATGACGTACTGGCCGAACGGCTTCATGTCGGCGACGTGCGGGACTTTGTCGCCGATGCGGTTGAAGTCGTGCAGGCTCAGGTCGACGTCGGCCTCGCGCGCGATCGCGAGGAGGTGCAGCACGACGTTCGTGGAGCCGCCGAGCGCCATCGCGAGGGCGATCGCGTTCTCGAACGCCTCCTTGGTGAGGATGTCGCGCGTCGTGATGCCCAGCCGCAGGAGGTTGACGACCGCCTCGCCCGAGCGGTGCGCGAACGCGTCGCGACGGCGGTCGGCCGATGGGGGCGCTGCCGAGCCGGGAAGCGAGAGCCCGAGGGCCTCGGCGACGGACGCCATCGTGTTGGCGGTGTACATGCCGCCGCACGCGCCCTCTCCGGGTGCGAACGAGCACTCGATGCGCTTGAGGTCGGCTTCGCTCATGCGGCCCGACAGACACGCGCCGACTCCCTCGAAGGAGTCGATGATCGTGATCTCCTTCTCGGTGCCGTCCGAGAGCTTGACCCAGCCCGGAGCGATCGATCCGGCGTACAGGAACACGCTCGACAGGTCGAGACGCGCCGAGGCCATGAGCATGCCGGGGATCGACTTGTCGCATCCGGCGAGCAGCACGGTGCCGTCGAGCCGCTCGGCCATGACGACCGTCTCGACCGAGTCGGCGATGACCTCGCGCGAGACGAGCGAGAAATGCATGCCCTCGTGACCCATCGAGATGCCGTCGGAAACCGAGATCGTGCCGAACTGGAGCGGGTAGCCGCCGCCGGCGTGCACGCCCTCCTTCGCACCCTGCGCGAGCCGGTCGAGGCTCAGGTTGCACGGCGTGATCTCGTTCCAGCTCGACGCGATGCCGATCTGCGGCTTGTCCCAGTCCTCATCGCCCATGCCGACCCCGCGGAGCATTCCGCGGGAGGTCGTGGCTTCGATGCCGTCTGTCACCACGCGACTGCGCGGCTTGATGTCGATCGCTTCTCCGGACTGTGGCATTGCCCCAGTCTAGATCCGGGCGCGACCTCTCTCTTGCGCGAGGAACGCCAAAGCTGCGGCCATCTTCGGGATGCTGTCCACACGTACGCGCGCCGCCGAGGGCCGGTCTCCGACGAGGATCCCGAGGTCGCCCGGCCCGAGGCTGCCGAGCGCGTCCTCGTCGGTCACGTCGTCGCCCGCGTAGAGGACGGCGTCGGCATGCGTGAGCTCGCGAAGCTTGCGGACCGCGGTGTCCTTCCCCTCGTCGCGGAACGCATACTCGACGATGTTCCGGCCCGTCCGGCGCCGCCACGAGGGCGCCTCGGTGGCCACCAGCTCGTCCACCTCGGCGTCGGCGCGGGCGGCGGTCGCGGCATCCGTCAATCTCGTGTGCACCGCGAACCCGAACGTCTTCGGCTCGATCCACACATTCTCGTACTTGGACACGAGGGACTCGGCGTGCGCGCGCAGCTCGTCGCGAAGCGCGATCTCGCGCTCGTCCTCGTTCGGCTCGACCGGCCCCTTCCCCGGGATCCAGTACTCGGCGCCGTGGGACCCCGCGAGGTAGATCGGCGAGTCGTCGCGGTGCTCGGCGATGTGCCGCAGGTCGACGAGGCTGCGCCCCGACACGAACGCGACGGACACACCCGGTTCGGCGGTCAGCGCCTGAACGGCGGCGGCCGCCTCGGGCAGCATGCGCGCCTCGAGCGGGACGTCTTGGAGCGGTGCGAGCGTGCCGTCGAAGTCGAGGGCGACGAGGAGATGATCGGATGCGGCGATCCGCCGCAGCTCGGCGTGCAGCGTCTCTTCGGCGTCGTCGGGGATGTTCACGCGGTGGCTCTCCTCGGTGGGCGGCGCTTCTCGGCGCGGGCGGCCTCGAGCGCGTCGAGGAACGACCTCGACCAGCGCTCGACATCGTTCTCGATGACCTTGCGGCGCAGCGCGCGCATGCGGCGGCCCTGCTCGGCCGGCGGCATCGCGATCGCGCGCATGATGGTGTCCTTCAGTGCGTCGATGTCGTGCGGGTTCACGCGCAGCGCCGACCCCAGCTCGTCGGAGGCGCCGGTGAACTCGCTCAGCACGAGAACGCCGCGGTTGTCGATGCGCGAGGCGACGTACTCCTTCGCGACGAGGTTCATGCCGTCGCGGAGGGCGGTGACGAGCATGACGTCGGCGGCGAGGAAGAGCGCGACCATCTCCTCGCGCGGATAGGCCTGATGCAGGTACCGGATCGCGGTGTGACCCATCGTGTCGTGGTCGCCGTTGATGCGCCCGACGGTGAGCTCGATCTCGTCGCGCAGCTGCACGTACGAGTCGACGCGCTCGCGGCTCGGGCTCGCGACCTGCACGAGCGTCGTGTCCTCGACGTCGATGAGGCCGTCTTCGAGGAGCTCGCCGAAGGCCTTCAGCCGATGCCGGATGCCCTTCGTGTAGTCGAGCCGATCGACGCCGAGGAGGATCTTCGACGGGTTGCCGAGGCTCTCGCGGATCTCCTTCGCCCGGGCCTGGACGTCTGGGCGCTTCGCCATCTCGATGTACGACTCGGCGTCGATCGAGATCGGGTACGCGCGAGCGAGCGCCGTGCGCGTGCTGCCGTCGGCTTCGGGGACGGTGATGCGCGACGAGCGCGTCTCGTAGTGCAGGAGGCGCCGGATCGCGCGCGCGAAGTTGCCCGCGTCGGCGACGCGCTGGAAGCCGATGACGTCGGCGCCGAGCAGCCCCTCGAGCACCTGGCGCCGCCACGGCAGCTGCGAGTACAGGCCATATGCCGGGAACGGGATGTGATGGAAGTAGCCGATCGTGAGGTCGGGTCGCGACTCGCGGATCATCTGCGGCACGAGCTGCAGCTGATAGTCCTGCACCCACACGGTTCCGCCCTCGGCGGCGACGTCGGCCGCGGCATCCGCGAATCTCCGATTCACGCGCACGTACGCGTCCCACCACACGCGGCGATAGCGCGGCACCGCGATCACGTCGTGGTAGAGCGGCCAGATCGTGTCGTTGGAGAAGCCTTCGTAATAGAGCTCGACGTCGTCTTCGCTGAGGGCCACGGGCACCAGGTTGACGCCGTCGAACTCGAACGGCTCGACCTCCAGATCGGGACGGCCGGGCCACCCGACCCAGGCCCCGTCGGTGCGCCGCATGACCGGTTCGAGCGCGGTCACGAGGCCGCCGGGAGACCGGCGCCAGGAGCCCTCGCCATCGCCTCCGTCAGCCGAGTCGGGCACCCAGTCGACAGGCAGACGATTGGCGACGATGACGAACTCGGCTCCGGACACGCGGGCTCCTCACTCGGGGGGTACGCGGCAATAGCCAGGCTATCGCGATGCCGCAACCCCGATGCCCGCGTTGACATGCGGGCGCTAGCGTGTTCGCATGCGCAAGTATCTGTTCGGCACCGGCCTGCTCACCGCGATCACGGGCGGCATCACGCTGCTGCGCAGCCTCCGCACCGAGCAGTTCACGTGGCGCACCGCACTCGCGTGGCTGAGCTGGGGCATCTCGCTCGCCCTCGCGATCGGCGCGGTCGTCGACGTGCGCCGTGCGCGCCACGGCGAGCTCGCCCCCGCCGACTCCCCCGTCCACGGCAAGGAATCGAAGATCCTCCGCAAGAGCGTCCGAAGGTGACGCCCTCCCGGATGCGGATCAGAGTCTGATCTCGTATTGCAGCGAAGCCGGTCGATCGGGCGACCCGGTCGTAGAGGGCGCGTGCCGTGGTGTTCGTCTCGTGCGTGAGCCAGTAGAGCTTGGAGCATCCGGATGCCTCGGCCCACGCCCGCGCGTGCTCGATGAGCGCACGGCCGGCGCCCGTGCCGCGGGCGTCGGGTGAGACGTAGAGGTCCTCGAGGTAGCAGTAGGCCGTCGTGGTCCACGTCGCCGGATGCGCGAGCCAGTGGACGAGGCCGACCGGCCGACCGTCGGCGTCGCGTGCGAGTGCGCCGTGGAGCTCGCGGCCCGTCACGAGACGCTCGAACGTCGACTCTGTGACGGCATCCGGAAGCGTCGTCTCGTAGAAGTCGAGATACGCGCGCCACAGCGGCAGCCACTCGTCGCGATCGGACGCGGAGAGGTCGTGGATCGTGGTCATCCGACGACGGTACCGCCCGCGCGGCCCTCATTCGGGGTCGCGCGGGCGGTGCCGAGGGTCGTCGGTTCGTCAGCGCGTGATGATGAGCGCGTCGCCCTGCCCGCCGCCGCCGCACAGCGCGACCGCGGCGGTTCCTCCGCCTCTGCGCACGAGCTCGTGCACGGTGTGGACGACGAGGCGGTTGCCGGATGCGCCGATCGGGTGGCCGATCGCGATGCCGCCGCCGTGGATGTTCACGACGTCGTCCGATAGGCCGAGCTGACGCTGCGACGCGGCGACGACCGAGCCGAACGCCTCGTTGATCTCGACGAAGTCGAGGTCGGCGGGCGTGATGCCCTGCTTCGCGCACGCCTTCTCGATCGCGCGGGCAGGCTGCGCCTGCAGCGAGTTGTCGGGCCCGGCGACCTGCCCCGAAGCGCCGATCACCGCGAGGACGGCCCACCCCTTCTCGGCGGCGTGCGCGCGCGTCGTGAGCACCACGGCCGACGCGCCGTCGGAGATCTGTGACGAGTTGCCGGCCGTGATCGTGCCTCCCTCGGCGAAGGCGGGGCGGAGCCGCGCGAGGGTCTCGACGGTGGTGTCGGGGCGGATGCCCTCGTCGCGCGTCACGCGCACGGGGTCGCCCTTGCGCTGCGGGATGTCGATCTCGACGATCTCGTCGGCGAAGACGCCTGAGTCCCACGCGGCCGCCGCACGCTGGTGCGAGCGGGCGGCGACGGCGTCCTGCTCCTCGCGCGTGACCTTGTACTCGGGGTTGCGCCTCTCGGTCGAGGCGCCCATGCTCTCGCGGTCATACGCGTCGGTGAGCCCGTCGTACGCCATGTGGTCGAGCACCTCGACCGAGCCGTACGTCCAGCCGTCGCGCGAGCCCATGAGCAGGTGCGGCGCCCGGGTCATCGACTCCATGCCGGCCGCGACGACGACCGTCGCGTCGCCGGCCGCGAGCATGCGCGCGCCGTCGATGACGGCGGTGAGCCCCGACAGGCACACCTTGTTGACGGAGGACGCGTGCACGTCCCATCCGAGGCCCGCGCCGATGGCGGCCTGGCGCGCGGGGTTCTGCCCCGACCCGGCCGGGAGGACCTGTCCGACCAGGACGGCGTCGACCTGATCGGCCGGGATCCCGCCCTTCTCGAGCGCGCCGCGGATCGCGGCGCTGCCGAGCTGCACCGCGGTGAGCGGTGCGAGTTGGCCCTTGAGCCGACCCTGCGGCGTGCGCGCGGCGGCGACGATGACGATGTCGTCGTTGTTCATGCGTTCTCCTCCACGGGCTCCTTGACGCCCTCCACGACGTGCAGGTGGTCGGACACGATGAGCGGCGGCTCGGTCGCGGCGATGACCTCGTCGACCGTCACACCGGGCGCGACCTCGACGAGGACGAGACCTTCGGGCGTGACGTCGATCACGCCGAGGTCGGTGATGATGCGGTCGACCACGCCCCTGCCGGTGAGCGGCAGCGAGCACTCGTTCACGATCTTCGGAGAGCCGTCCTTCGCGACGTGCTCCATGAGCACGATGACCTTGCCTGCGCCGTGCACGAGATCCATCGCGCCGCCCGGACCCTTGACCATCTTGCCGGGGATCATCCAGTTCGCGAGGTCGCCCTTGACCGAGACCTGCATCGCGCCGAGGATCGCCGCGTCGATCTTGCCGCCGCGGATCATGCCGAAGCTCGTGGCGGAGTCGAAGAAGGCGGCGCCGGGAAGCGTCGTGACCGTCTCCTTGCCGGCGTTGATGAGGTCGGGGTCGACGTTCTCCTCGGTGGGGTACGGGCCGACGCCGAGGATGCCGTTCTCGGACTGCAGCACGACCGTGACGTCATCGGGCACGTAGTTCGGCACGAGCGTCGGCAGCCCGATCCCGAGGTTGACGTACGATCCGTCGGACAGCTCGCGTGCGGCGCGCGCGGCCATCTCGTTGCGGGTCAGGGCCATGGTCATGCTCCTTCCGGAATCTCGCGCGCGGCGGTCTGCGCGACCGAGACCGTGCGCCGTTCGATGCGCTTCTCGATGTCGGTTCCGACCTCCACGATGCGGTGCACGTAGATGCCGGGGAGATGGATGCTGTCGGGGTCGAGCTCGCCGGGCTCGACGAGCTCCTCGACCTGCGCGATGCACACGCGGCCGGCCATCGCCGCGAGCGGGTTGAAATTGCGAGCGGCCTTGTTGAACACGAGGTTGCCGTGGCGGTCGCCGCGCAGCGCGTGGACGAGCGCGAAGTCGGTGACGATCGCCTCCTCGAGCACGAACTCGCGCGGCTCGCCGTTCACATCGAACGTGCGCACGTCCTTCGCGGGCGACGCGACGGCGATGCCGCCGTCGGGTGCGTACCTGCGCGGGAGGCCGCCCTCGGCGACCTGCGTGCCGACGCCTGTCTGGGTGTAGAACGCGGCGATGCCGGATCCGCCCGCCCGCAGCTTCTCGGCGAGCGTGCCCTGGGGCGTCAGCTCGAGCTCGAGCTCGCCCGAGAGGAACTGGCGCTCGAACTCCTTGTTCTCGCCCACGTACGACGAGGTCATCTTGCGGATGCGCTTCGCGTTCAGGAGGATCCCGAGACCCCAGTCGTCGACCCCGCAGTTGTTCGAGACGATGCTGAGGTCGGTCGTCCCCTGGGCGAGCAGCGCCTCGATGAGCGCGATCGGGTTGCCCGAGAGTCCGAAGCCGCCGACCGCGAGGGTCGCCCCGTCGGGGATGTCGGCGACCGCCTCGGCGGCGGACGGGTACGTCTTGTCGATCACCCGGTACTCCTTCGTACGTGTCGATTCACGATGTCCCTCCATCGTGACCGCTGCCGGCGCGCTCGCGCACGCCGGGGCTTGCGATGTGGATCAACCGACGCCTACTGTCCATATCGTGGACACGATGCCGAGGAACGCGATCCCGGGCACGCAGTCCGTCTCGCGTGCGGCGCGCCTCCTGCGGCTCGTCACGGCGGGCGGCGACGAAGGCACCCCGGTCGGCGAGCTCGCGCGAAGCGCGCAGCTCACGCGCCCGACGACGCATCGGCTGCTCTCGGCGCTCCGTGCGGAGGGTCTCGTCGACCTCGACGAGCGCACAGGCCGCTGGATGCCGGGGCCCGAGCTCTACCTCATGGGAACCGTCGCGGCGTCGCGCTACGACATCACGGCGATCGCGCGCGACATCGTGCGCTCGCTCGCCGTGCGCACCGAGGAGAGCGCATTCCTGTCGGTGCGGCGCGGTGACGAGACGGTATGCCTCCTGCGCGAGGAGGGCAGCTTCCCGATCCGCTCGTTCGTGCTGAGCGAGGGCGTGCGCTTCCCGCTGGGCGTCGCATCAGCCGGCCTTGCGATCCTCGCGTTCCTGCCGCCTCACGATGTGGACGCCTATTTCGAGCGGCATCCGGAGCTCCCCGAACGATGGGGAGCCGCCCACAGCGAGGCCCGCCTGCGTGTTCGGCTGCGCGAGACCGTCGAGCGCGGCTGCGCGCTCAACCCCGGGCTCATCGTCGAAGGCAGCTACGGCATGGGCGCCGCGGTGTTCACGAAGGAGGGTCACCCGCAGTGGGCCCTCAGCATCACGGGGGTCGAGTTCCGCTTCGGACCCGATCGGCTTCCCGACCTCACACGCACGCTCCTCGCCCACGCACACCAGCTGACGTCGCGCATCCAGGCCGCCGGACGCTGATCCGGGCTCAGGCGCTCGGGCTCGAGGCCACCGGCCCCTCGCGCACGACGCGGGCGACGGCATCCGCCCCTCGCTCCGAAAGCACGATCGTGTAGTGGTTCACGCCCGGCACCGCCACGTGCCGCAGTCCCGGGTGCTGTTCGAGCAGTGTCGGGATCCGCTCGGCCGCGTACAGTGCGGGCACCTGATCGAGCAGGCCCCGCTCTGCGGTGAGGAACACGGTCGGATGCCGCAGCCGCGCCAGCGCGTCAGCCAGAGACGTGCCCGTGTTCTGGTCGATCGAGTCCTCCGCGACCGTCTCGTACGACGTCGCGGGGCACAGCTCGGGCTCCTCCCCCACGAGGTCGTAGGCGAGGTAGCGCTCGAGCTCGGGCGTCCAGTCGTCGGCGAACGCGGGGTGCGCTCGCCAGAAGTCGAGGTAGTCGCCGACGGTGCCGAACCGCATCGCGAGGCGCTCCGCCGTGGGGCCGAGCACGTGCTGGATGACCTCATCGGGAGACATGCCGTCGGGGACGTCGAGCGGCAGTCCGCCGTCCACGAGCACGAGCCGAGACACACGCTCCGCGTGCCGGTCCGCGAACACGAGACTCACGAACGCGCCCATCGAGTGCCCGACGACGAGTGCCTGCGGTACGTCGAGCGCGTCGAGCACCGCCGCCAGGTCGTCGGCGTGCGCGTCCATGCCGGCGCGACCCTCGACCTGCGCGCTCGCGCCGCGACCGCGCAGGTCGGGAGCGATGACGCGCACGCCGGGAAGCGCCTCGACGACGAACGGCCACGCGAGGTGCGACGACGTGACGCCGTGCACGGCAAGGACGTCGAGGGTCCGCTCCCCCTCCGGTTCCCACACGCCCACGCGCAGGTCGCCCCCGCGCACGGGGACGTCGATCGTGCGATACGCGTGCGTCATCGAGCCGTCCACCCGCCGTCGATCGTGTAGGAGGCACCCGTCACCATGCCGGCCTTGTCGGATGCGAGCCACCCCGCGAGCGACGCGACCTCGTCGGGTTCGACGAGGCGCTTCACCGCCGTCTCGGTGAGCATGATCTTCTCGACGACCTCGCTCTCGGGGATGCCGTGCACGCGCGCCTGGTCGGCGATCTGCTTCTCGACGAGCGGAGTGCGCACATACGCGGGGTTGATGCAGTTGCTCGTCACGCCGTGCGGTGCGCCCTCGAGCGCCGTGACCTTCGAGAGCCCCTCCAGGCCGTGCTTGGCCGAGACGTACGCCGACTTGTACGCGCTCGCGCGCAGTCCGTGTGCGCTCGAAATGTTGATGATGCGCCCCCAGCCCCGCTCGTACATACCTGGCAGCACCGCGCGGATGAGCAGGAACGGCGACTCGAGCATCAGCCGCAGCAGCAGTCGGAAGTTCTCGGGATCGAACTCGGTGATCGGCGCGACGCGCTGGATGCCGGCGTTGTTCACGAGGATGTCCGCCTCGAGCGACAGCGACTCGAGCGCCTTCGTGTCGGACAGGTCGACGACCCACGGCTCACCGCCGACGGCCTCGGCCGCGGCATCCGCCGATTCCGCGTTGACGTCCGCGACGATCACGTGGGCGCCGCGGCGCGCGAACTCGTGCGCGCACGCGAGCCCGATGCCGCTTGCTCCGCCGGTGACGATCGCGCGTCGGCCCTCGAGGTCGTGTTCGGTGGTCATCGGCCGCCTTCCTGGGACGAATCGGATGCCGCGCCGTCACGCGGCGCGAGTGCGTTGTCGATGAAGCGCATGAGCGCGTCGAAGATCTCCTGGTCGAGCTCGGCCGGCGGTCGGCCCTTCTCGTCGCGCTCCCACAGCAGGAACCGCATGCCGACGAGCTCGCCCATGCCCATGAGCGCCCACGCCGTGACCGTGGGGTCGAGCCGGCGGTCGACGTCGCCGACCTGCTGCGCTGCGCGCAGCCCCGCCTCGTAGCCCTCGACGATGCGCGTGTAGTGCAGGTGGAGCGTCTCGGGCGACACGAACTCCGCCTCGCGCACGACTCGGTACAGGGCGGGGTGTGCTGCGGTGAAGCGGAAGAACCCCGCGAAGCCCGCGCGCTCAGCCTCGAGACGGGAGCTCGCCCCGGCCATCGCCTCGGACATCGAGCGACGCACGCGGCGGTTGAGGTCGAGGACGAGGGCCTCGAAGATCGTCTGCTTGCTGTCGAAGTACAGGTAGAACGTGCCCAGGCCGATGCCCGCGCGCTCGGTGATCTTGACGATCGACGCCTCGTGGTAGCCCTGCTCGGCGAAGACCGCCTCGGCGGCTTCGAGCAGCCGGGTCCGCGTCGCCTCGCCGCGCTTGGTGAGCGGGCGGCCGGTCGCCGACGACACCGGCGCTTCTTCTTCGGCCATGTCGACACTGTCGTGCAGGCTCATGCTCGATCCCTCCGTTGCACACCGGCCGCACCGGCCATCACACGCTGAGCTCGTTCGCGCAGGCGCACCCGCGCGAGCTTCTCGATCGTGGAGCGCGGCAGCGCATCGACGAACTCGATCCGCACCGGCACCTTGAACGCGGCGAGGTGGCGCCGCGCGTGTGCGAGCACCTCGTCGGACGAGAGCGACGCATCCGCGGCGGGTACGACGAACGCGACGCCGCGCTCCCCCCACACCGGGTCGGGCACGCCCACGACGGCGGCCGAGTCGATGAGCGGATGCCGCGTGAGCGCGGCCTCGACCTCGGCGGGCGCCACGTTCTCGCCGCCCGAGATGAAGATGTCCTTGAGTCGGTCGACGATGCGGAAGACGCCCTCCCCGTCGCGCTGCACGACGTCACCCGTGCGGAGCCATCCGTCGTGCAGCGCACGCTGCGTCGCATCCGGGTCGCCCAGGTATCCCGCGAAGACGCTCGGGCCTGCGACCCACAGCTCGCCCGTCGCATCGCCCTCGAGGGGCAGCAGAGTCTCGGTGTCGACGACGCACGTCTGCACGTACGGGTACGGACGCCCGACGGTGCCGGGGCTCGCGGAGCCGTCGGACGGCGCGTGCAGCACGTTCGGACCCGCTTCGGTGAGCCCATAGCCCTGCGTCAGCGGCGCGCCGCGGTCGGACCACGTGCGCTGCAGCTCGTCGGGCATCGTCGCGCCGCCGACGAGCGCGAGGCGCAGCGACGAGAGGTCGCTCGTCTCCCAGTCACGGTCGGCTGCGAGCAGCGCGTACTGGGTGGGCACGCCCATCATCGCCGTCACGCGGCGCTCGCCGATGAGCTGCAGCACGCGGCTCGGCTGGAACGAGCGCTCGAGCACGACGGTCGCGCCCGTCCACCACGCGAGCAGCGGCTGGCAGTTCCACGCCGCGACGTGGAACTGCGGGAGCATCGCGAGCACGACGTCGTCCTGCGTGAGAGGCAGCGCGCGGGCGAGCGCGAGGTTGTTCCAGAAGCAGTTGGCATGCGTGAGCACGACGCCCTTGGGCGCCGCTTCGCTCCCCGAGGTGAAGATGACCAGCAGCGGATCGTCGTCGCGCACCGGGCGCGAGGCACGCGTCTCGTGCGGAGCGGGCACCGCGACCTCGACCCCCGTCGTGCCGAGGGGTGCGACGGGTGGCACGGGCCCCGTGCCGGACCAGCCGCGCAGGGCCTCGTCTGCGAGGGCGCTGTACTCGTCCTCGACGAGCACGAGCGCGGGCGCGCAGCGCGACACGACGTCCGACAGCTCCCTCGGCGTGAGACGCCACGACAGCGGCACGAACGCGAGACCGGCGAGCGCGCACGCGAAGAACACGACGACGTGATCGGTCGAGTTGCCCGACACCGTCGCGATGCGGTGACCCGGCCCGTAGCCCGCGTCGCGCAGCGCCTCGGCGAGCGCCTCCGCACGGCGCGCGAGCTCCGCGTACGCGATCGTCACGCCGCGGTCGTCGATCGCCACGCGCGCAGGCGACTGCGCGGCACGATCGGTCAGCCAGCGACCGATCGTGTGCGGCTCGTCGTGCGGTTCGATCACGCCTTCACCTCCACGGGCGACGACGTCTCGTCCTCGGCATCGTCCATCGTGCGCAGGGCTCCCCTCACGCGCTCGCCCCGGCGGCGGCGCACCCATGCGTCGATCGTGCCCGCGATTCCGCCCGGAAGGAACATCACGACGATGATGAACAGCACGCCGAGGAGGAAGAGCGGCTCCGACAGGGGCACGCGGAGGAGCTCGGGAAGGCCCGCGATCGCCTCGGATCCGGCGAGCACCGTGAGGCGCTGGTCGAGCAGTGTGTAGAGGACGCCGCCGAGGATCGCACCCCAGCGGAATCCGACGCCGCCCAGCACGACCATCACGAGGATCGTGATGGTCAGGTCGGCCGACACCGCACGCGGCACCGTGCCGGACTGCAGCAGCATGTAGGCGACGGCGGCGAGGCTCGCGAGCACCGCCGCGATCGCGAACACCGCGAGGCGCACGCGATACGGCTGCAGCCCGAGAACGCGCACGCGCTGCTCGTTCTCGCGCGTGGCGCGGGCGAGGTGCCCGAGTCGAGACGTGTCGACCCACAGCGTGACGAGGTACACGATGACGAGCACGACGAGGCACAGCCAGTAGAGGTTGCGCGTGTTGACGACGCCGACGAGGAAGTCGGGCACCTGCTCGGTCGCGAGGCTCAGGCCCTCCTCACCGCCGGTCACCGCGGAGTTGCGGCGCACGAGCACGGAGCCCGCCTGCGCGAACGCGAGTGTGACCATGGCGAACGGGATGCCCGACACGCGCATCGCGACCGCCCCCGTGGCCATGCCGACGATCATGCCGCCCACGAGGGCGAGGAACACGCCGGGCCACAGCGGCACGCCGAAGTGCTCGAGCGCGATCCCGAGGCCGTAGGCGCCCGCGCCGAAGTACAGCGCGTGGCCGAACGACAGCATGCCCGCGGACCCCAGCAGGAGGTTGTACGACAGCGCGAGCGCGGCGAACACCATGCACAGCGACAGCAGCGCGAGAGTGCCCGGCATGTACGTCGGGGTGGGCAGCACGCCCGGGATCGAGATGTTCAGGAGGGGAAGGACCGCCATGAAGACGACCAGCACGATGCCCGCGATCGCGGGGACGAACCTGGAGGCCGATCGCTGATCCGAACCCGGTCGGTGAGCCTGTCGAACCGTCATGCCTTCCTCCCCAACAGACCCCGCGGGCGCACGAGCAGCACGACCGCGAGGAGGATCACGACGATGAAGTCACCGGTGCCGCCGAGGTAGAAGTTGGCGAACTGCTGCAGCACGGCGACGAGAACGGATGCCACGGCCGCACCCGTGAGCGACCCGAGACCGCCCACCACGGTGACGATGAACGCGAAGATGAGCAGTGTCTGACCGAGGTGGGCCGACACGAACGTCGAGTAGTGCATCGCGAGCACACCGCCGATGCCGGCCGCCGCACCGCCGATCGCGAACACGAGCGTGAACGACGTGCGCACATCGATGCCGAGCGCGGTGACCATCGACCGGTTCTCGACGCCGGCGCGGATGATCATGCCGTATCGCGTCTTGCGCAGGAACAGCACGAGCGCCACGAGCACGAGCGCCGCCGCGATCATGAGCACCCAGTACGTGTTGGGGATGCGCGCGCCGAGAACCTCGGTGGTCTGTCGCAGCCACGGCGGTCCCGAGATGTTGATGGGGTCGGTGCCCCAGATGCCCTCGAACAGGGCGACGGCGGCGAACGAGAGCCCGACCGTCACGAGCACCTGCTCGATGTGCCGTTCGTAGAGAGGACGGATGAGCACGAGCTCGGTCACGGTCGCGAACAGCGCTCCGACGGCAGCGCCCACGAGCACCGACACGAGGAACGCGCCCCACGACTGCGTGCCGAGTGCACCGGCCACGAGGTAACCGGCGAACGCGCTCAACGTCAGGAAGGCGCCGTGCGCGAAGTTGAGCACGTGCATGAGGCCGTAGATGAGGCTCAGACCGGATGCGACGAGGAAGTACAGGGCGCCGAGGCCGACGCCCGTGATGAGGGTCAGGACGACGGTGCTCATGCGACCGCCTCCACGTGCACGCCGAGCAGCCGGCGGGTCATCTCGTCGTCGGCGAGGAGCTCGGCGGCGTCGCCGATGTGCACGACGCGGCCGGCGCTGATGACGATCGCGTCCTTCGCGAGGCGGCGCACGACGTCGAGGTTCTGCTCGACGAGGAGGATCGGGACGGTGCGCGACGCCTCGGCGAGCGCGTCGGCGACCTCCCCGACGATCTTCGGCGCGAGGCCCTTCGTGGGCTCGTCGACGAGCAGGAGGCGATTGTCGTTGATCAGCGCGCGGGCGACCGAGACCATCTGCTGCTGTCCACCGGAGAGGGTTCCGGCGGGCTGGTCGCGACGCGCCACGAGGTCGGGGAACAGCTCCGCGACGAACTCGCGCCGCGGGTTGCGCTGGCGCTCGGCGAGCGCGAGGTTCTCGGCCACGGTGAGCGACGCGAACACCTCGCGGTCCTCCGGCACGTAGCCGACGCCGCGCTGGACCACCTTGTGCGGCGGCAGGCCGTCGATGCGTTCGCCCGCGAGGCGCACCTCGCCGCGGCGAGGGATGAGCCCGAGGATGCCGCGCAGCGTCGACGTCTTGCCGACTCCGTTTCGCCCGAGGACCGCGGTGATGCCGGTGGCCGGCACCTCGAACGTCACGTCCTCGACGACCTGCTGCCCGGCGATCGAGCAGCGGAGGTGCTCGATCGTGAGGATCGGTTCGGCGCTCATGCGGCGCTCCCCAGGTACGCCGACTGCACGAGCGGGTCGGCCATGATGCGCTGCGGGGTGTCGTACGCGATGATGCTCCCCGAGTACATGACGGCGACCTTCTCGACGAGCCCCATGAGCACGTCGATGTGGTGCTCGACCATGAGGACGGTGCATCCGGTCTCGCGATGCAGCGCCCGGATGTTCTCGACCAGTCCGTCGACGTCGCCCGAGCCGACTCCCGCCATCGGCTCGTCCAGCAGCACGATGCTCGCGTCGGTCGCCAGCAGCACGGCGATCTCGAGCTTGCGCTTGTCGCCGTGCGAGATGTCACCGGCCGGGGTGTCGAGCTTGTGCGAGAGTCCGACGGCTTCGAGCTTGTCGAGGGCGGTGAGGGTTGCGGCATCCGTCTTCGTCGGGAAGCGGAACAGCGAGGTCGCGCCGCCCAGCGCGACCTGTGCGGCCAGCCGCACGTTCTCGAGCACGCTCAGCCGCGGGAACAGGCTCGAGGTCTGAAAGGTGCGCCCCAGTCCCGCCCGCGCCCTCGCGGGCACGGATGTGTGGGTGATGTCTTCGCCGTCCATCCGGATGCGGCCGGCCGTCGGGGCGACGAGCCCCGACACCACGTTGAAGAGCGTGGTCTTGCCGGCGCCGTTCGGCCCGATGACGCCCACGAGCGAGCCCGCGGGAACGTCGAGGTCGACGTCTTTCAGAATGGTCGCTCCGCCGATCTGCAGGCCGATGCCCTCGATCGAGAGTGCGGAGCCGCGGCGCGCGCCCGTTTCGGGTTCGGGCGCAGGCGCGGACGGGACGGGGGTGCTCATCTTGGCGTGACTCCGGAGGTTACTTCGCCTCGGCCGGAGCGACGGCGTCGGCGTCGGCCGTGTCGACGAGCTCGGGCACGAACGTGTCGCCGTCGGCGACGAGCTTCGCCTGGTACATCTCCTGGATGAGGGCGTGGTCACCCGCGCGGACCGTCGTGGTGCCCTTCGGGCCCTCGAACTCGAAGCCCTCGAGCGCCGCGATCATCGCGTCCACGTCGCCCTTGCCCTCCTTGATCGCCTGGACGATCATGAGCGCCGCGTTGAAACCGTCGGGGCTGAACAGGTCGGGCGTGCCGCCGGCGCCTTCGATGAGCTCGACCATGGCTTCGTTGACGTCGTTGTCGGGCGCTCCCGCGAAGTAGTGGTTCAGGAAGTTGATCTTCTCGGATGCCTCGCCGTACGCGCCGAACGTGGCGGCGTCGCCGAGGCCCGTGACGACCGGGATCTCGTCGAGCACGCCCTGCTGGCTCATGGCCTGCCACATCGCCCCCGAGGTGGCGCCGGCCCATGCGACGAACACGAGGTCGGGAGCACCCGCGAGCACCTGCTGCGCGAACGGCGTGAACTCGGTGACGTCCTCCGCGACCAGCACGGGCGTCACGGTCGCGCCCTGCGCGCCGAGGATCGCCTCGACGGCGGCCACGTTGCCCTGGCCGAACGCGTTGTCCTGCGCGAACACCGCGATGGTCTTGCCCTCGATGTCGTCGAGGAACGTACCGGCGGTCGCGACGTCCTGCGCGCTCTGCCGGCCCGAGCGGAACGTGTACTCGTTGATGCCCGTGATCGCGTCGGTCGCGGCCGGGCCCGCGATGTAGAGCACCTTGTTCTGCGCGGCCTGCTCGGCGAGGGCGAGCGCGACGCCCGAGGAGGCGGTGCCGGCGATGATGTTGACGCCCGCGCCGATGAGCTCCTTGGCGGCGGTGACGGCCTTGTCGGGGTCGCCCGCGTCGTCGCGGTACTCGACCTCGATCGCGATGCCGTCGACCTCGTTCGTTCCGTCGGTCGCGTACTCGAGGCCGGCCTTGAAGCCGTCCAGGTACTGCGCACCGTAGCCCGCGAGCGGACCGGTCTCGCTCGTGACGATGCCGACCGTGACCTCGGTGGGGCCCTCGCCGCCGTCGGCGGAGTCGCCGCCCGGGGACGCCTGCGGCGCACACGCCGCCAGCACGAGAGCGGATGCCACGACCGCGGCACCCAGGATGGACTTCTTCGTAACGCGCATGTGCGTGCCTTGCCTTTCGCCGTTGGAAGGGGACTCTCTTCACCAGGACCGGACACCGGTGCGGGCATCCGGTCTTTATGAAAGGTGATTCAGGTGTTTGGAATGTAGCACACGCGTCACCGCGGTCAAATCGGGTCTGCGCACACGGGGCAGATTCATACCGACGTTATATATCTGTGTTATGTTTTTTCGGTGACCCGACAGAACGATCTCGAACGCCTGCTGATCTCCGTTCATGCGCTCGCCCGCATCGCGGCGTCGCACACCGGCAGCACCGCACCGCAGGCCCAATGGCGAACCCTCTCCCTCCTCGAGAACCGAGGAGCGATGCGTCTGGGTGAGCTCGCGACGGCGAGCCGTGTGACTCAGCCCGGCATGACCCGGCTCGTGGGCCAGATGGCCGACGCGGGGCTCGTCGAGCGCAGCGGCGATCCCGACGACTCGCGAGCCGTCG
>NZ_DATMFG010000044.1:0-122061 GCF_035556355.1 Microbacterium sp.
CTCGACGCCCTCGCCGCCGCACGCCGCGTCGGCGAACCCAACACCGAGGAGGTGATCGAACCCGACCTCCGGGCCCTCACAGCCTGACCACGACACGAAGGATCACACGATCACCGATACACCACGTCCCAGGACTTGACCTCCGCGACAGCGACGTCGCGCCAGACATGCTGCCCGTGCATGCCCCTGCCTTCGCGCTGCACGAACGAACCCGATCGCCTCACCGCGCTCCCTCCCAGCGGCCAAGGTGCGTACTCTCGACCCAGACTCGGCTCTGCGCACGCCGAGCCTACCCAATACGCCTCGCCGCAGTCGCACACCCGGTGACGAGACATCACGGTGCGCACACACCGGTAGGTAACATTCAGGGAAGCACTTGGCGAATTCCGCCGATGTCGGGGGCCGATCGTTGAACTCACCAGAGCATGATCACTTCGACAGCGCCGGGCGCTACGGCACAGGTGCCAACCGCGAGCTGGTCTGGCCCGGGATCGAGTCCGACTTCATCGAGGCCGTCAACCAGGCGGACACCTGGAAAACACTCCTCGGTGCGATTCGCGCGAAGCAGGTCTCGTGGCCGTGGCGGCTGACAGAAACGAAGGATGCGGCGCTCGCAGCACTCCCTCCGGTCCATCAGGGAGCGAAGGCCCTTGTTATCGGTGGCAATTGGATCGAGCTCGCTCCCGCCCTCAGCTACTTGGGCGCCGACGTGATTCGCGCCGATTACATCGCCGCGCGAGTGAAATTCCTTCGGCTCATGGGTGGTCAGGCGCGCGAGGTCGTACGCCTCTCGCTCGAGGAAGACTTGCCATGGCAAGACGGAAGCTTCGCAACGATCTTCGTCGATCTCGTTGACCTCGACCGGGCCGGGTTGCAGCGTGCGGATCTGAATATGCTGCTACGTGAGGTGCGCCGGGTTCTTGCACCCGACGGCATCGCGATCGTCGCAACCGAAAACCCGCTGCAATCCCGCTGGTGGTCGTGGCGCGAGGGCCGCACGCGATTGCGCGCGTGCATCGGTCTGGTCAGGGAAGTCGGATTGGCGCGCGTGACTCGCCCATGGCAGATAGTCGCTCAACCAGTCGGACTAGAGGTGGTCCGAGCTCTGGAGCCGCATCCGAGTCTCGATGATTGGGAACTCCTCCTCCCACCTTCGCCGCCATTCAGTCGCGGTAGACGCGGCGCATCCGTTGCCCGCGCCGGTCGAGTGCACGAACTTGCCGAACGCGTCGGCGCCGGCATCCTGGTTGCACATCACCACATCCTGATCTGCCGACCATCACACCAGACGCCTGAGAGGTCAAACGCAGCCCGCGGCGCCATTGCGGCGCCGCGTTCCATCGTGAGGGCCTGCAGCGATTCGCGCGCAGCAATCGAAACGGGCGACGAATTCTTGAAAGTCCCCCTTTCCGATCGGCAGGAAGCAGAGGTGCTCGACGAAGTCGGCCGCACCATCGAGGCGGCGTCAGGTCCGTGGGGCAAAGTCGCGACGCCGTGGGCCCGCGCGGAGGTCCGATCCGGAGTAACCATCGCGGTCTATCCCCGCCTCAGAGCCTCGGCAGTTCCGCTCGCGACGTACGAGGACCGGCTGACGGATGTGCTTCGTGGCCTCCCTCGCGATGTCGCCAAGCTGCACGACACAGAACTCCTCCGTCGGATCATCTCTCCACCTGTGCCTGAGAACCTCTCCGCCGGTCCGCTGCGCCAGCTCCGGGTCGAAGCCCTCTCGTTCCAGACTCGGGTGGTTCCAGTCGGCCCATCGCACGGCGACCTTGACCGGGCGAACGTGCTCGCACTCGAAGATGGTGGAATTCGCATAGTAGATTGGCAGCGCAGCCAGCCCGAAAACCCTTTGTTCATCGACGCGCTGTCAGCAGCTGTGGACGTGGAGCGTTTGCGTACCGGAGGTGCCCGCGCGGAGGCTTTTGCGGCGTGGACCGATGGTGGCTTGAACGGTCCTTTAGCGGACCTTGCCTACTCGCTTCTCGGAGACCTAACGAGGCGAGAGGCGTGCGCGTTGTTGCTCCTGCATGAAGTCACCTCATACAGCTTCGCCTGGGACGAAAGTGAGCCGATCGAGCCGGACATTCTCAAGGCAGCGGAGCTCCTCGTCGATGGGTCGATCAACTCCATACCGTGACGCGTCCGCCGACCTCGCCGGCGACGTGAGGCGGTCGCGGGGCGAGGGTTCAGGTCCTACTGGTCGGACCCCCGGACCGACGTCTGACCGTCACCGATCCCAAGGCACCCGACTGCGGGCGGGGTAGCGGCGACCTCGTCGTAGACGGCGAGATAGCCGTCGACAACGTGGTCCCATGTGAACTCCTCGACGCGAGCCCTCCCCGCGGCCGCGATCCGCTCGGCCTCATCGCGCTCACGCACCGCGCGCTCGAGCGCTGCCGCGAGCGCGCGCTCGTCGAACGGGTCGGCCAGCCATCCGTCGACTCCGTCGTGGACGAGTTCCGCCGGACCGGCGTGCGATGTCGCGATGACCGGCACCCCGCCACGCCAGCCCTCGAGCACGACGATCCCGAACGCCTCGGTGCGGCTCGGCACGACGAGGGCGAGCGACCCGGCCACCGTCGGCCCGACGCTCTCGCGGCCGAGCCGGCCGGGGAGATGCACCCGATCGGCGACCCCTCGCTTCGCGGCGAGCGACAGCAGCGCGTCGCGCTCGGGACCGTCGCCCCCGATCACGAGGTGCACGTCCTCCGGCAGGTCGGCTGCCGCGAACGCCCGCACGAGCAGGTCGAACCCCTTCGTGCCGACCAGCCGCCCCAGCGCGACGAAGTACCGCGCGGGAAGGGGCGGAGCACCCGCACTCTCCTCGTCGAGATCGACGCCGTTCATCACGATCGCGGCGCGCCCCGGCTCGAGCCCGAACCGCTCCTCCAGATCCCGCGCCGTGAACGCCGAGACCGCGGTGACGGCGGCGGCACGACGGATGCCGCGCCGCAGCGCCCACCGCATGAGGGCCGACCCGCCGAAGACGTCATCGGCGTCGCCGAACGTCTCGCCATGGCTCGTGATGACCAACGGCAGCCGCGAGAAGCGCGCGACCTCGGTCGCCCACGCGCCGTTCGGACCGAAGCAGTGCACGTGGATCACCGCCGGCCGATCCGCGCGGAGGGCGCGTCGCCAGCGGAGCGCCGCGCGCGGCGCGCGCCATGCGAAGGACAGCGCCGCGCGCAGCGAGCGGGCGGGCATCGGGGTGGGCAGCACGCGGATGGGGATGCCGTCGAGGTCGGCCGGCACATCGTCGCCGCGGTCGACCGTCCAGATCGCGACGTCGACCCCGCGGGCGCGCAGCTGCTCGGCGACGTGCCTCACGTGCTCCTCGACCCCGCCGACGCGGGGCAGGAACGAACTCGTGACGAGTGCGATCTCCGCCATGCGTCTTCCCTCGCTACGCTCTCAAGGACGCGCGGTCACCGCGCGGAAGCCCGACGGAGGTCCTGCACCATTCGCATCACATTCGCCACGATAGCCGTCGGCGCGCCCATGGGTCAGCAGGTGTACGAGGAAGAGATCGTCGCCCGCGCCGCCGCGGCCGCCGGAGAGGGCACGGTCGTACGCCGCGAGATCGCCCGATCGCTGCGCTCGGAGCTGCCCGGCACCGTGCGGCTTCCGAACTGGATCACCGGCCGTGCCCCTTCCGGCGTGCGGTCAGCAGTCGGGGCGATGCTCTACCGCGGCGCCGACGTGGTCCACCGGATGGGGCTCGGCATGCCGCCCGCGCGCGTGCCCGAGGTGATCACGATCCACGACACGGTCGCGTGGCGGTTCGACGACGAATCGCCGCCTGAGCCGTTCGCCGCGCACGAGCTCCGCCGCGCCGCGGCGGTCATCGCTCCATCGCAGTACGCCGCCGACGACGCCGCCGAGTTCCTCGGGCTCGAGCACGTGCACGCGATCTACAACGGCGTCGACCCCGTGTTCCTCGACGCCGAGCCGCTCAGCCCCGAGTCGCGCGCGGGGCTCGGCATCGCAGGAGCCTACGTGCTGCACGCCGGAGGCGCGTCGCGGCGCAAGAACCTCGAGGCGCTCGCCGACGCGTGGGAGGTCGTCTCGGCCGCACGACCGGACCTGACGCTCGTCCTCTCCGGCCCGCCGCACCCGCGGCGCACCGCGCTGTTCTCGAAGCTGCCGCGCACGCGGCTCGTGGGGCGCGTACCGGCCGCGCTCGTGCCGGGACTGTTCGCCGGCGCGACGGCGGTCGTCGTCCCCTCGCTCTACGAGGGTTTCGGGCTTCCCGCGCTGGAGGGCCTGGCGGCCGGCGCACCCGTCGTCGCCGCGCGGACGAGCGCGCTGCCGGAGGTCGTGGGCGACGCCGGCGTGCTCGTGGAGCCGACGGGCGCGGATGTCGCCGAGGGGATCCTGTTCGCGGCATCCGGCGACTCCGCCGTCTCGACGATGGCGGCGCGCGGACGCGAGCGTGCGCGGGAGTTCACGTGGGAGCGCAGCGCTCGCGAGCACGCCGCCGTGTGGCGCCGAGTCTTCAGCGGATCCTGAGGGTCTTCGACGGATCCTGAGGCGCGGACGGCCGTCGCCGTGTGACCAGGTAGATTCTTCTCTCGTGACGGTTCTTGGGGAGGCCGCGATCTCGGTCGCGGGGTTGGGGAAGACGTATCGCCTCGGGGCGCTCGGCGAACGTCCGTCGACGGCGGCGGCGGCCGCGATCCAGTGGCTGCGCTCGACGGGCAAGGCGAAGTACACGCTGTTCGACGCGCTCGACGACGTGACCTTCGACGTGCCGCAGGGCGAGGCCCTCGGCATCGTGGGTCGCAACGGCGCGGGCAAGTCCACGCTGCTGAAGCTGCTGACGCGCGTGACCGCGCCGACGCGCGGCCGCATCGAGCTGCGCGGGCGCGTCGGGTCGCTCCTCGAAGTGGGCACCGGCTTCCACCCCGAGCTCACCGGCCGCGAGAACATCTTCCTCAACGGCGCGATCCTCGGCATGACGCGCAAGGAGATCCTGCGCCGCTACGACGAGATCGTCGAGTTCTCGGGCATCGAGAAGTTCCTCGCGACACCCGTCAAGCGCTACTCGTCGGGCATGTACGTGCGACTCGCGTTCTCGGTCGCGGCGCACCTCGACACCGAGATCCTCGCGATCGACGAAGTGCTCGCGGTCGGCGACGCGGAGTTCCAGCGCCGGTCGATCGCGAAGATGCGCGAAGCCGCGCGCGGCGGCCGCACGGTGCTCTACGTCAGCCACCAGCTGCAGACGGTGCAGGCGCTGTGCACGTCGGCGATGCTGCTCGACCGCGGCAAGCTCGTCTACTCGGGAACAGTCGACGGCACGCTCCAGGCGTATCGCGACAGCTTCGAGAGCTTCGCGCTCGCGCAGTCCGACCCGAAGAACCGGCCCGGAAACGGCATGGTGCGCCTGTCGCGCGTGTCGATGGAAGACGAGTTCATCAAGTCCGGCGACGACATCGCCGTCGAGTTCGAGTTGCCCCCGTCGAAGAAGCTCATCGGCACGTACTTCGTCTCGATGCACATCAACAACGACCAGGGCTCCGTGATCGCGCAGTGCGACTCGCGCCTGGTCGGCAAGTGGTTCGACCCCACCGAGGAGAACCGCGGCCGGCTCGTGATCCGCGATCTGTGGCTCAAGCCCGGCGTCTACACGGTCGACGCCTATGTGTGCCAGGCCGGCGTCCTCGACGCGTGGGAGGGCGCGTGGAAGTTCGAAGTGCTTCCCGACCTTCCCTACCCGGAGTTCGCCGAGTCCTCGAGCATCGAGAAGGGCCTCGTGTTCGTCGACTTCGAGTACGGGAAGGCGTGACATGGAACACCAGCCTCAGGTCACCGTCATCACGCCCCCCGGGCGTCTCAACATGCCCGACTGGCGCGAGGTGTGGCGCGCACGCGAGGTCGCGGTGCGGCTCGCGCAGCGCGACATCATCGTGCGCTACCGCCAGACGATCCTCGGCTTCACGTGGGTGCTGCTGCAGCCCCTCGTGAGTGCGGGCGTCTTCACGATCGTCTTCAGCTACATCGCCGGCCTGTCCACGGGGCCGACGCCCGCGTTCCTGTTCACGCTCGTGGGCATGCTCGCGTGGAACCTGTTCAACGGCGCGCTGGGCCGCTCCTCCAGCTCGATGGTGAGCAACCAGTCGCTCGTGCAGAAGGTGTTCTTCCCGCGTCTGCTCGTTCCGGTGTCGAGCCTCGCGTCGGTTCTGCTCGACTTCGCGGTCGGGCTCGTGCTGGCGATCGTGCTCATCTTCGTGTTCGGGATCGTCCCGGGCTGGGGCGTGCTGCTGCTCCCCGTGTGGGCACTTCTGATCGGCATCCTCGGAACCGGCTTCGGCCTCACGGCGGCCGCGTACCTCGTGAAGTACCGCGACGTCGGCTACGTCCTGCCGTGGGCCCTCCAGGTTCTGCTCTACGCGAGCCCGGTCGCCTACTCGGTCTCGGAGGTGCCGGAGGGCATCCGGTGGCTCTTCGACATCAACCCGGTCACGTGGTTCCTCGAGATCATGCGGTGGTCGCTGCTCGGCACGGCCCAGCCGCCCGTGTGGCAGATCGTCGCCCTCATCATCGCCGCGCCGCTCGTGTTCCTGCTCGGCACGATCGTCTTCCAGAAGAACGAGCGAGAGTTCGCGGACTACATCTGACATGCGCGTCTCGGCATACATCCTCGTGGGCGACCCCAACCATCTTCGGGAGAGCGTGTCTTCGTACTACGACCACGTCGACCGCATCGTCCTCTCGTATGACGAGACGCGCACGTCGTGGACGGGCACTCCGCTGCCGGTCGACGAATGCCTCGCGACGATCCGCGAGCTCGACCGCGACGGCAAGTGCGTCGACGTGCCGGGGCGCTTCGCGCGGCTGGACGAGAACCCCCTCGACAACGACACGTTCCAGCGGCAGAACGCGCTCGACGCGGCATCCGACGGCGCCGACTGGGTGATCCAGCTCGACACCGACGAGGTCATGCTCGACCCGGCCCAGTTCTTCGCGTCGCTGCGGCGGGCCGACGCCACCGGCATGTCCGCGATGGACTATCCAGCGCGATGGCTCTACGCGCAGGTCGCCCCGGGTCGCTACCTCGAAGCATCGACGCGCTTCTGGCGCCCGTCCGCATCCTTCCCCGGCCCTCTCGCCGTGCGAGCCGGAACCCGCCTGCGTCACGCTCGCCAGACCGACACGCTGCTCTACCGCGTCGACATGCGGCCGTGGAACACCGACCCGCACCACCCGAGGGACGCTCCCGTGCACGAGATGATTCCGCCGGAGCGGGCCGTGCTTCACTATTCATGGGTGCGCGATCATGAAACGATCCGGCGCAAGTTCGGCTGGTCGGGGCACGCGGCGCACTACTCGCTCCCGATCGTGTACCAACGGTGGGCATCGCGTCAACGGCACCCGCTTCGCACGGTGCTCACGAACCCGCTACGCCGTCGTGATTGGTACCGCCTCGTCTCCGTCCCCGAGAACGCGGAGCCGTCATGACCCTTTCCGTCAGCGTCGTCATCATCACGTACGCACGACCGCAGTTCGTGCGCACGTGCCTCGAGCACCTCGGGCGCCTCACGTCGAAGCCCCACGAGATCATCGTGGTCGACGCATCACCGGACGACCGCACGAAGACGCTCGTCACGGAGGATTTCCCGCAGGTGCGGCTGCTGCGCAACGACCTCGGACCGGGAACGATGCCCGAATCCCGGCAGGTCGGCTTCAACGCCGCCACCGGCGACATCGTCGCGTTCATCGACGACGACGCCTACGTCGACCCCGATTGGCTTGACCAACTGCGCGAGCCGTATGCAGACCCGGCCGTCGTCGGAGTGGGCGGCCGCGCGTCCAACGGCAGAGAAGGCGAGGAGACCGAAGGCCTCGGCGAGATCGGACGGCTGCTCCCGGACGGCCGCCTGACCGGCAACTTCGGCGCGAATCCCGACCGCGTGATCGAAGTCGACCACCTGCTGGGCGCGAACATGTCGTTCCGCCGAGCCGCGCTCGCCGCGATCGGCGGCATTCGCGGCAACTATCCGGGAACCTGCCTGTGCGAGGAGTCCGACATCTCGCTGCGGCTGAAGCGCGAAGGCGGCAAGCTCGTGTTCCAGCCGGCCGCACTCGTGCGGCATGTCGCCGCGCCCTACACGAGCGGCGGCAAGCGGTTCGACCGTCGCTACCTCTACTACGCGCGCCGCAACCACGTCGTGCTGCTCGCCCGCGTGTACGGCTGGCGGGACCCGCTGCTCCGCCGTTACGTGCGCTCGACCTTCCGCGCCCAGAACGACTACGTGTGGGCGATGCGCGATCGATTCACCGCGCGCAGATCCGACGGATCGCGTCGCCCGTTCCGGCGACGGATCACCGCGCCGATCGTGCTGACGCGCTCACTGGCCGAGTTGACGGGGCTCATGGCGGGCTTCCCGGCGGCGTGGATCGCACGGCGCCGCGATCGGGCCGCCGGAGTCGTCTGACCGGGCGGCACATCACCGGCGTCGGTGCCCGGCGCGTTCGATGACCTCGCCCCACACGTCGCCGACGACTGCGGCAGTGCGCTCGATGCCGAAGCGCTCGGCGGCATCCGCCTGCGCGAAGCGCGCGGCATCCGTCGACTCGGTCGGATGTTCGATCGTCCAGCGGATCGCGCGCGCGAGCGCCTGCGGATCGCCAGGCCGCACGAGCAGCCCCGATCGTGTGCGCCGCACGCCGTCGGCGACCGGCTCGCCGGCGCCCCGAGGGTCGAGGATCTCAGGCACTCCGCCGGCATCCGTCGCGACGACCGGCACACCCGACAGCATCGCCTCGACCACGATCTGCCCGAATGGCTCCGGCGTCGTCGACGCGTGGACGAGGAGCCCGAGCCGGTGGAGCGCCGCCGCCACATCGTCCGCCCATCCGGCCCACTCCACGCGTGGTGCGAGCACCTCCGATGCCGCGGTGCGCCGCCGAAGGGCCTCCTCTTCCTCGCGATCCTCGAACAGCGCGGCGCCCACGATCCGGAACCGCGCATCCGCCGTCCCGGCCGCGACGATCTCGGCGGCATCGAGGAACACCGCCTGCCCCTTGGTGCGGCTGACACGGCCGATCATGCCCACCGGCCCGTCGCGCTTCTCAATGACCTCGCGCCGGTACGCGGATTCCACGACCCCGGGGTACGCGACGACGGTTAAGCCGTGCCCCCAGCGGCCGAGGGTCCGCGCGGTGGCCCGTGAGTTCGCGACGATCCGGCGGGGCCCGAGCCGAGCGAGCGACCGCAGTGCCGCGGCGACGGCGGCCGGAAGGTAGTCGGAGGCGATGCGATCGTGAAGGTGCCAAACCCACGGGGTGCGCGTGCCGGGTACGCCGACGGCGAGGAGGACGGCGGCTTTGAGCGAGTTCGCGACGACCAGGTCCGGATTCTCCGTGCGGATACGCGCGCGCACAAGTCGCGCGGCGCGCACGGTGTCGCGGAGATTGCGCAACATCGTGAGCGGAGACGAGACCGTCTGCTCGCGCGTCACGCGCGCCAGTCGGCCCACCTCGAGGACGGACGCACGCACGCCGGCGTCGTTCAGCCGCTGGACCAGGTCGCCGTCCTCGAGCGTCACGACCTGAACGGCGAACCGCTTCGGGTCGAGCGCGCCGATGAGCCGGATGAGCGCGATCTCGGCGCCGCCGACGTCGCCCGTGTGCGTGACGACGAGGACGCGCGAGGGCGGCGCGGCGGTGTTCACGGCATCCCCTCCCTCTCGTGCGCTGGGGCTACCCTAGCCGTCTCCGTATCGGCGCCCGGTCGCGATCCGTAGCATGGGTTCGTGACCACGTTGCGGACTGGGGTTCTCGCGCGCGCGTTCCGGGTTCGGGATGCTGCGCGCGTGACCGCCGGCGTGGCAGTGTTGGCCCTCCTCGGACTCGCGGCGGGACTGGTGGCGACGGTCCAGACCGACTTCGCGATCCCGTTCGCCGTGATCGTGCTCCTGATCGGCGTCGCCGCGGTCGACCTGTCGCTCATCCCCGTGCTCGCGGTTCCGGCGTCGATGGTCGTGGTGCGAGTCGGCCCCATGAGCGCCGCCGACCTCGCTCTCGGCCTCTGCATGATCGTGGCCCTCCTCATGCTGCGGGGCCGCGGAGCGATCGCGCTTCAGCCGCTCGTGTGGGCGGGCGTGTGCTACCTCGCGCTGTCGGCGCCGCAGCTCCTGCTCAATCGCTATCCCGAGAACTACATCGAGTGGGGTCACGAGATCGCGCTGGTGCTCGGAAGCCTCGTGATCGGGTTCGTCGTCGGGCGCGAAGGACACGCCCGGCTCGCACTCGGCCTGTACGTCGGCATCTGCTGGGTCCTGTCGCTCGCGGCGATCGCCATGTCGCTCACCAACGGCTTCACTCCCGTCTACCTCGGTGAGCTTCACAAGAACGCGCTGGGCTCGATCCTCATGATCGGGTCCCTCATCGCCTTCGCGAACCCGCCGTGGCTGAAGTGGCGGCCCCTGCTCGGATACGTGAGCTTCGCCGTCTTCGGGGTCGGCATGCTCGCCGCGCAATCCCGCCAGGCGCTCATCGGAGCTCTTGTGGGAGTGCTCATCATCGGTCTGCGCCCTCGCTTCCACAACGGGAAGCGGTCGCGGTGGATGTGGCTCATCCTCGTCCCGGTCGGGTACTTCATCTGGGCGGCCGTCGTGGAGCAGTTGGAGTCGGGCGACCAGTTCAACTCCTCGAACCAGCGCCTGGCCTGGTACGACGACTCCATCCAGGTGTGGCTCCAGTCGCCGCTGTTCGGGGTGGGCCACCGGTGGTGGGTGACCGGACACGCCGACTACTCCGGATTCCAGCCGCCGAATGTGCTCCTCGAGGTGATGACGACGGTCGGGCTCCTCGGCCTCGTTGGGTTCCTCGCGATGTTCGGTGCTGTGATCTGGATCCTCGCGCGCATGAACCCCGTCTACGGCACGCTCGCCCTCGCGGTGGTCGTCGGCCGGTTCGCGCAGGCGCAGTTCGACATCTACTGGGTCGCCGGGCACGCCTCGATCCTGTGGATGATCGCGGGCATCTGCGTCGGCGTGGAGGCGCGCGACAAGGCGAACGGCGTGGTCCGGACGCCCGCGCCCATCCAGACCGTGTTCCGGCGCACGCGGGGCGTGCGCATATGACGCCGTCGATCGTCCACGCGATCACGCCAGGCGATCACTACTCTCCGCGCACGGGGTCGGCGATCCCGACGGTCGTCGACGGGCTGGCGTCGGCCGCGGCATCCGACCCGTCGTCGACGTGGCATCACGCCGTCCTCGTCGACGCCTCCACCTATCGTCCCCGCTACCCGAGCGCCGAGATCATCGAGTACGACGGCGCCGCCCCTCCTGGCCTTGCCGCGCGTGCGGTCGACGCGGCCGCCGGCCGTCTCGGGCTTCCGCGGCGCGGAGCGGCACGGGCGTGGGGCCCGCTCGCGGCGGCGCTCGCCGACCGCCCGGCATCCGTCGTCATCGGCCACAACGCCCTCGTGCTTCCCCGGCTGCTGCGCGACACCCCGCACCGCGTCGTGCTCTACGCCCACAACGACCTGCTGCGAACCGTCACCCGCCGGGAGGCCGACCGCACGCTGGGCGACGTCGCGGCGATCGTCTGCGTGAGCTCGGACCTCGCCGCGCACACGGCCGAGCAGCTCCCCGCCTCGCTCGCGTCGCGCGTGCACGTCGTCGACAACGGCGTCGACCCCGCGCGCTTCTCACCCTCCCCGCAAGCCGGCGACGTCGACCCCGCGCGGCCGCTGCGCGTGATGTTCGCCGGTCGCGTGTTCGCCGACAAGGGGCCGGACGTCCTCGTGCGCGCGGCCGCACTCCTGCCGGCGGACCGCTTCGAGTTCACGATCGTCGGAAGCATCGGCTTCGACCGGAACGCCCCTCTGTCGTCGTACGAGCGGTCGCTGCGCACGCTCGCGGACGAGTCCGGCCGCCGCATCCGCTTCGAGCCGTTCGTCGACCGCGATGCGCTCCCGCGGCTGTTGCGCGAGGCGGATGCCTTCGTCGTGCCCTCCCGCTGGCGCGAGCCCAGCGGGCTCACCCTCGGCGAGGCGATGGCGACGGGACTGCCCGTGATCGCGAGTCGCGTCGGCGGAATCCCGGAGGTCGTCGGGGACGCCGGGATGCTCGTGGAACCTGACGACGCGAACGCCCTCGCGGCGGAGCTCCTGCGGCTCGCCGACGACCCGTCGCATCGCGCGGCGCTCGGGCGCGCGGCGCGGGCGCGGGCCGAGGAGCGCGACTGGTCGAGGTCGTGGCGGATGCTGCGCGCCGTGGTCGACCCGCTGCTTCAGGCCTGATCCGCCCGCCGCGGCGACAGGCCGTCGAGGATCCTCGTGAGGTGCGTCGTCAGCTCGTCGACCATCGCCGTCCAGGCGGACTCGGGCATGCCGAGCGGGTCGGCGACATCGTCGTCGGGGTCCTCGCCGAGCAGCGACCGACGGTCGCGATCCGCCGCCACGGCGTCGAGCCACGAGCCGACGATCGCGCGCGGCGGCCGACGCTGGTCGGCGAGCCATCGCGAGAACTGCTTGATCGTGAAGACACGCGGCCACAGGTCGGGGTTCGCGGCGACGATCTCACGCGCCTGGTCGCGCGCCGCCGTGAGGATCACGTCGAACCCGTCGAGGTCGAGGAGGTCGAGCTCGCGGCTGCGGTGACCGTCGAACGAGTACCCCAGGGCGGCGCCCAGGCGACGCCCCGTCTCGGGCATCGGCATGCCGCCGGACAGCAGGCCGCCCGAATGGAATCGGATCGGACGGCCATCGGCCAGGCGGTCGGCGATCGCCTCGGCGTACGGCGAGCGGCACTGATTGGCGTGGCACACGAACAGGACCTCGGTCTGGCCCTGCACCCGGTCCGGAGACCGGACCGGGGCCGAGTGGCTGCCCCCGTAGGGCATGCTCGAAGTCATTCGGTGTCAGTCTCCAGCTCTCGCTCGGGATCGGGGTTCGGTCCGCCGCGCGAGGACGATGTCACCGGGACGGCGCCGTTCGGCCGGCGTCGGGAGAGCGGAGGGCGATCCGCCGCCTCTCCGGCGTCGATCTCGAAGTCGTCCACCTCGGTGTCGATCGGAAGCGACTGGGGCGTGAGCCGGGGCGTGGCCGGACGCGTGTCGGTGGGCCGCATGTAGTAGGCCGAGTACGTCTTCGGCAGCTTCTTGCGACCGCGGTTCCCGACCACGCCCAGCACCTCGACGCCGTTCGCCCGGAGGCCCGAGACGGTGTCGGCGAGCAGGACGCGATCGGTGCGGCGAACGGACGCCATGATCACCGCGCCGTCGGTGTGCGCCGCCAGCAACGAGGCGTCGGCGAGGCCCATCGCCGGGGGCGAGTCGATGATGACGATGTCGGCGAGGGCGCGGAGCTTCTCGACGAGCACCGGATACCCCTCCCCCGCCAGCAGGTCGGCGGGGTCGGGCGGCTCGGCGCCCGACGGCAGGAGGCGCAGACGCCGGTAGCCGGTGAAGTTCAAGAGCGACTCGATCGCCTCTTCAGTGATGTGCTTGCCGTCGGCGTGACGCGCGAGCAGCTCGGACACGCCCTCGCCGTCGGCCGCCTCGCCGTAGTAGCGCGCGAGGTCGGGCCGGCGCAGATCGCCGCCGACCAGGATGACCTGCTTGCCGGCGCGCGCCCACGCGAGGGCGAGGTTCGCGGTCACGAACGACTTGCCGTCGCCGGGCTCGACGCTCGTCACCACGATGACGGCGTTGCGCGGCGGGAGGAGCACCTGAAGGGTCGACCGCACGGATCGGAGCCCCTCGCTGAGGTCGGTGCGATGGCTGCCGGCGACCGGAAGCGGCGGGTTCATCTTCTTGACGGCCGGATCCCACCGCAGTTCGCCGAGCGACGTCGCTCCGCTGATCTCCTCGATCTCGTCGGCGCCGCGCAGGCGGTTGTCGAACTGGTCGCGGATCAGCGCCGCGCCGATGCCGACGATGAGCCCCGACAGCAGCGCGAGCGCGATCACGAGCGCCGGGTCGGGCACGGTCGCGGTGCCGAGCGGCGCGTCGTCGAGCACGGTGGTCGCCGGACCGCTCGTCGCCATCGCGTCGAGCTGCGCCTGAAGGGTGCTCATCTGCCCGAGCGCAGTGGCGAGGTTCGTCGTCGCGATCGCGTTGGCGGGGTTGCGGCGAACCTCTTCCTGCAGCGCAGCCGCCTGCTGGACGGCGGCCGCGTGGCGCTCGCGCAGCGTCGCCTCGGCGGCGACCATCTGCTCGTCGACGTACGTGCGGTACGCCTCGATCACCGCGTCCGTTCTATCGCGCGCCGACTCCGGCGACGGACCGGTCCCGGTGATGAAGAGGCGTCCGGTGCGCGAGGTCTCGTCGAGCTCGACGTCGATCTGGTCGCTCAACGATCCTCGCGGCTCGTTGAGCAGCTCGGTCGCCTTATCGAGGATCACCGGGGCTGTGATGGTCTCGGGGTCGAGGTCGATCGCGACTCCGCCGATCTCTCCCGAGAGCGAGGCCTCGGTCACCACGGGGTTGAGCCGGACGGTGCCGGTCGTCTCGTAGGTGACATCGCGCACGGCGAGATAGGCACCAGCGCTCACGACGGCGATGACCGTGACGAGGACGATGATCCACGCTCGCTGCCACAGAACATCGAGCACTTGTCGAAGCGTCACATTCAACCCCTGATCGGTCTCCGCGGTCCTTGCCCAGCCGACGAACCGCTGATCCCGGCCCCACCGTCATGGCGGGGCCTCTTGCTCGGGCGGAGACCGCCACAGAGCGGCGCAACAGCAACCAGGTACAGGCTACACGTCGGCACCGCAAGGCCCACCTTCAGATGACCCGTGAGGAAACCCGGGAATCGGCCCGCCGCTCGCGCGACATCGGATGCTGCATCCGCACCACCACGGCGATCGCCGCCGCACAGCCCACGAAGCCCGCGGCGACGACCAGGTCGACGGGAACATTCGCCCCGAGCATCGCGACCCCGACGACGGTTCCGCCGGCGGCGGACGCGCCGAGCGCGCCGTACACCCAGCGATCCGGTCGCCGCCTCGGCCACGGGGCCACCACCGCGGTAATCGCGAACGCGAGCGCGCCGGCGAGGAGCACTCCCCCGAGGACGTCCGACAGGCGATGCGCGAACGACAGCAGGGACACCACCGCGACCGCTCCGCACGCGACCGCCAGCACGACGAGCGCGGTGCGGCCCATCCAGCGCGGGTTCAGCCATACGACGGCGACGACCGCGGCGAGAGCGGCGGCGGTGTGCCCGCTCGGGAAGGTGTTGTACGAGTAGGCGAAGTCGCCGAGGTCGGCCCGCTCCAGCAGCCAGCCCGCCTTGAACGCGAAGCTTGCGACGAGCGAGAGTCCGATGAGCACGACGGATGCCGCGACCGCCCGCCACGCGCGCCGCACGAGCGCCTCGACGCCCGCCACCGCCGCGACCACGAGCAGCGCACCCACGAGCCAGTCGCGCACGCCGTACGCGCGCACGAACGCATCGGAGCGGAGCGCGTCGAACGCTCCGAGCGTGGACGCGTCGAACCGCTGGCCGTTCTGCGTCCACAGAGCGACGACCGCGAGGAGGGCGAACGCCGAGCCGAACATCACCGCGAAAGCCGCCGGCGTCGACAGCTCTCTCACGGCCGTCACGAACGGCCTGCGGTCAGCGGTGATGGAGCTCCTCCTCGACGATCTGCCGGAGGCGTGCGATGAACCGCGCCTCAGAGAACGCGTCGGCATGGGATCGGATGTCGTCTTCGCGCCATTCCGCGCGAGTGAGCTCCTCGACCGCGCCCGCGATGTCGTCGACGGCGGGTGCTTCGAAGAAGACGCCGGTGTGGCCGGGGTCGACGGTGTCGAGGTAGCCGCCGTCGCGCAGTGCCGCGGTCGGCCGCCCGAACGCCGCGGCCTCGAGCGGGGAGAGCCCGAAGTCCTCGTACGACGCGGCGACGAGCCCCAGCGCGTTCGCGTAAAGCCATCGCAGCTGCTCGTCGGTGACGCGCCCCGCGAGGGTGGTCGAGCCGACGCGCTGCGCGAGCGCCTCGAGACGCCGCCTCTCGGGGCCGTCGCCCACGATCACGAGGTCGAGGTCGGGAATGCGCGCGACCGCATCGATCACGAGGTCGACGTTCTTGTAGGGCAGCAGTCGTGCGACGCACAGGACGAACGGACGGGTGACCCCGTCGACCGGTCGCGCCTCGCCGTCGCTCGACAGCACGGCGGGCGGCGGGGGCAGCACCTCAGCCTCGATGCCGTAGATCTGCGCCACGGCGCGCTGGATCACCGTCGAGTTCACGAGGTAGCGGTCGGCGGTGTGCGCGGCCTTCTGGTCCCACGCCCGCAGCGACGGCCCGAAGACGTCGGTCGCGGCCTTGACCGCTCGCGAACGCACGCCTCGCGAGCCCGCACCGGTGCCGGCGTAGCGGTCCGCCTGGTACAGCCACCGCGCCGGCGCATGGCAGTACACGACCTTGCGCCCCGACGTCGAGATGCCGTGCGCCCAGCCGCTCGAGCTCGCGAGCAGCACATCGGCCTCGACGTGCTGCGCCGACACGGCGTTCGCCAGGAAGGGCAGCGCGAGCCGGTGGTTGCGGCGCAGCACGCCCCACCGGTTGATCGGCATCGGCCGCACGTCGACGTCAGCGAACTCGGGGAACGTGCCCTCGGGGTGATACAGCGTCGTGTGAAGGGGGGCACCCGCGAAGGCGCGACTCATCGACAGTGCGACGCGCTCGGCACCGCCCCGCTGCGTGACGTAGTCGTGCGCGAGCGCGACGCCCTCGAGCGGGCTCTGCTCGGGGAACGCCCCGGCGGTGTGCGCAGATGTCGCATCGACAGCCATCGGAAGTCCCCGGTTCCCCATGTCACGCGACGAGAGTCGTCGCCGCCTCCACCCCCCGGCAAAGGCGCTCGGCACCGCACCGGCGCCGTTGTCGTGAATCATAGCGCGCGGGCGCGCGACGACGGATCAGGCGGATGCGGCGGCATCCGTCTCTCTGCTCCGGAACGGTGCGATGCACGCGAGGGAGAGCACGATCATGAGCCCCACGGCGAGCACGATGAGCCACGCCCCGCGCGGGTCGGTCGGCGGCAGTTCCGCGACCAGCGAGGGCGTCAGCGCGAAGCCGACCACCATCGCGACCCACACCGCGCCGCTGAGGGCTCTCACCCACACCGGTCCGCGCTGTCCCGCTGCGAAGCCGCCGAGCAGGCCGGTCGCGACCACGCCGATCGCGCCGCCGCCGAGGCCCGTCGTGAGCAGCGTCCAGAGGGCGCCGGGCTCGAGGAACGTCGTGATCGCCAGAGGAACGGGCGCGAACGCGAACCACGCGGACGCGCGACCGGCGTTGCTGCGCTGCCACGCGACGGCCAGCAGCGCGCCGGAGATCGCCCCGGGGATGAGGATCGCACCGAAGGTGCCCCACCAGCTGAACACCGTGGCGGAGCCGGCGAGCCCGACCATGTAGGCGCGCAGCGCGGCGGCCCACGTGATCCCGATCACAGCCCCGACGACCACGAGGCCGCCGGTCGAGGAGAGCAGGTCGACGGCGCCCTTGTGGCGCCGACGCTGCGCTGAGGCCATCTCGGTCCCGGCCATGGGTTCAGTGTGCTCCCGTCGGCCGGCGCGCGCCACCGGGACGCAGCGCGTCAGAGCTCGCCGGGAGACATCGCCTGCGCGTCGAGCTCCTCGACGAGCTGGCGCGCGCGGCTCGGCGCGAGGCCGGGCTTGCGGGGCGCGTAGACCACGAGCGAGTGGAAGACGAACCGCACGATGAACGCGACGACGAGCGTGATCGCGGTCGCGAGGACCGCCGAGAACTGCCACGACTCGACCATGAGCGCGATGATCGGGATGCGCACGAGCGCCTCGGCGTTGTTGAAGCTGAACGACTTCGCGAACCGCAGCCACCACGCCGAGGCCGATTCCCGCATGTCGTGGAAGACGAAGCGCTCCTGGAGGAGGAAGTTGCCGATGATCGTCGTCTCGGCCGCGACGATCGCGGCGATGATGTACCCGACGCCGAGTTGCGTGAGCGCCCACACGATCGCGACGTTCGCGATCGCCCCGAGCCCGCCGATCACGGCGAAGAGCGACATCTTGCCGAAGCGCAGCGCGGTGAGCTGCGACAGGAAGTGCAGACCTTGACGGATCGACGCCTTCGACTCACCCGCGTGGCGATCGGCGAAGTCGAACGGCACCTCGGCGACGCGCATCGAGCGGCGCGCGAGGATCTCGAGCAGGATCTTGAAGCCCCGCGGCCGCAGGAGCGCCTGGTCGACGCTGCGCCGGTCGATGAGGAAGAAGCCCGTCATGGGGTCCGACACGTCGCGCAGCTTGATCGGGAACATCGCGCGCGTGAGCGCGGTCGACGCCTTCGACACGAGCACGCGCGTGCGGTCGGCGAGCCCGTGCGAAGTGCCGCCGCCCGCGTAGCGCGACGCGATGACGATGTCCACGTCGCCGCGCTGGAACCGCTCGTAGAGCGCCGGAATCGTCTCGGGCGGATGCTGCAGGTCGCCGTCGATCACGATGCACGCGTCCGCCTCGGCGGCCGCGAATCCCTCGAGCACGGCACCGCCGAGACCGCCCGTGCGCTCCTCCCGATGGATCAGACGCACAGGGATCGACGCGGATGCCGCCACCGTCCGCACCACGTCGGGGGTGTCATCCGTGCTGTCGTCGACGAACACGATCTCGGCCTCGATGCCCTCCACCGCCTTCGTGACACGGCGGACGAGCTCCTCGACGTTGGGAGCCTCGTTGTAGGTGGGGACGATGACCGAAAGCTGCACTGTGGCACCCATCGTCGCACGCGACCGTCGGGGCGGCGAAGCCCGGCGGCATCCGTCACCCCGTTGTCACGAGCCTGAAACGCGAGCAATCTAGCGTCACCTCGAACCCCCGAGGTGTCAGGAGGATGACGTGTCCAGACGGATGTATCGCAGTGCTCTCGTGATCGGCGGCATCGTGGCCGCCGCGGCCCTCGTCGGCTCGACGGCGGCCTCCGCGGCACCCGGGCGACCGGGTGAGCCGCGCTACGGAGCCGGAGCCGAGGGCGCCGGCGACCCGTACTTCCCGCTCGCGGGCAACGGCGGCATCGACGTGCTGCACTACGACCTCGACCTCGACTACACACCGCCCGCGGCCGAACCCGCTCCCCTCGAGGGGCAGCTGTCGGGCGTCGCGACGATCGAGCTCGTGGCGACGCAGGACCTCGACCGGTTCAACCTCGATCTGCGCGGCCTGACCGCGTCGTCGGTCGTCGTGGGCAAGAAGAGCATGTCGTTCACGCAGACCGACAACGAGCTGGTCATCACGCCCCGCCCGAAGCTCAAGACGGGCCAGTCGACGACGGTCGTCGTCACCTACGGCGGCACGACGACCGAGCCGACCGACATCGAGGGCGCCCTCTACGGCTGGGTCACGACGCGCGACGGGGCGATGGTCGTGAGCGAGCCCGACGGCTCGGCGACGTGGTTCCCGGTGAACGACCACCCCACCGACAAGGCCACGTACTCGTTCGAGATCACGGTGCCCGAGGGCTTGACGGCCGTCGCGAACGGCGTGCTCGCCGGGTCCGAGACAGCCGGCGGCAAGACGACGTGGACGTGGGACGCGCCCGACCCGATGGCCGCGTACCTCGCGACGGCGACGGTCGGCGAGTTCCGGCTCGAGCAGTACACGGCCGCCAACGGCACGCCGATCATCGACGCGATCGACGTGACGCGCACGCCGAGCCAGGTCGCCGCGCTCGCGCTCACGGGGGACATGCTCTCGTTCTTCGAGGAGCGCTACGGCCCGTACCCGTTCGTGTCGTACGGCGCGATCGTCGACGACGACTCCGTGGGCTATGCGCTCGAGACGCAGACGCGCTCCTTCTTCTCGCGCAACGCGAGCGAGGGCACCGTCGCGCACGAGCTCGCCCACCAGTGGATGGGCGACCACGTGAGCCCCGCGCGCTGGGCGGACATCTGGCTCAACGAGGGCTGGGCGACGTACTCGTCGTGGATCTGGCTCGAGCACCGTGGCCAGTCGACCGCGCAGGCCCGCTTCCAGCAGGTCATGAACCGCGCTCCGGGCTCGTCCACGTGGAACACGGTCGTGGCCGACCCGGGCCCGCTCGGCATCTTCGGCACGCCGGTCTACGACCGCGGCGCCGCGACGCTGCACGCCCTGCGGGTGAAGATCGGAGACACCGCGTTCTTCGACCTCGCCACGGAGTGGGTCGCCCGCTTCGGCGGCGGCACGGCGACCACCGCCGACTTCATCGCCCTCGCCGAGGAGATCTCGGGGCAGGATCTCGCGGACTTCTTCGACGTGTGGGTCTACCAGCCGCCCAAGCCGACGGCGTGGTGATCGCTGACTGAGCAGGGCCGTCGCGGTGTCACGGATGCCGCGGCGGCCCTCTCAGTCGTCGGGAGAGCCGTCCGGGCGATGCCCAGCATGCATCCGGGAGAATGGATGCATGACTTCCCCCGCCTCGTCCACGATCACGATGTTCGGCGCCGACTGGTGCCGCGACTGCGTCCGCACCAAGAAGCAGCTCGACGAGCTCGGCATCGACTACACCTACATCGATCTCGTGGCCGAGCCGGCCGCCGCCGACGTCGCCCGCGAGATCTCGGGCCGCACGAACATCCCCGTCGTCGTCTACCCCGACGCGTCGCACCACGTCGAGCCGTCGAACGCCGACGTCGAGACGAAGCTCCGCGAGCTCTCCCTCATCTGACGCCCGCTCCGGCCGTCGAGCGAGGGCCGCAGGCCCCCTCCCCCCGGGTCGTCGAGCGAGGGCCGCAGGCCCCTCCCCCCCCCGGTCGTTGAGCGAGGGCCGCAGGCCCGAGACGAAACGCCCCCGCCCCCATAGGCTGACCCTGTGAGCGATGGGGTCGAACGCAACACCCGGGCGATCGAAGGGTCGGTCGTCACCGACTTCACCGACCGCATGAGCTACGGGGGCTACCTCCAGCTCGACACGCTGCTTTCCGCGCAGCATCCGCTCAGCGACCCCGAGCACCACGACGAGCTGCTGTTCATCATCCAGCACCAGACCACGGAGCTGTGGCTCAAGCTCGTGCTGCATGAGCTCGGCGCCGCGCGCCGCTTCCTGCGCGAGGATCAGCTCGCTCCCGCGCTCAAGTCCATCGCGCGGGTCAAGCACATCCAGAAGACGCTCACCGAGCAGTGGTCGGTGCTCGCGACGCTGACGCCCGCCGAGTACGTGCAGTTCCGCGGCGTGCTGGGCCATGCGAGCGGCTTCCAGTCCGCGCAATACCGCGCGGTCGAGTTCACGCTCGGCAACAAGAACGCCGCGATGCTGCGCGTGTTCGAAGCGGATGCCGCCGCCTACGAGCTCGTCCGTGCGGCGCTCGAGGCGCCGAGCCTCTACGACGAGTTCCTGAGGCTGCTCGCGCGCACCGGGTACCCGATCCCGCAGGCCGTGCTGGAGCGCGACGTCACGAAGGCGTGGGAGTACAGCCCCGAGCTCGTGCCCGTGTTCGCGGCGATCTACGACGACCCGCAGACGCACTGGGCCGCGTACGAGACGTGCGAAGAGCTCGTCGACCTCGAGGACGACTTCCAGCTGTGGCGCTTCCGTCACCTCAAGACCGTCGAGCGCATCATCGGCCTCAAGAAGGGCACGGGCGGGTCGAGCGGCGTCCCGTTCCTCCGCCGCGCGCTCGAGCTCACGTTCTTCCCCGAGCTCTACGCGGTACGCACCGAGCTGCGCGAGCCCGCGCGAGCCTCCGATCCGACGCCCTCCCCGACCGACGGGTGACGCGGATGCTGCACCTCGACCCCTTCGCGCTCCGCGAGCTTCTCGGCCCCGACGCCGCCCCCGCCCGCCGTGCGATCACGGGCGAGCAGGGCGTCGCGCTGCCGCCGCTGGTCAACCATCACGTGCACCTGCATCTGTTCGACCCGGCGCCGCTCGCGGAGCACGGCGTCGCCGCGGTCGTCGACCTGGGTGGCGACCCGGTCGCTCTCGCACGCCGCCACGCGGACGGCATCCCGCGCGTGGCATACGCCGGGGCGTTCCTCACCGCGCCGGGCGGCTACCCCGTGGGGCGCTCGTGGGCGCCGGACGCGATCTCTCGCGAAGTGCGCTCGACGTCGACGCTCGCCGGGGCGCCGGGCGGCGCCCGCACCGCCGTCGACGAGCAGGCGGGGTTCGGCGCATCCGTGATCAAGGTGTCGCTCAACGCGACCGCCGGCCCCGTCTTCGGCGACGACGTGCTCGCCGCCATCGTCGCCGCGGCCCGTGAGCACGAGCTGCCCGTCGTCGCGCACGTCGAGGGCGAGGGCATGGCGGCGCGCGCGATCGCGGCGGGCGCCGACGTGCTCGCGCACGCGCCCTTCAGCGAGCCGCTCGACGACGAGCTCGTCGCCGCGGCGGTCGCGCAGGGGCAGCGCTGGATCTCGACGCTGTGCATCCACGGCCCGGTCGATCGCGAGGTGGCGGTCGACAACGTCGCACGGTTCGCGGCCGCGGGAGGACGCGTGCTCTACGGCACCGATCTCGGCAACGGCGATCAGCCGATCGGCGTCGACGCCGACGAGCTCGCGCTGCTCGACGCGACAGGGGTGGGCGGCGCGGCGCTCCTTGCGACCCTCACCGACCCGTGGCCGCGCGACGAGCGGATCGACGGCGTGCTGACGTTCGTCCCGGGGCCGGCGCCGACCGAGGCGGCGCACGTGCCCGCGTGGCTCGCGGGTGCGACCGTCGTGCCTGAGGAGGAGCTCATCCGCGAGTGATCCCGCCGGTGAAGGAGCCGGCTCGCGCGTTCCCGGGGGTAGGACATGATCCGAGGGTAGGACGATTCCGCCGGATGCGTCCTGCGCCCCGACCATCTCCTACGCCCGCATCCACATCCGATCCGCACGGGCACCCTCTCCCGCTTACACTGGCGCGATGAGCAACGACGCTCGCCGCTCACCCGAAGCGGCATCCGCAGCATCCGCGTCGCCTCCGGCCGACGCGGATGCGCCCCGCGACCGCCTGTCGGCGGGGACGATCGCCCAGTACGCCGTCGGCTCGATCGGCACCGGCGGGTTCGGCACCCTGCCGGGTCTCGTGCTCACCTACTACCTGACCGACAACCTCGGTGTGACGGCCCTCCTCGCGGGCGTGATCGTCACGGTGTCGAAGGTGTGGGACGTCGTCATCGACCCCGTGATCGGCTCCCTCACCGACCGCGATCTCGCCAAGCGCGGCACGCGACGCCGCCTCATGCTCATCGGGGCGCTCTCGCTGCCGGTGCTGTTCGCGCTGACGTTCGCGGTGCCGCCGTCGCTCGGCCCCGTGATCGGCGCGCTGTGGGTGCTCGTCGCGTTCCTGCTGACCGCGACCGCGTTCAGCCTGTTCCAGGTGCCGTACATCGCGCTCCCTGCCGAGCTCACAGACAGTTACGACGCGCGCACGCGCCTCCTCACATGGCGCGTCGTCGTGCTCACGTTCGCGATCCTGCTGTTCGGCGCGGGCGGGCCCTTGCTGCGCGGCATCACGGGCGACCCGACCACCGGCTACCTCATGATGGGCATCGTCTCGGGCGTCGTGATCGGGCTGGGCATGCTCGTCGCGACCGGATCGGCTCGGCGTGCGGTGGTCCGCAATCGGCGGACGATCACGGATGCCGGCACCGCCGTCGCGGAGACGGCGGACGCGATCGGCGAAGCGGTCACGGGCGACTCCCTGCCCGACCCCGCCGATACCGAGACGATCGTCGCCGGGGGTCCAGGCGAGAGTGGGGTGCAGGCGACGTTCCGGGCGGCGGCATCCGCCCTCCGCCGCAGTCAGCCCTTCCGCGCGCTGCTCACGACCTTCTTCCTGCAGGCCCTGGCAACCGGGCTCATGCTCGCCGGCGCCCAGTACCTCGCGACGTGGGTCATGCGCTCGGAGGACGCGGTCACCCTGCTCTTCGTCGCACTCATCGCGCCCGCGCTGCTCGCCGCCCCCGCGTGGGGCTGGGTCGCGGCGCGCATCGGCAAGGAGCGCGCGTTCGCGATCGCGAGCGTCGTGTTCGCGATCGCCGCTCTCTCGACCGCCGCGGCGCTGTGGGCTCCGGGTTCCTGGCTGTACGGCGCGGTCGCCCTCGCGGGGGTCGCGTACGCGGCCATGCAGTCGCTTCCGATGGCGATGCTCCCCGACGTCATCGCGCACGACGCGGCGACCCACGGGCACGGCCGCGCGGGTGCGTTCGGCGGCGTGTGGACCGCGGGCGAGACGACGGGCTTCGGACTCGGCGCGACGGTGCTGTCGATCGTGCTCGCCGCGACGGGCTACATCTCCAGCACCGCATCCGAGTCGGTGACGCAGCCGGATGCCGCGATCGCCGGCATCGTCCTGAGCTTCAGCCTCATCCCGGCGGCGCTCATCGCCGTGAGTCTCGGGAGCCTCGCGCGGTACCGCCTGCGGCGGGTCGACATCGACGGGGCGGCGTAGCGCGCGGCATCCGCTCGCTGCGACCTCCACGCCCCTCTTCGGCGAGTCGCCACGAAATGCCGTCTCTCCCCGCAGAACCTGGCGACTCGCCAGAAAGGGATCGCCCGCACGCGAGCCCGCACACCCCGCGCACGCGCCCGACCCCCCCCGACCGCCCGCCCCCCCCCGCACGCCCCCGCACGCCCGCGACTCTCGGCGAGTCGCCACGAAGGGCAACACCACACAGCATTTCGTGGCGACACGCCAGAATGCGGCGCGGCGTCGCCCACGTAGGCTTGACGACACCCACCCGAAGGAGTGCACCGGTGCCTACCGCGAAGACGACGACGAAGCCGCCTCGTGGCGCGAAGGCTGCGCTTGCGGCACCCGATCCCGTCCTCGACCAGATCGAGGCCGACCTCGACGCGCTCGAGCGCGGAGCGGCCGCGTGGGCGCACGTCACGCGCGAACAGCGCGCACGCCTCATGAAGGCGCTCCACGCGACCGTGTCGGCGGTCGCCGAGGAGTGGGCCGACACGGCGTCGACATCGAAGGGCTTGGAGCCCGGGCATCCGCTTCGCGGTGAGGAATGGCTCTCGGGACCGTACGCCGTCCTCGTCGCCGTCGACGCGTATCGCGCGACGCTCGAGAAGCTCGCGGCGGACCTCAGCCCGCTCGACGGAGTGAAGACGGATGCCGCGCCCGGCGGCCGCGTGCGCGCGCACGTGTTCCCGCAGAACCCCGTCGACGCGCTGCTGCTGTCGGGCTTCACCGGCGAGGTGTGGTTTCAGCCCGGCGTGACCGAAGACGAAGCGCGGCGCACCGCAGGACTCGCTCAGCTGCATCCGACGACCCCCGGAGGGATCGGGCTCGTGCTCGGCGCGGGGAACGTGACCTCGATCCCGGTGCTCGACGTCCTGTACGAGCTGCTCGCGCACAACCGGGTCGTGATCCTCAAGATCAACCCGACGCAGGACCCGCTCCTGTCGGTGTTCCAGCGCGCGCTCGCACCGCTCATCGAGCCGGGGTTCCTGCGGATCGTGGCAGGCGGCGGCAGCGTCGGCGCGGCCCTCACGACGAACCGGCGCGTCGCGCACGTGCACATCACGGGAGCCGCCGCGACATTCGACGCGATCGTGTGGGGTCCAGGCACCGGGGGGACAAGCTCGGGGACCGCCGGCGCGAGCGCGCGGCGCCGACGCGAGAACCGGCCGCTCCTGAAGAAGCCGATCACGGCCGAGCTCGGCGGGGTGTCGCCGATCATCGTCGTGCCGGGCCGCTGGACGAAGGCGGACCTGCGCTTCCAGGCCGAGCACGTCGCGACGATGAGGCTGCAGAACAGCGGGCACAACTGCATCGCGGGGCAGGTCGTCATCGTGAGCTCCGACTGGCCGCAGCGCGAGGCGTTCCTCGGTGAGCTGCGCGCCGCGTACGACCGCGCCCCGGAGCGGCCGGTGTGGTACCCGCGCAGCGACGAGAAGCTGGACGCCGCGGCATCCGCCCACCCGTCGGCCCGGTGGAACGCATCGCGCACGCGCGTGATCGTCGAAGCGGATGCCGCGAGCGCCGCCGACCTCGAGACGACCGAGTACTTCTCGCCCGTGCTCGGGGTGGTGTCGCTGCGCGGCAACGGGCAGGAGTTCCTCGACGCGGCGGTCGAGTACGCGAACGAGAGGCTCGCGGGCACGCTCGGTGCGAACGTGCTCATCGACCCGGCGACGATGGACGCGCTCGGCGACGGGGTCGAGCGGGCGATCGCCGACCTGCGCTACGGCTCGATCGCGATCAACGCGTGGACCGCTTTCGGTTTCCTGACCCCGACGCTCACGTGGGGCGCGTTCCCCGGATCGACCCCCGCCGATGTGGAGAGCGGCATCGGCGTCGTGCACAACGCGCTGCTGCTCGACCGCGTCGAGCGCTCGGTTGTGCGCGGGCCGTTCCGCCCGTTCCCCCGCTCGGTGCCGCTCATGATCCGGTCCCTGAGCCCGTCCCGGCTCCTGGGCCGGTCCCGGCGCCTGAGCCCGGCGAAGGGCACGGTGCTGCCGAAGCCCCCGTGGTTCGTGACGGCGCGCACCGGAGCGACCGTGAGCGAGGGCTTCACGCGGTTCCGCATGGACGGCGACTGGGTGCGCCTCGCGGGCACTCTCGTGCAGGCGTTCCGCGCATGAGCGCGCGACGCGGAGGCGCCATCGAGGCGGCGGACTACATCCTGGTGGGCGCCGGCTCGGCGGGCGCCGCCCTCGCCGCACGGCTCAGCGAGGACCCGTCGGTGTCGGTGCTCCTGCTCGAGGCCGGGCCGCCCGACACGGCGTTGGAGCTGCACGTGCCGGCGGCGTTCTCGAAGCTCTTCCGCGGTCGGTACGACTGGAACTACGACACCGTCCCGCAGCCGGCGCTCGAGAACCGCACGATCTACTGGCCGCGCGGCAAGACCCTCGGCGGCTCGTCGTCGCTCAACGCGATGATGTGGATCCGCGGGTTCGCGGCGGACTACGACGAATGGGCGGATGCCGCGGGGCCGACGTGGTCGTGGGACGCCCTGGTCCCCTACTTCCGTCGCGTGGAGCGCACACAGGGCGCGGTCGACGCGACGCAGGGGACGAGCGGAGCGGTCTCGGTCGAGCGGCAGCGGGATCCGCGCCCGCACACGGCGGCCTTCCTCGACGCGGCGCGCGAGCTCGGGCATCCGGTCACCGCCGCCAACCTGCCGTCGCAACAGGGCTTCTCGCAGACGATGGTCACGCAGCGGCGCGGGGCGCGCGCGTCGACCGCGGACGCGTACCTGCGCCCGGCGAGGCGTCGGAGGAATCTGCGCGTCGTGACGAACGCGCTCGTGCGGCGGGTCACCTTCTCGCGACCGGGCGACGGCAGCCCGGCCGCTGAGCGGGCGAAGCGAGACGAAGCGCCCCGCACCACCGGCGTGTACGTCGACGTCGAGGGCACGACGCGACACGTCGCCGCGCGACGCGAGGTCATCCTGTGCGGCGGCACGATCAACACGCCGCAGCTGCTCATGCTGAGCGGCATCGGGCCGTCCGAGCACCTCGCCGAGCACGGCATCCGCACCGTCGTCGACGCGCCCGAGGTGGGCTCGAACCTTCAGGATCACCTCGTGTCGGGACTCGCGCCCGCCGCGCACGGCGGGACGCTGTACGGCGCCGAGAAGCCCGGCGAGCTCGGCCGCTACCTCGCGACGCGGCGCGGCATGCTCACGTCGAACGTCGCCGAGGCGTACGGGTTCGTGCGCACGCCGCTCGCCGAGCGCGCGGGCGTGCCCGACGAGCTGCCCGACATCGAGATCATCTTCGCCGCCGCCCCGTACGTCGGCGAAGGTCTCGTCCCGCTGCCCGCCGAGGGCATCACGGTCGCGGCGATCCTCCTGCGCCCGCACAGTCGCGGCACCATCCGCCTCGCATCGGCGGACCCGACCGCTGCGGCGGTCATCGACCCGGGCTACCTCACCGACCCCGACGGCATCGACGAGCAGACTCTCCTCGCGGGCCTCGCGGAGTGCGAGCGCCTCATCGACACCGAAGCTCTCCGCGCCGTCACGACGGGCGGCTGGGTGCAGCCCGAGGGCGGCGAGAAGATGACCGCGGCCGAGCGTGCCGAGCTTTCGCTGCGCCGCTACTCGCACACGCTGTACCACCCGGTGGGCACGGCGCGGATGGGCACGGATGCGGCCGCCCCCGTCGACCCGGAGCTGCGCGTCCGCGGCGTCGAGGGCCTTCGCGTGGCGGACGCCTCGGTCATGCCGACGGTCATCCGCGGGCACACGAACGCCCCGGCGATCGTGATCGGCGAGGTCGCGGCAGACCTCATCCGGGGCGCGCGCTCCGCCTGACGTCCCGGGTCTCGCGGCGGGAGTCCCGGTTTGGGGCTCTGTGCGCTACTCGACCGGCGAGAGCTCCTGGGCGAAGCGGTCGGTCGCGGCCCGCAGCGCACGCGCGATGCCGGGCTCGCTCGCGAGGTGCGACGCATCCGGAACGATCGTGAGGTCCGCCTCGGGCCACGCGCGATGAAGGTCCCACGCGGTCATCGGGGGCGCGCACACGTCGTAGCGCCCCTGCACGATCGCGGCGGGAAGGTGCCGGATCACGTCGACGCGCGCGATGAGCTGCCCCTCTTCGAGCCATCCGCGGTGCATGAAGTAGTGATTCTGCAGCCGCGCGAAGACGACCGCAGGCCGTGGCTGCGTGAGACTCGCGAGGACTTCCGGATGCGGCAGCAGGCTGCCCATCGCAGTGCTCCACCGCGTCCACGCGATGGCGGCCGGCACGTGCACCGCCGGGTCGGGGTCGAACAGGCGCCGGTGGTACGCCTCGATCATGCGGGCGCGCTCGAGCACGGGGATCGGCGCGATGAACTCCTCCCACAGGTCGGGGTAGATCACGGCGGCGCCGCCCTCGTACAGCCACTCGATCTCGTGGCGGCGCAGCGTGAAGACGCCGCGCAGCACGAGCTCGCTGACCGCGTCGGGGTGCGCCTCCGCGTACGCGAGCGCGAGCGCGGCGCCCCACGATCCGCCGAACAGCTGCCATTTCGAGATGCCGAGGTTTCGGCGCAGCAGCTCGAGATCCGCGACGAGGTGCCACGTCGTGTTGTGGCGCAGGTCGACGTCGGGCTCGGCTGCCGACGGAGTGCTGCGCCCCGTGCCGCGCTGGTCGAGTTGGATGATGCGGTAGCGGTCCTTGTCGAAGAACCGGCGGTACCACGGGCGGGATCCGGCTCCGGGACCCCCGTGGAGCACGACGACGGGCTTGCCGTCAGGATTGCCGCTCTGCTCCCAATGCACGCGCTGACCATCCCCCACGATCAGCGATCCCGTTTCGTAAGGCTTGGTCGGCGGGTAGAGAATCCCGTCGAGTTCCGTCATAAGCTGCCCCCCGGCACCGCGAACGTATCACAAGCCTCAACACCTCCCTGGTAGCCCGCGGCGAACCAGCGCTGACGGTGTTCGCTCGATCCGTGGGTCCAGCTCTCGGGGTTGACGAACCCGCCGGACTGCTGCTGGATGTGGTCGTCGCCGACGGCGGATGCCGCGCCCAGCGCGTCCTGGAGCTGCTGCGCCGTCGGCTCGCGCATGAACGGCACGCCGTTCTCGTCGACCTGCTGGGTCATGTCCTGCACCCATGCGCCCGCGAAGCAGTCGGCCTGCAGCTCCATGCGCACGCCGTTGCTGTCGGGGCCGGTCCCGTTGTTCGGGTGCGCGTTCATGATTCCCGTGATGTTCTGCACGTGATGCCCGTACTCATGCGCGAGCACGTACAGCTGCGCGAGCGGGCCCGCGCTCGCGTCGAACCGATCGCGCAGGAGCGAGAAGAAGGTGGGGTCGACATAGACCGTCTCTTCGGGCGGGCAGTAGAAGGGACCGGTCTGGTTCGACGCGGTGCCGCACTGCGTCGACGTCGAGCCGTCGACGATGATGAGGTCGGGCGGACGGTAGCCCTGCACCTGACCCTCCCAGTACTGATCGAGGTTCAGCGAGGCCGCGGCGAGGCGGCAGTCGTCGCGGGCGTTCGCGTCGGCGCCCGTCTCGCACTGCTGGATCTCCGACTCCTGCCCGGCCCCGATGGGTGCCGCTCCGCCGCCGAGGAGGCTCGAGAAGTCGCCACCCGTGAACAGGCTCAGCAGCAGCACCGCGATGGCGCCGATGCCGCCGATGCCCCCCGCCGCGATCGCGCCCCCGCGGCGCCTGGCCCGGTTGCCGCCCACGCTCGCGTTGTCGTTGAACGTCATGGCGTCACCGTACCGGGCATAGGCTCGTTGCATGGACCCCTTGACCGTGACGCTCACGGGTGCAGGAGGCCAGATCGGGTACGCACTCCTCTTCCGCATCGCCGCGGGCGACATGCTCGGCGAGCGGCCCGTGCGTCTCCGGCTCCTCGAGATCCCGCAGGGCCTGCGCAGCGCCGAGGGCGCCGTGCTCGAACTGCAGGACTGCGCCTTTCCGCTGCTCGACGACGTCGAACTCACCGACGACCCCTTCGTCGCGTTCGACGGATGCGAGATCGCCCTTCTCGTCGGCGCGCGCCCGCGCGGGCCGGGCATGGAGCGCGCCGACCTGCTGGCCGCCAACGCCGGCATCTTCGGACCGCAGGGCGCGGCGCTCAACGGCGTCGCCTCCGACGACGTGCGGATCGTCGTGGTGGGCAACCCCGCCAACACGAACGCACTCGTGCTCGCGGCATCCGCCCCCGACATCCCACGCGATCGGATCACCGCGCTCACGCGCCTCGACCACGATCGCGCGATCGGGCAGCTGTCGGAGGCGCTCGACGTGAAGGCGGGCGACATCGACCGCATGACGGTGTGGGGCAACCACTCCGTCACGCAGTTCCCCGACGTGACGTACGCGACCGCCGCAGGACGACCCGTTCCCGAGCTGCTGGCCGAGAGATTCGGCGGCACGGATGCGGCGACCCGCTGGCTCGACGAAGAGTTCGTGCCGCGCGTGGCCAAGCGCGGGCAGGAGATCATCGAGGTGCGAGGCTCCTCGTCGGTGGCATCCGCCGCGAACGCGACGATCCAGCATGTGCGCGACGAGCAGTTCGGCACGGAGTGGACCTCGGCGGCCGTCGTGTCGCGCGGGGAGTACGGCGTTCCGGAGGGGCTCGTGTGCTCGTTCCCCGTCTCGTCCGACGGCTCGGGCTATCGCGTGATCGAAGGCCTCGATCTCGACGAGCGCGCCCGCGAGCGCCTCGACCGGTCGGTGGCCGAACTCGTCGCCGAGCGCGACGCCGTGGCCGCGTGGGGGGTCGTGTGATCGAAGACCCCCTCGCCCTCGCCATCCTCGCGATCGTCGTCATCTCGGTCGCGACCGCCATCGCCCCCAAGGTCCGCATCGCAGGCCCGCTGATCCTCGTCATGGTCGGGATCGTGGTGAGCCTGCTGCCTTTCGTGCCTCCCGTGGAGGTCGATCCCGAGTTCATCATCGTCGGAGTGCTGCCGCCCCTGCTCTACTCGGCGGCCGTCAACCTCCCCGCGGTCGAGTTCCGCCGCGACTTCGGGCCCGTCGTGGGACTGGCCGTGATCCTCGTCGTGCTGAGCGCCCTCGCCCTCGCGTTCTTCTTCCAGGCGGTCCTTCCGTCTCTCGACTTCATGCTCGCCCTCGCGCTGGGCGCGATCCTCAGTCCCACCGACGCCGTCGCGACCTCGATCGTCAAACGCCTGGGCATATCGAGTCGCGTCGTCACCCTGCTCGAGGGCGAGAGCCTGCTCAACGACGCGACGTCGCTCGTGGTGCTGCGCACCGCGGTCGCGGCATCCGCCGTCGGCGCATCGACCGTCGTGCAGGAGGTCGAAGGCGTCGCGCGACCCGGCTTCATCGGCGCCTTCGTGTGGGGCGTCATCGCGGCGCTCATCGTCGGCGGGATCATCGGGTGGATCAACCTGCGCGTGCGCGCGCTGATCTCGAACCCGGCCGCCAACACCGCGATCGGGTTCGTCGTCCCGTTCGCGGCGTATCTGCCGACCGAGCAGCTCGGCGGCTCCGGCCTCGTCGCCGCCGTCGTCGCCGGCATCGTGACCGGGCAGGGTTCCGCGCGGTGGTTCACGCCCGACCAGCGCCTGTCCGACAAGGTCAACTGGCGCACCGTCGAACTCGTGCTCGAGGGCGCGGTGTTCCTCGTGATGGGCCTCGAGCTCAAGGAGATCGTGCGCGCGAACGGCGAGAGCGAGGAGGGCATCTGGCACGGCGTGTGGCTGGCCGCCGTCGCCCTCGCGATCGTGCTCGTCGTGCGGACGGCGTACGTCACGTTCATCGTGTGGCTGCAGTCGAGACGCGCACGCGTACGCCAGCGCAAGCTCGGCGAGATCGAGAGGCGACTGAACCACGTCGCCGCCGAGCCGTCGAGAGGGTCGGCGCGCGGCAGACGCAACCCCGAGCACGTCGAGCGACGCATGGACCTCCTGCGGCGCCGCGTACGGACCACACTCGCCGACATCGACTACTACAACGCGTCGCCGCTCGGCTGGAAGCACGGCACCGTCATCGTGTGGGCCGGCATGCGCGGCGTCGTGACGCTCGCCGCGGCGCAGACGCTCCCCCACGACACGCCCGAGCGTGCCCTCCTCGTCTTCGTGGCGTTCCTCGTGGCGGTGGGGAGTCTCATGCTGCAGGGCTTCACGCTTCCGGCGCTCGTGCGGGTGCTGCGCATCGACCCGCCCGACGAGTCTCTCGACCGCGCGCAGCAGAAGCGCCTCGACGCCGAGCTGCGGACGGCGGCGGCATCCGCGTTGGCTGAGACGACTCACCGGCAAGACGGCACGCCGTATCCTGGCGAGCTCACGGCGCGGGTCGGAGAGCGCCTCACGCGACCGCCCGAGGACGACGAGACCGGGCTCACGCGCGATCTGCTCGAGCTGCGGATCACGATGATCGAGGCGATGCGGGCGCGACTGGTCGAGCTCAGCTCGGGCGGCGAGTTCAGCTCGGAGACCCTGCGCCACGCGCTCGCCGAGCTCGATGCCGATCAGCTGAGCCTCGAGCTGCGGCTGCGCGGAGAGGAGTAGCTGCGGGGCCTCGCTTTCTGACGAGCCGCCGGGAGAGGGCACAATGGACGTCAGGGAAGGCGGCCATATGAGCGACCTCAGCACACAGGAACCCTCCGCGACCGCGCGGCCGGGTGCGGACGATGCTGCGTCCGACGTGAGCGCCGACACGAGCCCGCTGCACCTGCCGCACGAAGCGGCCGAGTGCCCCAAGTGCTTCACCGAGCTGCAGCGCGACCGCAACTGGTGGCAGGCGCGGCCCGCCGGCTCGCGGCTCGTCGGGCTCGTCGTCGCGCGCGAGGACATGCCGTCGGTCGTCGAGCAGCGCGAGCTGCTCACGCACTTCGGCGTGCCGATCGAGGGGTTCCGCCACCCTGCGCCCGAGACCCTGGAGACGTGGGAGGAGCGGCTCGTCCGCCTGTTCGGGCACCTCAGCCGCGGCGATGTGCTCGTCGTCGCGAATGTGCACGCGCTCGGCCGCGACATCGACGAGGAGACCCGCACGGTCGCCGAGCTGCACCGGCGGGGCGTCGTCGTGAAGGTCGTCACCCACGGGGCGCGCCACCTCGCCGACACCGGGCGCTGAATCACCCAGACGCGACAGGCGTCAGCGGATGCGTGCGCTCGACGAGTGCGTGAGTGCGCGCATCACGCGTCGTCGTCGCCGTTCGCGTCGCGCTCCTCGTCGAGGAGCGGAAGGTCGTCACGCGTCACGAGGCGCGCCGAGATCGCGTGCTCGACGAGCCGCACGCGCCGGTTCGTCGCGAACGAGCGCACCCCGCCGCGGAGCCCGGGCACGCCGATGCGGTCGAGCTTGTCGCAGACGTTGTCGAGCTTGCGGTTGAAGCGCGTGAGCGTCCAGCCGAGGCGTTCGGCGGCCTGCGCCGATGTCGGCAGCTCGCTCATGCCCGTCCCCTCGCGGCGCAGCACGGGCTCGGCGAGGGCGAGGATCATGAGCTTCTGGCTCGCCGTGAGCGGCACCTCGCCGATCGTCGAGAGCCCGTCGGACTCGTCGTCGATCGTCTGCGTCTCGCGGAACGTGGGCTCGGCCGCGTGGATCGTCAGCTCGTAGGTCGTGGGTCCCGCGCTGAAGATCACGGTGGTCGCCGCGAACACGAGCGGAAGACGCGCCCCCGGCGCGAGCCACGCCTGCACGCGGCTGCCCGAGTCGGTCACGGTCGCCGACAGCCTGCTGCCGACGTTCGAGAGGATCCACAGCCCGTCCACCTGCTCGATCGTGAGGAACTGGCGGTGGAGGAAGAGGTTGTCGTCGATCGCGAGATCGCCTTCGCGTCCCACCGTGAAGGTCTGCGACGGGTCGACGTGGAAGATCTCGCCGGCGAACTCGATCGTGAGACGGTCGGTCCGCGGCTCGGTCACGCGAGGCTCGACGCTGTTCACGGTACGCATCCCTTCGCCGGATCGGAGGACTGTCCGTTCGTACGCACCACCATCACCTCGATGCACGTCGTGCCGGAGGGGTTGGCGGGAACGGTCACGGTCGGCTCGGTCACCGCCTCGAGCTCGGGCTCCTGGTCGGCGCGCGTCACGACCCCGACGAGGAACCGGTCGCCCTCCTGCGGATCGGGATTCGTCCACGTGAACTCGACGCCGCCGGCGGCCGGGGCGCCTTCGAGATCGGTCGGAGGGGCGACGAGGGCGGATATCGGATCCTTGGGCGCCGAGGTCGCGGGCGGGGTGGGCGCGGCATCCGGTGTTCCGCCCAGCAGGGCGGGAAGCGACACCGCCAGCACGACCGCGATCACGACGACGGCCGCCGCGGCGACCAGCCCGATCACGAGGCCCTTGCGCGAGGGGGTGGGCGGCGCGGGTGCCGGCTCGGCAGCATCCGCCGGCATCCGCAGGTTCGTCGCGTCGATGTCGTCGATGTCGTCGAACCGCCCCGGCGCGGGCGTTGCGACGCCCGGTACGGAGGACGGCACGGGAGGCGCCGAGTGAGCGGATGCGCGGCGAACGGTGTCGTCGGGGGCATCCGCGTACGGCGCGACCTGCTCCGGCTCGCGCCGCGACGGCGCCGTCGTCGCCGACGGACGTGTGAGACCGGCCGCGGGGTTCGTCTCGGGGTTGATGCTGACGACGCCGCGCACGCGCGTGAGGCCGTCGTCCTCGTCTTCGACGATCTCGTCGGTCACGCCGTCGTCGAGGATGTCGATCGGCGTCACCGAATGCGACAGCTCGATCTGGACCTTCTGGAGCGCACGGGCGAACGCGAGGGCGTTCTCGTAGCGGTCGGTCACCGACTTCGCCATCGCGCGCGCGAGCACCGCGTGCAGCGACGCCGGCACGTCGGGACGGTCGAGCGGCGGGAGCGGCGCCGTCTCGATGCGCTGGATGAGCTCGGCGGCGGTGTTGCGGCGCCCGGGCTGCTCGAAGGGCGAGCGGCCGGCGAGCAGTGTGTAGACGGTCGCACCGAGCGCGTACACGTCGGAGCGCACCTCGCTGCGCGGAACGTCGGCGAACGACTCGGGCGGCGACCACGGGATCGACAGTCCCGCCGACTCGGCCGCCGCGCTCGTCGTCGACGCGATGCCGAAGTCGGTGAGCGCCGGGCGGTTGTACTCCGTGACGAGGATGTTCGCGGGCTTGATGTCGCGGTGGAGGACCCCCGCGCGGTGCGCCGTCTCGACCGCCGCGGCGACCTGCACCCCGACGCGCAGCGACTCGGCGATCGAGAACGGCTCGCGGCGGTAGCGCACCTGGAGGTTCGGCTTCGGGCAGTACTCCATGACGAGGTACGGCCGTCCGTCGCCGGCGACCCCCGCCTGGTAGATCGTGACGATCGCCGGATGCGTCGAGAGCATCGCCATGACGTTCGCCTCGGCCGTGAACTCTGCGACCGAGCCGCTCGACATGCGCTCGGTGAGCAGAACCTTGACGGCGACGCGTCGCTTCGGCAGGTGCTGCTCGTACAGGTACACATCGGCGAATCCCCCCGAGCCGAGCACGTCGACGTACGTGAAGCCGGGCAGCTCGGGAGGCGCCTGCGGAGTGCGCTTCGCGTTCACGAGATCCCCTCGACGGTGACCGTGACCCCGTCGCCGAGGTCGATGACATCCCCCGGCACGACGACGGTCGGCTCCCCCGGGTGCAGCCGCACCGGGTCACCGCCCGGACGGACGAGCGTCGTGCCGTTCGTCGTGCGCAGGTCGGTGGCGACGATGCTGTCGCCCTCGACCCGCAGCTCGATGTGGCTGCGCGAGATGTCCTGCTGGGGGCTGTCGACCGCGACGAGGTGCGGAAGGTCGGTGCCGGTCACACGGGTCGCACGCGGGCGGCGGCCGATCACGACCGTGCGGTCGAGAAGGAGCGTCTGGCCGGTCGACAGCCGGATGCGGCCCGGCGCGGGAGGCCGCGGGGCGGCGAGCGGCGAAGGCACCGAGTCGACGATGCCCTCCGTGCGCAGCGCACGAGCCTGGGCGACCGAGATCGTCTCGCCGTCATGGTCGCCCTCCACCGTCGGCGCGGGGGCCGCGCCGCCTACGGGACGCGCGATGGTCTCGCCCCACAGTTCGTCGTCTCCGACGGCGGGCTCGGCCGCGGCGACCGCGGCGGCGGATGCCGGAGCGATCGTCGACTCCGACGGGAGCAGCGTCTCGACCATCGAGCCGTCGAGCGGGACCGAGGCGATGACGGGGCCCTGCGGCGCGCCGGCCGCGGCGGCATCGCCGTCCTCGGCGGCCGGCTCGGCGACCGCGGCCGGGGTCGCCTGCGGGACGACTTCCTCGGCCGGGGTGTCGGCGGGTGCCGGCTCGGCCCCGGCCGCGACCGGTTCGGCCGGGGCGGCGGATGCGGCATCCGGCACCCACTCGACCGTCGACGCGAGCACCACACCGTCGGCGATCGGAAGCCCCGGGTCGTCGTCGCGCTGGGCCGTCGCCGAGGTGCGGAGTGTCACGTGCGAGACCTCGACGAGCACGCGCTCGGTCCACGTGGTGACGCCGGCGCCCGAGATCGTCTCGCGCCCGGCGGCCGTGTCGACCTCGAGCACGAGCGAGCCGCGGACCGCGACGCGCAGCGACGTGCCCTCGGCAAGCGCGACCGCGAACGGAGGCAGCGACGCGAGCGATGTGCCGAACGTGCCCGTGAGCGCCTCGAGCACCGCCGCGAGCCCGCGGCCCTCGGCGACCTCGGTCCAGATGCGGACGGCGAGCGCGGGCGGCGTGTCGGCCGACAGGGCGACCGCACCGCGGCGGGTGACGGCGACGGGGATCTCGCCGGGTCGATAGTGCACCGACATCAGAAGCCTCCTCCTGCGACCGCGCGCGGGAGCGTGTCGCCGTCGATGTGATCGGCGACCGACTCACCGGGCAGGGTGTCGTGTCCTGCGCGGGGCGCGCGCGAGTGTACACGGACGGCGTCGACGACGAGCGCCGTGATGTTGTCGCGGCCGCCGTGCAGCATCGCCTCGTGCACGAGTCGCGTCGCGGCGGCCTGAGGATCGCGCTCGGCGAGCAGCACCCTGCGGATCGCGTCACTGTCGAGCTCGCCCGACAGCCCGTCGGAGCACACGAGGATGCGGTCGCCCTCCTCGGCGGGGATGAGCCAGTAGTCGGGTTCGGACTCGCTGCCCGCACCGATCGCGCGCGTGATGACGTTGCGGCGGGAGTCGCGCGTCGCGGCGGCGGCGTCGAGCTCACCGCTGTCGATGAGCTCCTGCACGATCGAATGGTCGACGCTGATCTGCTCGAACTCGCCGTCGCTCAGGCGGTATGTGCGGGAGTCTCCGAGGTTGATCGTGAGCCAGTAACCCTCACCGTCGATGTCGGCGATGACGACGCCCGTGAGGGTCGTGCCCGCGCCCGCGCCCATGCCGGGCGGCAGCGCCTCGACGCGGCGGCGCGCCTCCGCGAGCGTCGCATGCACCTCGTCGATCGTGAGGCTCGCGCGTCCGGCGAGCTTCGAGAACTCGTCGATGACGGTCGCGCTCGCGATCTCACCGGCGGAGTGCCCACCCATCCCGTCCGCCACGAGGAAAAGCGGCGACGACGCGATGAACGAGTCCTCGTTGACACGGCGGCGCAGGCCCGGGTCGGTCGCCGACCCGTGCACCACCGTCACCGGAGACTGCGTCATGAAGGCTCGCTCACCGTCGCGCTGCGGTCCCCGAACTCGAGGCGGTCACCGGGGCGCAGGTTCGTCTGCTGACCGGGAAGAAGCGGATGCCGCATGCCGTCGCGCACGAGGACCGTGCCGTTCGTCGAGTGGCGGTCGACGATCCACGCGCCCGCGTCGTCGCATCCGATCTCGAAGTGCGTCTTCGACAGGGAGAGCGTCTCGTCGCGCACGGCGACGCTCACGGCGCCCGGCTCGGCGGCGGGATTGCGGCCGTACAGCGTGCGCCCGTACACGGCCATGCGGCCGCCGTCGTCCCACGTGAGCACCGCGATCGCACGCGCGTCCGGGTCGAGGGCGGGCCGCGGGACCGCGAGTGTCGACGTGCGGTTCGGACGCGCCGCGAGCGTCGCGTCGAGCTCGTCGCCGGAGGTCGAGTCGGATGCCGCATCCGCACGCGGACGGTCGCCGGTGATGCCGGGGACGTGCGCGATCATCCCCGTTGACGGCACGACGACCGCGGGAGCGGCCTGCGGTGCCGGAGCGGCCTGGGCCGCGGGAGCGGCTTTCGCCGCGGGAGCGGCCTGCGGTGCGGGGACCGGCGGGCGGGGCGGAAGCGGCGGGCGGGGCGGGACGGCTCCCGAGTACACGGGGGCCGCCTGCGCCGCGGCCGCACCCGTGAGGACGTGGCCGGTCGGGGCGCTCGACGATCCGCCGGCGGGCGCGTGCGGTTGTGCGGCGAACCCGCGGGCGGGGGTGGGCGCGCCGACGGGTGAGGCGAGCCGCTGGACGGGGGCCCCGACGCTCGCCACGGCGGTCGCGGCGGCAGCGTGGGCCTCGGCCTCGTCGCGGTCTACCACGACGGCGGATGCGACCTTGTCGTGCCACCCCTGGCGACGAGCGCTCGAGTCGAAGAGCGGTGAGAAGTAGCCGACGACGATCGAGCCGGCGAGGCCGAACACGATGTTGCGCACGAGCGCGCGCCAGAATCCGATGGGAGCACCGGTCGCGGCATCCGCCAGTCTGATGCCGACCAGGCGCTGGCCGATCGATCCGCGCACGCCCTGCATCGCCGTGTACACGAGGCCCCACGCGAGCGCTGCGAAGCCGATGCCGACGTACATGAGGAGGCCCGTCAGGGCGAGCGCGGTCTGGGTCCACGCAGGACCGATCGCGAAGATGATCGCGGCGCACACGCCGACGAGCACGAGCGAGATGCCGAACGCGATCGCGACGTCGATCACGTAGGCGCCGACGCGGCGCGCGATCGTGGCGGGCACGGCGGCCGTTGCTGCGGGGGGCGGGTTGGTCATGCGGTCTCCGCGGGTTCGGAAGGGGTGCGGGAATCGGCGGCGGTGCGGGACCGGCGCGACGACGTGGAGGCCGACGCCCGTGCCGCGGCGAACGGACGGGCGAGGGCGAAGCGCGTGCCGGCCAGCAGCGAGCGCAGCGACAGGCGGGCACGCACGCGGCGCCAGAACGTCGTGCGGCTGCCCATCGTGCCGACGATCTCCTCGACCTGGCGCCAGAACTCGTCGACGTCCTGCTGCGTGGGCTCGGTCGGGCCGAACACCTGCGCGTCCGCGCGGTCGGCGAGGGTCGTGACCGCCGGCTCCTCGAGCGTGGTGCGGACGAGGACCGCGTCCTCCTGGCGGGTCGCGCCGACGCGCACCGGCGTGCCGTAGTCGACCGCACGATCGACGAGCTCGTCCCACCCGCCGCTGATGCGGTCGGCCGCGCGCTCCGCGTTGCGGCGCTTACGGCGACGCGCCGCCTTGAGCGCGCCGATCACGATGATCGGCGACGCCAGAAGCGCGAGGATGCCGAGAGTCGCGGCCGTGATCGACACGATCGCCCAGATGATGGCGCCGATGCCGTCGTCGCCCTCCTCGGGCTCGCGCTCGTCGGGGATCGTCGGGGGCAGGTCGACCGGCTCCTGCTGCGGCGGCGGGGGCTGCAGCACCTGCGGCTTGGGATCGGCGCGCGGCTTGGTCTCCTGGTCGCTGGGCACCTGGTCCTCCGGCGGCGTCGGGTCGAACGGCACCCAACCGACGCCGTCGAACGCGACCTCGACCCACGCGTGCACGTTCTCGCCGTTGGCCTCGAACACGGGCTCATCGGCGCGGTCGTCGTCGGGGTAGAACCCGAGCACGACGCGGGCCGGAATGCCGAGCTCACGTGCGAGCAGCGCCATCGCGACGGCGTACTGCTCGTCGTCGCCCACCATCTGCTCCGAGCCGAGCAGCGACGTGATGCGCTCGGCCCCGTGGCCGGCGCGCGAGAGCGGCTGGCCCTCGAGCCCGTGGCTGAAGAAGCCCTCGGTCGACAGCATCTCCTGGAGCGCGCGGACCTGCTCGATCGGCGTGGACGCGTCGGCCGCGGCATCCGATGCGATCTCGGCGAACTCCTTCGGGACACCCTGCTGCTTCGGAAGCCGAACCGGCGCGAAGCCCACACCCTCGAGCGCCTTGTCGCTGGGCACGGAGGGCACGACGACGTCGAGGTCGTACGCGTCGCCCTCCTGGAGCGCGGCCGTCACGACGGCGGTCTGCGTCTCGGCGTTGTAGTGGGCGGAGCGGCGCAGGTCGTCGGCGCGGTCGCCGTCGAAGCGGACGGATGTCAAGGAGCCGACCTCGGGCATCCACACGCCTTCCAGCTCGCCGATCTCGACACGCACCGACGCCTCGGTGCCCTCGACGGTGGGCGACATCGTGTCGCGCATCGGCACGAACGCGCTCGACGATCCGGGACCCTCGTCTGACACGTTGTAGACGGTGCCCGAATAGGCGTCCATCGCCGCGAGGCGCACGCGCGCACCCTCGGGCAGTCCCGTGACCGTGAAGAGCGTGTCGGCGGGGTAGTCGCGCACGATCGAGCGGAACGATTGCAGCGGACTCGGGTATTCGCGCACGTCGAACGGCGGGATCACGACATCGCGCAGGACGTACCGGGGCGACGCAGGCGCGGCGAACCCGCTCGTGGCGACGCCCGCGACGACCGCGATCGCGATGACGCCCGACCCGAGCAGCGCGCGGCGCGCAGAGCCGCTCCTCGCGGCATCCGCTCCCCCGTCCGCGCTTCCGAGCGACACGGCGGCCGATGACGGGGCCCACGCCTCGCGGAGCGCGAGCCACACGACCGCGACCACCGCGAACACGATGCCCTCGACGACGGGGATCGCCGGCTGCGACGTGCCGAGCGCGATCTGCGTCGCGAGGTACGCCGCGGCGGGAAGGAGAGCCCATGCCGCGTGGCGCAGGCGCAGGCCGAAGCCGGCCGTGAGCGTCGCCGCGACGAGCGACAGCAGGAACGGGACGATGAGGAACTGCTCGGATGCCGGGACCGGCGCGAACGTCGTGAGCAGCTGCTTCCACGACGTGACGATGCCGGTGCCGAGCTGGATCCACGACTCGAGCGTGGGGATGACGCCGAGGATCGTCGTCTGCGGGACGGCGAGCGCCGGGCTGAGCAGGAAGTACGCGAGCACGACGAGGCCCGCCTGCTCGAGCACGCCCCATCGCAGGCGCGCCGCGAACGCGGCGACAGCCAGGCCCACGAGCGCTCCGCCGACCGCGGCGGGAAGGTACGCGGGGCCGCCGAACGTGGGCCAGAACCCGGCGATGGGCACCGCGACGAGCAGCGCGGCGGCGGCGAGGTCGAGCACCCACCGGCGCGTGGCGGTCGTCGCGTTCGCCCGCCGCTCCGCCGCGCGGCGCGTGCGCTGCTCGCGGCGGCGCGCGGCCTCGGCGCGAGCCTCCTCGCGCTTCTCCCGCTCGACGACGGGGGCGTCGTTCGGCGCGCTCATGCGAGCACCTTCCGGAGGGCGGCGGGGAGCTGGTCGAGCTCGCCGATCGTGACGACATCCGCCTCGCCCACGCGGCGCAGCGACGGGGTGGCGCCACTGTGCGTGACGATCGCGAGCACGCGCGCCCCGAAGGGGACCCGCCCGCACGCGGCGCGCAGCTTGGCCGGGTTCACGCCCGAGCCGCACACGAGCACGACGATGCTCGCGAGCTCGACGGTCGCCACGAGGGCGGTCGTGAGGTCGAGGATGTCGCCGTCGCGCGGCTTCGACGGCTCGAGCGCCGACAGCGCGTCGAGGAGGCGCTTGCCCGTCGTGGCGGCCACCGAGCGGCCCTGCACTCGCAGGTCGACGCGCCGCGAGTCGCGCACGGCACGGAGGCCGAGGGAGCCGGCGGCCGAGATCGCGAGCTCGAACTCGTCGGTGTCGCGATAGTCCGACGGATTGCACGACAGGCCGATGACGAAGTGCGAACGGCGCGTCTCCTCGTACTGCCGAACCATGACATCACCCGTGCGCGCCGACGAGCGCCAGTGCACGTGCCGCAGGTCGTCGCCCGGCTGATACTCGCGCAGCGCGTGGAACGACACGTCGTCGCGCGAGAGGTCGCGCGCGGTGAGACCCTCGAGGTCGCGGACGAACCCGAGCGACTGCCCCTCGAAGCGCACCGTCTTGGGGTGGACGAACAGGTCGACGGGCTCGTCGCGACGGTGGACGCGCTCGAAGAGACCGAGCGGATCGCCGCGCACGACGCTCACCGGACCCACCGGCAGCACCGCGCGACGCGACGTCGGGATCGCGAAGAGCTCCTCGACCGACTCGCCGGCGGCGAGGCGGCCCACGTCGAACACGCCGCGACCGGCGCCGACCGGGAGCACGACGCGCGACGGCAGGATCGCCCGCCCACCGGGGTTCGACAGCGTGAGCGCGCCGACCGCGCGCTCGCCGACCACGACGTGCGTGCGGTTGAGATCGAGCGACACGTCGTAGGCGGTGCGTCCGATGAGGAACAGCGCGCACAGCGCCAGCACGAACGTGATGACGACCGCCGCCACGGTGAGCTCCCACCAGCCGAGCACGCTGCCCGCGATCCACAGGGCGATCGCCGCGACGATGAGCACCCACGCGATGGGGCGGATGACTCCCGCGACCGACCGCGCGCGGCGCAGGACCGCTGCGGCGACGGGCGCCGCGGCATCCGTCCATCTCGCCTTGCGGTCCCCCGCGGGCGCGCCCACGGCGTCCTCGCGCACCGCTGACGCGCTGCGCGGGGACTCGTTCTGCGTGGGCTCGGCCGACGCGAGGGTCGCGGAGGTCATCAGGCGGCGGCCCTCGCCTGCGGTGCGGGGACGCTCTCGAGCGTGCGGGCGATGACGGCCTCGGCGGTGGTGCCCGAGAACTCGGCTTCGGGGTCGAGCACGAGACGGTGGGTCCACACCGGACCGACGAGCGCCTTGACATCGTCGGGCGTCACGAAGTGTCGGCCCTGCGCGGCGGCCCAGACCTTCGCGATGCGGATGAGCGAGAGCGAGCCGCGCACCGACACGCCGAGGTTCACAGAGGCATCCGCGCGCGTGGCCTCGGCCAGCTGCGCCGTGTAGCGCAGCACCGCGGGCTCGACGTGCACCGTCGCGGCGAGGTCGGCCATGTCGGCGACGGCGCCGGTCGTGATGATCGCGGGGAGGTGCGCCGACGGGTTGCGATCGGCGGCGCCGGCGAGGATGCGCTCCGCCACCGCGAGGTCGGGATAGCCGATGCTCGTCTTCACGAGGAAGCGGTCGAGCTGCGCCTCGGGCAGCTTGTACGTGCCCGCCTGCTCGACGGGGTTCTGCGTCGCGATGACGAGGAACGGACGGCCGACCTCGTGCGGCACGCCGTCGACGGTCACACGCGACTCCTCCATGACCTCGAGGAGCGCCGACTGCGTCTTGGGCGACGCCCGGTTGATCTCGTCGGCGAGCACGATCGACGCGAAGACGGGACCGCGGTGGAACTCGAAGCGGTGCGCCTGCTGGTCGTAGATCGTGACGCCCGTCACGTCGGACGGCAGGAGGTCGGGCGTGAACTGGATGCGCGAGCTCGTGCCCTGCACCGTCGCCGCGAGCGCCTTGGCGAGGCTCGTCTTTCCGGTGCCGGGCGCGTCCTCGAGCAGCACGTGGCCCTCGGCGAGCATCGCCGCGAGCACGAGTCCCACGACCTCGCGCTTGCCCATGAGGGCTCGGTCCACGTTGTCGACGAGGCGCGTGAAGGTCCCCTGGAACCAGGCGGCCTGCTCCGGTGTCATCGTCATGGTCATCTCTCTCGTATCGCTGTGTCTGTCGTCGTCGGTATCCGTGCCGGCCCTACCAGGTCGTGCGTTTGGAATCGCCCCAGCCGTGGATCGTCACCCACACCTGCTCGCCGTTGTCACCGAAGTAGCAGCCGAGCTGGATGGTGCCGTTCGCCGGGAGGTGGTACGTCCCGCCGCCGGCGAACGGGGTGCCGCCGTACGGGCCGGTCGCGTTGCAGGAGATGCGGTAGTCCCCCGCGGGGAAGTTCTGCGTCGTGACCGTCAGGTAGGCGCACTGCGTGCTCGTGCACGTCGGACTGTTCGTCCGACTGCCCTTGCCCGCCTGCGCCGACGCCTGGGGTCGCTGCGCCGTCGTGTCGGACGCCGACCGCACGGCCGACACCTGGCCCTCGCTGTCGTACGCGCGCACCTGGATCGTGCCCTTGAAGTCGTAGCCGTGGTTGATCGTGCGGTTGCCGTTGAGGGAGACGTTCTCCCACCCGTTGCCGTTGATGTTGATCTGCACGCGCTGGATCGGTCGGCCGTTCGGCGCAGGAGCGCTCCAGCTGTACGTGATGCTCTGACCGCTCGCCTTGGCGCCCGCTCCCGGTGTGTTGACCGGTCCGTACGGGATCTTTCCCGCCGACGACGCCGACGGGGCGCCGTCGTAGCGCACACCGTCCATCGACGTGTACGCGCGCAGGCGCACCTGGTACGTCGTGCCGTTCGTCAGACCCGTGATCGTCGACCCGTTGAAGGCCTGCCAGCCGCCGCCGTTGAGCGAGTACTCGTACCGCAGCTCGCTCGCCGTCGCGCCGTTTCCGGCACCCGGCGTGTAGGTGACGTTGAGCCTGCGGTCGCCGGGGGTCACGCCCGTGATCGTGGGCGCACCGGGCGGGGTGAAGGCACGGCGAGGTGCGGACTGCGCGCCCCACTCGCCCCAGCCGGCCTTGTTGCTGGCCCGGAGCCGGAACGTGTAGTCCGTGGTCGACGTGTCGACGACGACCGCCTGGCTCGTCTGCGTGGCCGGGATGCCGGGGATCGTGCTGACGACCGAGCCGCCGCGCATCACCTGCAGTTCGTACCCGGCGATGGGTGCACCGTTGTTGGCGGGCGCCGCCCACGAGACCTGCAGCTGCGCCTGGTTGCCGACCGGCTGGAGTCGCTGGGTCGACGGGGCGGCCACGGGCTCGGGCGCACGCGCGGGGATCTCCGTCGCCGACCACGCACTGTAGCTCGAGGCATCCGGCGCCCGGTTGTGCGCCTTGACGCGCACCTGGTAGGCGGTGCCGTTCTCGAGGCCCTCCCACACGTAGGTGTTGCCCGTGATGTTGGTCTTCTCGGGGATGCCCGACGGAGGAGCGGGTGAGATCTCGAGCGTGAAGTACTCGACGGGCGAACCGGGCGTCGGCGGCGTCACCCACGCGATCGAGAGACTGCGGTCGCCGAAGCCCGTGATCGTGGGGGGCTGAGGCGTGTCGGGGCGCGCGTCGGGGCGCGCCGGCGGCGATGCCGGCGACGGGTCGGACGAGCCGACGCGGTTGACCGCGACGACGGTGAAGTTGTACTCGACGTTGTTCGTCAGCCCGTCGAGCGTGCACGTGGTGGCCGCGCAGTCCTTCGAGTAGTCGCCGCGCGTCGACGACACGACGTACTTCGTGATCGGCGCGCCGTTGTCGGCGGGCGGCGTCCACGACAGCACCACCGTGCGGTCCTGCACGCTCGACACGGACGGTGTGCCGGGAGCCTCGGGCCGGCCCTGCACCGTGACGAGGATGCGTCCTTCGACCTCGCGGTCGACGTCGGCCGTCGCATCCTGGATGCGGTAGCGCACGACCATCGTGCCGACGAACGTGCTGCTCGGACTCACCGCCACCTGGTCGCCTCGCACCTCAGCGGTGCCGTTGCCCGTCTCGACAGCGGCCGCGACGACCTTCAGCGGCCGGTCGGGGAACGGGTTGAAGTCGTTCGCCGTCACCGGAACCGTGATCGTCGTGCCCTGGTTCGCCTCGTCGATGACGTCGTCGTTCGCGGTCGGGAGCGTGCGCGTCGAGGCCGTCACCGTCACGACGACGTCGCCCTCGATCGGCTCGGTCTCGCCGTCGGTGACGCGCACCCGGAGCGTCGCCTGCGTGCCCTTCGGTGTGGCGGCATCCGCGCTGACGCTCAGCGTGCCGTCGGAGATCGACGCGCTCAGTCCGCTCGGTGCACCGCCCACGAGCGTGTACGACGCACGCGCGACGTCACCCGGGTCGGGGTCGGTCGTGAGGGCCCTCAGGTCGAGGCGGCTCGCCTCCTCGCCCGGGGCGACGGAGATCTGGCCGTTGAGGAACTCCGGCTGCTGATTGTCGGGAGGCAGCACCGTGACGGGGAGCGTGAGGGTGGCCTTGAGGCCGTCCGGGTCGTCGGGCCCGGTGCCGTCGGTCACCTCGAAGGTGATCGCGTCCTGGCCGAAGTACCCCTGCTCGGAGGTGTAGACGAGTGTCGTCTGGTCCTTCACGAGCTCTGACCCGTCGCCGTGCACGGCGGAGACCTTCGCCGCCTCCGTGATCACCGCACGCGTGCCGCGCGATGTGCGCACATGGTCGGCGAGCGGGATCTCGATCGTCTCGCCGCTGTTCACCTCGACGCCTTCCGTCGTCGCGAGCGTCGGCGGCAGCGAGTCGAGCGACGGCACGCGCACGAACGCGGTCGCCTGAAGGCCGTCGCGGTCGGTGATGCGGTACTGGACGAGGCGCTCCTCGTCGCCGATCTCGATGCGCAGGCGGCCGTCCGGGAGCACGCGGACGCCCGTGCCCTCCGCGGTGACCTCGAGGTCGGCGACCACGCCGTCGGGATCCTCGTCGTTGGCGAGCACCTCGAGGTCGACGGATGCGTCCTCCACGTCCTGCGGGAGGATGCGGTCGTCGCGCGCGATCGGCTTCATGAGCGGCACGTCGTCGGCGACCGTGATCTGGAGGACTCCGATCGCCTCGGCGCCGCGCACGTCGCGGATGCGGTACTGCAGCGACGTGACGACCTCGCTGCCGGGCGACGTGACCACGATGCGGTCGCCGAGGACCTCCGCCGACAGACCCGGCACGTCGGCCGTCTCGACGCCGTTGCGCACGAGCGTGATCTGGTCGCCGTCGGGGTCGGAGTCGTTTGCGAGAACGGGCACCGCGACCGATCGGCCCGGGCGCATGACGATCGCATCCTTCACCGCGTACGGCGCCTGGTTGATGGACCCCGCAGGGGCGATGCCGACGCGGATGGAGGCGGTCGCCTCGGCGCCGAGGCGGTCCCGCACGCGGTAGGTGAACTCGTCGACGCCGACCGAGTCGCCGACCGCCTGGTACTCGAGCCAGTCGGGGCCGACCTGCGAGATGCGGCCTTTCTCGGGCGCGGATGCGATGCCGAGGAGGTCCACCGAGTCGCCGTCGGGGTCGATCCCGTCGAGCGGGATCGCGATGCGCACCGTCGCGCCGCCCACGACGCGGGCCGTCAGCTCCTCCGGCCGCGGCGCCTGGTTGGTCTCGGGGGTCACCGGAAGCACTTGGATCGTGATGTACCCCGCGTCCTTCTGACCGGTGCTGTCGACGACCTCGTACGTCGCGTAGACGATGCCCGGTTCGTCGCCCGCGCGGAAGCGCACGGTGTCCTGGGCGACGAAGATCTCACCGTCCTCGGGCTCCGGCAGCGGCTCCACCAGCTCCGAGGCGAGGTGCATCGTGTCGCCGTTGGGGTGGTAGTCGTTCTCGAGCACCGGGATCGTGACGACGTCGCCCGCCCGAACGACGACGCGGTCGTCGTTCGCGACCGGCGGCCGCAGCTTCGACGGCGCGGGGATCGGTATGACGACGACCTCGCCGTCGGCGCTGTGCTTGCCGTTGGAGATCGTGTACTTCACCGTGACCTGCTCGGCGAGCGCGCCCTGGTCGGTGATGCGCAGCGTCTCGTGGCCGAGCACCGACACCGAGATGCCGCTCGACTGCTCGACCGTCACCGACTGCACGACGAGGATGCCGCCCGACGGGTCGGAGTCGTTCGCGAGCACGTCGACGAGCACCTCGCGACCGCTCGGGAGCAGCGCGACGTCGCGCACCGCGATCGGCGGCAGGTCGGTCTCCGCGTCCTCGAGCACGTCGACACGCACGACGCCGGGGGCCGACAGCGACCCCGCCGACACGAGGTACTGCACGTAGTAGACGCCCGGCTGCTTCGCGGAGAACGCGAAGCGCCCGTTCGCGTAGTCGGGCGACAGCGATGCGCCGGGCGTCTCGTCGACGCGCGTGAGGCGCAGCGGCTCGCGGCTCGGGTTCGTGTCGTTCGCGAGCGGCGAGACCGTGACGGACTTGCCGGCGCGCACGACGACGTGGTCGGCGTTCGCGACGGGGAGTGTCGAACCGGGCGGGCGCACGTCGAAGCGCACGACTCCCTCGGTGACCTCGCTTCCGTCGGACACGGAGATGACCACGTCCTTGCGGCCCTGCGTCGGCCCGAGCGCGCGATAGGTGATGCGGCCGTCGGCCGTGAAGTCGGCCTCGTCGCCCTCGGCCGGTGTGACCGACCTCAGGAAGACGTCGTCGCCGTCGGGATCGATCCAGTCGGGCAGCACGTTGTACGACACGACGCCGCCGGACTCGACCGCGATCGCCGTGAGGCGGTTCTGCTTCGGCGCGCCGTTGATGCTCCAGTCGTGCACGGTGAGCTGCACGTTCGCGCGCGCGCGTCCGCCGCGGCCGTCATCGGCCTCGTACTGGAAGGTCGTCGTGCCGGTCGCATCCTCCGGGACGGCGATCTGCAGACCCGAGCCGTTGTTGATCGACTGCACCTCGCCGAACGACGGCCCCTGATCGGGGATGGTGACGGTGAGCACGTCGCCGTCGGCGTCGGAGTCGTTGTCGAGCACCGGCAGCATCGTCGTGCGGCCGGGGCGGACGCCGAACTCGTCGTCCACTGCGACGGGCGGGGTGTTGATCGCGGACCGCTCGGGGAGAGTCGTCTCGACGGTCTCGTCGGTCGTCTCGTCGTCGTTCTCGTCGGTCTCACCCTCGGGCGGAGTGATGTCCTCCCAGTTGTCGACCTTCTGCAGGTCTTCGCTCGCCATCCACGCCGCGCCGCCGATGACGTCGTTGAGCACGATGACGTCGCGGTTCACACGGAACCTGAGCGACGCATCCGGATTGGCGCCGGGCACCGTCGTCGACTGGTCGTCGGCCTCGCCGACGCAGTCGCGCACGAACGCGGTCGACCCCGACCACACACCGTACGCGCAGCCCTCGAGGAAGACCGGCTCGGCCGGGGTGCCCTCACCCTCGGCCTTCGTCTCGGTGATCTCGGAGCCGTCGAGCGGAACCCGCAGCAGCGCTTCGCGAGAGGCGACCATGACGGCGTCGTTCGGCTCGGAAGGAGCCTGAAGCACGGATGCCCCATCCACCGCGAGTTCGGCGCGCAGGCCCTGCGTGCTCCAGATCGTGCGGCTCTCGTTGTCGAGCACGATCGGGACGTCGCCGACGACCGTGATCGAGGCATCCGCCTCCTTGCCGAGCCCGTCGAGCGAGGCGCGCTCGGGCTCGGCAGGATCACCGTCGCCGCCCATGCGGATCGTGACGACCTCGCCTGTCGCGGGTGCGACGGCGTAGACCGTGCCGTCGAGGCCGACGACGACGTCGGCGCCCTCGCCGAGCTCCGCCGCCGGCTCGTTGCCCGCGACCTCGAAGCTCGCGACCGCCTTCGCCGGCAGCACCCACAGCGAGCCGGCGCTCGGGTCGAGGATCGCCAGGGTCGAGCCGCCCAGCGCGACGTCGGCGCCGCCCGGCACCTGCGCGTTGTCGCCGAGCACGACCATCGCGGGGTCGACCGCCGTGACGGACGAGCCCGCCTTGTCGACGACGAGCACGTCATCGCCGGACTGGAGGATGTCGTACTCGTCGCTGACCGTGCGCAGCCCCGAGTCGAGCACGCGCGACTCGTGATTGAAGTGACCGACGAGCAGACTCGACTGCTTGGTGACCCACACTCCCCCGTCGTGCAGGTCGACCTCGGTCGTCGGGAAGCCCTCGTAGAGGAACGCCATCGTGCTGATCGCCACCGCGCCGGCCGTCACGATCCCCGCGGATGCGAGGGTGCGCGGGCGCGCGCGAAGCCACGACGACGCTTTCACGGGGTCCTCTGCCTCCTCCAGGCGGGATAGACGACGTGCGTGGCGACGGGCGAGGTGATTCGGCTCACGACGAAGGGGGGAATGGGCGGGGGAAGCACCCAGCCTAACCCGGGGATCGCCGATCTGACGAGCCCTTTCCACACGGCGGTGATCTCCCGCGCCGCCCGATCGCCTCGGTCAGGCTACGTCGCGGCGGGCTCGGATCTCGATGGGGACAAATCCCCACGAACCGCGACGGACGAGCCGGATGCCGCACGCCAGCACCCCTCGACGTGGTCGTCGACCATGCCCGCGGACTGCATGAGCGCGTACATCGTGGTGGGGCCCACGAACCGGAACCCGCGCGCGAGAAGGGCCTTGCTCATGGCCTTCGACTCAGGCGTCGTGGCGGGGACCTCGGCGAACGAGCGGGGCCTCGGCCGGGCATCCGGTTGCGGCGCGAACGACCACATGAGCTCGTCGAGTTCGCCCTCGGCCATCTCGGCCACGACCCGCGCGTTCGAGATCGTCGCGAGGATCTTCGCCCGGTTGCGCACGATGCCCGCGTCGGCCATGAGCCGCTCGACGTCGTCGTCGCCGAACCGTGCGACGATCTCGGGATCGAAGCCCGCGAACGCCTCGCGGAACCGAGGACGCTTGCGCAGGATGGTGATCCACGACAGCCCCGCCTGGAAGCCCTCGAGGCTCATCTTCTCGAACAGCGCGCGATCGCCGTGCAGCGGCGTTCCCCACTCCTCGTCGTGGTAGCGGCGGTATTCCGGGTCGGAGTCGGCCCATCGGCAACGCGCGACCCCGTTCTCGTCGACGGCGACATCGAGGCTCACGCCGCCCACGCTAGCGGCGCGCGCCGACACCGACATCGGCCGTCCTGGAAGCGCGATCGAGGGGACCGCGCCCCGAACGCGATCCCCTCGCGAAGCATGCGTGCACTGAAGCCCTTGCGCACGCGGCCTCACCACTGTCGTGTCGCGAACGGACGGATCGTCTCAGACAGGGCCGGAGACGGCAGCGGCTCGAGTCGCTTACCGTTGAAGGGCGGGTGCGCCCCCGGCACCGCACGAGAGGAATGTCATGAGGATCGTCGCGTCGTCCGACTGGCGGGACGCCATCCCGTTCGAGACCCCCGTCCTTGTGGCCGACGTCGTCCCCGGCGACCCGACGCGCTGCTTCACGTGCGGCGCCGACTCCGAGCCGCGGCCGCGCACCGAGCTGTGGGCGGTCAAGCACCGGCATCCGAAGAACCACGACGGGTTCGTGCGCTTCTACTGCGCCGAGCACCGCCCGGTCGTGGTGCGGCGCGAGGCTCCGACGGCTGCCGCGCCGCGCGCGAAGGCCCGACCGCGTGCCGAGCGCGCGCCTGCGCGCCGCACCCCGAGCACTCGCGATGTCACGCGGGCGATGTGCCCGAACTGCTTCGTCGAGGTGTCGGCGAGCGGCGAGTGCGGCATGTGCGGCTGGTCGGAGTGACCGGCCGCCGCTTCCGCCCGACTGCCCGCTCAGACGAGGGAATGCCGCGAAACGAGGCCGCCGTCGGCGGATGAGCCCTCGTCCCGCGAGATTCCCTCATCTCGCGGCGCCGACGCGTGGCGCTACTTCTTCTTGAGCGACTTCTCCGACACGGGCATCCGTCCCGACGCCTTCAGCGCGCGGTAGTACTCGCGCGCCTCGTCCTGGCGCTGCTGCTCCGCGCCCGACGCGATGGGCGCGCGCACGTGCTCGGGCTCGAAGCCGTAGGCGTCGACGAGGTCCTGCGCGTGCGGGCGGAGGCGGGCTGCGAGGCGATCGATGTAGCGCGAGACGGATGCCGCGCGCTGAGTCGACAGGCGTCCGTTGATGAGATACCACGCGAGGTGCTTCTCGATCAGGTGCATGCCGAAGAGGTCGCGCAGCCAGATGAGGACCTGCTTCGTGCCCTCGTCCGAGATGCGGTGCACGCCGTCGGTGAACGCCTCCCACTGCAGCAGCTCGGCGTGCGCGCGGGCCGCTTCGATGAGCTGGGCCTGGTGGGCGTTGAACAGCTCGGCTGCTTCGGCCTGCGAGAGCTTCGACGCCGGGCGCAGCGCAGCCGCGAGATCGGCGACCATCTGCTGCACGCGGCCGGCGAGCAGCTCGTGCTGCTGCTCCTCGCGCAGCCCGAGCTCGACCGAGCGAGCCGTGGAGCCGAGGTCGGCGACCGCCTGCCCGAGCTGGCGGAGCCCCGCACCGTGGAACACCTTGCCGGCGGTCTGGCCGACGGCGTAGCGCGCGAGCTTCGCCGCATCCGCCCCCTTGAACTGCTTCGCGAAATCGCTCAGCAGGCGCTTGCCGACCAACTGCAGGAGCACGTTGTTGTCGCCCTCGAACGTGACGTACACGTCGAGGTCCTGGTGCAGGCCGACGAGGCGGTTCTCGGCGAGGAAGCCCGCGCCGCCGCACGCCTCGCGCGCCTCCTGGATCGTCGCGAGCGCGTTCCACGTGCTCAGCGGCTTGAGCGCCGCGGCGAGCGTCTCGAGGTCCTCGCGCTCGTCGGGCGTGTCGGTGCGGCCGGAGAACACGCCGTCGAACTTCTTGAGCAGCTCGTCGTGCGCGAAGAACTGCGCGTAATTCTGGGCGAGGAGCGGCAGCAGGCGGCGCTGGTGCTTGCCGTAGTCGAGCAGCACGACCTCGTCGGTGCCGGTGCCCGAGTCGAACTGGCGGCGCTGGTTCGCGTACGTGATCGCGATGTGGAGTGCGAGTGCCGTGCCGACCGTCGCCGCGCCGTCGAGCGAGACGCGGCCCTGCACGAGCGCGCCGAGCATCGTGAAGAAGCGGCGGCCCGGGCTCGCGATGTCGCTCGTGTAGGTGCCGTCGGGCGCGACCTGCCCGTAGCGGTCGAGCAGATTGAAGCGCGGCACGCGCACGTGGTCGAACGCGAGGCGACCGTTGTCGATGCCGTTGAGACCGCCCTTGACGCCGTCGTCCTCGCTCTTGATGCCGGGCAGCATGTCGCCCTCGTCGTCGCGGATCGGCACGAAGAAGCAGTGCACGCCGTAGTTCACGCCGTTCGTGATGAGCTGCGCGAACACGGTCGCCGCCTTGCCGTGCAGCGCGGCGTTGCCGAGGTAGTCCTTGTACGCGCCGCGGAACGGCGTGTGGATCTCGAACTCCTCGGTCTCGGGGTCGTACGTCGCCGTGGTGCCGATGGACGCGACATCCGACCCGTGGCCGGTCTCGGTCATCGCGAACGCCCCCGGCAGGCTCAGGTCGATGACGCCCGGGAGCCACGTGTCCCAGTGCTTCTTCGTGCCGAGCTGGTAGATGGCCGAGCCGAAGAGGCCCCACTGCACGCCCGACTTGATCTGCAGGCTCGGGTCGCCGAGCACGAGCTCCTCGAAGCCGGCGAGGTTGGCGCCGTTGTCCTCGAGGCCGCCGTACTCCTTCGGGAAGGCGCGGCGCGAGCCGCCGTGCTCGACGAGCAGGTGCAGCTGGCTCAGCACGCGCTCGCGGTGCTCGGGCATCGGCTGCCCGTCGATGCGCCAGAACGCGGGGTCCTTGATCATCTCGCGTGCTTCGCGGCGGGTGTCCGCCCACGTTCCGAGCAGGAGGTCGGTCACCGAGGCGACGTCGATGCGCGGTTCGGATGCCTCGGCTGCGCTGTGCGCGGCGGTCGGGGCGCCTCCGGCGGGCGTGCGCTTGCTGGTGGCGGGCTTCTTGATGCGGACGGCGGCGTCTGCCATGGGTGATCACCTTTCGGCATCGATAGGGGAAGTCACTCTGACGGTAGGACTCCCACAACTCCGCGCAAAGTCGATTGGACATGTTGTACAACGCATCCGACGACCGTCGACCCGGGAGGTTGTGCGGTCCCGACAGGGCGACGTACAGCCGCGCGACTCATCGTGCGGTGAACTGCTGGGTCCCGAGGGTGATCGCGAGCTCGAGGCGACTCTCGTCCTCGCTGCCCGGCTCCGCCGTGTAGATCATGATGCGCAGGTCGTCGCCCGCGACGATGAGGGTGTCGCAGTCCAGCTCGATCGGCCCGACCTGCGGATGGTCGATCACCTTGCGGCGTGCGGGCGGGTGATCGGTCGTGCCGCTTCCCGACCGCCACAGCTCGGCCGCCCGCGGGCTGGACTCGACGATCGACTGGACGAGCTCCGCCACGCGCGGATCGTCGGGATAGTGCGCCGCGGCCGCGCGGAGGTCGGCGACGAGCTGCTCGGTGAGGCGATCGCGTTCCTCGGCCGACATCCGCACACGGTTCGGAAGCCCGTGCAGGTATCGCCACGCCGCGTTGCGCTCCAGCCCGGACCGGCGCGTCGTGTCGCCCATCAGCGCGTTGTACGCGGGGTTCGCGGTGACGAGCGTCCATGTCGCGTCGAAGACGACAGTCGGCGTGTGCGTGAAGCGATCGAGGAGCCGCTGCACGCTCGGGCTGATGCGCGTCGGCACGATCCCCGGGCCCGGCACCGTCAGCCCCGCCAGGTGGAAGAGCACCTCGCGCTCGGCGTCGGCGAGCCGCAGCGAGCGTGCGAGCGCTTCGACGACCTGCGGCGACGGAGTCGTCGCCCTCCCCTGTTCGAGGCGGGTCAGGTAGTCCACGCTGATGCCTGCGAGTCCGGCCAGCTCCTCGCGACGCAGCCCCGGCGCGCGGCGCCGTCGCCCGACCGGGAGACCCGCCTGCTCAGGGGTCAGCCGATCGCGCCAGGACCGGATCGCCCGGCCGAGATCCCAGGTCGCCACGGAGCCATTATCCGCGCGTCTCCGCGGGCTGGCGCCGCTCATCCTGGCACTGTCAGTCTCAGGAAAACCGGGGACCTGGCTGAGGAATCGACTTCCGGTGAAAGTCGAAGACATGACTACCACATTCATCACCGGAGCGAACAAAGGAATCGGCAAGGAGACCGCGCGGCAGCTCATCGCCGCCGGACATCGCGTCTTCCTCGGCGCACGCGACGAGGAGCGCGGACGTGCGGCGGCCGCGGAGCTGGGCGCTGAGTTCGTCCAGATCGACGTGACGGATGAGGCGTCCGTCGCCGCCGCGGCCGACACGATCGCGGATGCCGGAGGGATCGACGTGCTGATCAACAACGCGGGCGTCGAGCCGCGACTGCCCGACAACAGCATCCCGTCGCCCGTCGACACCACCGCGGCCGACCTGCAGGCCGTGTTCGACACGAACGTGTTCGGGACGATGCGGGTGACCCACGCGTTCCTGCCGATCCTCCGTCGTTCGCCTGCGCCGGTGATCGTCAACCTGTCCAGCGGTCTCGCCTCGATCTCCATGCTGAGCGATCCGCAGAGCTACACGCACTTCTACCAGGGCATCGCCTACCCGGCGTCGAAGGCCGCCGTCAACGTCATCACGATCCAGCTGGCCAAGGCGCTGCCCGAGATGCGCATCAACGCGGTCGAGCCCGGGTACACGAAGACGGACCTGAACGGCAACACCGGAACGCAGACCGTCGAGGAGGCCGCCGAGATCGTCGTGCGCATGGCGCAGGTCGCGCCTGACGGCCCGACCGGCACGTACGTGTCGAAGCACGGTCCGATGCCCTGGTGACGGATGCGGCGACCGCGGTGAGCGGGCCGGGGCCGGATGGCGGCCCCGGCTCATCCGTCCCGATCACGCCTGGATGACGACCTTGAGGGCCTTCGTCTCGGCCGCTCGGCCGAACACGTCGTACGCCTCGAGGATGTCCGCGAGCGCGAACTCGTGGCTGGCGAACTTCGCCGCCGCGAGCCTGCCCGACTCGACCATCTTCAGGAGCATGTCCGTCGTGTCGGTGTTGACGAGCCCCGTCGTGAGCGTGATGTTCTGAATCCACAGGTCCTGGATCGGAAGCTCGACCGGCTTGCCGTGCACGCCGACGTTCGCGACGACGCCCCCAGGACGCACGATGTCGAACGCGAGTCCGAGCGTCGGCGGAACGCCCACCGCCTCGATCGCGACGTCGACGCCGAGTCCGTCCGTGAGCGCGAGCACGCGCTCCTTCGCCCCCTCGCCAGACACGACCGTGTGGGTCGCGCCGAACTCCAGAGACTGCTGCAGCCGGTTCTCGTCGAGGTCGACCGCGATGACGCGCGATGGCCCGTAGAGCTGCGCGGTCATGATGGCCGCGAGGCCGACCGGACCGGCGCCGATGACCGCGACGACGTCACCTGGCTTCACGCGGCCGTACTTGACCCCGATCTCGTGGCCGGTGGGCAGGATGTCGCTGAGCATCACGGCGTCGCGGTTCGACACCGAGTCCGGCAGCTTGTAGACGGACGTCTCGGCGTACGGCACCCGGACGAACTCCGCCTGCGTCCCATCGATGAGGTGACCGAAGATCCAGCCGATGCCGGATGCGCCCTCGTCGCCGAGGCAGTGCGAGTAGACGCCCTTCTTGCAGAACTCGCACCGGCCGCACGCCGAGATGCACGAGATGAGCACGCGGTCGCCGACGCTCAGCGTCTCGACGGCGTCGCCCGTCTCGACGATCGTGCCGACGCCCTCGTGACCGAGGATGCGGCCGTCGGCGACGGCGGGCACGTCGCCCTTGAGGATGTGCAGGTCGGTCCCGCAGATCGTCGTCGTCTCGATCTTCACGATGACGTCGGTGGGCCGCTGGATCCTCGGCTTGGGGATGTCCTCCCACGACTTCTGGCCGGGTCCGTGGAACACGAGTGCTTTCATGGTCTCCATACGGGCGACGGTATGCCGGGCGGATGCGGGGGTCGGGGGTCTTTGGTCCCTTTCCCGCCGCGAATGCGGATGTCGCCTGCGCGGAGCACAATGGCGGCATGGGTCATCCCGAGACGCCGCTCGATCTCGACGGCCGCGCCCCCGACCTCGACGAGCACTTCGACGAGGGCGTGCTCGACGAGACGGTGTGGTGGCCGTACTACCTGCCGCATTGGTCGTCGCGGGAGCGCACCGAGGCGCGGTACTCGGTCGCGCCGGCCGGCCTCGAGCTGCTCATCGACGCCGAGACCCCTCCGTGGTCGCCGGAGTTCGACGGCGGCATCCGGGTGTCCCACCTGCAGACCGGCGAGTACTCGGGCCCCGTCGGCTCGACTGTCGGGCAGCACCGCTTCCGCCCAGACCTCGTCGTGCGCGAAGCGCAGCCCGAGCGCCGCCTGCATCTCGTGCAGTACGGCGTGATCGAAGTCCGCATGGCGGCTGTCCGGCACCCCGACGTGATGGTCGCCTTCTGGCCGATCGGCTTCGAGGACGAGCCGCAGCGCTCGGGCGAGATCTGCGTCGCCGAGATCTTCGGCTCCGAGATCGACGACACGGGCGGCCTCGTCGGGGTCGGCGTCAAGGCGCAGAACGACCCCGGCCTCGAGACCGACTTCGAGAAGGTGCGCGTCGAGGGCGACCTCACCGAGTTCCACGACTACGCCGTCGCGTGGACGCCCGACGAACTGCGGTTCTACATCGACCACCGGTGGGTCAAGACGGTCGCGCAGCGCATCGACTACCCGGTGCAGCTCATGCTCGACGTGTTCGAGTTCCCGCGTGCAGACGGCACTCGCGACGAGCAGGCCCTCCCCCACCGGTTCCGGGTCGAGCGCGTGCGCACGTTCCCGTACGCGAGGTGACCGTCAACCCGGCAGCGCCTCCTCGATCGCGGCGATCACCGCGGGGTCGTCCGGCTCGGTGTGCGGGCGGAAGCGCTTGACGGTGCCGTCGGGCGCGACGAGGAACTTCTCGAAGTTCCACGTGACGCGGCCGGCTTTGCCGGAGGCATCCGGCGTCTTCTTCAATTCGGTGTAGAGCGGATGCTCCTTGCGCCCGTTCACCCGGATGCGATCGAAGATCGGGAACGTGACGCCGTAGGTCGTCGAGCAGAACTCCTTGATCGCCTCGTTGCTGCGCAGCTCCTGCAGGAACTGGTTGCTCGGGAAGCCGAGGACCTGCAGGCCGCGGTCGCCGTACTCCCGCTGCAGGCGCTCGAGCGTCGCGTACTGCGGTGCGAGACCGCAGCGCGAGGCGACGTTGACGATCAGGAGGGCTTTGCCGTCGAAGTCGGCGAGCGTCCTGGTCTCGCCCTCCATCGTCTGGAACGGGATGTCGGTGAGCGCCATGTCAGCGAGCGTACTGCCGCTCGCACACCCGGTCGCCGAGCGAGCCGCAGCCGTACAACCCCGGTCGCTGAGCGAGCCGAAGGCGCGACGAAGCGCCCGTCGGGCGCTCCGCTCAGAAGAGGCCGACGATCCGCCCGTCGTCGTCGACGTCGATCGAGTCGGCGGCGGGCACGGCAGGAAGACCGGGCATCGTCATGATGTCGCCGCAGATCATCACGATGAACCGCGCTCCGGCGGCGAGCCGCACCTCGCGGATGTCGACGACATGTCCTTCAGGCGCTCCGCGCAGCTTGGCATCGGTCGAGAACGAGTACTGCGTCTTCGCGACGCACACGGGGTAGTCTCCGTAGCCCTCCTCCTGCAGGCGACGGATCTGCGCGCGCACGGCGGTCGAGGCGGTGATGTCGGATGCCCCGTAGATCCGCGTCGCGATCGCGCGCATCTTCTCCCACAGCGTCGCGTCGTCGGGGTAGGTGAAGGTCAGGTCAGGCGTCTCGTCGTCGCACAGGCGCTTGACCTCGCGCGCGAGGTCTTCGGCGCCGGCGCCGCCTTCGGCGAAGTGCCTGGCGACGACGGCCTTCGCGCCGGCCGCCTCGACCGTTTCGATGAGCGCCTGCACCTCGGCATCCGAGTCCTCGGCACGGTGGTTGATCGCGACGACCGCGGGGATGCCCCACGTCTCGCGCACCGTGCGGAGGTGCCGCGCGAGGTTGACCGTGCCGCGCCGCAGGGCTTCGACGTTCTCGGTCGGCAGATCGGCGACCTCGACACCTCCGTGGTACTTCATCGCGCGCACGGTCGCGACGATCACCGCGGCCGACGGGCACAGCCCCGACGAGCGGCACAGGATGTCGATGAACTTCTCGGCTCCGAGGTCGGCTCCGAAGCCCGCCTCGGTGACGACGTAGTCCGCCAGGCGGAGCGCCGACGCCGTCGCGATGAGCGAGTTGCACCCGTGCGCGATGTTCGCGAACGGGCCGCCGTGCACGAACGCGGGTGTGTGCTCCATCGTCTGCACGAGGTTCGGCGCGAGCGCGTCGCGCAGCACCGCCGTCATCGCGCCGTGCGCCTTGAGGTCGCGCGCGCGGACCGGCTTGCGGTCTCGCGTGTAGCCGATGACGATCTCGCCGAGGCGTTCCTTGAGGTCGGCGAGGCTGCGCGCGAGGCAGAACACCGCCATGACCTCGCTCGCGACGACGATGTCGAAGCCCGACTCGCGCGGGTAGCCGTTGCCCGGACCGCCGAGGCCCGAAACGATGTCGCGCAGCGCGCGATCGTTGACGTCGAGCACGCGACGCCACGTGACGCGGCGCACGTCGATGCCGAGCGCGTTGCCGTGGTGGATGTGGTTGTCGATGAGCGCGGCGAGCAGGTTCGTGGCGACCGCGATCGCGGAGAAGTCCCCCGTGAAGTGGAGGTTGATGTCCTCCATCGGCACGACCTGCGCGTAGCCACCGCCCGCGGCGCCGCCCTTCATGCCGAAGACGGGGCCGAGAGCCGGCTCGCGCAGGCAGATCATCGCCTTCTCACCGAGCCGGGTGAGGGCGTCGCCGAGGCCGACCGTGGTCGTCGTCTTGCCCTCGCCCGCGGGAGTCGGCGAGACCGCCGTCATGAGGATGAGCTTGCCCTGCGGTCTGTCGCGCAGGGATTCCAGGTAGGACAGGGCGACCTTCGCTTTGTAGTGCCCGTACGGCACGATGCTCTCGTCGGGAATGCCCAGATTCGCTGCGATCGTGCCGATGGGCTCGAGGTGTGCCGCCTGAGCGATCTCGATGTTGCTGAGAGCCACGTATCCTCCCGATGCGCGCCTTCGCTGTCGCGAGCTCCTTTGCCCGCTCGCGACAGCCTAGAGGCCGACGCGGTGCCGTCAGAGGAACTCTCCCGTCGAACGGCAGACGTGTTGCGCGGTTCGCGGGTGCGGGCGAGCTCGTCGCCTCTGACGTCACGCGTCGGGAGAGCCGCCCGCGTGCCGACGCCGCTGCCGGGCCGCCTCGTAGAGCAAGGCTGTCGCGGCGTTGGCGGCGTTGAGGGAGCTCGCCGAGCCGACCATCGGAATGCGCGCCATCACGTCAGCGGCCTCTCGCCATGTGGTGCTGAGGCCCGACGTCTCGTTGCCGATCAGGACGACGTGCGGCCCGCGGAAGTCGTGGTCGTCGATGTCGATGTCACCCGTCTCGTCCGTCCCGACGAGAAGCGGCCGCGGGCGCAGGCGATCGGCCCACTCGACCACCTCGCGCGGCGACGGGATGCGGATCGTCGGGACCGCGAACAGCGATCCCGTGCTCGCGCGGACGGACTTGGGATCGTACACGTCGGCCGCGTGCCCGGTGACGATGACGCCCGTCGCCCCGAACGCGTCGGCCGAGCGGATGAGGGACCCGATGTTGCCCGGCTGCGTGGGGCGATCGAAGACGACGGTCAGGAGCTGCTCGTCTGTGACGAGACGGTCGAACGCGTCGGGCCGCGACGCGACGACGGCGATGAGCTCGGGCGCCCCCTCGGACTTCTCGCCGAGCTCCGCGATGAGCTCCGGCGCCATCGCGACGTGGCGTGCGGACGACGTGCGCTCGAGCACGCCGTCGGCCCAGCGCGAGAGCTTTCGGCTCGCGTCGAAGACGACGGCGCGGAACTCCCACCCGTGCTCGAGTGCGAGCGTGATCGGCCGGACGCCCTGCACGAGGAACTCGCCTTCGCGCTGTCGTGTCTTCCGGTTCGTGAGGAGAGACTGCCACACCTGGAACTGGGCGTTCCTCGTCGTAATGCGCACGGCTGCCACGCTACTCAATGACGACTGGCCTTCACGCGGCCGCGATCACCTCGAGCACGGCCTCGCCGTACGCCTCGCGCTTCTTGGCGCCGATGCCCGAGATCCCGTCGAGTTCCGCGAGGGTCGCGGGGCGGCGCTCGGCGAGCGCGCGCAGCGTGGCGTCGCCGAACACGATGTAGGCGGGCACGCCCTGCTCGCGCGCGACGCTCGCCCGCCACGCGCGAAGCGCCTCGAAGAGCTCGCGGTCGGCTTCTGAAACCGGTCCCTGAGCCTGCCGTAGGGTGGCTCCCTTGCGCACGCGCGAGCCCGCCGACCCGGCGCGCCCGAGCACATCGCGCCGCAGCGGAACGGGAGTCTCGCCCTTGAGCACACCGGCCGCCGGATCTCCCAGCGCGATCGTCCCGTACTCGCCGCGCGCGACGAGGATGCCGCGCGCGAGGAGCTGCCGCACGACGCTGCGCCAGTCCTGATCGCTGAGGTCGGCACCCAGACCGTACGTCGAGAGCGAGTCGTGACCCTGCTGCCGGATGCGCTCGGTGTCGGCACCGCGCAGGATGTCGATGAGGTGTCCGGCGCCGAACGCCTGTCCGCGCTCGCGCTGCAGCCGCACGATCGTCGACAGGAGCTTCTGCGCGGCGATGAGCCCGTCCCACGTCTCGGGTGGCTCGAGGCATGTGTCGCAGTTGCCGCACGCGTCGGACTCCTGCCCGAAGTACGCGAGAAGGTTCTGGCGGCGGCACGCGACCGTCTCGCACAGTGCGAGCATCGCGTCGAGGTGCTGCCCCATCCGCATCTTGTACGCACGGTCGCCCGGGCTCTGGTCGATGAGGCGCCGCTGCTGCACGACGTCGCCGAGTCCGTACGCCATCCACGCGATCGCCGGGTCGCCGTCGCGGCCGGCTCGACCTGTCTCCTGGTAGTACCCCTCGACCGACTTCGGGAGATCGATGTGCGCGACGAAGCGCACGTCGGGCTTGTCGATGCCCATGCCGAACGCGATCGTCGCGACCATGACGACGCCGTCGTCGCGCAGGAACCGCGCCTGGTTCGCGGACCGCACGGATGCCTCGAGCCCCGCGTGATACGGAAGCGCGTCGATCCCCTTCGCGCGCAGGAACTCAGCCGTCTGCTCGACCGACTTGCGGCTGAGCGCGTACACGATGCCGGCGGCGCCCTCCGGCATCGACCGGATGAAGCTCAGAAGCTGCCGCCGCGGATCGACCTTCGGCTCGATGCGGTACTGGATGTTCGGGCGGTCGAAGCTCGCGACGAAGCGCTTCGCGTCGGGCAGGCTCAGGCGCTCGGTGAGCTCGCGGTGGGTCGCGCGGGTCGCGGTCGCCGTCAGCGCCATGCGCGGGATGCCCGGGAACCGCTCGCCGAGGTCGCCGAGCGCGAGGTAATCGGGGCGGAAGTCGTGGCCCCACTGCGACACGCAGTGCGCCTCGTCGATCGCGATGATGCTCAACCGGCCCCTCTGCAGCAGCTTCGTCGTCGCGGGCGCCGACAGCCGCTCGGGCGCGACGTAGATGAGATCGAGCTCGCCGGCGAGGTAGGCGCGCTCGACCGCGGCGCGCTCGAAGGGCGCCTGCGTCGAATTGAGGTACGCGGCTCGCACGCCGTTCGCGACGAGCGCGTCGACCTGGTCGTGCATGAGTGCGATGAGCGGGCTGATCACGAGGCCGGTGCCCGGTCGCACGAGTGCGGGCACCTGGTACGTGATGCTCTTGCCGCCGCCGGTCGGCATGAGCACGACGGCGTCGCCCCCCGCGATCACGTGATCGACGATCGCCGCCTGGTCGCCGCGGAACGCGTCGTAGCCGAACACCTCGCGTAGCACGTCGCGCGGGTCGGCACCGGTGTGATCGCGTCGAGCAGCGCCGTCGAACAGGTCGCCGGACGGCGGCGGGGTGAACTCGTCGGGCGGGGGGAGCCACACGTCTTCGGGCGGCGCCCACGAGTCGTCGGGCGGCGCGTCGACATCGGCCCAGTCGAGGTCGGCGTACGGGTCGCCCGGCTGATCAGTCACGCGGTCCAGGGTAGCCGCGGCATCCGACGCCCCCGCCGCCCCGCCCGCCCCTCGCACAACCCGCCCGTCCCGCCCGCTGGGGAGGAGCGGACGCCCGCCCCAATCGCATCCCGCCAAGGTTGCGCTAATCACCACCCGCGGCGGCATCCGACCGTCATTCGCGCAATCTCGACCCCAGGCAGGAAGCCCCGGGGCTGACGTCAGTCGAGCCGCAGGACCTCGGTGATCCGCACGACGGCGGTGCCCTCGTCCTCGGAGGCCGCGAGGTCGACCACCCCGCGGATGCGCCAGTCGTGATTCCCCTCGGGATCGTCGATGATCTGCTCCACACGCCAGACACCGGATGCTGCCGCATCCGTGTCGTCGATCGTGACGAGCCGGGGCGAACGCGCCGGGCCGCCCGTGAGGATCTCGTCGTGCTCGTCGTAGTAGCGGTCGAGCACGGCCGGCCAATCGACGTCGGGGTCGAGCTCGACGAGCTCGTCATCGCGCTGGAGCGCGGCGAGCTGCACCCTGCGGAAGAGCTCGTTGCGCACGAGCACGACGAACGCGCGGCGGTTCGTGAGCACCGACGGGGGTGCGGGCGGGACGATCGGAGCATCCGGGTCGTCCGGCGGCGCGATGAGCGCCGACCATTCGTCGACGAGGCTCGAGTCCACCTGCCGTACGAGCTCGCCGAGCCACTCGATCACGTCGACGAGCTCGGGCGTCTGCGCATCGACCGGCACCGTCTGGCGGATCGCGCGGTACGCATCGCTCAGGTAGCGCAACACGAGTCCCTCGCTGCGACCCAATTGGTAGAACGAGATGAACTCGCCGAACGACAGCGCGCGCTCGAACATGTCGCGCACGACCGACTTCGGCGACAGCTCGAAGTCGCGCACCCACGGCTGGCTCGACGCGAAGACCTCGAACGCCTGCTGCAGCAGTCCGGCGAGCGGCTTCGGGTACGTGACGTCTTCGAGCAGCGCCATGCGCTCGTCGTAGTCGAGCCCCTCCTGCTTCATCGCGGCGACCGCCTCGCCGCGCGCCTTGAACTCCTGCTGTGCGAGCACGGCGCGCGGATCGTCGAGCGTCGCTTCGATGACGCTCACGACGTCGAGCGCGTAGTGTCCGGTTCCGGCTGCGCCCGGGGCATCCGTCGGGTCGAGCAGTTCGATCGCGGCGAGCGCGAACGGCGAGAGCGGCTGGTTGAGCGCGAAGTTGGGCTGCAGGTCGACGGTGAGACGGATGCCGCCCCCGTCGGCCTCCACGACGCCGGCGGCCTTCAGCGTGCGGAAGATCGCGAGCGCGCGCCGCGCGAGGGCGTACTGCTGCGCGCGGGTCTGGTGGTTGTCGAACACGAGGGAGCGCACATTCGCGAACACGTCTCCGCCGCGCGCGATCACGTTGATGAGCATCGCCGCGGTCAGCTGCAGCTGAGGCACGAGCGGCTCGGGCTGCGCCTCGACGAGCCGTTCGAACGAGCCCTCACCCCAGTTCACGACGCCCGTCGGAGCCTTCTTGCGCACGATCTTCTTGCGCTTGGCGGAGTCGTCACCGGCCTTCGCGAGCGCGACGGCGTTCTCGATCTCCCACTCAGGCGCCATCACGACGACGTTGCCGTAGGGGTCGTAGCCGGCACGGCCCGCACGACCGGCGACCTGGTGGAACTCGCGCGCGCTGAGCTGGCGCATCCGTGTTCCGTCGTACTTCGACAGCGCCGTGATGACGACCGTGCGGATCGGCACGTTGATGCCCACGCCGAGCGTGTCGGTGCCGCAGATGACGCGCAGGAGACCGCGCTGCGCGAGAGTCTCGACGAGCCGACGGTAGCGCGGGAGCATGCCCGCGTGGTGCACGCCGATACCCGCGCGCACGAGCCGCGAGAGCGTCTTGCCGAACCCCGTCGTGAAGCGGAAGCCGCCGATCGCCTCGGCGATCGCGTCGCGCTGCTCACGTGTGGCGACCCGCACCGACGCGAGCGCCTGTGCGCGCTCGACGGCCGTCGCCTGCGAGAAGTGCACGATGTAGACCGGCGCTTCGCCCTCGTCGAGCAGCTTCTCGAGGACCTCGTGCACGGGACGCCGCTCGTACGAGAAGTGCAGCGGCACGGGGCGTTCGACTCCCGTGATCCGCGCTGTCGGCCGGCCTGTGCGCCGCGTGAGGTCGTCGGCGATCGCGGTGACGTCGCCGAGCGTCGCCGACATGAGCACGAACTGCGCACGCGGAAGGAGCAGCAGCGGAACCTGCCACGCCCACCCGCGCTCGGGGTCGCCGTAGTAGTGGAACTCGTCCATCACGACCTGGTCGACCGCGGCATCCGGACCCTGTCGCATCGCGAGGTTCGCGAGGATCTCGGCCGTGCAGCACACGATCGGGGCATCCGGATTCACCGATGAATCGCCCGTGACCATCCCCACGTTCGCCGCGCCGAAGATGTCGACGAGCGCGAAGAACTTCTCGCTCACGAGCGCCTTGATCGGAGCGGTGTAATAGGTGCGGCCTCCGCGCGCGAGACACATCGCATGCGCCGCGATCGCGACGAGCGACTTCCCCGTCCCGGTCGGCGTGGACAGCACGACGTTCGCACCGGACACGATCTCGATGACCGCTTCGTCCTGCGCGGGGTAGAGCGTGAACCCGCGCGACGCCGCCCACTCCACGAAGCCCGCGTACGCGGTGTCTTCGTCGGCGCCGGGCGGCACCAGGTCGAGCAGCCCGGCGGTCGCATCGCCGCCGGGGTGAGTCGAGACCATCCCTCGAGTCTGCCAGCCCTGACGACACGGTACGAACGGCCTGGCGGAACACGACCCGGCGCCCGTACGTTGAAGTCGACGACGAAGGGATTCCCCAGATGCCTACCTCGACCGACGCGCTCACCGTCACAAGGAACGACGAAGCCGGCCGCTACGAGATCCACGTGGGTGACGTGCTCGCCGGCTTCACCGTCTTCCAGCGCACCCCGAACAACGAGCTGATCTTCCCCCACACCGAGATCGACCCGGCCTTCTCGGGGCGCGGGCTCGGCAAGACGCTCGTGTCGCAGGCGCTCGCCGACGTCGCACGCCGCGGCGAGCGGATCATTCCGCTGTGCCCGTTCGTGCGCCGATACCTCCGCGAGAACGACGTCGAGGGCCTCGATGTCGACTGGTCGGTCGCCGGGGGCCGGGATGACCAGGCTGGACGCTGACGCTTCCGTCGCCGAATCGGAGGCTCCGCTCTCACACACCGAGCCGGATGCGTCGACCGACCCTCCCCGGGCGGTCCTGCTCGAATCCCGCGAGGTTCCCCTCGGCGGCGTCCGCGCGATGCACGTGCGACGCTCGCTGCCGCAGCGGGACCTTCCGCTCGTCGGCGCGTGGTGCTTCCTCGACCGGTTCGGACCGCAGCCTGTGCGCATGCGCGTCGAGCCGCATCCGCACATCGGCCTGCAGACGGTGACGTGGCCGTTCGTCGGCGACGTGCGGCACCGCGACTCGGTCGGAAGCGACGTCGTCGTGCGCCGCGGCGCCCTCAACCTCATGACGAGCGGCGCGGGCATCGCCCACTCCGAGTACTCCGTCGGCGAAGAACCGATCCCGCTGGATGCCCTGCAGCTGTGGGTCGCGCTTCCCGAGTCGCGCCGCCACGGCGCGCCGGACTTCGAACGGCACGAGAACCTCCCCTCGCTCGTGCTCGACGCGGTGGAGGGCGCCGCCGCGTCGGCCGTCGTCGTGCTCGGCGAGCTCGCCGGCGTTCGCTCACCGGCGACCGTCTACACGCCCATCGTCGGCGCTGAGGTGCGCGTTCCCGCAGGGACGCGTGTGCGCATCCCGCTGCGACCGGATTGGGAGTACGCCCTGGTCGGCGTCGAAGGCGTGACGGATGCCGCGGCCGACGCCTCGGGTGCCGTCTCGCTCGACGACGCGCACCTGCTCTACCTCGGCACGGGTCGCGACACCATCGAAGTGAGCAGCGCGACGGGTGCCACGATGTTCCTCCTCGGCGGCGAGCCGTTCGAGGACGACGTCATCATGTGGTGGAACTTCGTGGGCCGCACGCACGAGGAGATCGTCGAGGCGCGCGAGGCGTGGGAGGCGGGCTCGTCCCGTTTCGGGCAGGTCGTCGACCACGGAGACGAGCGGATCCCCGCGCCTCCCCTCCCCGCGGTCCGGCTCACGCGCCGGCGCCGGCGGGTCTGAGTCACGCAGACCGCACAAGAACGCGCCGCCCCCTCCAGTGGAAGGGGCGGCGCTCTCGTCGTGCGCTGCGGGCTACTTCAGGACGATGAAGCCCGAGATGCTCGCGGATGCCTCGACGGTGTCGGTGCCGACGTACTCGGCGATGACGACATGGATTCCCTTCTTCTGCTTCGGCAGGTTGAAGGTCACCGAGCCGTTCGCGAGGGTGCCCGTGTACTTCTTGGTGTCGACCCACATGTTCACCGTGCCCTCGGCCGAGCCGCCGCCCGCCGTGACACCGACCGTCACGGCGTAGTTCTGCGACGACGTACCGAGGTAGCGGTTCATCGAGACCGTCGTGCGGGACTTGTTCTTGACGAACACCTCCTTGCTGACGGCCGTTCCGACGTTCGGGTTGCCCGCCTCGGTCGCGGTCACGCGCACCGACAAGGCGGTGCCGACGTCGGCCGAGGTCACCTTGTACTGCGTGCCCGTCGCGCCGCTGATCGGCTCGCCGTTGCGTAGCCACTGGTACTCGAACGTGACGTCCTTGGGCTTCCACGATCCCGGCTTCGCCTTGAGCGTGCTGCCGACCTTCGCGGCACCCGCGATCGTCGGCGCGGCCTTGGCGACCGGAGCCGCCGCACCCGACTCGACCGTCACGAGCGTGCGCACCGGCGACGCGCCGTAGCGGACGACGCCGAGGTACGTGGTGTCGGGGTCGAGTCCCGTCCACGAGACCGTGTAGGTCGCCTCCTGACCGAACGACAGCGGGAGCGGGTTGGGCGTCCCGGTGAACGAGCCCTCGCCGTTCGGGCCGACGATCGCGGACGTCAGGTCCCACGTCATCAGGTTGGGCGTCGCGTACATGTCCGCGACGATCGCGTACGTACCCGCCGTCGGGTTGTCGAGCGTGACCTGCTCGTCAGCCGATGCCGTCGCCGACAGGAACCGCTCGTAATAGCGGAGGTCATCCGGGCCGACGACGCGGTAGACGTACAGGTCGAGGTCGCTGCCCTCGTCGTCCGACGAGTCGAGCGTCCACTGCGCGAGGCTCGTGCCGGGCTCGATCGTCTCGATCCACAGGATCTGGCCGGTCGAGTTCTGGTCACCCGAGTGGCCCGGCACCTCGTTGGCGGGGTCGGTGAGCAGGCGCACCGGCGCGAGGCCCGCGACGCCGAGCTCGACCTCGCCGTCGAGCCACGACTCGACCGTGATGTCGGTGCTGCCGGTGATGCCGGTGCCGGTCGCCTCATCCGGCGCGTCCACCGAAGCCGGCTTCGCGGCCATCGGCGAGCGGACGGTCGTGCCGTCGGCACCCACCCACGTGAGGAAGCCGGTCGACCACTCGTCGACGGGGGCGTCGCTGCGGGCGATCGTGATCGAGACGTCCTGCGACTCGCCGGCTGCGCCGAAGGTGAGCGTCGACGGCTCGACGGTCACGTCGAATCCGGGGAAGTCGACCTCCGCCGTGTAGCTGCCGGCGCGCGTCGCCGTGAGCGTGCGCGTCACAGTCTGCGGCCCGGCGAGCGTGCCGATGCCGATCGAGGCGATGTTCAGGTCGCTCGGGTCGATCGGCTCGACGCCGGCCCAGTCGTAACCGCCGATGCCCTCGACGTACGCGGCCCAATCGAGCGGTCCGTTGAGGTACAGCAGACCCGGGTCGAAGAACCGCGTCGGGTCGACGTGGCCCGCGCCCTGCGCGAACGGGTCGGTCACGTCGGCGCCGCTCGCGTCGACCGTGTCGTAGGCGGTGGTCATCATCGCCGACTTGATCTCGCCCGGCGTCGCGTTCGGGTGCACACCGAGGTACAGAGCCGCGAGACCGGCGATGTGCGGCGAGGCCATCGACGTGCCCGACTTGAACTCGAACGTCGGGTCGGCGCCCTCGGCGTTGTGGGCAGCCGCGAGGATCGCGACACCCGGCGCAGCGATGTCGGGCTTGATGATGTCGCCGTCCTCGGCGATCATCGGGCCGCGGCTCGAGAAGCCCGCGATCTGCGGGGTCGGCGTGACCACGTCGGTCAGGTTGCTCGGGTGCAGCGTCACGACCGGGTCGGCCGTGCCGGTCACGTACGACAGGACCGCGTCACGATACTGCGCGTCGATGTGCACCGTCGGCACCGAGTGGAAGTCGTTGTCGAGCGAGCCCGGCGTGACGTTCACGAGCACCATGCCGATGCCGCCCTTGTCGGCGACCTCCTGCGACTTCTCGACACGGGCGTTGGTGCCGCGGTCGCAGACCACGATCTTGCCGGCGACCTTCGCCGGGTCGAGCGAGTCGAGGAAGCACAGTCGCGCATTCTCGACCGGGACGCCCGCCGCCGCCGCATCGCCGGAGTAGACGGCGGGGCCGGTCACCGTGCCGTCGAACGGCACCGTCACCGAGACGCCCGCGAACTGCTGGCCGTCGGCCAGCTCCACCGTGCCTTCGTACGTCGGGATCGTCGACGCGGCGACCGTCGTGTACCACGGCGATGCGTGGTCGGCCGTCGTCGGCGCGGGACCGGCGTTGCCGGCGCTGACTGCCACGAACACGCCCGCGAGGCCCGCGTTGAAGAACATCTGGTCGATGGGCTCCCACGACGAGACCGCCGTGCCGCCGCCGATCGAGAAGTTGATGACGTCGACGCCGTCGTCGACCGCCGCGTCGATCGCGTTCAGCAGGTCGCTGCCGGCGCAGATGTCGTCGTCGGTGACGAGCGGGTCGGGGCCGACGAAGCACGCCTTGTAGGCGGCGATCTTCGCGGCCGGCGCGACGCCCGAGATGGCGCCGAAATCGACGCCCGCGATCGAGGCGGAGACGCCGTTGTTGCCGGCGGCCGTGCTCGCGGTGTGAGAGCCGTGGCCGTCGCCGTCACGGGGCGAGAGGTAGTCGTACGTGAAATCGAAGCCCGCCGCGGCGGCGCCCGTGGAGAAGTACTTGCCGCCGATGAGCTTCGTCGAGTAGTCGTCGTTCGACCACTGCTGGCCGGTCACCCGGGCGCTGCTGAAGGTTCCGCCGTCGGCCTTCTGGAAGACGACGTTGTTCCCCACCAGGTAAGGCGTGTCGTCGGACGGGGTGGTCCCCAGCGGCTCACCTGCGAACGAGGGATGCTCGGGAGCGATGCCGGTGTCGACGACGCCGACGACGACGCCCTCGCCCGCGGCATCCGTTCCGCCGACCGCCTCCCACACGCCGCCGGGGCCCTCGAGGCCCAGGAACTGCGTCGACGACACCGCGTCGGGATGGAAGATCTGCTCGGGGTAGACGCCGACGACGTCCTTGCTCGCCGTGAGCTCGCCGACCTGCTCGGGCGACAGCTTCGCGCTGAAGCCGTTCAGCGCCACCTGGTAGGTCGCCCTGGGGTCGGCGCCGACCTCGGCCGCGACCTCCTTCTGGCGCTTCTCGAGATACGCCGAGTACTTCTTCGCGGCGGTGGAGCGCGTGTCGAGCTCCTCGCCCTCGTCGGGCTTGGTGGGAGCCAGCCCCGCTTCACCGCCGTCGTACGAGGCGACGGGCTCCTCCGCGAGGACCACGATGTAGACGCCGGTCGGCGATTCCGCCGGCACGAGTGGGGGCACCTCCTCCGGACTCGCGTAGGCGGCTGTCGTCGCAGTACCGGCGAACAGCGCGGCGAGGGTGATCGCCGTCACTGCTCTGAAGGGGGTCCGGCGCATGGTGCTCCTGATTCGTCGTTCGAACAGTCAGGCTGAGGGGTCCTCTTCGACGCTCCAGCCAGCCCCAACCTAATTCACAGCGGAATCTCAGTGAACCCCCATTCGTGAGAAACCCATGAGACGCGATCGCTAGGATCGACAGGTGGCCAACCGATCCCCCCTGACAACGAGCATTCTGCTCACGTGCGCGGCGATCGGCGTGGCGACAGGAGTCGTCGGCGGGATCGCCGGCTGGATCACTCCCATCGTCCTCGCAACCGCCCCGATCGTCTACGGGTTCGTGCTCGGCGCCCATGTCATCCCGGGGATCATCTCGCAGGCGCTCATCCGTCAGCCGTGGGTCGCGCTCATCACCCACGTGCTCGCGGCACTCGCGGCGAGCGCGATCGCGCCGCAGTGGGCCTTCCGGTTCCTCGGCACGGCCGTGCTGTTCGGCGGCATCCAGGAGCTCGTCGCCGCTGCCACCCGGTACCGCGTGTGGAACACGTGGCGCTACTTCATCTCCGCCGTCGTGATCGGCGTGATCGTCGCGGTCGTCGTGGCCTTCGCGGCGCACCTCGCGACGCTGCCGCTGTGGGCCCAGATCACGTATCTCGTGCTCGCGGTGCTCGGCCCCGTCGTGTGGACCGCGGTCGCGCTCGCCATCGGCGTGGGCCTTCGCCGTGCGGGCATCACCCCCCGCGTGCGCGGCTGAGTCCCGCATCCGTCGTCGCCCCTCATCAGGTGAGACGGATGCCTCCACCGCTCGCTCGCGGGATAGGTAAGGCTCGGCTAAGTTGGGTTCTGCTCGCTCGTCCTGAGGGGAACCCGTGACCGCACTTCAGCGCGACGCGTCCGCCGCGCGCGCGGGCGGACCCGGCAAGGGGCAGCCGCTCCTCCGAGTGCGCGATCTCTCGGTCGCGTACGAGGGCTCGACCGCGCCGACTCCGGCCCACGTCTCGTTCGAGGTGTCGGCGGGCGAGGTCGTGCTCGTGCTCGGGCCGAGCGGCTCGGGCAAGTCGACGCTCGCGCTCGCGCTGAACGGGCTCATCCCGCACGACGTACCGGCCGAGGTCACGGGGACCGTCGAGGTGGGCGGACTCGACACCGTCGACAACCCGGTCTCGCGCCTGAGCACGCACGTCGCGATGGTGTTCCAGGACCCCGACGCGCAGCTGGTCACCGGCACGCTGCTCGACGAGGTCGCGTTCGGTCCCGAGAACCTGCGACTGCCCGTCGACGAGGTGCTCGCACGGGCGGAGTCCGCGCTGCGACGCGTCGGGCTGTGGAGCCGGCGCTTCACCAACCCCGACCGCCTCTCGGGCGGCGGACGGCAGCGCCTCGCGATCGCGTGCGCCCTCGCGATGGGCTCGCCGCTGCTCGTGCTCGACGAGCCGACGGCGAACCTCGACCCCAACGGCATCGAGGAGTTCTACGCCGCTCTCGGCGAGCTCGCGGCCGCGGGCGATCGCGCCATCGTGCTCATCGAGCACAACCTCGACGCAGCCGTCGGATTCGTCGACCGCGTACTCGTCCTCGACCACGACGGACGCCTCGTCGCCGACGGCCCGGTCGACGACGTGCTCCGGCGCCGCGCCGATGAGCTCCACGCGATGGGCGTGTGGCTGCCGACCTCGGCGCTCGCGGCACTCCGGCTGCGGCGCTCGGGCCTGCGCCTCGATCCCTTGCCCCTGACGCCCGAAGAGCTGCGGAACGCGCTCGATGCGGACCCCGCGGCTCCGGTCGCTGAGCGAGCGCAGCGAGACGAAGCGCCCCACGCGGTCGCTGAGCGAGCGCACCCCTCCCGCCCGGTCGCTGAGCGAGCGCCGCGAGACGAAGCGCCCACCCGGCGCCCCCTCGTCGAGGTCCGCGGCCTGACACTCCGCCGCGGCCGCTCGACCGTGCTCCATGACGTCGACCTCGACATCCGCGAGGGCGACTTCGTCGCGGTGATCGGCGCGAACGGCGTCGGCAAGACGACCCTCGTGCAGGCGATCGCGGGAGTCGTGCGACCGCCGCGCGGAACCGTCCGCATCGGCGACCTCGACGTCGGCCGGGCCGACAGCCGCACGCTCTTGGCCCGTGTCGGCTTCGTGTTCCAGAACCCGGAGCACCAGTTCATCGCCCACACGGTGTTCGACGAGCTCGCGCACGGGCTCCGCCTGCGCCACGTTCCCGAAGACGAGGTGCGCGCGCGCACCGAGGCTCTGCTCGACCGCTTCGGCCTGCGCGACAAGGCGGCGACGCATCCGTTCCGTCTCTCCGGTGGGCAGAAGCGGCGCCTCTCCGTCGGCACCGCCCTCGCCGGGGCCGCGCTCGACGGCGGCGCCCCCCTGCTCGTGCTCGACGAGCCGACGTTCGGGCAGGACCGCGCCCGAGCCGAGGAGCTCCTCTCGCTCCTGCGCGACCTCAACGCCGAGGGCACCACGATCGTGGTCGTCACGCACGACATGCAGCTCGTGACCGAGTACGCCGACCGCACGGTGATGCTGCGCGACGGACGCGTCGCGGCCGCGGGCGACACCGCGAGCCTGTTCGCCGACGCCGAGCTCATCCGCGGCGCGGGCCTGCGGCTCCCCCCGCTCGGGCGCGCCTTCGACGGACTCACCTCGCACCCCGAGCTCGCGGGCATCGCGCGCCTCGCAGACCTCCCGGACGCCACGGCATGAGCGAGCAGGCACGTCTCGAGCCGGCGGATGCCGCGGACGGCGCATCCGCCCCGACGACCGGCCCGGTGGTCGATCCGTACGCCGGGCCCGTGACCCACTCGCCCGTCCGCTTCCTGTACGACCTCAACCCTCTGGCGAAGATCTTCGCGCCGCTGCCCGCCATGGTGATGCTCGTCTTCGTGCGCGACGTGCGGACGCCGCTCGTGTTCATCGCACTGACGGCCGTCGTGCTGCTGATCGGCGTGCGGTTCACGCGGGGGCTGGTCGCGCTGCTCATCGGGGTGCCCGCGTTCGGGGCGGTGATCGCCCTGGGGTTCGCACTGTGGACCGACGCCGGTCTCGTCGACGACACCGCGCCGGTCTTTCAGCTCGGCGGGTGGACGCTGTACAGCGGCGCGCTCGAGACCGGCCTCGCGACCGGGCTGCGGATCGCGGCGATCGTGGTGCTCGCGTTCATCGCGGGCCTGAGCACGACCGGACCCGATCTCGTGCGCGCGACGGTGCAACAGCTGCGCGTGCCGTACCGCATCGGCTACACCGCGCTCGCGGCGTTCCGCTTCGTGCCGCGCTTCCGGCACGAGCTCGAGATCATCCGGCAGGCGCACCGGGTGCGCGGCGCCCATGGCGGGCGCGGTCCTTTCACGGCGATCGCCCGATGGGCGGGGTACATCGTGCCGCTGCTCGCGGGCGCGATCCGCCACGCCGAGCGCGTCGCCCTCGCGATGGACGCACGCGCCTTCGGCGCCTACGCCGACCGCACCGAGCGCCACCTCGTGCCGTTCCGCACGCGCGACACCGTCTTCCTCGTCGGCTTCTGGGTCGTGTCGGCTGTCGTCTTCTGGCTCTTCTTCCCCTGGGGTCTCTCGTGACGCCCCGCAGCACCGCCCCGCCCACCCGCCCCACCCCATCCCACCCCTGGTCGAGATTGCGCGAACTGCGGCCGACATGATCCGGATGCCGTCATCCGCGCAATCTCGAACCCTTGACCCGACCCGAATGGAGCGCACATGGCCCGCGCCGGCCGGCTCGTGAAGCCCGAGTCGCAGGATCTCATCCACCTCACCGTCCTTCGCCGCGAGCAGCTCTCACCGCACTGGATGCGCGTGACGCTCGGCGGCGGTGAGATCGAGGCGTTCCGCCCGATGGGCTATGACCAGTGGTTCCGCATCTTCCTCCCGGTGAGCGGCGAGCAGGGTCTCGAGCGCATCCCGGCGAAGGCGAACAAGCTGTTCGGCTATCTCAAGTACCTTCGCATCCCCGAAGGCGTGCGGCCGGTCATGCGCAACTACACCGTGCGTGCGTACCGACCGTCGAGCGCCGAGCGCGGGGCCGAGATCGACGTCGACTTCGTGCTGCACAGCTCGGCCGCCGACGGCACGGCCGGTCCCGCACCCAGATGGGCTGAGTCCTGTCGCGAAGGTGACAGCGTCGTGATCATCGACGAGGGGCTCACGTTCAACCCGGAGCGCGGCACCGACGACGTGCTGCTCGTGGCCGACGAGACCGGACTCCCGGCGATCGCCGGCATCTGCGCGAGCCTCCCCTCGACCGCCATGGGCCTCGCGCTCGTCGAGGTGCCGACGGCCGACGACGTCCTCGAGTTCGACCGGCCCGACGGGGTCGAGGTGCGCTGGATCGTGCGCGACCCGGCATCGAAGCCGGGCACCGAGGTGCTCGCGATGCTCGAGGCGCTGACCGACCTCCCGACGGGCACAGACGTGCATGCGTACGTCGTGGGCGAGCAGGCGCTCGCGACGGGCGGGCGTCGCCACCTCGTCAACGTGCGCGGGCTCGACAAGGACGCCGTGAGCTTCTGCGGGTACTGGCGCCTCGAGGCGGAGTCGCGCAGCGCGCGGTCCCGCCTCACCGACGCGCCCGCCACGGCCTGACCCGCCGGACGAGCCCCCGCCCCACCCCACCCCACCCCACCCACGGTCGAGATTGCGCGAACTGCGGCCGACATGATCCGGATGCCGTCATCCGCGCAATCTCGGCGGGATTCGGCGCGAGCTCACCGCACCGAGCCGGATGCCGCTGACCACGCGATCCGCGTCATACTTGCGCGCGTGAACTCCACCGATCTCGTCCGCATCTGGCCGGCAGCGGGCGTCCGCGCGCGAGCCGGCGACCTCGAGCTGCGCTGGGCCGACGACGACCTGCTCGTCGCGCTCGCCGACATCGCCGCGGGCGGCATCCACGACGAGGACCAGATGCCGTTCGCGGTCCCGTGGACGCGCGGCACCCCCGAGGAGGTCGCCCGGGCGGTCGTCTCGTACCACTGGAGCATCCGCCCGCGCGTCGGTCCGGACGAGCTTCACCTCGAGCTCGCCGTGCTCGAGAACGGTGAGCCGGTGGGCATCCAGGGTGCGAGCGGCAGCGATTGGCGCGTGCTGCGGAAGGTGCAGACCGGGTCGTGGATCGGTCGCGCGCACCAGGGCCGCGGCGTGGGCACGCGCATGCGGGTGCTCATGCTCGCGCTGCTGTTCGACGGGCTCGGCGCGCGTGAGGCGACGTCGGGCGCGTTCGTCGACAACCCGGCGTCGAGTGCCGTCTCGCGCAAGGTCGGCTACGCCGACAACGGTGTGGTAACCGTCGCCCGCGAGGGCGAGGCGGTCGCCCACCGCAACTACCTCATGACGCGTGAGCGCTGGCTCGAGGTGCGGGAGCGCAACATCGAACTTCTCGGGGCACCGGTCGAGCTCGAAGGCGTCGAGGCGCTGCGCGCGATGCTCGACGGCTGATCACGCGTGCCGCCGCGCGAGCGGCGCGCGTCCGTCAAGAGATAGAGACGGATGCCGCGGCCCGCACCCCCTCCCCCGAGGGGCGGTCGCAGCATCCGTCTCCGGTCTCGGCGACGACCTCAGCGCTTGCCGGCGATCGGGCGGCTGACGATGTCGCGCATGATCTCGTTCGTGCCGCCGTAGATGCGGTGCACGCGGGCGTCGAGGAACGCGCGCGCGATCGGGTACTCCATGATGTAGCCGTATCCGCCGTGGAGCTGCACGCACGTGTCGAGCACCTCCCACTCGCGCTCGGTCGCCCAGAACTTGACCTTCGCGGCCTCTTCGGCCGACAGCTTGCCGTCCTTGTATGCGAGGAGCGCGCGGTCTACGTACGCCCAGAGTGCGTCGACGGTGGTCGCGACGTCCGCGAGCTTGAAGCGCGTGTTCTGGAAGTCGATGATCCGCTGGCCGAACGCCTCGCGGTCCTTCGTGTAGGCGACCGTCCAGTCGAGCGCAGCCTGTGCGGCCGCGGCGCCCGCGACGCCGATCGACAGACGCTCGAGCGGCAGGTTCATCATGAGCTGCACGAAGCCGAGCCCCTCACGACCGCCGATGAGGTTCTCCTCGGGCACGAACACGTCGGTGAACGAGAGCTCGGCGGTGTCGTGGCCGTGGAAGCCCATCTTGTGGAGCTTCTTGCCGTGGTCGAAGCCCTCCATGCCGTTCTCGATGACGAGGAGGCTGAAGGCGTCGGGGCCGTTGCCCTCGCCCGTCTTGACGAACGTCACCACGATGTCGGCGGTCTTGCCGCTCGAGATGAACGTCTTGGCGCCGTTGACGCGGTAGCCGCCCTCGACGCGCTTGGCCGTCGTCTTGATGCCGCGCAGGTCGCTGCCCGCGCCGGGCTCAGTCATCGCGAGCGCGCCGAGAACCTCACCGGTGGCCATGCCGGGCAGCCACTTCTGCTTCTGCTCGGGCGTGCCCATGTGCACGAGGTACGGAACGGCGAGGTCGTCCTGGATGCCGAACGCGCCGGCGAGCGAGCCGGCGCCGGCCGCGATGACCTCCTCGCTGACGATCGCCCGGAAACGGTAGTCCTGCAGCATTCCCGCGCCGCCGAACTCCTCGGGAACCGAGAGGCCTATGATGCCGGCCTCACCCGCCGCGAGCATGGTCGCGCGGTCGACCTCGCCCTCGGCGTCCCACTTCTCGCGCGCCTCGTTGGTCACGTAGCGCTTGATGAACTCCTTGACGACGTCGCGGAACGCCTCGTGGTCCTCGTCGTAGATGTCGCGCTCCATGCGCGTCTCCTCTCGTCTTCGAGTGGGCGGCCTCGTGGGACGCCCGAGGTCCTACGGCCTCGCGTGTGCGCGCGCCTGGCATCGAGTCTTGCACATCATGGGACCGAGTTCCATCACCATTCGTCCAGTCCCGGCAGGGGGGCTTCGAATCGCGTTCGGCTGTCGTCGCCTTATCTGTTGACTGTATCTCGAATCTCTGTTCGAATAGTCGCATGCGGTGGCAAGGGCAGCAATTGGCGACGGCGGATGCCTCGGCCCTCCCCGGCATGGAACGACTCGGCGGCTTCGTGCAGTCGGTGACGACGCCCGAGTTCGCCGGCATGACGTTCCACGAGGTTCTCTGCAAGTCCGCACTCAACCACGTGCCGAGTTCATCGGCTGTGCCGTTCGACTGGACGATCAACCCCTACCGGGGCTGTTCTCATGCGTGCAGATACTGCTTCGCCCGCGGCACGCACGAGTATCTCGAGCTCGACGCGGGGCATGACTTCGACTCGCAGATCGTCGTCAAGGTGAACGTCGTCGACGTGTTGCGCAAGGAGCTCGCTCGCGGGTCGTGGGGGCACGAGCCCGTCGCACTCGGCACGAACACCGATCCGTACCAGCGGGCCGAAGGGCGTTACCGCCTCATGCCGGGCATCATCTCGGCGCTCGCCGAGTCGGGCACGCCGTTCTCGATCCTCACGAAGGGGACGATGATCCGGCGCGACCTTCCGCTGCTGACGGATGCCGCGTCCTCCGTGCGGGCGACGATCTCGACCTCGATCGCGGTGTTCGACGATGCCCTGCAGAGAGCGATCGAACCCGGCGCGCCCACCGCGACCGCTCGCCTCGAGACGGTGCGTGCAGCGGCCGAGGCGGGGTTCCGCGTGACGGTCTTCCTCATGCCGATCATCCCGCACCTGACCGACTCGATCGAGGCGATCGACCACGCGCTCACGCGTATCAAGGAGGCGGGCGCCCACCGCGTCGTGTACGGAGCCCTGCACCTGCGCCCTGGAGCCAAGCAGTGGTTCATGCAGTGGCTGGAGCGGGAGCATCCGGAGCTCGTGTCGTCCTATCGCGGGCTGTACCCGGGCGCGACAGCGTACGCCTCGAAGGCGTACCGCTCGTGGCTCGCGAAGCGCGTGCGGCCGCTCATGCGGGTGCACGGCCTCGACGGCGAAGGCGAGGAGGACGCTCCGCGCCGCGGTCCCGTCTCGGGCCTCGCGGCGCGATCCACCGTCGTGACGACGTCACGCGGCATGCGGGCGGAGGCCGCAGCGGCTCGGCTCTTCTGATGGACTGCCTCGGCGTGGGCCGGGGCGGCGGGCGCAGGGGCGGGTGGGGTGCGCCGCGACGGAGGCTACCCGAAGTCCACCGACGAGGGCTTGACGAGGAAATCGACGGTCTCGTCGAGGAACCGGTCGGCGGCGAGGATCCGGTTGTGACCGAGCCCCTCGGTGATGACGACGCGTGCGTGCGGGTTGGCGGCCGCAAGCCGATCGAGGTCGGAGATGGGCACGACGCGATCGGAGCGGTCGTGGAGCACCAGCAGCTCCGTCGTCTCGGGCAGCGGCTGCTCGGCCGCCGAGATGCGCGGGAACGGGTCGTCCTCGCCGGGGAAGAATCGCGTGGCGAACCGCGCCCGCAGGGCGGCGGCGGTCTTGTGCCCGAATCCGACGAGCACACTGAACTGCGACAGCAGCGTGTCGGCGTCGGCCGGCGCGGCGACCGTCACGACGCGTCGCGCGGCGACTCCGCCGGAGACGGCTACGAGCGCGGCGAGCGCGCCGAACGAGTGGCCGACGATGCCGTGGAACAGTCCGTACCGGCGCTGCAGCTGGACGAGCGCGTCGGTCCAGTCGAAGAGGTACGTCGCCCGCCCGGGAGTCTCCCCATGTCCGGGCGCGTCGAACGCGACGACACGGAAGCCCTCGAACACGAGGTCGCGCACGAGGGTGGCGAACTGCGACGCACGTCCGCGCCAGCCGTGCGCGAGCACCACGACGTCAGCCCCCGCGCCCCACTCGTACACGCGCACGTCGACCCCGTTGCGGTCGAGCCCGTCGATGCGGACCGTCGACCGGCGAGCTCGCTCCATCGTGGGCGCGGCATCCTCCGCCATCCGCTGCCCTCGACCGACCGACATGAACACGGGGAGCGCCAGCGCGGCTCCCGCCCGCGGCGACACCGCACCCACCGTGCGGATGCTGCCGCCGATCACCCGTTCCTGAATCGTCGTCACGAGCCTATTCCCATCTATACGTACGATCGTTCGGTCTAATAACGCACGATCGTACGCTAACCTGGACGCGTGGCACAAGTGCGAGCTGAGCGGCCCGACGGGCGCAGGGTGCGCGGGGATGAATCGCGGCGCGCGATCCTCGCGCATGCGATCGACACGGCATCCGTCGAGGGCCTCGACGGACTCACGATCGGCCGACTCGCCGAAGCCGCGCAGTACAGCAAGAGCGGCGTCGCCACGCTGTTCGGCTCGAAGGAGCAGCTGCAGCTCGCGACGGTCGAGGCCGCCCGGCAGGTGTTCATCGACGAGGTCGTCGAACCGGCGCGCGAGAAGTCCGAACGGGGGCTGTCGCGTGTGTGCGCGCTCATCCGCGAGTGGCTCGACTACTCCGACCGGCGCGTGTTCAAAGGCGGGTGCTTCTTCGCCGCGGCGGCGGTGGAGTTCGACTCGAAGCCCGGTCCCGTGCGCGATGCGGTGATCGCCGCGTCGAGCGAGTGGGAGGACTACCTCACGATCTCGATCCAGCGCGCGATCGATGCTCGCGAGCTCCCGCTGCTCGACGACGCGCGCCAGCTCACGTTCGAGCTCGTGTCGTTCCTCGAGGCAGCGAACACGCGGTCCCTCATGTACTCGAGCGTCGAGCCCTACGAACGCGCCGCGCGTGCCGCTCGCACGCGTCTGACCGCGCTCGGAGGCGATCCCGCGCTCGTCGAGACGATCGGGGTGTCGACGAGCATCCGCTGAGCACACTCCCGCAGAGCCGCCGAATGCGGAAACATGTCGGCATGGCGCGGTTCCTGCTCGCGGCGATGCCCTTCACCGGCCACGTGATCCCGATGCTCGCGGTCGCAGAGGCGCTCCTCGGGCGCGGCCACTCGGTGCGGGCCACACCGGCTCGGCGTTCCGGGATCGGGTCGAGGCATCCGGCGCGGTCTTCGTACCGTGGCGGAACGCGCCCGACTTCGACGAGAACGACCTCACGAAGACGTTCCCGCGACTCATCGGCAAGAAGGGCGTGCGTCAGGTGATGATCAACCTCACCGACGCCTTCATCGGCACGGCACCCGCCCAGGTGACGGATCTCCTCGCGGCGTGGGACGACGAGCCGTGGGACGCGCTGGTCACCGACGACACGTCATGCGGCGGAGCGTTCACCGCCGAGAAGACGGATGCCCCGTGGGCGACCGTCGCGATCCTCCCGCTCAACCTTCCGAGCCGCCACGGGCCGCCGAGCGGACTGGGCATCACGCCCGGGCGAGGACCGCTCGGGCAGACACGCGACGCCTTGCCGCGGCATCCGTCCCCTCTTGGCCACGCCCTTGCGCAAGCCGCTCGCGCGCGCCCGCGCCGAGGCCGGGCTGCCGCCGTCGAAGGCGATCTTCGACCAGGTGATGTTCTCGCCGCAGCTGATCCTCGCGAGCGGCGCTCCCCTGCTCGACTACGAGCGGCCGGATCGTCCGGCGCACCTCGAGTTCATCGGGCGTCTGGCCGCGACGCCGCGAAAGGACGCGCTGCCGGACTGGTGGCCCGACCTGCGCGATCGCACCGTCGTGCACGTCACGCAGGGCACGCAGAACCTCGACCCGAGCGACCTCATCCGCCCGACGATCGAAGCGCTCGCCGACCGGGACGTGCTCGTCGTGGTCGCGACGGGCCGCCGTGGGGTCGACGAACTGCCGTTCGCGGTGCCCTCCAATGTTCGCGTGTCGGGATTCCTGCCGTACGACGCGCTGCTGTCGCACGTGGATGCGATCGTGACGAACGGCGGTTGGGGAGGAACGCTCGCGGCCCTCGCGCACGGCATCCCGCTGGTGATCGGCGGAGGCGACCTCGACAAGCCCGAGATCGCCGCGCGCGTCGCGTGGTCGGGCGCCGGCGTCAACCTCAAGACGGGCACGCCCACGGCGGCCGCGATCGCGGAGGCCGTCGACCGCGTGCTTCGGGAGCGTGAATTCCCGGATGCCGCGGCCCGCGTCGCAGCGCAGCTCGAGGCCGCCGGCGGCGCTCAGCGCGGGGCCGAGCGGCTCGAGGAACTGGCGGGCGCGGCATCCGCCTTCTGATCCGTCCCGCCGCTCGCGCTGTCGTTCTCCGCACTCGCTGTCGAGCTGCACGTCCGCGCGTGTTGATTTCGGCAGCGCGAAGCGCGTCAGGTCACGCGACCGGGTCGACCTGGCGCCCGGAGAGCTCCTCGAGGATGTCGTCACCGGGGCGCACCTCGTCGAACGGCGCGTCGATCTCGGCGCGGTCGAGGAGCTCGGCCATGCGCCGGCGGCGCTGCCTCGGGATGAGCGTCACGACCGTGCCCGCGCGACCCGCGCGGCCGGTGCGGCCCGAGCGGTGCAGGTAGGTCTTGTACTCGTCGGGTGCGTCGGCCTGGACCACGAGGTCGATGTCGTCGACGTGGATGCCGCGCGCCGCGACATCCGTCGCCACGAGCACCTGCACGCGACCCGACGTCAGGCGCTCGAGGTTGCGCGTGCGCTTGGCCTGGTTGAGATCTCCGTGGAGGGCGAGCGCGCGGATGCCCGCGTCGTCGAACTGCTCGGCGAGCATCTCGGTGTAGGCGCGCGTGCGCGCGAAGACGAGCGTCTTGCCCTCGCGAGCGACGAGCGAGGCCAGGATCTCGGCCTTGTCGCGGTGGTCGATCACGAGCACGCGGTGGTCGATCGTGCTCGAGTCCTGGTCTTCGCCCGCGACCTCGAACACGGCCGGCTCGACGAGGAACTCGTCGACGAGCGCGGCGACCTCGCGATCGAGGGTCGCCGAGAACAGGAGCTTCTGCGAGTCGGCGGCCGTCAGGCGCAGGATGCGCTGGACCGGCTCGAGGAACCCGAGCTCGCACATGTGGTCGGCTTCGTCGAGCACGGCGATGCGGATGCCGGAGAGGTCGAGCTTGCCCTGCTCGACCAGGTCCTCGATACGGCCGGGCGTGCCGATCACGATGTCGACGCCCTTCTTGAGCGCGCCCACCTGGCGCCCCTGCGGGACGCCGCCGTAAATCTGCGTCGTGAAGAGGCCGACGCTGCGGGCGATCGGTTGGATCGTGCGGTCGATCTGCAGCGCGAGCTCGCGCGTCGGAGCGAGGATGAGCGCCTTCGGCGCCCGGCCGAACTCGCGCTTCTTGCCGGTCTGCGAGCGCAGGATCGACTCGACGAGCGGCGCGCCGAACGCGATCGTCTTGCCCGAACCGGTGCGGCCGCGCGCGAGCACGTCTCGGCCCTCGATGATCGGCGTGATCGTCGCGGCCTGGATCGGGAAGGGCGTCTCGGCGCCCAGGTCCGACAGCGCGCGGACGATGTTGTCGCCCAGGCCCAGGCTCGCGAACGTCACATCGGCGACCGCCTCGGCCCGGACGGCCTGCGCCTGCAGGCGCTCATGCACGACGTCGGCGCGCTGCGTGTCTGCGGCCGAGCGGGTCCAGTCGGAGCGACCCGGGGTGCGGCCCTTCGACTCGCTGCGCTCGCTCAGGGACCGGGAGGAGGCGCTGCGCTCGCTGCGCGAGCGGGAGGGGCGGTCGGTGCGCGAGCGCTCGGCACGGGTGCGATCCCAACCGGACGCTGAGCGAGCGGCGTAGCCGCGAGACGAAGCGCTGCCCTTCGTCTCGCTGCGCTCGCTCAGGGACCGGGAGGTCGTGCTGCGGTCGCCGTGCGCGTGGGTGCGGATGCCGCGGGCGGCGTCGCGCCCGGCCTTCTCCTGTGCGGTCCAGCGGCGCTTGGGAGCGGCATCCGTCTCGGCTCGGTACCCGCGGTGCGACGGGCTCTTGCTTCCGGGCTTGCCGGCCGACGACTCGCCGGGGCGGCGCTTGCGCTCCTGGTACGGCGTCTTCTCGGCTCCGTAGCGCGGGTCGAAGTTCTTGGCGGCGCGGCCGCCCGCGGGCTTCTTGCTCTTGGGCATGGGTGTGTCCTTCTGGTTCTCTTACACGAGAACAGCGCCCACACGCGAACGCGCGCGAGCATCCCGGACATCCGTCGGCCGGGGCCATTCATGTGATGGTCAGGTGCGCGGCCCTTCGACATGCTCGGGCGGCGCTCACCATCGGCCCCTTGGACTCACAAACTCATCCGCAAGATCGTCGCGGTGCCCAGAGCCGACCGTGCCAGCGTAGCGGTCGCACCTGTGAAGACGCCCGCGTGAGACGATCGGCGAACCGGCACTGAAATGACGGATGCACCGCCCGGGGCGTCCGTCAGCGGTCGGTGTGCTCGGGATCGGCGTCCGCGTCGGGGCCGTCACTCGCGACGGCGTCGTCGACGGTGGCATCGGATTCGGCGCCTCGAGACTCCTCCGCCTCGGCATCCGCGTCGGGCTCCGGCTCGACCACAGGCTCGACCACACGCTGCGGCTCGTCCTGGCTCGGCTCCGACGCACCATCCTCCGCGCGCGGGGCCTCCCCCGCTTCTGCCGGCTCCGGGTCCGCCCCGTCCGGTGCTGCGGGCTCGCCCGCCACCTCGTCCAGCTCGACCGGATCCCCGACGAACGGCGCGACGAACTCCGGCCGTGGCGCCTCCTCGGCGGGCTCGGTCCACTCGGCGGGCACCTCCGCGATGAACACGGGCGCCTCGCCCGTCGCAGCCTCCGCGGCAGCAGACTCTGTCTCCGCGGCGGCAGCATCCGGCTCCGCGGTCCCGGCGGCAGCATCCGGCTCCGCGGTCTCCGCCGGCCCGGCGGGATCGGCCTCCGTCACCGCCGGCTCGACGGCAGCGGTCGTCCCCGCCGCGAGCGCCGCCTGCCGCGCGCGCCGCGCGCGCCGCGTCTCGTACACCGGCTCGGTTCCGCCGTCGACCGCTCCGCCGACGACGGCGGCGCCGAGGGATGCTCCGACCAACTCGCGCTCGTCGTCGCCCGGACCGCCGCCGGTCGCGGCATCCGCCTCGCCCTTCGACGATCCGTCGCGCGCCACGCGCCGTGCCGCACGTCGCTCCTTCGCGCCCTCGACGAGGTTGTAGAGCGTCGGGAGCACGAGCAGCGTGAGCACGGTCGACGAGATGAGTCCGCCGATCACGACGATCGCGAGCGGCTGCGAGATGAAGCCGCCGTGACCGGTGATGCCCATCGCCATGGGCGTGAGCGCGAAGATCGTCGCGAGCGCCGTCATGAGGATCGGGCGCAGACGGCGCGAGCCGCCGGCGATCGTCGCATCATGGGCCGAGAGACCCTTCTCGCGGTACTGGTTCACGAGGTCGACGAGCACGATCGCGTTCGTCACCACGATGCCGATGAGCATGAGCACGCCGATGAGCGACGCGACGCCGAGCGGCACGCCCGTGATGATCTGCAGCAGGATCGCGCCGGTCGCCGCGAACGGCACGGAGACGAGCAGCAGCAGCGGCTGGCGCAGCGACTTGAATGTCGCGACCATCACGATGTAGACGATCAGGATCGCAGCGAGCAGCGCGAGGCCGAGCTGCGAGAACGCGTCCTGCTGCTGCGAGAGCACCCCGCCGAGCTCGGCGTCGGCGGATGCGGGAAGCTCCGTGTCGGCGAGCGCCTCGTTGACCGTGGCCGACGCGGCGTTGAGGTCGTCGGTCGCGGGCGTCACGGTGACGGTGGCGGTGCGCTGCCCCCGCTGCGTGGAGATGGAGGTCGGGCCCTCGCTCTCCTCGACGACCGCGACCTCCGAGAGCGGGATCGGACCGATCGCCGACGGGACTGTGAGCGCCCGCAGCTCGTCGATCGTGGCGGGCGTCTGCGATGCGGCGAGATACACCGTGAGGGCGGTGTCGTTGATCTCGATCGTGCCTATGCGCTGCGGCTGCATCGTGTTCGACACGAGCGCCCCGACCGCGACCTCCGAGAGTCCGAGCGATGCGGCCTTGTCGCGGTCGACGGTCACCGCGATGTACGGCAGCGACGCGGCGAGGTTGCTCGACACCTGACTGATGCCCTCACTCCCGTCCACGGCGGCGACGACGGCATCCGTCGCCTCCTGCAGCGTGGCCGAGTCGGGCGCGGTGACGTCGATCTCGATGTCGCTCGAGCCGAAGCCGCCACCGCCGCCGGCGACCGTGATCGTACCGGCGTCCTCGAGGTCCGCGACCGCACGCTGGACCTCGTCGCGCAGGGCGACCTGATCGGCGTCGGGGTCGGTTGTGATCGAGTACGTGATTCCGCCGCCGCCGCCGGTGAAGGCGTCCCGCAGCGGCGAGCCGCTCGACCCGATGGAGACCTGAACGGTCTCGATGCCCTCGATGTCTCGAAGGACGGCTTCGACCTGCTCGGCAGCGGCGCTCTCGGCATCGAGGCTCGCGGCGGGGCCGATGTCCTGCGTCATCGTGAAGGTGTTCTGCCCCGAGTCGCCGAGGAAGTTCGTCTTCATGAACGGCGCGGCCGCGATCGTGCCGGCAAGAACGAGCACCGCGAGCAGCAGCGTCGTCCACGAGTGCTTGAGCGTCCACCGCAGGACCGGCAGATACGCCTTCTGCAGGCGCGACGGCGGCGCATCCGGGTCTTCCGGATCGATCGCCCGCCCCTCGGCGTCGAGGATCTGCTTGCCCGGACGCAGGAACCAGTACGCGAGGACCGGAACGATCGTCAGCGCGACGAGCAGCGACGCCGACATCGCGATCGTCACCGTGAGCGCGAAGGGGCGGAAGAGCTCGCCCGTCACGTCTCCGACGAACGCGATCGGCAGGAACACCGCGACGGTCGTGATGGTCGACGCCGTGATCGCCGCCGCGACCTCGCGCACCGCGCGGATGATCGCCGTGCGTTTGTCGGCGTCGCCGACGTAATGGCGCTTGATGTTCTCGATGACCACGATCGAGTCGTCCACGACGCGTCCGATCGCGATCGTGAGCGCGCCGAGCGTCAGGATGTTGAGCGAGTACCCGAAGGCCTGGATGCCGACGAAGGTCACGAGCACGCTCGTCGGGATCGAGATCGCCGTCACGAGCGTCGAGCGCACCGACAGCAGGAACACGAGGATGACGAGCACCGCGAAGACGAGGCCGAGGAGGCCCTCCTGCGCGAGCGCCTCGATCGACTGCTGGATGTACGGCGCCTGATCGAACACGACTGTGAATTCGGCACCGCCGAGGCTCTCCTCGAGGTCGGGCAGCACCGCGAGCACGCCGCGTGATACGTCGACCGTGTTCGCCGCGGGAAGCTTCGTGACCGCGATCGTGAGCGCCGGCTCTCCGTTCACGCGCGAGATCGACGTGATCGGGTCGGACTCCTGCGCGACGGCCGCGACATCGCCGATCGTCGTCGTGCCGGCGCCGAATTGCGCCGCATCGCCCGGCACGAGCGGAAGCGCCGCGAGCTCATCGACCGACGTCACCTTGGTGCCGGTCTGAACCGTGAGGGTCTGCTCGTTCTCGGTGATCTCGCCGCCCGGGAACAGCACGCCGTTCTGGTCGAGCGCATCGCGGATCGCCTGCTGGGTGAAACCGGATGCCGCGAGCGCCCCCTGATCGGGGGTGATCGTGATGCGCTGCCCCGACGCACCGACGGTCTGCGCGGTGTTGACGCCCGGCACGTCTTCGAGGTCGGGGATGACGGATGCCTCGAGCTGCGCCTGGATCGACTCCTCGTCTTCGTACCCCGTGATCGCGAGCTGGACCACCGGGAAGTCGTCGATGCTCGCCGTGAGCACGTTCGGCTCGACGCCGTCGGGCAGCTGGCTGTCGATGCGGTTGATCGCCTGAGTGATCTTCTGCTCGGCCGTCGCGAGGTTCGTGCCGTACGAGAACGACGCCTGCACGACCGAGGCGTTGGTCGTGCTCGTCGCGGTCGTGGACTCGAGCCCCGGCACGCCCTGGATGGCGGCCTCGATGGGCGTCGACACGTCGTTGTTCACGACCTCGGGCGACGCGCCCGGATACGTCGAGACGATGATCAGCGCGGGGAACTCGATCGACGGGATGAGCTCCTGCTTGAGGTTCGTGAGGGCCAGGCCGCCGAAGATCGCGGCGACGATCGTGATGAGCGCGATGAGGGCGCGGTTCTTCAGGCTCAGTACGGCGAGGTTCGACACGGATGCCTTCGGTGGACGTGGTGCGGAAGGACGCGCGCGGCGACGGCCGCAGCGGGATACGAGAATGTATCGGGTTCAGTATTCCATGGCGCCGATCGCCGCTCCCTGAGGGTCTGCTGACCCTTCGTCTCGTCGCTGCGCTCCTCGCTCAGGGACCGCTGAGCGAACGGTGCGGTGGATCCTCTCCCCCGGACGCTGAGCGAGCGCACCGAGACGAAGCGCGCCCGGCGCGTAGGCCTACCCGCCGACCGACCCCGGCCGCAGCAGCACTCGGATCGCCGATTCCGGGGTGCGATCGAGGTCGAGCACGTTCCCCTCGGCGTAGCGCTTGAACACGCGCGGGTCGATGTACGAGCCCCGCGCGACGGACGGCGTGTTCCCGAGCGCCTGGGCGGTGGCCCGCACCGCGAGCAGCTCCGCCTTCTTGCGATCGGACTTCGTGTCGGCGATTCCGATGCGCGCGAGCGCCTCGGCCGCGAGGATCGTCCCCCGCAGCGTGCGGAAGTCCTTCGCCGTGAACTTGCCGCCGGTGAGCGCGCGAACGTAGGCGTTGACTTCGGCCGGTGTGAGCGGCACGCGCTTGCGGCCGCGCTGCCACGCCAGCAGTGCCGCCCTCGGCTTGCCCTCCACGAGCAGCTGGAGCACGAGCGCGAGGTCCTCGTCGTCGATCTCGAGCATCTGCCGCTGACGGCTCTTGCCCGGGAACGACAGCGACACCGTCGGGATGAGGACCGACGCGTGCCGCCGCTGCAGAGTCGTGAGGCCGTGGCTGCCGTGCGCGTTGAGGTAACGCTCCGATCCGATGCGCGGGGCGGCGGTGTCCAGCATCCGGAAAGCCACGGCGAGAACGCGCTCCTGATCGAGGCCGTCGGTGCGCAGCGACGTCGTCACGCGCGCCCGCGCCCGCGGAAGCGCCTCGGCGAGTGCGAGGGCGCGGGCGTACTTTCCGCGATCGCGCCCGGCCGTCCACAGCGGGTTGTAGATGTACTGTCGGCGCCCGACCGTGTCGGTGCCGACCGCCTGGATGTGCCCGTCGGCGCGCTTGCTGATCCAGACGTCCTCCCACGCCGGCGGGATAACGAGGTCGCGGATGCGCTCGAGGTCCGCCTCCTTCGCCGGCTTGCCTTTCGCGTCGACGTAGCGGAACCCCGACCCGGAGCGCACGCGCCGGTAGCCGGGGTCCTGGTGCGGACGCACCCGCGTCAGTCGTGGCATGCGCCCTCCGTCATCAATGGTTGCGCAGCATCGAGATGAGCTCGGCCTTCTTCTTGCCCGAGTATCCCGTCAAGCCGAGCTCCTTCGCACGCTTCTTCAGTTCCGGAACCGTCCGATCGTCGTAATCCTTGGCGCTGCCGCCCTTGCTGCCCACCTTCTTGCGACCCTGATCAGCCGCCGCGTTCGAGATGCGCGCGGCCTTCTCCTTGGAGGCGCCGTCCTTGCGCAGCTCTTCGTACATGTCGCGATCCTTGAGATTCGATCCGCGTCCTCGGGGCATCGTCGTCTCCTCCCGCCCGCGAGCCTTTGAGGCCCGATCGAAACGGTACGGCGCGTGTTCGCGACCGGTGAGGGGCTTGACACCGCAACGGTGTGCGGTTCGCGACGCGGATGCCGCAGCCCTGCCGGCACGGCCGAAAGCAGTTACCACCGGCGCTTCTCGCTCGTCAAGCCCCTGATGACGCGGCCTGCGGGGTGCCAATCTCGAAGCGTGCCCATGAGGCACCCGGTGCTGCGCCCCGTCGCATCGGCCTCCCCGAAGGAGTTGACATGAACATCCTCGCCATCATCCTGATCGTGCTTGCGATCGCGCTGTTCATCTGGTGGGGCGTTGTGCCCACCCTGAGCTTCCTGCTGTGGGTCGCGATCATCCTCGCTGTCATCGCGGTGATCGTGTTCCTGTTCCGGTACCTCAGCGGGCGTCGAGCGCCGTAACGAGCAGTCGAGCGATTCTCCGGGCGCAACCCCGGTAGAAGAGGGCGGATGCCGCGACCACGACGGTCGCGGCATCCGCCTCTCTTTTCGCGCTCGGGTGCTACAGGTTCGCCTCCGCGTAGACCCGCAGCGCGTCGCGGACGAACTCGGCACCGGCGCTGCCTCCCGCGCTCGTGGCGTAATTCGCCCCGAATCGAGGGTCGGCGACGTACATCTCGCCGAGGCCGAGGACGTAAGCCTTCACATCGCCGCCCGGCGCCGCGGCGGGGGTGCCGGGGATCCCGGACAGCCACTCCACGTGGCGCTTCGCGAGCGCTTGCGCCTCCTCGCTCTCCGGGGCGATGCCGCGCTCGGCGGCGGCGATCCAGTCCCGACCGAGGTCGGAGACCTTCTGCTGCCACGCCGCCTTCTCTTCGGCGCTCATGCCGCGCCACCAGCGGTCGCTGTCGGCGTAGGCCTTCTTGCCCCAGCGCTCCTCGACCTCGTCCTTGTACTTCGTGTGGTCGAAGCCGTCGAACATGTTCTCTGCCATAAGTGGTTCACCTCCTCTCAAGGCGTCGATGGTCGACTCGACCGACGCGATCTGGCGCGCCAGCCGGTTCTGCTCCTGTCGCAGCCACGCGAGGTGCGCCTCGAGGGCGGGCACCTCGGCGGTCACGTTCTCGAGCAGTTCCTTGATCTGCAGCAGGCCGAGGCCGAGATCCCGCAGCAGCAGGATCCGCTGCAGCCGCACGAGCGCGCGCTCGTCGTAGTACCGGTAGCCGTTGCCGCCGATGCGCGACGGCGCGAGCAGCCCGATGTCGTCGTAGTGACGAAGCGTGCGACTGGTCGTACCCGCGAGCTTCGCGATCTGCTGGATGGACCACTCATCGCTCATGCCTGCCTCCTTTCACGTCGTTGACCACGTTAAAGGTTGACGTCGCGTCAAGGTCAAGGACGATCTCGGCGGATCGCTTGACCGCTTCGCGATATATCGTGTTAGCATCTCATCACGCGATATATCGCGATCCCCCACATCGCAGGAGCATCTCATGACATTCGAGAAGTGGATCATCCACCCCGGCGAGACGCGCGTCATCGACATCGAGACCGTGCGCTCGCTCAAGATCGGCCTGGTCGGCGGCCAGATCGACGTCATCGCCCACGACGAGCCCGGCGCACGCATCGAAGTGCACTCGGTCACCGTGAAGGACCTCCGCATCGAGGTCTCGGGCGACCACGTCGAGATCGACCACCCGCAGCTGCGCTGGGACAACTTCCTCGAGGTGTTCCGCAACTTCGGCGCGGGCGGCCCGAAGGCCGAGATCAGCGTCGCGGTCCCTCGGTCGGTCGCCCTCACGATGGGCGTCGTCAGCGCGAGCGCGCTCGTGTCCGGCATCCGCGACAACGCCCGACTGAACACCGTCTCGGGCGACCTCATCGTCGACGGTCTCACGGGAGACCTCACCGTCAACGCCGTGTCGGGCGATGTGCAGGTGCGCGAGCTCGTCGGTGCGCTCAACGCCAACACCGTGTCGGGCGACATCGCCGCGACCGGCTCGCTGCGCAGCGCGACCATCGACACCGTCTCGGGCTCGATGCTCGTCGACTCGACGGGCGACATCCACGCCGTGAGCCTCAACACCGTGAGCGGCGACGCGACGATCCGCCTCGACGACGGCTTCCCCGCGAACTACGTCATCCGCAGCGTCAGCGGCCGGGTGATCGTCGACGGACAGAAGGTCTCGGGCACCGGCACCGGTCCGCTCACCAACTTCACCGGCGCGGTGGGCGAACTCAGCGGCAGCTTCGCCGACGTGCGCGCCAACAGCGTGTCGGGCAGCATCACGGTCCTGCGGCGCTCGGCGACGACGACGGCGAACGCGGATGCCACGGCCGGCGCCGATCGCCCGGCCTCCGACGACGCGGCCGCCGGCATCGACGAAGAGGAGTGGTGATGACCCCCGTCTTCTCGCACGGCGACCTGCGCCTCTACCTGCTGAACCTCCTCGACGAGGCTCCGCGCCACGGGTACGACATCATGCAGGCGCTCTCCGACCGCACCGGCGGCACCTACACGCCCAGCGCCGGCACGGTGTACCCGCGCCTCGCGAAGCTCGAGGAGGAGGGGCTCGTGACCAAGACCGTCGACGGCCGCAAGACCGTCTACTCGATCACGGATGCCGGACGCGCCGAGGTCGCCGCCCGCAAGGGCGAGCTCGAGGGAATCGAGGCGAACCTCGCCGACTCGGTGCGGCTCATCGCCGACGAGGTTCGCGGCAGCGTGCGCGAGGCCATGAAGAGCCTCCAGGCCGACCTCGCCGCCGCCGCCCGGCAGGAGCAGGCAACCGCCTCGCAGCGGACGGCGCCGGTCGACGACGCGCGCGTGCGCACGCGCGAGCAGCTGCATCGAGCGGATGCCGCGATCAACGAGTTCCGCGTGCGGGTGCGCAGCGACCTCCGCACTCACGTGGCGCGCGGTGGTGAGCTCGCGGCCGACACCGTGGACGCGATCGTGAACGAGCTCGACCGCATCGCGCGAGACGTCACGCGGGCGCTTCGGGGCTGATGGGCCTACTCGGGCCAGATCTCCTCGTCATCGGGGATCGGCTCGCCGAGCGGCACGACCAGGATCGGCCGATGCTGCCGATGCGCGAGCCGCGCGGCGACCGACCCCGTGAAGAACTCCCGGATCGACTCGCCGATGCCCCGTCGTCGCGTGCCGATGACGAGGAGCTTCGCGTCGACCTGCTCCCCGAGGTGCTTCATGGCGAGGGCGGGATCGCCCACGAGCTGCTGCACGGTCCACTCGACGCCGCGGCCGGCGAGCGCTTCGGATGCCTCGGCCATCACCTGCGCGAGCGCGTTCTCGCCGGTCATGAGGTCGACGTCGATGGGCGCGGAGTGCACGTAGCCGTCCGGATCCTCGTAGGTCACGAAGCGCGTCACGTCGACGTGCACGACGATGAGGGGAGCGCCGAGCAGCTTCGCGTAGCGCGCCGCCTCCTTCAGGACGCGCGGCGGCTGGCCGGGCACGACGCCCGCGATCACGGCGCCGCGCATCTCGTCGAGCGGCGGCGTCACGGGGCCCGATTCCGGAGACGTGTCGCCCGCCGCGCCGTCGTCGAAACCCTCGGATGCCGCGTCCGACATATGCCATCGTCCCCTTCGCCGACGTGTCGGAGCCGCCGGGGTGGATGGGGCTCCGTGGTATCCTGAATGCTACTCTTACCGGCCTATGGCCGGATCGTGAATGCGGCGGGCGCCCGCACAGCCCGCGACTCAGAAAATGAGGGGGTCTCGCATGGGGCGTGGCCGTCAGAAGGCGAAGCACACCAAGATCGCCCGAGAACTCAAGTCGTACAGCCCGAGCGTGAACTACGCTGCGCTCGAGCGCGAACTGGCAAGCCACGATGACGACGAGTACGTCGACAAGTGGGCAGACCAGTACGAAGACGAGGACGAGGACGAAGAAGACGCGGCATTGAACAGCGCGATGCGCTGATCCCGTCGCAGCTCCGCACGCCCGGTCGCGACACTCTCAGGCGTGCAAGCTGCTCGAGACGTGCCATGCACCGCGCCGCACGATGCGCTCCAGTTCGTGCGCGCGCGACGCGAAATCCTCGGCCGTCGTCGACAGCGATACGGCGCCGATCGTCCTGCCGCTGTTCGACCGGACAGGCGCCGCGATGCATGCCAGCTTGGGCATGTACTCCTCGACCTCGACCGCGATCTGGAGAGCGCGCACATCGTCGAGCTGCTCGAGCAGTCCGCGCTCGCTGGTCACCGACTTCGTCGAGACCGCCGGCGCGCCGTGCCTCTCGAGATAGCGGCGCACGCCGTCGTCATCCCGCGCCGCGAGCATGAGCTTGCCGAAGGCGGTCACGTGCGCTGCCTCGGCGAACCCGACGTGCAGCTGTCCGATGCGCGGATGCTCGCGTGAATCGGCGATGTGCGCGACGGCGATGTCGTCGCCGCGGAACACCGTGAGGTACGCCGGCGCAGCCGCGCTGTCGTGCATCTCGCGCAGGATGCCCCGGACCTCGGGAGTCACGACGAGCTGCGCGCGCACCGCGCGGCCGAGGCCGTCGACCGCCCGCCCGAGCACGTAGCGCGCGTCATCCCCGCGTGCGAGGTAATCATGGGCGACGAGCGTCGCGAGCAGTCGGTAGGTGGTCGCGGTCGACAGGCCCAGACGCGTCGCGAGCTGCGCGGCGGTAAGCCCCTCCGCGCTCGACCCGATCTCATCGAGGATCTGCAGCACGCGATCGGCCGAGCGGATGCCCGCTCCGTCGCGGGCCGCGGAGACGGCGCCCATGCGGCCCAGTGTAGGCCGCTGCATGCCGATGCGGATTCGCACATCGTGAGAACGCCGATGGCCGTCGTGGGGCATCCGCGCTCACGATCGAGACAGACAGACACGGTCGTCTCGAAAGGAACCCGCCATGGCCGACAAGATCCTCATCCTCACCGGCGACGCCGCCGAGACGCTCGAAGTGTTCTACCCCTACCACCGGCTGCAGGAAGCCGGTTATGAGGTTCACATCGGCGCGCCCGAGAAGCGGAAGCTGCAGTTCGTGGTGCACGACTTCGTCGACGGCTTCGACACCTATACCGAGAAGCTCGGGCACACGTGGGACGCCGACATCGCCTTCGCCGACGTGAACCCCGAGGACTACGTCGCGATCGTCGTCCCGGGCGGGCGCGCGCCGGAGTACATCCGCAACAACGAGGACGCCAAGCGCATCGTGCGCCACTTCTTCGAGCGGAACGAGCCGGTGGCGGCGCTGTGCCACGGACCGCTGCTGCTCGCGGCAGCCGGTGTGCTCCAGGGACGCACGTCGTCGGCGTACCCCGAGCTGGCCGTCGACGTCGAGACGGCGGGCGGCATCTTCGAGAACGGCGGCGGGGTCGTCGACGGCAACCTCGTCACCGGTCGCGCCTGGCCCGACAACGGCACCTGGATGAAGGCGTTCCTCGACGTGCTCGAGGGCGCCAAGGTCACCGCTTAGACGACCGGGGGGACCGGATGCCCCGGCTCCGCGCGAGCGGTCAGCCGGGGCATCCGCGTGTCCACGTCGCTTCGACGACAGGCGTCAGGACTCCTGCGAACCCTCCACCCACGAGAGGTACTCCTCGGTCACCGTGCCGGTGACATAGCGGCCGTCGAAGCAGCTCATGTCGAGATCCTCGACGTCGGAGCCCTCGAGGATCGCCGCCTTCAGGTCCTCGACCTCCTGGTAGACCATGTAGTCCGCGCCGAGCTCCTTCGCGATCTCGGGGATCGTGCGCCCGTGGGCGACGAGCTCGTGCCGCGACGGCATGTTGATGCCGTACACGTGCGGGTAGCGGACCGGGGGAGCGGCGGACGCGAATGTGACGGATTTCGCGCCCGCGTCGCGCGCCATCTGGATGATCTGCTTCGACGTCGTGCCGCGCACGATCGAGTCGTCGATGAGGAGCACGTTCTTGCCTTTGAACTCGCTCGACATCGCGTTGAGCTTCTGGCGGACGCTCTGCTTTCGGACCGCCTGGCCGGGCATGATAAACGTCCGGCCGACGTAGCGGTTCTTGTAGAAGCCCTCGCGGTACTCGATGCCGAGCTTGCGCGCGACCTGCATCGCCGCGGGCCGTGACGAGTCGGGGATCGGCATCACGACGTCGATCGCGCCCATCGGCGTGTACGTCGCGATCGTGTCGGCGAGGCGCTCGCCCATGCGCAGACGCGCCTCGTACACCGAGATGCCGTTCATGATCGAGTCGGGACGCGCGAGATACACGTACTCGAACGAGCACGGCACGAGCTTGGGGTCCGGCGCGCACTGCTTCGTGTGCAGGTGACCGTCGAGGTCGATGAACACGGCCTCGCCCGGCATGACGTCGCGCACGACCTCGAAGCCGGCGTTCTCGAGAACGAGCGACTCGGATGCGACGATCCACTCGTACTTGCCCCCGCCGGCGTCGCGCACGCCCATGATGAGCGGACGGATGCCGTACGGGTCGCGGAACGCCAGCAGGCCGTACCCGGCGAGGAGCGCGACCGCGGCGTACGAGCCCTCGACGCGCTCGTGCACGCGCGACACCGCCTGGAAGATCTGCTCCGCGTCCAGCTGGAGTCCCGAGATCGACGCCTGCAGCTCATTCGCGAGCACGTTCACGAGCAGCTCGGTGTCGGAGCTCGTGTTGAGGTGGCGGCGATCCTTGTGGAAGAGCTCCTGCGTGAGCTCGCGTGTGTTCGTGAGGTTGCCGTTGTGCACGAGCACGATGCCGTACGGCGCGTTCACGTAGAAAGGCTGCGCCTCCTCTTCGCTCGACGCCGTGCCCTTCGTCGCGTAGCGGCAGTGGCCGAGGCCGATGTTGCCGAGCAGCGACCGCATGTCGCGCGTGCGGAAGGCCTCGCGCACCATTCCGCGCGCCTTGTGCATGTGGAACACGCCGTTGCTCTCGGCGGTCGCGATGCCTGTGGAGTCCTGGCCGCGGTGCTGCAGCAGCAGAAGGGCGTCGTAGATCTCCTGGTTGACCGGCTCCTGGCCGACCATTCCGACGATGCCGCACATATGGTGGTGATGCTCCGTTTGCTCGTTATGCCGCGGCGTCGCCCGCGTACGATCCGACGAGGCGCACGGCTCCGCCGTCGACGCCCTTCGCGCCCTGCTCGAACGCCTCGCCGCCTTCGGGAAGCGGTCCGTCGCTCACGACGCCGACCTGCCAGGTCGCGATGCCGTCTTGGGCGAGCGCGGATGCCGCGGCATCCGCCTTGTCCGCCGCGACGACCGCGACGAAGCCGACGCCGAGGTTCCACGTGCCCTCGGTCGCGGTGAGATCGAGTCCGCCGAGGTCGGCGAGCACGCGGAACACCGGCGGCGGCGACCATGTCGAACGGTCGACCTCGACCCACATGCCGCGCGGGAGGACGCGCGCGACGTTCGCGGCGATGCCGCCGCCCGTGATGTGGCTCAGCGCGTGGACGCGTTCGCCCTGATCGGCGATGAGACGCAGCAGGGGAGCGGTGTACAGGCGGGTCGGCTCGAGGAGCGCCTCGCCCCACGTGGTGCCGTGCGAGCCGAGGTCGGGCGCGCGGTCGCCGTACTGCACACCGGCGCGCGCGACGATGTGGCGCACGAGGGAGTAGCCGTTCGAGTGGAGTCCGCTGCTCGCGAGCGCGAGCACGACATCTCCCGACTGAACGCGCTCGGCGCCGAGCACGCGATCTGCGTCGACGACCCCGGTCGCGGCGCCCGCCACGTCGTAGTCGTCGGGACCGAGGAGCCCGGGGTGCTCGGCGGTCTCACCGCCGACGAGGGCCGTGCCGGTCTCGGCGCATCCGGCGGCGATTCCGCGCACGATGTCGGCGATCCGCTCGGGCACGACCTTGCCGCAAGCGATGTAGTCCGTCATGAAGAGGGGCTTCGCACCGACCACGACGATGTCGTCGACGACCATGCCCACGAGGTCGAGGCCGATCGTGTCGTGCTTGTCGATCGCCTGCGCGATCGCGACCTTCGTGCCGACGCCGTCCGTGCTCGTCGCGAGCAGCGGCTTGCCGTAGGCCTTGAACGCCGACGCGTCGTAGAGTCCGGCGAAACCGCCCACTCCTCCGAGCACTTCGGGGCCGTGGGTACGGCGGACGGCCGACTTCATCAACTCCACTGCGAGATCGCCCGCAGCGGTGTCGACGCCGGCTTCGGTATAGGGATTCGCGGAGGCGTCGCGGGAGGGGGAGGCCACGGCCTCCAGCCTACCGGCGGCTTGCTGAGCGGATGCCCCGGTGATCCCGGTGGGCGGCTGGTCCGACGGACGGGTCCACGAGGCCGGCCCCCTTGCCGGGGCGCCGCTCTACAATGGCGGCATGGGCGGCGCCGGTGCACCGGAGTGGGTGATCCGTGAAGACGCGGGTCAGCCGGTCCTGCTCGCGCTCTACCTGCGGCAGGTCCTGGGCATCCGCTCGCCCGACGAGCTGCCGCATCTGCGGGGCATCCCGCCGCGGGCGAACAACCGGTCCGAAGCGGCGCAGAACGTGCTCGAGCGTCAGTGGCGCGAGTACTGGGCCATGACGGTCGAGCCGCAGGCGCATCCGTCGCCCGTTCCGCTCGACCTCGTCGAGGGGTTCGACACGCTGATCGCACTGCCGATCGAGGGGTTCGACGAGCTGCGCGACGCGATCATCCCGCACGCCCCCGAGGCACTGGCGTTCTCGCAGTCGGCGCACAGTCGCTACGCGAAGGACGCGGGCTCGAAGCCCGGAGTGTCGTACCGCGCCTACGCGAGCGCCATCGCCGAGCACGAGCGACAGGTCGGTCGTCGCGCGCACTCGTTCGAGCTCAACGTGCAGGTGCTCCCGCTCGCTCAGCGCGGGGTGTGGTGGATCGGTTCGCTCACGATCGCCGTGACCGACGGACTCCGCGGCGACGTCGTCGCGTTCGACTCGGCGATCCACCCGATCATCGCCGAGCTCGCCTGACCCCGCGCCTCGTCGGGGCGAGCGCGAGCCGGCGAGCGGCTCAGTCGAGCGTGTGGATACGCTCGTGGTCGACGGTCACCGCATGGGCACGCCGAGAGAACACGCGGTCGAGGATCAGCGCCGTGATGCCGCCCAACGCGAGGCCGACCGGGATGCAGATGAGGAGCAGGAACCCGAAGACCTGTCCCTGCGAGTAGACGAGGCCCGTCGTCGGGCTCTCTTCGGATGTGCCGTTGAACGTGAACGTCAGGATCATCGCCACGATCAGGCCGAACGCCGCACCGACGACGAGGAACACCGGGTACTTCGGCGCACGGCGGACCGTCGCGTTCTCGACCTCGTCCTCGATGAGCTCCGCGTGCTGCCGCGCGGCCTCGGGATGGGGCGGCGGAGTCGGGCGCGGCTCGCGGTCGTCGGAGTCGTCGGGGGTGGGGCTCGGAGCCTGATCGGCCATGGCTCCATTGTCTCACCCCTGCGAAAGGGGCGCCCCGCTACGCGGCGATCAGCGAGAGCACGTGCTCGACGAGCGTGATGAGAGTCGCCTTCGTGGACGCGCGGTCGCGCGCGTCGCACGCCACGATCGGCACCTCGGGACGAAGCGACAGGGCCTCGCGGATCTGCTCGGCCGTGTAGCGGTACTCCGCGCCGAACACGTTGTGCGCGACGATGAACGGCACACCGCGCGCCTCGAAGTAGTCGATCGCGCCGAACGAGTCCGCGAGCCGACGCGTGTCGATCAGCACGACCGCGCCGATCGCCCCCTGCGTGAGGTCGTCCCACATGAACCAGAACCGGTCCTGACCGGGAGTGCCGAACAGGTACAGGATCAGGTCGGAGTCCAGCGAGATGCGCCCGAAGTCCATCGCGACCGTGGTCGTGGTCTTATCGGGTACCGCGGACAGGTCGTCCACCCCGACACTCGCCGACGTCATCACCGCTTCGGTGGTGAGCGGCTCGATCTCGGAGACCGAGCCGACGAGCGTCGTCTTGCCGACGCCGAACCCTCCGGCGATGACGATCTTCGCCGAAAGGGTCGCCTGACTGGTGTCGGGGCTCACGTCGTCTGTCCTCCTCTACAGCTTTCGCAGTCCGCTCAGCACGCGCTCGAGAAGCGCCGCACCGGGGGCGGACTCTGGTTCTGCCTGCGTGTGCACCCGCACGACTCCGCGGTCGACGAGGTCACCGATGAGCACGCGCGTCACGCCGATGGGGATCCGCACGAGCGCCGCGACCTCGGCCACCGAGCGGCTCTCGCGGCAGAGCTCGGCGATCGACCGCTCCTCCGGCGAGAGCCCATGGCCCTCGAGTGCGCGAAGGTCGGTGTGGACCAGCGCCTCAAGAGGGTACACGCGGGAGGGCGCGGTGCGCCCCCGGGTCAGGGCGTACGGCCTGACCAGCGTCGGCGGCGGCGGGGGTTCGACGGTGCTCACGGTCACTCCTGATTCATCCTGCCCTGTCAGGTGCCGGATTGAGCCGTGCGGATCTCGGGCGTGAGCGCGGTCGCGACCCGGGCGATGAGCAGCTGCATCTGATAGCCGACCTGACCGAGATCGCACTGCGGGCCGGCAAGAGCCGCGAGGCTCGAACCCTCGCCCACCGACATCACCACGAGGTATCCGCCGTCCATCTCAACGACCATCTGGTGGACCTGCCCCGCTCCGAGAGCGCGCGCGGCTCCCTGCGTGAGGCTGGTGAGGCCCGAGGTGATCGCAGCCAGCTGGTCGGCGCGGTCAGGCGGGAACGCCGCCGAGCGCGCCATCGGCAGACCGTCGGCGGACACCAGGATGGCGTGCGCGACGTCGGCGGTGCGCTGGGTAAGGCTGTCGACCAGCCAGTCGAGGTTCGCAGGAGCAGTCGTCACTCGTCTTCCCCTCTCTGGGATCGGAAGTATCGGGGCGCCGGAGTCGGCGTGGGTTCGGGCGTCGGATCGGGAGCGGCGCCGCCGCGTGCGCGACTGACCCCACGCTGGAAGCTTGCCAGAGCGCCGCTCCGGCGCGGATCCACCGTGGGCTGCGGGGCCGGGGCGGGTTGGCTCACGGCGGGAGCCGCGCCCGGCACGAGGTGCTGCCCGGGGACGCGCTTGGGGAGGCCGCCGGCGGTGACCAGCTCCGCTTCCTCCGGGCGCTGGAAGACTTCGGCCGCGCGCTTCCAGCCGTCGTCGCCCGGCGAGGACCACGTCTGCGCGCCGTCCGGCTCGTCCGACTGGCCTCCGCGGAGCGTGCCGAGCGAGTGACCGCGCGTGAACCACGCGGACCGGAGCGCGGCGAAGATCGGCGTGTCGCGGGCGTCGGCGCCGTCGTCCTGCGCGAAGGATGGGGGCGGTCCGGCATCCGCAGCCGCGTTCGCCGGATCCAGGGGCCGCGCCGACTCGATTCTCGGTTCGGGAGCGGGCGCCGACTCCGTCTGAGCGACGGGCAGCGCACCTGTCGGCGTGCCGGCGGACGCCGGAGTGGCGACGGCCGCGGGCGCGGCGGCCAGCTCACCCGATGCGAGCGTCTGCACGACCGGCAGCGGCTGGGTCCGGCCCGTCGCGAGGGCGCTCGAAGGGATCCGCACGCGCGCGATGATGCCGTGCGGCGTGCCCGTCCGCAGCGAGACGGTCATGCCGTGGCGATCCGCCAGGCGGGCGGTCACGACCAGGCCCATCATCCGCGCGACATCGGCGTCCAGTCCGCTCGTGCTCTTCAGCTTGGCGTTGGCCGCGAGCAGCTCTTCGGGCGTCATTCCCAGACCGAGGTCGACGATCTCGACGACCAGAGGCTCGTCCGAGTTCCGCGGCAGGGTGCGGACCACGACCGGCGTGTCCGGCGGCGAGAAGTTGGTGGCGTTCTCGATCAGCTCGGCGAGCAGGTGCACCAGGTCGCCGGCGACCGAGCCGCGAAGCTCGCCGGCCTCCGTCGAGTCGAGCTCGACCCGGGCGAACTGCTCGATCTCGGATGTGGCGGCGCGAAGCACGTCGTGCACCGGCACGTTGCCGCGCGCGGCCTGCGGCGTGTCGCCGCCGGCGAGGACGAGCAGGCTCTCGTCGTTGCGACGCATCCGGGTGGCGAGGTTGTCGAGCTGGAACAGGTTGGCCAGCTGGTCCGGATCCTGCTCGCCGGCCTCGAGCTGCTCGATGAGGCGCAGCTGGCGTTCGACCAGGTTCTGGCTGCGGCGCGAGAGGTTGACGAACATCCTGTTGACGTTCGCCCGCATCAGCGCCTGCTCGCCGGCGAGGCGAACCGCCTCGCCGTGGACCGCGTCGAAGGCCTCCGCCACCTCACCGATCTCGTCTCGCCGCTCGACGTCGATCGGCTCCACCGACGTGTCGATCGGACCCTCGGCGTTCTCGACCTTCCTGACCCGCTCGGGCAGCGTCCTGCCGGCGATGTCGAGCGCGGCACGACGCAGCCGGATGAGCGGCTGGAGGATCGAGCGCGTCGCGAGCAGGGTCACAACGAGCGCGAGGATGAGCACCCCGCCGACGATGGCGGCGGTCAGGATCGCGGTCTGCTGTGCGGACTGACGCGCATCCGACACATCGGCGGCCAGGTCCTCGGCCGCCCGCACGATGACCTCCTCCAGGTCGGCGACGTAGCCCTGGTAGAGCTCCAGCCATGCGAAGAGCGTGATGTTGAGCCCGTCGAGCCCGCCGTCCTCGACGACCCGATCCATGACGTGCAGCGGGTTCAGCCGGCTCTCGGGTGCGCGGTCGGTGAGCTCCGCGAACAGCTCCGCCGACGCGGGCGAGGCCCCGGCGAGGAACTCCGCACTCGCCTCGTCCCACACGCTCTGGGCGCCGGCCAGCTGCATCAGCTCGCGCGAGCCGATCTCGCCGGTCATGAGCGCCTGGCTGATCACCACCCGGACCGTGCCGAGCACTTCGGAAGCAGTCCGCACGTTGCCGAGCGCGTCGGTCTGCCGGTAGATCGACGGGTCCCCGAGCGCCGGGAGCCGGGAGGAGAGCCCGAACAGCAGGTTGAGCAGGTCCGTGTACGCGGCGACCGCCTCCAATTGCGTGTTCGGCTCGACGATCTGCTCGCGCAGTGTCTCGATGTCGTTCAGGGAGCTCCTCGCCGCGGCCAGATCCGCCTCGAGCTGGGGATCCTGCGACGCGTCGACGTCGGCCGCGACCTGGAGCCACATGTCGATCGCCTCGTCGGTCTGGGCACGGATGCGCTCCTTCGTCGCATCCGGAATCGCGGCGTTCGCCGCCTCACGCTCCCGCGTCAGCTGGATTCCGAGGGCGAAGCTCTCGGGCAGCGCGTTCGCAAGGCTCTCCGCGCGTGCCGCCGCCGTGCTCGCCGCGATGGCGGTCTCCACGCGCAGCACGCCCAGCACGAGCGCGGCGATCATGGGTATCAGCAGAACGGCGATCAGGCGCGGTCGGATGCCCTGCCACCACTTCCGCTTGACGGCGGTCTGGCTGGTCGGCTCGGCCATAAGTCCCTTCCGGCGATGACTGGTGACCGAGATCGGCCGGCGCCCGGGGGCAGCGCCTAGTCATGCCTCCGTCAGCGGCCGCTATTCGGGGGGTGTAGCAGGCAAAACGGGTGTCATACCTTCGGCGCTGACGGTTGAATGGGATAATAGGCCACTTCGTTGGGAATGGCTTCCCCTGTGAGCGGTTCCATCGTCTATATTGCGCGGTCTCAGACCCTCAACGGAAGCAGCGGAGAGATGTCGGCCCGCACTCCGGATGCGACGATGCGGCCCGCGGAGACGGCCTCCGCCCACTCCTCCTGGCCCGTCGCGACCGCGATCCACGTCGCGGGGTCGGTCTCCACGACGTTCGGCGGAGTGCCGCGCGTATGGCGCGGACCCTCGAGCACCTGCACCGCTCCGAACGGCGGAACGCGCACCTCGACGGAGTTGCCCGGGGCCTTCTCGGCGAGCAGCTGCAGCAGGTAGCGCACGGCGGTGGCGAGGTCTGTGCGGCCCGGGTCTCCGCTCGCGACTGCGGCGAGCGCGTCGCGGCCGTTCTCGGTCGGGATCTTGCGCGCCATGGCTCCACGGTACGCGTCGAAGCGCCGGGCTCAATCCCCTCGACCCCGCGCGAGAGGGCGCGAATCACGCGATTCGACCCGGCGCCTCGACGCTCACCGCGCACGACCCCGGGGCCACCTGAGCCGCGCGGACTAGGCTGGGCCGGGTGAGAATCCTGGTCCTCGGCTCGGGCGCGCGCGAGCACGCCATCATCCTCGCCCTCCGCTCGGAAGAGGTGGATCACGAGATCTTCGCCGCTCCCGGGAACGCCGGCATCGCGCAGGACGCGACGCTCGTCGCCCTCGACGCGAACGACCCCGCCGGTGTGACGCAGTTCGCGCTGGACAACGCGATCGACCTCGTCGTCGTGGGCCCGGAGGCGCCGCTCGTCGCGGGCGTCGCCGACGCGGTGCGCGAGCGCGGCATCCCGGTCTTCGGCCCGGGCAGAGCCGCGGCGCAGCTCGAGGGCTCGAAGGCTTTCGCAAAGCGCATCATGGACGCCGCGGGCGTGCCCACCGGACGCGCCGTGCGCGCGACCAGCCTCGCTGAGGTCGAGGCGGCGTTCGACCGGTTCGGCGCTCCGTACGTCGTCAAGGCCGACGGCCTGGCGGCGGGAAAGGGCGTCATCGTCACGAGCGACCGCGACCCGGCACTCGCCCATGCGGCCCAGTACCTGCCGACCGGAGCCGTGCTCGTCGAGGAGCACCTCGAGGGCCCCGAGGTGTCGCTCTTCTTCCTGTGCGACGGCGACCACGTGCTGCCGCTCAGCCCCGCGCAGGACTACAAGCGCCTGCGCGACGGCGACCACGGCCCGAACACGGGCGGCATGGGCGCGTACTCGCCGCTGCCGTGGCTCGACGGCCGGTTCGGGAGCGAGCAGGAGTTCGTCGACCTCGTGACGCGCGAGATCGCCGAGCCCGTGATCCGCCGGCTCGACGACGAGGGCACGCCGTTCATCGGCCTGCTGTACGCGGGACTCATCGTGACGGATGCCGGTGTCAAGGTCATCGAGTTCAACGCGCGCTTCGGCGATCCCGAGACGCAGGTGGTGCTGCCACGCCTCGTCGATCCCCTGTCGGAGCTGCTGCTGGCCGCGGCATCGGGTCACCTCGAAGACCACCCGCGCCCCGCGTTCGCTGACGCGACCGCGGTCACCGTCGTCCTCGCGAGCGAGGGCTACCCCGAGGCGCCAGTGACGGGCCGGCTCATCGGCGGGCTCGACGCGGCGGCGTCCGTCGAGGGCGTGCATCTCGCGCACGCCGCGACGACCGAGACCGAGGCGGGGCTCGTCGCGTCGGGCGGGCGTGTGCTGAACGTCGTCGCGCTCGGAACGACGTTCGCCGAGGCGCGTCAGCGCGCCTACCGTGCGATCGCGGAACTCGAGCTCGAGGGCGGGCAGTATCGCACCGACATCGCGGAGCGCGTCGTCGAGCACTGACGCCCCTCCGGGCACGTCCCCGTGGACAGACGGGTGGCGGCTCTGCCCGTCGGATAGGGACGTGGGCGGGTTCATCCTCGACGGCGGGTGCCTTCCGGCGCAGTGAGCCGCCCGCGGCCGGTGGCTGAGACCGCGCGGCCCACGCCCATGGGCCTGTGGTTGGCTGGATGCATGGCCGATCCGCAACCCCTTCCCACGCGCGGTGGCGACGCCGGGCGCTTCGTCAGAGAGGGCGGCCGCAACCGATTCACCGCCCGCGGGGCGACGGTCGTGCGCGTCGAGCGTGTCGCGCCGCCCATGATCCGCGTGACGGTGACCGGGCCCGAGTTCGCCGACTTCACGAGCACGGGCCCCGCCGACCACGTGCGCGTCTACTTCCCGGATGCCGCGACCGGCGAGCTCGTCGCCCCCGAGCCGGCCGGACCGGGCGAGGACGGCATCGTGCGCCCCGATCGCGCCGCGATCGCGCGCGACTTCACGCCCCTCCCGCGCCGCGTGGGCGACGGGATCGAGGTCGACCTCGACTTCTTCACGCACCCCGACCCGGGCCCCGCATCCGCGTGGGCGGAACGCGCGAACGTCGGCGACCGCATCGTCGTCGTCGGACCGCGTGGGTCTCGCCGCGCCCCGCAGGACATCGACGGTCTTCTGCTGCTGTGCGACGAGACGTCGCTCCCGTCGGCGAGCCGCTGGATCCGGGACGTCCCGCGCGGCACGACCGTCGACGTGATCGCCTCCGTGCACGGAGACGGCGGGTGGGTGGCCGGCTACCTCGGTGACGTCGACGGCGTCGACGTCAGACTGCGCACGGTCGACACGGATGCCGCGCCCGACGTGCTCGTCACGGCGCTGCGCGACCACGGCCCGGTGGGCCAGGGCGCCTTCGTGTGGGCGGCGGGCGAGGCATCCGGTCTCGTGGAAGTCCGTCGCCACCTGCGCCGCACGCTGGGCCTTCCGAGCAATCAGGCCGTCGTGAGCGGCTACTGGCGCAAGGGGGTCGTCGCATTCGACCACCACGCGCCGATCGATCCGTTCGATCCGGACTGAACCGGGGCGACGGGCGCGTCAGCGATCGTCGCGCGTGCGAAGCCCCTCCGGGCGCTTCAGGAACAGCACCGCCGCGACGCCGATGAGCATGACCGACGCGGGCAGCAGTGTCGTCTGGGCCATCGCTGCCGAGAAGGGCTCGGCGACGATGCTCGGGAGCGCGCCGCTCCCGATGCCCGCCGTCGCGTCGTCGATGCCGGGGATGTTCGCCTCGAGGCGGCCCTGCATGAACGCGGCGATCGCTGCCGAGCCGAGCACCGAGCCGATCGTGCGGGTCGTGTTGTAGATGCCGGCACCGGCGCCCGCCTGCCGCGGCTGCAGATTGCGCGTGGCGGTCGTCGCGAGCGGTCCCCACATGCCCGCCTGCCCGATGCCCATGAGCGCGGACGGCAGCAGGTACATCCAGATCGGGGTGTCGACGTTCATGAGCGCCGCATACCAGAACAGCGATGTCGACACGATCAGCATGCCCGGGACGAGCAGGAAACGCGGGTCTGTGCGGTCGAGCAGGCGCCCCGCGAACGGCGAGAGCACGCCCGCCGCGAGCGCCATCGGCACGAGCAGCAGCGCGGACTCGGTCGGAGTCAGACCGCGTGCGAGCTGCACGAAGAACATGAGCGGCAGCGACATGCTCGTCACGGTGAACCCCACGGTCGCGATGCCGATGTTCGCGACCGAGAAGTTGCGTTCGCGGAACAGAGCCATCGGCACGAGCGCCTCGCTCTTCGTGCGGAACTGCTGCCAGATGAACACGGCCATCACGACGACGCCCGCCGCGATGAGACCCCACACCCACGCCGCCCAGTCGAAGTGCTCCCCCTCCTGCAGGCCGAACACGATGAGGAAGAGCGCGACCGCGGACAGCATGACGCCGACGACGTCGAACCGGTGGCGGTGAGTCTCGAGTCTCGGCACCAGGATCATCGCCATCACGAATCCGACGACGCCGACGGGCAGATTGACGAAGAAGATCGACTCCCAGCCGAAGGCGTCGACGAGGAGTCCGCCGGCGAGCGGGCCGACGAGCATCGCGACACCGGATGCCCCGCCCCACAGGCCCATCGCCGCACCGCGCCGGTTCGGCGGGAACGTGCGTGTGATGATCGCCATCGTCTGCGGTGTCATGAGGGCTGCACCGAGGCCCTGCGCCGCACGGAACACGATGAGCATCTCCAGCGTCGCCGACAGGCCGCAGCCGAGTGAGGCGAGCGTGAAGACCGAGAGCCCGACGAGGTAGATCGTCTTGGGGCCGAACCGGTCTCCGAGGCGTCCGGTGATCAGGAGCGGCACGGCGTACGCGAGAAGGTATGCGCTCGTGACCCACACGACGTTGTCGAGGTTGTTCGTGTCGGGGTCGAGCGCCGCCTTGATGGCGGGGTTAGCGACCGACACGATCGTCGTGTCGACGAGGATCATGAAGAAGCCGATGACGAGCGCCCACAGAGCGGCCCACGGGCTGCGCTCCGGCGCGCCAGTCCTCCCTCCGTGAGGCGGGGACGCGTGCGCCGTCCCGGGGTTCGTCGCGGAGCTCGGGGGAGCGTCGGTCATCGCCGGGCAGCCTCTCTCTGATGCAGGTAGCGTTCCGATGGCACATCCGGCGCACCCCAGTCGAAGTCCGGCCGGTCGAGGCGCTCGAGGGCGTCGTCGAGCCATGCGAGCTCGGCTGCCGTCATGGCCGCACCGCGCTCGGCCTCGAGCAGGTACTGCTCGGGAACCGACTTCGCACGCGCGTGTCCGAGCCCCGCGGCGAGGTCGCGGTGGGACGCGGCGAGCGCGTCGCGGCGGGCCCTCAGGAGCGCAACGGCCTCGTCGCGCTCGAGGTTGTGCGCCTCCGACAGCGCGACGCGGAACTCCTCGGGGCGGTCGACGCGCGGAAGCTCGCGGCGCACCCACTCCACGACGGCTTCGCTGCCCGCATCCGTCAACGCGTACGTCGTGCGCTCGGGGCGACGGCCCTCTCGGTCGATGCCGACCTCGGCGAGCAGCCCCAGGCGCTCGAGCCGGGCGACCGTGTGGTACACGGAGCCGTGGGTGACGGACACGAGCCGGTCGTGGTGACGCATGCGCATGAGCCGGATCATCTCGTACGGATGCATGTCGCCCTCGCGCAGCAGAGCGAGCACCATGACGCCCAGCGGCGTGAGCCGATCGACGACGTCGCGCATGCGAGAGCTCTCCGGAGGTGCGATTGTTCCGTGCTGATTAGTCCACGTGGACTATACGCCGTGTCGGATGATCCCGCTACCGTGGCCGGATGATCACCGGAATCCACACGATCGTCTACAGCGATGACCCACCCGCAACCCGCGCGTTCTTCCGCGACGTGGTCGGCTGGTCGTTCATCGAGACCTCCCCCGGGTGGCTCATCTTCTCGCAGGGCCCGACCGAGGGCGGCGTGCATCCGCGCACGTGGCCCGGTCAGGAGGAGCCGTACGACCAGCGCCACGAGCTGTCCTTCATGTGCGACGACCTCGACGCGACGATGGCCGACCTCGCTTCGCGCGGCGCCACCTTCGAGGGCGAAGTGTGGGAGCGCGAGTACGGACGCGGCGTCGAGCTCGAGGTTCCCGGCATCCCGCCCGTGATGCTCTACCAGCCGTCGTACGCGCCCGCGTGGGAGGCCGCCGAGGTCGCCGCAGTCGGCGAGTGAGGGCGGCGGGCACCAGCCGCGATAATAGGCGGGTGACGGATGCCTCTCCCACCCCGCTCGACCTCGACGGCTGGCGCCACGTGTACTCGGGCAAGGTGCGCGACCTGTACGTGCCCGCTGACACTCCCGAAGGCGGGCGTGCCAAGCGGATGCTGGTGGTCGCGAGCGACCGCGTGAGCGCATTCGACCACGTGCTGTCGCCCGGCATACCCGGCAAGGGCGTGCTGCTCACGACGCTGAGCCTGTGGTGGTTCGACCAGCTGGCGGGAGCGGACGGCGGACGCTCCATACCGAATCATCTCGTGCCGTCGCGGGTCCTCACGCTCGGCCCCGATGGGATCCCGAACACTGCGGACGATGTCGTCTCGCTCATCCCCGAGGCTGTGGTCGGCCGTGCGATGGTCGTGCAGAGCCTCGACATGCAGCCGATCGAGTGCGTCGTGCGCGGGTACCTCACCGGGTCCGGATGGGCGGAGTACGTTGCGGAGGGCACGGTGTGCGGCATCCGTCTGCCCGAGGGCCTGTCGAACGGCGACCGCCTGCCGGAGCCGATCTTCACGCCGGCGTTCAAGGCGCCGATGGGTGAGCACGACGAGAACATCTCCTTCGAGCGCACGGTCGAGATCGTCGGCCGCGAGCGCGCCGAGGAGCTGCGAGAGCTGTCGCTCGAGATCTATCGCCGTGCGGCGCGCACCGCCGAGTCGCGCGGACTCATCCTCGCCGACACGAAGTTCGAGTTCGGGCTCGACGAGAACGGGGTCATGACCCTCGCCGACGAGGTGCTCACGAGCGACTCGTCGCGGTACTGGGACGCCGCCGCGTGGGAGTCGGGGAAGACACCCGAGGAGCGCATGGCGAGCTTCGACAAGCAGATCGTGCGCGACTGGCTCGCCGCGAACTGGCCCTCACCGCGTGTCGGCGAGCCGCCGCGCCTGCCCGACGAGGTGGTCGAACGCACGGCCGCGCGATACCGCGAGCTGCTGGAGCGGCTCACCGGCTGACCGCGCCCATCAGGGCATCGGCCGACGCGGATGCCGCACACGCGGCGCGTGTGATCGCTCTCAGCGAACTCCCAGCTATCGTTTCCTCAGCACTCACCCGATCTCCCCGCTAAGGAGCGATATGCCCATCTGGACTCTGCACGGCAACGGCCGGACGGTCGAACCCGGAAAGGTCGTCAAGCCCGAGGAGCGCCTGAACTGGGGCGCCACCGTCGCGATCGGCGCGCAGCACGTCGTCGCGATGTTCGGGGCCACCTTCCTCGTGCCGGTGCTCACCGGCTTCCCCGTCTCGACGACGCTGCTCTTCTCGGGCATCGGCACGCTCCTGTTCCTGCTCATCACGCGCAACAGGCTGCCCAGCTATCTCGGCTCGTCGTTCGCGTTCATCGCACCCGTGACCGCGGCGACGGCGACCGCGGGAATGGGCTCGGCCCTCGCCGGCATCGTCGCGGTCGGCATCCTGCTCGCGATCGTCGGCTTCGTCGTGCAGTTCGCGGGGATCGGCTGGGTCGACAAGCTCATGCCCCCGGTCGTCGCGGGCACGATCGTCGCGCTCATCGGCTTCAACCTCGCCCCGGTGGCATGGACGAACTTCGCGCAGGCGCCGGTCACCGCATCCGTCACCCTCATCGCCGTCATCCTGTTCAGCGTGCTGTTCCGCGGATTCCTCGGGCGGATCTCGATCTTCCTCGGCGTCGTGGTGGGCTACATCGTCGCGATCATCCTCGGCGAGGTCGATTACGCACCCGTCGAGGCCGCCGCATGGGTGGGCCTGCCCGAGTTCCACATCGCCGACTTCGCCTCGCCCGGCACGTGGGCCGTCATCGCGATGTTCCTGCCGGTCGTGCTCGTGCTCATCGCCGAGAACGTCGGTCATGTGCGTGCGGTGGCGACGATGACGGATGCGTCGGTCAACCGCCACACCGGGCGCGCGCTCATCGCCGACGGCGCCGCGACGACGATCGCCGGCTTCTTCGGCGGCTCGGGCACGACGACGTACGGCGAGAACATCGGCGTCATGGCGGCGACCCGCGTCTATTCGACCGCCGCCTACTGGGTGGCAGGTGCCGTCGCGATCGTGCTCGCGATGTCGCCCAAGATCGGCGCGATCTTCAACACGATCCCCGCGGGCGTGCTCGGCGGCGTGACGACGGCGCTGTACGGCCTCATCGGCATCATCGGCATCAAGATCTGGGTCGACAACCGCGTGGACTTCTCGCGGCCCGTCAACCAGTACACGGCCGCCGTCGCGCTCGTGATGGCGATCGCCGGGTTCACGATGCAGTGGGGCGACTTCCAGCTCGGCGCGATCGTGCTCGGCTCCGCTGCCGCGCTGGTGATCTACCACCTCGGCAACGCGATCGCCCGCTGGCGCAAGACCGGCGCCGACGACGGCGGTCCGATCCCGGCGGTCGGTCAGCTCGGGGGCGACCCGCAAGACGTCAAATAGCACGCACTCGTCTGCCGCGTGCCGGCATCCGGTCGAGCGCACGACTTCGCCACGTCGGCAGGTCGTGCGCTCGACGGTGAGTCGTGCACTCGGCGATCATGTTTCTGGCGAAAGGGGAATGAACCCCGGATGCCGCCCGTTATCCATTCATATGCATAAGATGCTCGCGACTCCCGACCGCCTCGCCGCCGACACGGCGATGGGCCCCGTGACGCTCCTCGTGGGCGACCTCGACGGCATGACGCGCTACTACCGCGACGTCGTGACGCTGCAGGTGCTCGCCGCCGAGGGCGACACGGTGACACTGGGTCGCGCGGGTCGTCCGATCGTCGTGCTGAAGCACGAGCCCACGCTGCGCCACGCCACTCCGGGCTCGGCGGGGCTGTACCACACGGCGATCCTGTTCGAGTCGCAGACCGCGCTCGCCGCGGCGCTGTACTCGGTCGCACGCCACGCACCGGGGACGTTCGCGGGGTCGGCGGACCACCTCGTGAGCCAGGCCTTCTACTTCACCGACCCCGAGGGCAACGGCATCGAGCTGTACTGGGACCGCGATCGCACCGAGTGGTCGTGGGTCCACGGCCAGGTCGAGATGGCGACGCTGTTCCTCGACCCCAACGCGTTCCTGAGCGAGCACCTCACCGAAGAGGCTGCGCTCGGCGCGACCGCGGCGGATGCCGCATCCGTCGGTCACGTCCACCTGTCCGTCGGCGACGTCGCGAGCGCACGCGCGTTCTACGTCGACGCGCTCGGGTTCGATGAGACGGCTTCTCTCGGCAACCAGGCGATCTTCGTGAGCGCGGGCGGCTACCACCACCACATGGCGATGAACGTGTGGAACTCTCGCGGCGCCGGCCCCCGCATGCCCGCCCTCGGGCTCGGCCGCGTCGACCTCGACCTGCCGGATGCCGACGCGCTCGGGGCCCTCGAGGAGCGGTTGAAGCACCACGGGTTCGAGGTGCGCGACGACGGCCGCACGCTGTCGTTCGACGACCCGTGGAACAACGCGATCCTCGCGACGGCCCCCGGACGCTGATCCGGCGCGGCTTCCGCCGCAGGCACGCGCGACGGTCGCGCGGACTCGACCGGCCGTCCGGTCAGGCCGACTCGCGCACGATGAGCTCGGTCGGCAGCACTTGCGCGTGAGGCGGGTTGCCGCCCGCGAGCAGCTCGAGCAGCGCGCTCGCCATACGCTCACCCTGCTCGAACGAGGGCTGCCGCAGCGTCGTCAGCGCGGGCGTCACGCTCGTCGCGACGGGGGAGTCGTCGAAGCCGATGATCGCGATGTCGTCGGGGACGCGGATGCCGGCGCGATGCAGGATCTCGAGCGCGCCGCGCGCCATGAGATCGCTCGCGATGAAGACCGCCTCGGGCCGCTCGCCCGCATCGAGGATGCGCTGCATCGCCTCAGCGCCGCCGTCGGCCGTGAAGTCCCCGTCCTCGACCGCGACCTCTTCGAGACCCGCGTCGGCGAGCGCCGCGCGGAAGCCCGCGAGGCGGTCGATGCCCGCAGGCATCGTGAGCGGGCCCGTGATCGTCGCGATGCGCGTGTAGCCCTTGCCGAGCAGGTACTCGGTCGCGCGGCGACCCCCGGCGGTGTTGTCGACGTCGACGTAGTGGTCGTTCGGCCGCTCCCGCACGGGGCGCCCGCCGTAGACGACGGGCACGCTGCTGACGATGCGGTCGATGAACGTGTCGCTCGTGTGGTGCGACACGATGATCGCGCCGTCGACCGCGCCGCTGCGCACGTAGCTCGTGGTCTTGTCGCCAGGGTCGTCGCTCGCGATGAAGAGGTTCAGCACGTAGTCCGAGCGGCTCACGCGCGCGTTGATGCCCGACACGATGGCCGCGAAGAACGGGTCTCCGAAGAACCGGGTCGTGTCCTCCGGCACGACGAGCGCGATCGCGTGCGTCTGCCGGCTCGCAAGCGAGCGGGCGGCGCGATTCGGCACGTAGTTCAGCTCGGCGATCGCGCGGCGCACCGCCTCGAGCGCTGCGGGACTCACCGCCGTCGAGCCGTTGACGACCCTGGACACGGTCGATCGCGAGACGCCCGCGGCTGCCGCGACCTCCTCGATCGTGACCTGTCCGCGCGCGGAATCCGTGCTCATCGAACCCGCCCTTCGTGCTCCGGGAGACTCAGTCTGCCGTGCTCTCCGCGTCGAGCGCGCGCTGGGCGATGATGCGGCTGTACAGCCGGCCGCTCTCCTTCACCGTGCGTTCCTGCGTGTCGTAGTCCACGCGCACGATGCCGAATCGCTTCTCGTACCCCCAGGCCCACTCGAAGTTGTCGAGCAGCGACCAATAGAAGTATCCACGTACGTCGACTCCCTGGTCGATCGCATCGAGCGTCGCGGCGAGGTGCGCTCGCACGAACTCCGCGCGTTCGGTGTCGGGGATGATCTTCTCTCCGTCGCGCTCGACGACGACGTCGTCGTAGGCCGCGCCGTTCTCGGTCACGTACATCGCGACACCGGCGGGCGCCGCGTACTCGTCGCTCACGCGCTTGAGCAGGCGGGTGAGCCCCTCAGGCTGCACCTCCCAGAACATCGGCGTGCGCGGCAGGCCGCGGTCGTGCCAATGGACGTCGTCGGCGGCCGGGAAGGGCGACTCCGCGCGGCGGTCGGTCGGCGCGTCCCCGCCCGCGACCTCCTCGGTCGCCGGGTGCCCGCTGACATAGTCGCCGTGGTAGTAATTCACGCCGAGGGTCGTGATGGGCGTCGAGATCGTCTCGAGGTCGCCCGGCTTCGTCGCCTCCTCGAGAGCGGCGATCGCCTCGGGGTGGACGGCGCGGATGTCGTCGACGACGTCGGCCGGGTACTCGCCGCGGAAGATCGGGTCGAGGAACCAGCGGTTGAACTGCCCGTCGATGCGGCGCGCCGCGTCGAGGTCGGCGGGGTCGGTCGGATCGACCGGGTCGGCGACCGTGAGGTTCAGCGTCACGCCCAGGTTGAGCGACTCGTCGCGGGCGCGCAGCTCGCGGATGACCTGGCCGTGACCGAGGAGCAGGTGGTGCGCGGCGAGCACGCCCTCGGTCACGCTGTAGTGCCCGGGCGCGTGGATGCCGGCGGTGTAGCTGAGGAACGACGAGCACCACGGCTCGTTCAGGGTCGTCCACACCTTGACCCGATCGCCGAGCGCGTCGTGCATGTCGAGCGCGTACTCGGTGAACCGGTCGGCCGTCTGACGGACCGTCCAGCCGCCGCGGTCTTCGAGCGCCTGCGGGAGGTCCCAATGGTAGAGCGTGAGCCACGGGAGGATGTCCGCCTCGAGCAGTTCGTCGACGAGACGGTTGTAGAAGTCGACACCTGCCGGGTTCAGGGCTCCGCCGTCAGGGCGCACGCGTGACCACGACGTCGAGAAGCGATAGGTCTGCAGGCCCATGCGCTTCATGAGCGCGACGTCGTCGCGATAGAGGTGGTAGTGGTCGCACGCGACATCGCCGTTGTCACCGTTGATCACGGCGCCGGGCACCCGGCAGAACGCATCCCAGATCGAGGCCCGTCGGCCGTCTTCGAACGCGGCCCCTTCGATCTGGAACGCCGCCGTCGCCGCGCCGAAGAGGAAGCCGTCGGGGAACGCGCGTCGCTGCGTCTCGGTCATGGGAGCGGAGTCTTCCTGGAACTCGATGGTCATGTGTGTCCTCAGTATCGGTCGGTGCGCTGCGCGATTCAGCCCTTGACAGCACCTGCCATGATGCCGCTGACCAGTTGCTTTCCGGCGAAGATGAACAGCAGCAGGAGCGGAATCGTGGCCAGGATGACGCCGGCGAGCACGATCGAGTAGTCGACGAAGTAGTTGGACTGGAGCAGCGAGAGCGCGACGGGAAGCGTCGGGTTCTGCCGGTCCAGCACGATGAACGGCCAGAAGAAGTTGTTCCACGCGCCCACGAACGTGAAGAGGAACAGCATCGCGGCCGCCGGACGCGCTGCGGTCACGCCGATCGTCCAGAACGTCCGCAGCATCGACGCGCCGTCGACGCGGGCCGCTTCGATGAGCTCATCGGGCACGGCCTGCCGCAGATACTGCGTCATCCAGAACACGCCGAACGCGCTCGTGAGGGCGGGGATGATGATCGCGCCGATCTGGCCGGTCCAGCCGAGCTCGGCGAACAGGATGTAGAGCGGCACGACGCCGAGCTGCTGCGGGACCGCCATCGTCGCGACGACGAAGACGAGGAGCGCGGGCCCGCCGTGGAACTTCAGCTTCGCGAAGGCCCACCCGGCGAGGGTGGATGTGATGACGACCGCCGCGGCGATGAGGAACGAGCTGTAGATCGAGTTCCACAGCGCCGGCCAGAAGTTGACGGCCGGATTGGTGACGACGGCTGCCGCGTTCGACCAGAAGTTGCCGCCGGGGATCCACGTGAACGGACGCCGCAGCGACGAGGCGTCGCCCGAGCCGATCACGAACGACCACCACAGCGGGAAGGCGCCCGTCGCGAAGACGATCGTGAGGAGCGCGTAGACGATCCAGCCGGGACGGGATCCGCGGATGCGGATCGTGCGCGCCCCGCGACGGCGCTGCTTTTCGTTCGGGATGTTCTCCTCGACCACGGCGAGAGGCGTGGGGGTTCCGAGCGTGCTCATCGCGCGGCCTCCTTCAGGTCGTTCTTCGCGCGTCTGGCCAGCTCTTTCTCCTGCCGCTTCGTCAGCTCGCGTCGCAGTCCTTCGTCCCGCACGAGCGAGCGGGTGATGAGGAGGTTGATGAGGCCGATGAGCAGGATGATGATGAACAGGATCCAGGCCATCGCGGCCGCGCGGCCGAAGTTCCACTGGCCCCAGCCGATGTCGTACAGGTAGAGCGTGATCGTGAGCCACTGCTGGCCCGCGCCGCCGCGGCCGAACTGGTCGAACACGCGAGGTTCGTCGAAGATCTGCAGGCCGCCGATGGTCGACGTGATGATGACGAAGATGAGGGTCGGACGCAGCGACGGCAGCGTGATGCTGAAGAACTGTCGTACGGGCCCGGCGCCGTCGACGGTCGCCGCCTCGTAGTAGTCGCGGTTCACGGCCTGCATCGCCGCGAGGAGGATCAGCGCGTTGTAGCCGGTCCAGCGGTAGTTGACCATCGTCGCGATCGCGACGTGGCTCCAGAAGGGGTCCTTGTGCCACGGGATGCCCGGAAGGCCGAGGTTGCCGAGCCACGTGTTCACGAGGCCGAAGTTGTCGGCGAAGATCGCCGTGAAGATGAGGCCGACCGCGACGGGGGCGACGACGAACGGGAGCAGGACGCTCATGCGCCAGAACGTCTTGGCGCGGATGTTGCGGTCGAGCACGGCGGCGATGAAGATCGCGAGGATCAGCTGGGGGATGCTCGACAGCAGGAAGATGCTGAAGGTGTTGCGCAGCGCCGTCCAGAAGTGGGGCTGCGTCAGGATCCAGATGTACTGATCGAAGCCGATGAAGGTGCCCGAGTTGCGCACCAGATCCCAGTCCATGAACGAGATCACGGCCGTGTACGCGATCGGGAACAGCCCCACGATCGCGAACATGATGAAGAACGGCGAGATGTACAGGTAGGGCGAGATCTTCAGATCCCACTTGCTGAGCCGCTGCGAGAACGAGATCACGCGGGGCTGACGGGGGGCATCCGGAGTCTGCGCGCGCGTCTCCGGCCGCGATGCGGTGGTGGTCACGGTCGTCCTTCTCAGGGTTGGTGCAGGCACGGGGTGCGGGCGGGGCGAGCCGCCCGCACCCCGTCGGGTGTCAGAAGGCCGAGACCTCGGTCACCCAGTTGTCCCACGCAGTCTCCTTGTCTTCGAGACCGTCGAAGACACGGGTCACCGCGTTCTGAAGGGCGTCGTGGAACTGGAAGTACTTCGGGCCCTTGTACGGCGCGACCGTGATCGCGTTCGCACGGTTGGTGAGGATCTCACCGGTGGGCGCGTCGTTGAAGTACGCGTTCGTGGCGGCGGCGAGCTCGTCGCTGTCGAGCGCCTCGACCTGGCTCGGGAAGGTGCCCGCGTTCTCGAACGCCTTGAGCTGCGTCTCGGGCGAGGTCAGCCACGCCGCGAGCTGCGATGCCGCCTCGACGTTGTCGCCGTTGGCCGGCACGACGAGGTACGAGCCACCCCAGTTGCCGCCGCCGCCCGGGAACGCGTCAGCGATGTCCCAGCCGGTGGTGTCGGGTGCGTTGCCCTCGATGACGCCGAGCATCCAGCCCGGGCACAGCATGGTGGCGAACTCGCCGCTCGCGAGCGACGCGAACCAGTCCTCGCTCCACTGACCGGCGTAGGCGGCGATCGGCACGGCGCGGTCGACGACGGTGTCGTAGGCCTCGCGCACGTCGGGGTTGTCGGTGGCGATGATCGCGCCGTCCGGCTCCTCGTACGTGTACTCGATCTGGTTCATGATGCCCTGAAGGACAGCGTTGGCGGAGTCGATGAACGGCTTGCCGGTCGCCTCCTTGTACTGGTCGGCGACGTCGAAGAACGCGTCCCACGTCGGGAACAGCTCGCCGACGGCCTCGCGGTCGGTCGGCAGGCCTGCGGCCTCGAACAGGTCGGCGCGGTAGCAGATGCCCTGCGGGCCGATGTCGGTGCCGTAGGCGACGAGGTTGCCGTCGCCGTCGGTCGCAGCCGCTTCCTTCCAATCGAGCCAGCGGCCCTTGAGGCTGTCGTCGGCCGGCGCGAGCAGGTCGGCGTACTGCATCATCTCGGCGAACCAGTCGATCTCGACCGCCTCGACGTCGGCGAGGCCCGACTTGCCGAGCTTCTGGAAGAAGTTGGCGCGGGCGTCGTTCGAAGTGGCCGCCTTGTTGTGGACGACCTTGATGCCGGTCTCCTCGGTGAACTCGGCGAGGAGCTCATCGGTGTAGCCGAAGTCGTTGAAGGTCGCGAGGGTCAGGGTGACCTCGCCGTTGTCGTCGGACGACGGCGTTCCGCCGCCGCTCCCCGCGCAGCCGGCCAGCACGATGGCGGAGGCCGAGAAGGCCGCAACCGCCACAGCGCCCCGGCGGAAGGCACGTGAGTTCACTGTCACTCCTTTGTGTTGTCAGGGTGTGTGTTGCAGGTGATCGGTACCGGCAGCGCCGGGACCCGGGTGCGTCGCGTGGGAGCGTTCCCATCGGACACCCCGACCGTATGAGAACGCTCCCATGAATGTCAAGGGAGCGCTCCCACGGACTTGGTCACGGTTTCGTCACAAGCTCGGCTGCGCAGGAAAGTGCGACGATGAACCGGATGCCGCGCGCCCGCCCGCCGCGCTGAAAGACGCGCCTGCGGGTCGCCTAGACTGGGATCGACCCCTCCCGCGACATCCGGCGTATCGACTATCGCCGCGCTCGTCGCTCAACGACCGACAGCTGGCGGCCAACGGCCGCCCGGAGGAACCAGATGCCCACCATCGTCGTCGACGTCATGCCCAAGGCCGAGCTGCTCGACCCGCAGGGGAAGGCCGTCGCCGGCGCCCTTCAGCGGCTGGGCGTCTCGGAGTTCAGCGGCGTCCGCATCGGCAAGCGCTTCGAGCTCACCGTGGACGGCGAGGTCGGCGAAGACACGCTCGCGACCGCGCGTCGCATCGCAGACGAGATCCTCTCGAACTCCGTCATCGAAGACGTCGTCGGCATCGAGGTCGTCGAATGACCGCACGCATCGGGGTCATCACGTTCCCGGGCTCGCTCGACGACCGAGACGCGCAGCGCGCGATCCGCATCGCGGGCGCCGAGCCGGTCGCGCTGTGGCACAGCTCGCACGACCTGGAGGGCGTCGACGCCCTCGTGCTCCCGGGCGGCTTCAGCTACGGCGACTACCTGCGCGCCGGCGCGATCGCGGCACACGCCCCGATCATGGCCGAGGTGAAGGACGCCGCCGCGAAGGGCATGCCCGTGCTCGGCATCTGCAACGGGTTCCAGATGCTCGTCGAGGCGCACCTGCTTCCGGGCGGCCTCATCCGCAACTCCCACCAGCAGTTCATCTGCCGCGATCAGGTGCTCCGCGTCGAGAACGCGTCCACCGCGTGGACGAGCGAGTTCGAGCAGGGTCAGGAGATCGTGATCCCGCTCAAGAACGGCGACGGCGGATACATCGCGGATGCCGAGACCCTCGCCCGCATCAACGGCGAGGGCCTGGTCGCGTTTCGCTACGCGGGCGTCAACCCGAACGGCTCGCTCGACGACATCGCCGGCCTCACGAACGAGCGCGGCAACGTCGTCGGACTCATGCCGCACCCCGAGCACGCGGTCGAGCCCGGCTTCGGCCCCGACACGGCCGCCGCGATGCGGTCCGGCGTCGACGGGCTGAGCTTCTTCCGCTCGGCGATCGCCGCCGTGGTCGGCGCCGCAGCCTGATCGCGCTTCCCACCGGAGGCTGAGTCCGATCGCACTTCTCCCCGACGCTGGGCGAGCGCAGCGAGACGAAGCGCCCCGCGTCAGACGAAGCGCCCCGCGTCAGACCGTTCCCGCCGGGGGCCACACCCCGATGATGATCGCCATGATGAGCACCGTCACGAGCTCGTGCGCGATGTTGAGCACCGTGAGGCTCGACGGCCGTCCTTCGAAGACGTCGTGCACGATGAGCCGCCCCGCGGTGAAGCCGGCCCACAGCGTGACCGACGTCACGATCGCGGCCCACAGGTAGCCGCCTCCGTAGAAGTGCCACGCGATCGTCGTGGCCCCCGCGAGCACCCACGCGAGCAGGAAAGACAGGGCGACCGCGACGATGATCGGCACCCACGCGCCGATGTTGGTGTCGGCCCGGGTGACCTTCGCGAGCTTCATCCACCGCGCGCCGAACACTTTGGGCGTGTACCAGATCGACCCCACGATCATCGACGAGAGCGTGGCGAGCAGCACCGCCCAGTAGTTGATCTCGGGAATCATGAGTCCTCCTCGGCTCGATGCGCGTCGGCTCCGACGATACGCCCGAAGGTTTCCGCAGAGTGGGCAGCCGCGCCGACCCCCCTCACGGCCCGGCTAGCGTGGAATGCGTGAGCCGTGGCATCCGTCTGACCGTGACCGTCCCCTCCGCCGACTTCGCCGAATCGCTCGGCGACGTGCCCGACGGAGTCGATGTGATCGTGTGGGACATGACGGATGCGCCGCCCCGCGAGCGCCTCGACATCGTGGTTCCGCCGTACATGAGCGTCGGCCGCACGCTGCACCATCTCGAGGGCGTCGACGTGGGACTCGTGCAGGGCCAGTCGATCGGCTACGACGGCATCGAGCAGCGACTGCCGCACGGGCTCGTCTTCGCGAACGCGTCGAGCGTGCACGAAGCGTCGACGTCGGAGCTCGCCCTCGCGCTGACGCTCGCGGCGCAGCGGCACATCCCGTCGTTCGTGCGATCGCAGACCGAGGGCCGATGGGCTCCCGAGTTCGCCGACAGTCTCGCGGACCGCCGCGTGCTTCTGCTCGGCTACGGCGGCGTCGGCAAAGCGGTCGCGGCACGCCTCGCGCCGTTCGAGGTGCACGTGACGGCGGTCGCATCGCGCGCACGCGACGAGGACGGGGTCGCGGTGCACGGCGTCGACGAGCTGCCCGAGCTGCTGCCGTCGGCCGAGATCGTGATCGCGACGCTGCCCGGCGGCGACGCGACGAAGCACATCGTCGACGACGCGTTCCTGTCGGCGCTGCCGGACGGCGCCCTGGTGGTGAACGTCGGCCGCGGGTCGCTCATCGACACGGACGCACTCGTCGACCACGTCCGCCGCGGTCGGATCCGCGCGGCGCTCGACGTGACCGATCCCGAGCCGCTGCCGGAGGGGCATCCGCTGTGGTCGCTTCCAGGAGCGCTCATCGTGCCGCACGTCGGCGGCGCGTCGAGCGCGATGCGGCCGCGCATGGCACGCCTCGTCCGGCGGCAGATCGACCGGATGCTCGCGGGCGAGCCCCCGCTCAACGTCGTGATCGGCGGCTGAGGAGCGCTCCGCGCCGCGCGCCGTCAGGCGGTGAAGACGGCGTGCACGTCGCCGACGATCGCTCGTCCGCCGAGTGCCTCGAGCTCCATGAGCACGGTCGTGCCGACGGTCTCGGCGCCGAGCCGCGCGACGAGCTCGTGCGCCGCGGCGAGCGTGCCGCCGGTCGCGAGGACGTCGTCGATGAGGAGCACCCGCGTACCCGGAGCGATGTCGTCGTGGCACTCGATCGTCGCGGTGCCGTACTCGAGCTCATATGAGACGGATGCCGCGGGCCGCGGCAGCTTGCCCGCTTTGCGGATCGGCACGAGGCCCACTCCGGCCGCGACGGCCGCGGCTCCCGCGAGGATGAACCCGCGCGCCTCGATGCCGGCGACGACGTCGAACCGCCCCTCGAACGGCTCGAGCATCGCGTCGATCGTCGTACGCAGCGCATCACGGTCGGCGAGCAGCGGCGTGATGTCGCGGAAGAGCACCCCGGGCTCGGGGTAGTCGGGGATCGTGCGGATGAGCGACTGGGCGCGCGCGAGCGATTGGGCGGAAGGCACGCGCCCACGATAGTCGCGCGGCCTGTGCGCCGCCTCGCGCCCGGCGCCGGCGCTGCGGCCGCCCAGATCAGGACATCTGGCGCAGACAGGGCGATCGCCGCCGAATCCGCCTGAGCCAGCCAGATGTCCTGATTCGGGCGAGGAGTCCGAGAATGTAAGCGCTTGCAGTATCGTGTACCGCATGACTTCGACGAACACGGATGCCACGACCCGGCCCGACGCCGCGCAGCTGCCGGCTCTTCCGGGGTCCGAGTGGTGGCGCACCGCCGTCATCTACCAGATCTACCCGCGGTCGTTCGCCGACCTCTCGGGCGACGGCATCGGCGACCTCGCCGGCATCACCGCCCACCTCGACGACCTGCGCGACCTGGGCGTCGACGCGATCTGGCTGAGTCCGTTCCAGCGTTCTCCGCAGAAGGACGCGGGGTACGACGTCTCCGACTACTGCGACGTCGACCCGCTGTTCGGCACCCTCGACGACTTCGACGAGATGCTCGCGCAGGCGCATGCGCGCGGCATCCGCGTCATCGTCGACCTCGTCCCCAACCACTCGTCCGACCAGCACGAATGGTTCCAGCAGGCGCTCAAGGCCGCCCCGGGCAGCCGCGAGCGCGCGCGGTACATGTTCCGCGACGGCAAGGGCGAGAACGGCGAGCTGCCCCCGAACAACTGGGAGTCCGTGTTCGGCGGTCCCGCGTGGACGCGCGTGACCGAGCCCGACGGCACTCCGGGGCAGTGGTACCTGCACCTGTTCGACCCGTCGCAGCCCGACTTCGACTGGACGAACGAAGAGGTGCGCGAGGAGTTCCGCCGCATCCTGCGCTTCTGGCTCGACCGTGGGGTCGACGGCTTCCGCGTCGACGTCGCGCACGGCCTCGTGAAGGCCGAGGGACTGCCCGACTACCACCACCCCGAGAACGCCGACGCGATGGGCGGCGAAGAGGCCGACGTGCCGTACTGGGGCCAGGAGGGCGTGCACGAGATCTACCGCGACTGGCACCGCCTCGTCGCCGAGTACGACGGCGACCGCGCTCTGTGCGCCGAGGCGTGGCTGCCGACCGCCGAGAAGACCGCGCTGTGGGTGCGCCCCGACGAGATGCACCAGGCGTTCAACTT
>NZ_DATMFG010000045.1:0-111525 GCF_035556355.1 Microbacterium sp.
TTGCTCACGTGTTACTCACCCGTTCGCCACTGATCCCACAGAGCAAGCTCCGTGTTCACCGTTCGACTTGCATGTGTTAAGCACGCCGCCAGCGTTCATCCTGAGCCAGGATCAAACTCTCCGTAAAAAACGAAACCACAATCCCCACCAAAAAGCAGAACCTGCGACGAGTTCAATCATGACCAAAACAGAATGCCATCACTGACAATCCATGAATTGATCCAAAAACCCCCACCAACCAAAAATGGCCAGCGGAAATAAATTGGCATTTGACAAGTGCACGCTGTTGAGTTCTCAAGGATCGGACGCTCCCACGGTCGGGTCTCGCGACCGTGCCCGAGGGGCGACTTCCTGTTCGTCCGCTCCGTTCCGTCTGTCGAACCGATCTGCTCGAGATCTTCAGATCTCGACGGCAGACGATGACCGCGGTCCACGGAGTGGACTTCCCATCCTAGACCCGGAGGTCATGTCTCACAAGGAGAGTTGATCGGATGGGAGGTGGTTCTCCACTTGAGGGGGCGGGGCTCTCAGCCTCAGCGCTCTTCCCTTTGGGGCGAACAGGTAATACTGTACGTGGCTTGCCGAGGAGCGGCAAATCGAGGCGCGATCCCGGGCGTGTCGCGCTCCTTCGAGTGTGTATGCACGCTCCGTTCTTCCCGTTGCGCCCAGGTCGGCGAGGCCTCAGACGACGGCCGAAGCCGTCTCGTGCCGGACCACGCTCGGCCCCTGAGCAGTGGCCTCCACGACCAGCTGCGCCGGCAACTGCTCCTTCATCGCGGCGACGTGACTGATGAGCCCGACGGTGCGCCCACCCTGCCGCAGCTCATCGAGGGTTCGCATCGCGAGGTCGAGCGTCGCCTCGTCGAGCGAGCCGAATCCCTCGTCGATGAAGAGCGTGTCGAGGCGCACGCCGCCCGCGCGTGCGGTCACGACTTCGGCGAGCCCGAGCGCGAGAGCCAGCGACGCGAGGAACGTCTCGCCGCCCGACAGCGACTGCGCCGGTCGCGCCTGGCCCGTGTGGGCGTCGACGATCTCGAGCCCGAGTCCGGATGCGACGTTGCGCGCGGCCCGCGCATCGCTGTGCTGCAGGCGGTAGCGCCCGCTCGACATCTCGCCGAGCCGGAGGTTCGCGGCCTCCACGATCTCCTCGAGCTCGGCAGCGAGCACGAACGATTCGAGCGTCATGCGGCGAGTGTTCGGTGGCCGGCCGGCCACCGTGTTCGCCAGCCGCGAGACCGCTTCGCACTCTGCTGCGAGCTCGGCGATCCCGTCTTGCGCTTCGACCGCGCGGCGCACGAGGTCGTCCAGGCGCTTCGCCGTCTGCGCCGCGCGAGCGGCAGCTTCGACCGCGGCCTTCTCTTCGGCGAGCGCCCGATCGCGCGCGGACGCCGCGGCGTCGACGTCGGGTGCGGCATCCGCCGCCTCGCCCAACTCGTTCTCCAGCTCGCGCACGCGTTCGGCCTCTGTGGTGAGCGCGACCTCGTGCGCACGCACGCGCTCCGACAGTACGGTGCGCTCCGCCGGGTCGAGGAGTGCGGCCTGGGCATCCGCATCGTCGGTGAAGTCCGTCGCGGCGACACGCGTCGCCAGGTCGGCTCGCGCCCGAGCGAGCGACGCCTCGGCGCCGGCGTGATCCTCGAGGGCGGTGATGAGAGCCAGGGCGAGTCCGCGGCGCTGCTTGGCCGCGGCGATGCGCGCGGCAACGGACTCGAAGTCATCGCGAGCCTCCGCCACAGCGCTGCGAAGCGTCTTGGCTTCGGCGGTCGCTGCGGCGACCTGCATCCGCAGTTCGGCGAGCGTCGCAGTCGCCTGGTCGAGCTCGAGTCCTGCCGCGGCGTCGAGCTCGACGAGACTCGCGCGCTCGGCGGTGAGCTGTTCAGAGCGGCGCTGCGCGTCGGTCGCAGCGGCAAGCGAGCGCTCGGTGGCGACCTTCGCCTCGGCGAGCGCCGCCACGGACTCGCCGCCGGCACGCGCCAGTGCGCCGCTGTGGGCATCGCGGACGGCCTTCGCTGCGTCGGCCGCAGCCGCCTCGTCTTTCGCCGCGCGATCTCGCGCCGCCTCGGCGGCCGCGACCTCCTCGTCGGTGACGGGCGCCTCGGAAGCCGCGGCCGGTGACGGATGCTCCGTCGACCCGCACACCGCGCACGGCTCACCGTCGACCAGCGCGGTGGCGAGTTCTGCGGCATGGCCTGCGAGTCGCCGCCGCAGCAGCGCGGTCACCGCGGATTGCGCCGACTCGTGGCGACCGGCGGCGGCGAGGTGCGCCTCGTCGGCGACCCGAAGCTGCTTCTCGAGCCGCTCCGCCTCATGCGCCGCGGTCAGACGCTCATCGAGCGCGGCGAGCCGCGTGCGCAGGTCGTCCACGCGCCCGGCGCCGGCGAGCACCTCGCGCAACTCGGCGTCGATCGCCTCGAGCCGAGCCGGGACGAGCCGGCGGCGCTCCTCGATCTCTGCGATGTCGCGTTCCAGTGCGACGACCCGTTCTTCATCTGCCGCGAGTCGCTTCTCGAGGTGCGCGAGCTCGTCCTCTTGCTCGGCGACCGCGGCCCACACGGCGAGCTGCCCGGTCAGCTCATCGACGAGTCCCCGCAGCTGCTTGACGTCGTCGTCGGCCGAGCCGCCGACGCGCTCCCATGCCTCGCGGTGGGTGCTCAGGGCCTCCGCTGCGCGCTGCGCGGCCGCATCCGCGGTGGCAACCGCTTCTATCGGCGCTCGAAGCGCCTCGGCGGCGATCGCGCGCTCGACCCGGGTGCGGTCGGCGGCGATGCGGTCGGCGTCCTCCTCGAGCGCCGCCAAGCGGGCGCGCGCGGCGGTCAGCTGCTGCTGTTTGGCGTGGAGGGCTTTGACCGCGGCGAACGCGGCATCGGCATCACGGGCCGTGGCGGTGGCGACCGACTGTTGACCGGCGAGCACGTCGGCCCGCGACCGCGCCGAGCGCACGGACCGTTCCGCCTCGGCGAGGCGGTCGGCGAGCGAGGTCGCGGGCCCTGTGCCCGAAGAAGCACCTGGGTCGTCCGGGGGAGCCGCGGGCGGGGCATCCGTCGATTCGGGTTCGCTCGCGCCGTCGGCCAGACGCTCGAGCAGGTGTCCTGCGGCACCGAAGCCCTCCCATGCCCCTTCGGCCGCAGCGAGTCGCTCCGCCTCGCCCAGAAGCAGCTTCACGCCGTCGCCCGCCGCCGCGAGCGCGGCTTCGGCATCACGGCGGCGCTGCTCCAATGCCTCTTGATACTGCTCGTACGTGCGCGTGCCGAACAGCCGACGCAGCAGTTTCTGCCGCTCGTCACTGCGGGCGAGGAGGAACTCCGCGAAGCGGTTCTGCGCAAGGAGGATCACCTGCAGGAACTGCTGCTGACTCAGTCCGAGCACGTCGTCGAGCGCGAGCGCGACATTGCGCGAGCCGGATGCCCGACCGATCCACTCGCCGCCGACGAGCTCGTCGAGCTGGGCGTCCGCGCTCACGAGCGTCGTGCCGGTGCCGCGCCTCTTCGCGCGCTCGTACTCGGGCGAGCGGGTGACGCGCCACCTGCGTCCGCCGGTGGTGAACTCGACGGAGACCTCGGTCGGATCATCCGGACCGCAGTAATCGCTGCGCAGTCGCTTCTCGGCTCCGTCGTACCTCGGCACTCCCCCGTACAGGGCGAAGCACACGCCGTCGAGCACGCTCGACTTGCCCGCGCCGGTGCGGCCCGCGATGAGGAAGATGCCGTCGTCGGCGAACGCGTCGAAGTCGACGACCTGACGATCGCGGAAGGGCCCGAAGCCCTCGAGCTCGAGCCGGTGGAGCCTCACGCCTGTGCCTCCGCGGCGACGCGCTCCCCGATGATCTCGCGGATGAGCTCCTGCTCGCGGGCGTTCGCACCCTCGCCCTCGCGCACGTGGGCGAGAAAGGCGTCGAGCAGCTCGGCGTCGCTGCGCGCGGCGCGCACACGGCCGGCGTATGTCGACCCGTCGGCGGCGGCCGCGTTCGCCGGAAGGTGCACGACGGCGGCGCAGTGGGCGAAGCGCTCCTGCAGACGGCGCATCGGGTCGAGCTGCGGGGTCGGATCGGTGTAGCGCGCGCACACCCAGGCGTCGGCGAACTCGTCGAAGCGCCCGTCGGTGAGCAGCTCGTCGAAGGTCGCCGTGAGAGTGACCAGGCGGCGCGGCACGGGGAGGTCGAGCCATTCCACCGACGCGAGTCCTGACGCGTCGAGCTCGACGAGCCAGGACCCGCGCGGCTTGTCGCCCTCGCCGAAGCTGTAGTGCAGCGGCGCCCCCGCGTAGCGGACGCGCTCGGACAGCTGCTGGCGCCCGTGGATGTGCCCGAGCGCCACGTAGTCCGGCCCCTCGAAGTACGAGAGCGGCACGACGTCGAGCGTGCCCTGGCGGATCTCGCGCTCGACTCCGGGCGTCGCCTCGACCCCCGCCGCGAAGCAGTGCGACATCACCACCGACCGACCGCCGCGCGACGCGAGGTCTTCGCGCACGAGCGACATCGCATGCGCGATCGTCTCAGCCTGCGTGCGCAGCTCGGCGCCGGGCCACATGTGCCGCACGAGCGCCGGCTCGAGGAACGGGATGCCGTAGAAGTGCACCGGCCCGGACTCGTCGTCGATCGTGATGGGCGAGCCGACCGACCGCGGGTCGGTGATCACGTGCACGCCGTCGCGCAGGAGCCCGGACTGGAACCCGAGCCGCGCGGCCGAGTCGTGGTTGCCGCTCGTGACGATGACGTGCGCGCCCGCGCCGCTGAGCGAACGCAGCGTGTCGCTCAGCAGCGGGAAGCACGCCGCCGACGGCGCCGCCGAGTCGAAGACGTCACCCGCGACCACTACGACGTCGACCTCATGTTCGCGGACCTGCTCGACGAGAGCCTCGAGCACACCACGGAGCGCCTCGAGCGTCGAGTGCCCGTGGAACGACCGGCCGATGTGCCAGTCCGAGGTGTGCAGGATCCGCATGCCACACACCGTATGTTCCGGCTCCGACATCACCGGTGAGCCTCGCGGTGCTTCGCCCGGATGCCCGGCCGCCGTTCAGATCACGGGGTCCGTCGAGCGTTCGTCGCGCCGGCGTGCGGTCATGTCGGCGACGCCTGCGACGAGCGCGAGACCGAGGAAGATCCCCACGGAGATGAGGCCGATCACGTACGCGTCGTGGAACACGACCATGCGGGGCGCATCGGATCCGCGCTCGTTGTAGATCGTCGCGTAGAACAGCGAGAGGGCCACCGCCGTGCCGACCGAGGCTCCGATGCGCTGACCGAGCTGCCCGACCGATCCGGCGACGCCGCCTCGCCGCACCGGCACGTCGGCGAGCGTGAGCGTCTGGTTCGGCGACACCACGAGGCCGCCCGCGAATCCCGACAGGAAGAGCACGACCGCCATGATGTACGGCTGCGAGCCCGTCGGGGCGAAGTAGGCTGTGATCGCCATCGCGCCGACGCCGACGAGCACGCCGACGACACCCCACACGACGAGCGGTCGGCCGATGCGCACCACGAGGTTGCCGCCGATCCACGACGCGAACGCGCTGCTGAGCGCGAAGCCGACCGTGACGAGCCCGGCGAACACGGGCGCGAGCCCGAGACCCAGCTGGAGATACAGCGTCGTGAGCAGGAAGAGCGCCGGAAGGGCGGCGAACTGCGCGGTCGCCAGGAGGGTCCCGTTGCGGTAGGACGACAGCCGGAAGAGGCTGAACGGGATCAGCGGGCTCTTGCCGCCGCGGTCGTAGCGGCGCTCCCACCACACGAAGGCGGCGGCCAGCAGCACGAAGGCAACGAGCAGCCACCACCGCTGCGGGTTGTCGTCGGGCGAGCCCGTCGTGAACAGGAACGGCCACAGCAGCGCGAGGACGGCGCCGCCGAAGAGCAGCACGCCGACCGGGTCGAGCTCGAGGCGGCGCCGGGAGCGCTCGCGCGTCGACGGCAGCACCCACACCGCGAGCGCGATCGCGATGAGGCACAGCGGCACGTTCATCCAGAAGATGCCGCGCCACCCGTCGGTGGGTCCGCCGATCGCGATGAGCAGACCGCCGAGCGTGGGTCCGAACGCCGTCGAGATCCCCACGGCCGCGCCGAAGAGCCCGAACGCGCGCCCGCGCTCCTTGCCGTGGAACAGCTGCTGGATCATGCCGAGCACCTGCGGCATCTGGATGCCCGCACCGATGCCCTGCGCGAGCCGCCCGATCATCAGGACGGTGGTCGTCGGAGCGAGGGCGCACACGAGGCTCGTGACGGTGAACACCGAGAGCCCCGTGATGAACAGCGCGCGGCGCGATCGCTGGTCGCCGATGCGACCGGCCGGCACGAGCGCCAGCCCGAAGGTGAGCACGTAGCCCGACACGATCAGCTGCAGCTCGGTCGAACTCGATCCGAGGGCAGCCTCGATCGACGGCAGCGCGACGTTGACCTTGCTCAGGTCGAGGATCGTGATCGCCGCGACGGCGACGCACACCCAGTACGCCCGCCAGCGCTGATTCGGATTGAGAGGTATGTCACGCGTCGGGGGGTGCGCGTCTGGGGTCGCCACGCTCGACAGGCTATCGGCGTCCGGACACGAGCCGTCAAGGCATCCGGATGCCGCCACCGACGCATCGAAAACTGCCAACACATCCGGCGGCGGAAATGTCGGAACCCCTCCCTAAGTTCGAGACATCGGAACCTTGGAGGAATCATGCTCTCGACGATCTACGCGAGCGAAGTGCTGTTCCGACACGACACGGAGCTCCGCGCCAGGGAGGCCCGCATCGACGAGCTTCGACGGGAGCGCCTGGCCGCGCTGGCCGCTGAGGCGGCGCAGCGCTCGCCCCGGCCGCGCCGCAATGCGTGGCCCCGGCCGATCGGAGTCGCGCACGGCGACGCCTTGCCCGCGTGCGCATGAGGCGCCGCAGCTGCTCGACCGCGGTGATATGACGGCGATGTGACAGAGAAGAATCCGCCGTGCCCCGACTCGGAACGAAGTGGGCGCGGCGGATCTCACATCCTGGACTGCGTCAGGACGTTCCGGTCGCGATCTGCTTGGCCAGCTCCTGCACCTCGGAGTCAGGCAGCTCGATCGACGAGTCGTTCAGCCGCTGGCGCAGCACATGGGCGATCTCGTCGATGGACTTGTCTCCGACGTCCGAGCGCGTCTGCACCACGATGCCCGCGACCTTGTCGACTTCGGATGCCTCGTTCTGAGCGAGCATCGGAGTGTCTTGCGCCTGCTCCGGGTCGAGCGGGCGCTTGTCGCCTCGCATCTCCGCGGCACGGTCATCCGTGTTCTCGTGCTCCATGTCGGCTCCTCTCGACCCTCCCAGCATCCCTGCGAGCCCGGGGACGGAGCGAGGGGTTGACGAGACCGACCGATCCGGTTAGCGCCGGCCGCTGGCAGGTCAGAGGGCGCGGCTGCGAAGGATGCCGCTGCGCTCCGGGTGCGCCTCGAACCAGTCGGCGACGTACCAGCAGACGGGGATGACCTCGCGGTCGCCCTGCGCCTCGAGCTCGGCGACGGCGCGGTCGACCAGTTCGCCCGCGTAGCCGTGGCCGCGGAAGGTGGGAACGGTGTAGGCGCGCGTCATCGCGACGGTGCGACCGTCATCTCGATAGTCGAGAACGCTGACCAGGTCGTCGCCCAGGTGCAGCGTGTAGCGCGATGCGTCGGTCTCGTTGGTGAACCGGAACTCCTTCACCCTGACAGGCTACGTCTCTCCCGCGACGTCAGGGCAGAGCCGCGCTTTCCCGCGACGCCCGGTCACGTGGGCGGATCGATCGCCTCGACCTTCAGCAGCCGGAAGTCGTGCCGGCGCAGCAGGGTGAGGATGAGCGACCGGAACGGGCCGAACGCTCTGCGACCGCGATCGGCCGGGAAGGGCTCGACGGCGGTGACGCGGTACCACTGTCCGCGGTGGAGAACCTCACCGCCACCGGCGACGACGTTGCGGTACCAGTTCACCTCAGGACCGTACGTGAGCTCGGCGATGATTCCTTCCGGCACCTGCGCGAGCACGAGCGGCGCCTCATAGATCCTGCCGCTCTTGCGCCCGCGGTGACGCACGAGCGAGAACGGCCCGCGACCGGAACGGGCCGCGGCGAGTGTCGTGGGGTTCAGCCGCCGCTGGATGAAGCCGAGCCACCAGCGCCTGATTCGACCCTGAGCCATCGCTTCTCCCATTCATAACGTGACGTGATTTGACGCATAAGGACACCTTCGGTCATAATCGCCGTCATGACTGACAACGCACGCTCTCTGTCCGCCTGGGAGGCGAACGGGACTGCCGGCATGATGATGGCCGGCCGCGTTGTCATGTGTTGTCGAATGTGCATGTGATCCGGTGACCCAGCCGGACTCGATCGGTTCTGCTCCTTCTGCGAGCACCGCGCATCGAGTCCCCGAGCACCGACACGGCGACTGACGTCGTTTCGTCGCGCGCTCCGCACCCGGCCCACACGGCCGGCCCTCACAACACATCCGAACCCCCACGAGGCGATCAGCCCGGGTTCTCACCGCAAGGACTCCCACTCCCATGTCGAACACCGCTCTCCTCGACCGCCCCACGACCACCACCACCCGTCACCTGCGCGCCGTCACCGGCCCGGTTCCCACTATCCGCCGCACGACGGCCCCCGCACAGCCCTCCACCCCCGCACCGGCGCCGACCGCCGCCCTGCCGGTCGGCACCGCGCCGCGCGGCTTCGCCCTGTACGTCGGCATCGACGAGGCGAAGGCCGCGGCATCCGGCGTCTCGCTCGGCGTCCTCGTCGACGCGCTGCGCCGCACCCTCGCCGAGCTCGCCCCCAACGCCGAGACGTACGCGACCGTCGCCCTCGCCCCCGTCGGCTCGGGCGGACGCGACGTGGACGTCGTGCGCCTCGCGCTGCACGAGCCGTCGGCCGTCGCCCGCGCGAAGCAGCAGGAGCCCGACGAGGACGAGCGCACGCCCGCGGGCGTCGTCGTCGACATCTCCCGCAAGCGCGTGCTCATCGACGGCGAGTCGGCCGCGTTCACCTTCAAGGAGTTCGAGCTGCTGCAGTACCTCGTGCTCCGCGAGGGCCGCACGATCGAGCGCGCCGAGCTCGTGAGCTCGCTGTGGCAGGGAGCCGGCGAGGACGACGTCCCCGGCGAGCGCACGATCGACGTGCATGTGCGCCGCCTGCGGGCGAAGCTCGGCCGCTATGAAGACATCGTGCGCACGGTGCGCGGGGTCGGCTACCGCTTCGACCGGCATGCCGACGTCGTCATCCGCTACGGCCACGGCTCGCCGTCGCCCGACCGGTTCTGATCCCGCGCGCGTCCGGCATCGTGGATCTGCGGATGTCGCGACGACGACGTATCGTGAGCGCATGAGGTCGTCGGGGGTGTTCCCCGTGCGCGATGCGCGCGGGGCCGTTTCCCGCGACCCCCGGCCCGAGCACGGCCGTCCCCTCGAGACCGAGTATCGGCCGCGGCATCCGCTCGATCTCGCGCGGACGGTGCTCATGCAGCGGCGCGGCTACGGCGACCCCACGATGTGCGTCGACGGCTCCGTCATCTGGCGCGCGAGCCGCACGCCCGAGGGCGTCGCGACGCTCGCGCTGCGCGAAGTGTCGCGCGGGGTCATCCGCGGCGCGGCGTGGGGGCCCGGCCGCGAATGGGCGCTCGCACAGCTGCCGGCGCTGTGCGGTGCGCAGGATGATCCGGGTGGGTTCGATGCGTCGCGGCATCCGCTGATCGCCGACGCCCATCGGCGCAATCCCGGACTCCGCCTGAGCCGCACAGACCTGGTGTTCGACGCTCTCGCGGCGTCGATCATCGAGCAGAAGGTCACGAACATGCAGGCCTTCGGCGCGTGGCGGCGCATCCTCACGTGGTACGGCGAACGCGCACCAGGACCCACGCCGCGGCCGATGTTCGCGCCGCCCACGATCGAGGGGTGGCGCCGCGTGCCGTCGTGGGCATGGCACCGTGCCGGGCTCGAGCCGCCGCAGGCGCGCACGATCGTCGAGACGGCGCGCCGCGGCGATTCGATCGTGCGTGCGGTGACCGCGGCGCCCGACGGGGAAGTGCGCGACCGCGTGCTCACGAGTCTGCGCGGGGTCGGCGTGTGGACGTCGGCGGAGACCCGCATCCGCGCCCTCGGCGATCCCGACGCCGTGAGCGTCGGCGACTACCACCTCGCGAACGAGGTCGGATACGCGCTCATCGGCGAGCGCGTCGACGATGACCGGATGCTCGAACTCCTCGCCCCGTGGAGCGGTCAGCGCCAGCGCGCGATCCGTCTCATCGGGCTGAGCGGCGTGCGCGAGCCGCGCAAAGCCCCCCGCCTGCACCCCGAGGACCACCGCGACCGCTGACCGCGCGGACCGTGATGCCAGAATGTGCGGATGGTCGCGTCGCGCGTGCGTTGGGAGGATGTGCCCGCGCGCGTACAGGACGCCGTCGCGGAGCTCTTGGGCTCCTCCGTCGTGGACGCCGTGTCGCAGCCGGGCGGCTTCTCGCCCGGGTCCGCCGACATCGTGACGTGCGCCGACGGCCGCCGCGTCTTCGTCAAGACGGCGACATCGGACGTCAACCCCGAGGTCGTGCCGATCCACCGCAGCGAAGCGGCCAAGGCCGCGGTGCTCCCGAGCGTCGTGCCCGCGCCGAGGTTCCTCGGCTCAGCCGACGGCGACGGCTGGACCGTGCTCACGTTCGAGCTCGTGGACGGGCGGCATCCCGCGGTGCCGTGGCGCGACCATGAGCTGTGCGCCGTGCTCGACGCGCTCGCGGCGACGGCGCGGGCGCCGCTGAGCGCCGAGGCCCGCGCGGTGATCCCGCCCATCCACACGGGACTGCGGCCGCTCGCCGAGTCGTGGAAGGAACTGCTCGCCGAGCCCGATCCGGTCGTCGTGCCGCTGACCGAAGCTGACGGCGTCACACTCGCCGATGCGGAGGACGTCGAGTGGGCGGTGCGGCACGCCGCGCGGTGGATCGCCATGGCGGATCGTGGTGTCGAGCTCGCGGCGGGTGACGCGCTTGTGCACTTCGACGTGCGGGCCGACAACGTGCTGCTCACGCCGGCGGGCGACGCGGTGCTCATCGACTGGCCGTGGGCGCTGCTCGGTGCGCCGTGGGTCGACGCCGTCATGCTGCTCGTCGACGTGCGGTACCGCGATCCGGGGTTCGATGTGATCGCCGCGGTGGACTCGCACGAGGCGTTCGAGGGGGCGGATGCGGCGACGATCGCCGCGATCGTGGCGCTGATGGCCGGATTCCTGCTCGAGAAGGGCCGGCGACCCGACCCGCCGGGGCTGCCCACGCTCCGGCGCTTCCAGCGGCTGCAGGGCGCGGCCGCGTCGCGCCTCTTGCGCGAGCTCGTCGGCTGATCTCGGCGCCCTCGATGTCGGAGGCGCCTGTCAGACTGGGGTTCTCCGCGGCGCGGCCGGGCGCGGCATCCGTCATTCCCCCTTCACATTCCAGGAGCGAACATGCCCAGCCTCAATCCGTACCTGTCGTTCCAGCGAGAGGCCCGGTCGGCCATGCAGTTCTATCAGGGCGTCTTCGGCGGCGAGCTCGACATCTCGACCTTCGGCGAGTACGAGGGCATGGTGCAGGACGCGAGCGAGGCCGACCTCGTCATGCACGCGCAGCTCACGACGCCCGATGGGTTCGTGCTCATGGCGTCCGACACCCCCGCGGGCGTCGAGTACCGCAAGCCCGCCGGCATCGCGGTCTCGGTCAGCGGCGACGAGGAGCAGAAGCTCGAGCGGTTCTGGTCGGCGCTCGCGGACGGCGGCACGGTCACGCTGCCGTTCGACGTCCCACCGTGGGGCGGGCGCTTCGGCATGCTCACCGACCGGTTCGGCATCGATTGGATGATCGCGTACACGCCTCCGCGGGAGTGACGACGCGGGTGCCTCGGCCCCTCGCCGCGCGCCGTAGGCTGAGCGCATGAGCGATCGACGCACGGGCTGGCCCAAGGGGCGCATCGGATGGGCCGTCGGCACCGTCGTGCTGCTCGGTCTCGGTGCGCTCGTCGGCACCGTGCTCGGCAGCGTCGTGCTGGGCCTGGTGATCGGCATCGTGATCTCGATCGGATGGCTCATCGCGTACGAGTCGTGGCGCGGCAAGACCCCCGGTCTCAACGACCCGTGGGACGACGGCGCGCAACTCTAGACCTCGCCGAGAGGACTGGCAGAGGACTGGCCTTCGCATTCGCGTGCATCGTATGGTGAGGCCAGGAGGTGAGCGACATGCAGGCGAAGGTCGGTGACCGCGTCATCATCCACGGGCGCACCGTCGGCGCGCCGGACCACTCCGGTGAGGTGGTCGAGGTCCGTGGACATGACGACGATCCGCTGCTGGTGGTGCGGTACGACGACGGGCGCGAGGCGATCCTCTCTCCCGGAAGCGACTGCGAGATCCGGCACGCGGGCTGACTGTCGCGGGCGCCGGACCGCGGCGCGGATCCGGCGCCCGTCGCTCCGCTCCCTCACCGCTCGCTCGCCCGAGCCTCAGCATCGTCGATCGAACGGAGGCCCGACATGGCCGTCATCACGAGTCGCGAGTTCCACGAAGCATCCGGAGTCGCCGACTGGCGCGCGACCGCCGCAGGCGCCGCCGCCTACTTCGACACACGCGACTTCAATGCGGGTGCGGCATTCGTCGCCGAGATCGCGAAGCTCGCGGATGCCGCGAACCACCACCCCGACGTCGACCTGCGCTATCGCGGGGTGACCGTCCGCGTCGTGACGCATTCGGCGGGTGGGCTGACGCAGAAGGACGTCGAACTCGCGCGGCAGATCTCCGAAGCGGCCGACCGTCTCGGCATCGCGTCCGACCCGTCGAGGCTCCCGCCGCCGACCGATCCGACGACCGGCGGCAGTCCCGACTGAACGCGGTCCTCACTCGCGGTTCCACGGGGTCACGTCACATCTCCGGCCTGAGCGTTGTCTCTCTGGTAGGCGCATTGATCGCCGCCGCAGAGGGAGGAATCGCACATGAAGCTGGTCGTCGCGGGTGGAACAGGAGCCGTTGGCACGCACGTCGTCGACGTGGCAAGGGGGCGCGGGCACGATGTCGTCGTGCTGTCGCGCCGCACGGGCACCGACGTGCGATCGGGCCAGGGCCTCGCCGACGCGATCGCAGGTGCCGACGTCGTCGTGGACGTGCTCAGCACCCAGACGCTTTCGGCCGACGTGTCGACCGAGTTCTTCACCACGACGACACGCGCGCTGCTCGACGCCGAGAAGCGGATCGGAGTTCCCCACCACGTCGCCCTGTCGATCGTCGGCATCGATCGCGCGCCGTACGGTTACTACGTCGGCAAGCTCGCGCAGGAGCGGCTCGTCGAGACCGGCGCCGTCCCGTGGACGATCCTGCGCGCGACGCAGTTCCACGAGTTCGCGGGGCAGACCTATGAGCGCGCCACGCTCGGGCCGCTTCACCTCGCGATCCGCATGCGCACGCAGCCGATCGCCGCACGCGAGGTCGCGGAGAGGCTCGTCGAGCTCGCCGAACAGCCGCCCGCGGGTCGGGCGCGCGACCTCGGCGGTCCTCGTGAAGAGAATCTCGCCGACATGATGCGCGCCTACGCGCGGGCGAAGGGCTCCCGCGCCTGGATCCCCGCGATCTCGCTGCCCGGCGACGGTGGGCGCCGCCAGCGCGACGGGTCGCTGCTCCCCGGCCCCGACGCGCAGCTCGGCACGCAGACGTTCGACGAGTGGCTCGCGGCCCAGCGGCTCTGATCCGGACGACCAACACACGGATGCCGCGACCCCACCCCCAAGGGCAGAAGGTCGCGGCATCCGGCCTGGAGGCGGACCCGAGAGGTTACCCCAGAGATTCGGCCGGGCTGAAGCCCTGACCGTTGAACTTCAACACGACGACGCCGTTCATAGCCGGAAGTCCGTCGACGGTCGTATCGATCACCCCGCCCGGCAGCAGGAATGGCGCCTCGAATCCGGAGATCGAGCGAAGGGCTTCCATGAAGCTCTCCCGTGTCGGTTGTTCCATCTTCATGAACGCCTGCTCGAGCACCGACGCGCCGATCCAGCTCCAAACACACTGCGGGAAGGCCGGGACGCCGTCCTGCGACGTGTACTCCGCGAGCGCATCCAGGAACGCCTCCGAATCCGGGCTCTCATCAAACGCCGGCGACCCTGCCACCAGCGACGACGCAGTCGAGTAGATGCCGGGGAATCGGTCCGCAACGCCGGACGGGATGAGCAGCGTCTGCGGACTCGACGTCGTTGACGGGAGGAACAGGCTGGGGTGCCAACCCACCGAATCCGCCTGCTGCAGTGCACCGATGACGAGCGGCGGAAGTGACGACATCGCGTTGAAGAAGACGTCCGCACCCGTTGAGGCGAGGTCGGTGATCTGCGCTGAGACGTCGACGGCCGTCGCTTCGAACGTGAGTTCTTTGACGATCTCGACGTTGTCCGCGTCCGCGATCGCTTCCTTGAAGCCTTCGACGTAGCCACGGCCGAAGTCGTCATTCTGCGAGAGGATTGCGACCTTGTGGTCATCTGCGGACGCCGCGAGAAGTTCGCCGAACGCCTCGCCCTCCTGCTGATAGATCGGCAGCAGACCAAGTTGCCACGGACTCTCCTCGCGGTCGCTGAAGATCGGGTCGCCGGTTTGGAGCAGCACCTGCGGCACCCCTTCCGCGATCGCCGCCTCCCGCCAGGCCCGGTTCGTCGGAGTGCCCAGGCTGAGCGCGGCGCCGAACACGCCGTCAGCAACCATCTGCTGGAAGTTCGCCAGTGCGCGCTGCGGGTCATAGGCGTCGTCGTATGCGCGGAACTCGACGGTACGCGTCTTGCCATCGCCGAACGTGATCCCGCCCTCGGCGTTCTTGGCTTCGAAGTACGCGACCGCCCCGTCCACCGCACATTGTCCGACGCCGGCCGCGTTGCCCGTCAACGGTGATGTCGTGGCGAACGTGATCGATGTGTCCGTGATCCCGGGCGAAGGCTCTACGGCGTCATCCGCCGAAGCGGCCTCTTCCGACCCTCTCGCGCAACCGGTGAGCATGAGACCCGCGATGCCGACGGCAGCGACTGCGGCAGTCATTCGTCTGCGGGTGATCGTGTTCTTCATACGAACTGAGCCTCCATTGGTCTCGGTCCCTTCCACGCGCTCGGCGTCGAGCGCGATCAAAGCCCAGATGACAGCAGGTCTCGGGCAGTGGACTGTCGGCACAATGGTGCGCAACGGGGACTAATTCGGTCAAACAGAACAAACTGAGGAATAACCACGGATGAGGTGTGGAATATGATCTCCGCATGACTGACGACCCGGTCGCCGGTTCCCTCACGCGGGGAGACGTGACGCTGAGGCAGCTCGCGCATTTCGTCGCGGCCGCCGAAGAAGGCACGATCAGCGGGGCTGCTCATCGGCTCCACTTCTCGCCGTCCGCCATATCGGCATCGATCTCCGAACTTGAGCGCGCCCTCGGCGCGGAACTGTGTGTCCGACGCCGGGCACAGGGCGTCACACTGACCCCCACCGGCCAGCTCGTGCTCACCCGAGCGCGCCGGCTCCTCATCGATGTCGCGGAACTCAGCTACGCCGTACAGGGTGACGGTTCCGAGCTCGTCGGCCCCCTCAGCATCGGATGCTTCGTCACGCTTGCGACAACCGTTCTCCCCCGACTGCTCGATGAGTTCGAGCAGAGGCACCCACGAGTGTCGGTCGATTTCATCGTCGGCGCGCAGGACGAACTCCACCAGGCGCTCGTCGCAGGTCAGCTCGACGCCGCGATCATGTACGACATGGACGGCACGGAGAATCTCGATCGCTTCCAGCTCTTCCGCGCGCGCGGCTACGCGCTGTTCGGTGAGAACCATCCGCTCGCCAAGCGTGACGTGGTGACTCTCGAAGAGCTGGCTCCGTTGCCGCTCATCCTGTTCGACCAGAGCCCGAGCACGCGTTACGCCATGTCGGTCTTCGAGGCGCGCGGTCTCGTGCCCAACGTACGACATCGCACGCACGCCTTCGAGCTGACGAGGTCTCTCGTCGCGCGATCGGACACGGCCTACGCGATTCTCGTCCAACGGCCCGCCAACAAGATGAGTTACGAAGGGCTGCCGATCATCGAGAAGGACATCGTGCCTCCGCCGGCGGCCGTATCGGTCGTTTTCGCCTGGGCGAAGGATGCCGAGCTGTCTCCGCGGGCCGACGCGCTGGGCGAATTGCTGCGCGAGCAGTACCCGACGCCCGCCTGAATCCATCCGACTCCCTCTTCAGAAGCCAGGGGTATTTGCACCGAAACCGTGCATATTGCCCTAATTGTTCTGTTTGACCGCGGTTTACGCCGATCGCAGGATGAACTCCAGACCTGATCGAGCTCTGCGGCACCGACGCCGCGGGAGGGACAGACATGAACAGCACCGTTCTCGATGACCAGCGCCCCACCGGAATCCGCCCCGCGCCGCCGTCGACGCTGACGGCCGAAGAGATCCTGGCACGCGCGGAAGCGATGGTCCCGCGCCTGCGGGAGCGCGCCGCGGATGTCGACCGTGAGCGCCGAATCTCAGACGAGGTGTACCGCGAGCTCGGCGACGCGGGATTCTTCCACATCCTGAAGCCCAAGAAGTACGGCGGGCTCGAGCTCAGTGAGCACGAGCATGCGAAGGTGGCGATGACCCTCGCACGCGGGTGCGCGTCGACCGCGTGGACGTTCTCGATCCTCAGCTCCGACAACATGGCGGTCCTCGCGTACCCCGAGGAGGTCCAAGACGAGATCTGGGGCGAAGACACCTATAAGACGCTCGCCGGCAACACGAACCTCAATCCCAAAGCCGTGGCCAAGAAGGTGCCCGGAGGCTATCGACTGACCGGCAGTTGGGGGTTCTGCAGCGGTTCCGACTTCTCGGAGTGGTTGATCTTCAACGCCCCGGTGGAGGGCGAGGGCCACATGTTCCTCGTTCCTCGTGAGGACGCCGAGACGATCGACGACTGGTTCCCGACGGGCATGCGCGGGACCGGAAGCCGCACCATGTCGGTCAAGGACGTCTTCGTGCCGGAACACCGGGTGCAGGCGACGAAAGACACGGTCCGCAAGCTCCAGGAGCGCCGGGCACTGCACCCGACCTTCAGCACGATGTACGCGACGTGGCCGTCGAACGGCCGATTCCCCTTCGCGTCGTGCGCGGTGGGTGCAGCATGGGGCGCGGCCGAGCACTTCGCCGAGACTGTCGGCTCGAGCACCCGTGTAGCGAACGCGCTCGGCGGCGCAGTGCGCCTTGCGGATCAGGACTACGTCGCGAGCGAGTTCGCGCAGGCGCAGGGCGACATCCAGATGGCGCGACTGCTGATCGAGAAGCGGAGCTGGGAGGCATCCGAGCGAGCCCGTCAGCGAATCGAGTCGTCGGAAGAGGATGTCGCGCGCGAACTGCGTGACAACGCCCTTGTGACACGAACCGCGCTGCGGGCCGTTCAGCAGATCTTCTCGCTGGTGGGAGCGAAGGCCGGGAACCCGGCCCACCCCGTGTCGATCGCCAAGCGCGACGTCGAGATGATCTCGCACCATGTCACCCTGAACTGGCGGCAGGCGGCGGTCCGGTACTTGGCGGCGGTGTCATGATCACCCCAGAAGAGTTCAAGTCGGCGTTTCGGCTGCACCCGGCAGGTGTCGCCCTCATCACGGCTGATCCCGGAGGAAGCCCCGTCGCGCTCACGGCTTCCTCGGTGTCGGCGGTCAGCGCCGATCCTCCGCTCGCGATGTTCTCGGTGTCGGCACTCAGCTCGAGTGCGCGGAACCTTCGCAAAGCCGACTCGGTGGTGATCCACCTGCTGTCGGCGGACAATCTCGATCTGGCGCTTCTCGGCGCCGCGAGTGGGGTCGACAGGTTCGCTGACGAGAGCCGATGGCAGCGTCTGCCGACGGGAGAGCCGGTCTTCGAAGAAGTGAAGACCTGGATGCGCGCAGACATCCTGCACCGAGTCGACGCAGGCGGCTCGAATGTGTTCGTCGTCACCATCGTCGAGTCGAGCGTTGCCCCCGACGCCGCGATGTGCGAAGGCCTCGTCTACCGGAACCGCACGTGGCACCGGATCGATGATTCGACGGTCGCATCAATGCCGGAACTCATCGGGGCCAGCGCCGGATAGCCCGCCTGCGACCGACTCACGAACGGATGCCGCGACCCCACCCCCAAGGGCAGAAGGTCGCGGCATCCGGCGTGTCGGCTGTCAGCCGAGGTTCGCGGGGCGCACCCATTCCTCGCCGAGGACGTGTTGCGCGAGGAACGCGAAGACGGTCTCGTACCAGACGGCCGCGTGCTGGGGTTTGAGCACCCAGTGGTTCTCGTCGGGGAAGTACAGGAACCGGTGAACGATCGAGCCGTCCTCGGCCGCGAAATGCTGGTTGAGCTCGGACCACAGCCGCAGTCCCTCACCCACCGGCACGCGATAGTCGCGGTCGCCGTGCACCACGAGCAGCGGCGTGCGGATGTTCTCGACGAAGCGGTGGGGCGAGTTCTCCACCATCGCCTCGGGCGTGAAGGTCGACCGCCAGTAGGGTGTGAAATCGGTCGTGGGACCGAACTGGTCGAGAGCCCACAGGCTCGCGTGCGTCACGATCGCGCGGAACCGGTCGGTGTGCCCTGCGACCCAGTTCGCCATGTAGCCGCCGAACGAGCCGCCCATCGCGGCCGTGCGCGTCTCGTCGATGTCGTCGCGAGCGACGGTGGCATCGGTGATCGCCATGAGATCGGTGTACGGCGCCTTTCCCCACGCGTTCCACCCGCGTGCGATGAACTCCAGGCCGTAGCCGGTCGACAGCGCGGGGTCGGGCAGCAGCACCGCGTAGCCGCGCGCGACCGCGAGCTGCGGGTTCCAGCGCCAGCTCCACGCGTTCCAACTGTTGAGCGGGCCGCCGTGGATCCACAGCAGCAACGGGGCGGGCTTGTCAGCCGACGCATCAGGCGGGAGCAGCAGCCATCCGCGCACGCGCGCACCGTCCTCGGCCGTCGTTTCGACCTCGGTCATCGTCGCCGGCACGTCGGGCAGCTCGAATGGCGCCGTGAGCGGGGTCGCCGCGCCATCGCGCGTGATGCGCACCGGGTGCGGCGGCGCCATCCACGATGAGCGAAGAGCGACGAGGTCACCCGTCATACGGTCAACGTGCACGTCGGTGTAGGTGAAGTCGTCGTGCGTGAGCTGCTCGGGCACGCCACCGTCGAGCGGCGCGAGGAACACCGGGCCGCGACCGTCCTGGTCGGCCGTCACGACGAGCGACGCGTCGTCGGCGGCGAACGTGAGGCTCGTGGGCCAGCGGTCCCACTCGGCGGCGATGCGGCGCGCGTCGGAGCCGTCGATCGCCGAGACCCACAGCTCGTACTGCGTCGGGCCCGCAGGGGTCGCCTTCTCGGTGCGGAGGAATGCGAGGCGCGATCCGTCGTGGCTGATCGCGGGGAACTCGAAGTCGACGCGCGACTCGTCGAAAAGAGTCGTGTGCGCGCCGGTCCCGGTGTCGATCGCGACGAGCCTGTAGCGGGCGTCCTGGCCCTCGGGCACGCGCAGCGCCGCCACGACCGTCGAGCCGTCGGGCGTGATCGCGACGCCGGCGGCGTCGGCGGAGCGGCCGGGCTTCGGCGTGAGGTCGCGCGGGCGCGGGAGCGATGCGGGGTAGGGCGTCGGTGCGTCCTCGCCCTTCTCGTCGTCCGCGGCATCCGAGTCGGCCGACTCGTCGCGCACCGCGCCGACGGTGTCGCGCAGGTCGTCGAGGTCGAGCGCGAGCAGGTGCGGCTCGGCGGGTCCGAGGTCGTGGTCCCAGAAGCGGATCGGATAGCGCTCGTGCAGGATCGCAGAGACCTTCTTCTTCTTGCGCTGCGCGCGCAGCTTGGCCTCGGCCTCGATCGAGTCGGCGCTCGGCAGGAGCTCCGCCGACGCGACGACACGGGTCGACTGCTCGGGGACCGCGGCGATCGACGAGACGCCGCCCGCGAGGCGGGTCACCGCGCGAGCCTCGCCGCCGCCCGCGGGAAGCAGCCACAGCTGGCCCGACTCGTCGTCTTCGTCGGCGTCGGAGTCGGGGCGCGCCGACACGAACAGCACGTCGCCCGTCGCGGTGAAGGCGGGGGCGGCTTCGCCCTTGGCCGATCGCGTGAGGCGGCGGGGCGCGGCATCCGCCCCGTCAGCGGGGATCTCCCACAGCGACCGGTCGAAACCGGTGCCGTCTTTCTTGACGGTCGCGACGGTCAGGACCGCGCGGCGACCGTCGGGTGAGAGCGCGAGCCCCTCGATGCGAGGAAGGGCGATGTACGAATCGAGCGAGTCGAACGGCGTTGGCATCCCACAACGCTAACCCGGGTGGGCGGCGTGCTGCGCAGTCTGTTCACATCTCTTCGTGGGTGTTCGGGTCGCCGTTCCACAGCCGCCCCCGCTCGAGCGCCGAGATCGCGGCGACCTCGTCGTCGGTGAGCTCGAAGCCGAACACGTCGGCGTTCTCACGCTGCCGGTCGGGGTCAGCCGACTTCGGGATCGGCGTGCTGCCCAGTTGCACGTGCCAGCGCAGCACGATCTGCGTCGGCGTCACACCGTGGATGTGCGCGAGCTCGACGAGCACCTGCTCGGTGAGCAGTTCGGAGCGGCGTGCGAGCGGGCTCCAGCTCTCGGTGCGGATGCCGAGCTCGGCATGCACCGCGCGCAGCTCGGCCTGCGGGAAGTACGGATGCATCTCGATCTGGTTCACCGAGGGCACGACACCCGTCTCGTCGATCAGGCGGCGGAGCATCTGCTCGGTGAAGTTCGAGACGCCGATCGAGCGGATCTTGCCCGCGTCGCGCAGATCGATCATCGAACGCCACGTGTCGACGTACAGGTCGCGGCTCGGGTTCGGCCAGTGGATGAGCGAAAGGTCGAGGTAGTCGACGCCGAGCGTCGCGAGCGATCCGTTCGTGCTCTCGATCGCGAGGTCGTACCCGTGGTGGCGACCGGGGATCTTGGTCGTGACGAGGAGCTCCTCGCGCGGAACGCCGCTGCGGCGCATCGCCTCGCCGACTTCGCGCTCGTTCTCGTAGTTGACCGCGGTGTCGAGCAGCCGGTACCCCAGCTCGATGGCCGACACCATGGATGTCACCCCCTCCGCCCCGCGCAGGTTGTAGGTGCCGAGGCCGAGCTCGGGAAAGGACGTGCCGTCGTTGAGGGTCACCGTGGGGATCTGCATGTTTCCATCTTGGCGCGCGTTCGAGGGGACGAGGCGGGACAATCGGATGCGCGGCGAGGCAACCATCGGCGGGACTGACCACGAGGCGGCTCTCGCCGCCCCGATATTCTCGGTTCATGCCGCTTCTCTGGATCGTTCTGGGGCTGGCGGCGCTCATCCTCGGTGCTGAGCTCGTCGTCCGCTACGGCGCGCGCCTCGCTCGGCAGCTCGGACTGCCGCCGATCCTCATCGGTCTCACAGTCGTCTCGATCGGGACGAGCCTTCCCGAGCTCGCGGTCGGCATCGACGCGGCCAACAACAATGTCGGCGCGCTCGCCGTCGGCAACATCGCGGGGACCAACATGGTCAACCTGCTCCTCATCCTCGGACTGTCCGCGGCGATCCGAGCGCTGCCGCTCACGCTGCAGACGATCCGCCTCGACCTCCCGATGATGGGCGGGGCCGCCTACCTTCTCCTGATGTTCGGAATCGACGGGGCCCTCGAGGTGTGGGAGGGCATCCCCCTCGTCGCGTTCGCACTCGTCTACATGGCGCTGCTCGTGCGGTGGACCCGTCGCGAGAGCGCGGTCGTGCTCGCGGAATTCGCGGCCGAGTACCCCGCGCCGCCCCGGCGTGAGCACAAGCTCGGTGCGATCGCGATCCAGTCGCTGCTGCTCGTCGTGGGCCTTGTGGTGATCGTGGTCGGCGCCGACTGGCTCGTCGACGGCGCCGTCGAGTTCGCTCACGCGCTCGGCGTGTCGGATGCGCTCATCGGCCTGACCATCGTCGCGATCGGCACGAGCGCGCCCGAGCTCACGACGACGATCATCTCCACCATCCGGGGCGACCGAGACATCGCGATCGGCAACCTCATCGGGTCGAGCATCTTCAACCTGACGATCATCCTCGGCGTGACGATGCTGTTCTCCCCCGGCGCGATCCTCATCGGCCCGGAGCTCGTCTACATCGATCTTCCGCTCATGGTCGCGGTGTCGTTCATCTGCGGGCCGCTGATGACGTCGGGGCGCATGCTGTCTCGTCGCGAGGGCACGGGCTTCGTGATCGCCTACGTCGCGTACCTCTCTTACCTCATCGTCACGCGCACCTGACCCAGCGGGCGTCCCGGCTCAGCGGTCGTCGAAGTCCGTCCACGCCGCGATGTCGACGCCGTGGTTGTCGGGCGACGCGAGGGTCCAGTAGTCGGGCGCGTGCGAGTCGTCGGCCATGCGCCCGCCCGCCGCGAGCGCGGCCTCGATGCGCTTGCGGGCGAAATCGGGCGGCACCGACACGTCGATGTGCATGCGGCCACGCCTCGGCTTCGCCGGCTCCATCTGCTGGAACCACAAGTGGGGGCCGCGACGGTTCGCGTCGATCGCGTCTTCCATGCCGAGCTCCTCGTAGCCGAAGGCCGCCGCGAAGAAAGGCCGCACGTCGATGTCGGGATCGTGCGCGATCGCGATGCCGACCTGCTGCAGGTTCGTCGGGTCGGGCTCCATCCCCAACTCGAGCGCCGCCGCCGAGACGCGCTGCGCGAGTTCGATGTCGCTCCCGGTGAGGCCGCCGCTCCGCCGCGAGAAGGTACGCACCGTGACGCCCTCGCGCCGCAGGTCGACGTCGGGATAGTGCTCGAGCTCGTCGGCGATCCGCCCGATCTCCACCGTCAGCCGCACGGCCTGGTCGTATGACTCGGCGCGGTAGAAGGCGTACGCCCCGAAGTAGAGGACGCGCCAGTCGTCGACGCCGGATGCCTCGTGGAACTCCTTCGCCGAGATGGCGCTGCGCACGCGCCCGCTGCCGATCGGCGGCTGCGAGAGGATCGCCTCGGTGAGCTCGTCCGGCCGAGTGAGCATCGGCCAGTGTCCGGTCGGGATGTCGACGTATGTCACATCCTTGATGCGCGTGAACTCCTGCACGGGTGGCGCACCCTCCGCGATCCACGAGAGGAGGTCGTCGGAGGTGAACTCCGTCGCGATGACGGTCACGGGGATGTCGTACCGCCGTTCGTCGCCCGCGTAGTGCGCCTCGTCGCCCACGACCCGCGCCGGCGTCGGCACGGCGTAGGCGGCCAGGGCCTCCTGCCCCGCCTCGCCGAGGTCGCGGGTGTCGGCTTCGTCGAACTCTGACCACGCCGGCAGCGGGATGACGCCGTCCTCGACCGTGTAGCCCTCGACGAGCGGCCTTCCCTCGACCGCAGGGAACCCGGAGATGTAGATGGCGCGAGCCACCTTGTCGGGACGCGCCGCGACGGCGAGCGAGACGATGCCGCACCCGGCGGAATGCCCGACCACGATGACGGGCGCCTCGCACGCGTCGATCTCTGCGATGACCGCGTCGACCGCGTCCTGCTGCGTGACGGCCGACCGATCGCCGTCGTCGCGGCCCATGCCCGGCAGCGTCAGCGCGTGAGGGCGATGACCGGATGCCTCGAGCTTCGGCGCGACGGCGTACCACGCCCAACCGCCGAGCCACATTCCGGGTACGAGGATGATGTCCATCAACCGGCCTCCTCAGCCGTCGATCGTGTTGGTCGGCACGCGCTCACGCGAGTATTGCGCGTGCCACCGACAGCCGTCGAGTGGCTCCGCCCTTTGACGGTTCTTGCAGGCAGCGCCACGGTTTCGTCCAGACCGGTCACGCAGACTCGGTGATTTGTGTCCGACCCGAGGACACGCCCGCCGCCGCGTGCCGGCGACGGGAAAGCGACCCGAAAGACGCGTTCCCCGCATGCTCTCCACGCCCACGTCCACCCTGCCCGCCGCCCCCGCGGCACCCGAGCCCGCCGCCACCCCGAAGCGTCGCCGCGCGGCGGCGCTGACCGCCGGTGCGGTGCTCGGCACGACGATCGGCCTCGTGGCCCTCACCGGCTTCACCGCCGCCTCGATGCCGCTCGCCTCCGGCGCATCCGCGGCCGTCGCGAGCCCCGTGCAGGTGGCCGGCACGGCTCTCGCAGCGCTCACCGACACGAGCGAGCCGGCGCTGTTCGAGGAGATCGCGGCGGACGCCGACGCAGCCCTCCGTGCGACGGACAACGCGGTCGAGCGCGCGAAGCAGGTCGCAGCGGATGCCGCGGCATCCGGTCTCGACCTCGGCGAAGGCCCGACCACGATCGACACGAAGGACCTGCGCGCGGCCGCCGAGCGGGTCGAGAACTTCGTCGGACTCCCCCCGATGCTCCCGTCGCTCACGAAGGCCGTCGTCGCGCACCTCGAAGGCGTCGTCACCGAGACGAACGCGCTCCAGGCGCGCCACGACGCCGCCGCCAAGGCGAAGGCCGAGGCGGAAGCCGCTGCGGCCGCCGCGGCCGCCGCCGCCGCCGAGGCGCAGCGCAAGGCCGAGGAGGCCGCAGCGGCGCTCGCCGCCGCGAACACCGTCGAGGGCGCGCAGGCGTTCGCCCGCGACCTCGCCGCGTCGCAGTACGGCTGGGGCGGCGACCAGTTCTCGTGTCTCGTGAACCTCTGGAACCGCGAATCGGGTTGGAACCACCAGGCGTACAACGCCTCGAGCGGCGCGACCGGCATCCCGCAGGCGCTGCCCGGCAGCAAGATGGCGACCGCGGGCCCGGACTGGCAGACCAGTGCACGCACGCAGATCGTCTGGGGCCTCGACTACATCGCTCGCGCGTACGGCTCCCCGTGCGGCGCGTGGGGCCACTCGAACGCGTTCAACTGGTATTGATCCGGGAGGGCGGCCGCGGCATCCGTGTCACACTGACCTCGTGCGCCGGCTGACGACGATCGGGGTCTACGGGTTCGACGCCGAGTCGTTCCTGCGGCGCCTGCGCGACGCGGGCGTCGGCGTACTGCTCGACACGCGACAGCGCCGCGGTGTGCGCGGACCCGAGTACGCGTGGGCGAACTCGCTCCGCCTCCAGGCCCTGCTCTCCGACGCGGGCATCGCGTACCGGCACCTGCCCGACCTCGCGCCGACGACCGAGCTGCGGCAGCTGCAGTACGCCGAAGACGACCACCGCGGCGTGGGCAAGCGGTCACGCGAAGCGCTCGCACCCGAGTTCGCACGCCGATTCGTCACCGAGGTGCTCGACCGCGCCGACCTCACGCCCGTGCTCGATGCCCTCGACGAGGGCGTGATCCCAGCCTTCCTGTGCGTCGAGCGCGACCCCGAGGCGTGCCACCGGTCGCTGATCGCGGAACGGATGCGGCGAGACCACGACGTCTCGGTCGAGCACCTCGTGCCGTGACGCGGTCCCTCAGTCCGGAGCGGCGAACTCGGCTGAGCCGGCAACGGCGCGCGCATAGCGCTGCGAGATCTCCTCGAGCAGCGGCACGAGCTCACGCGGCGACTCCACGACGAAGTCCATCATGAGCATGCCGATGTAGGCCGCGACGGTGTCGAGGCTGTCGGCGCCGGTCACGAGCACGCACGTGTGATCGTCGATCGGCTCGACGACGCCGACCGTCGGATTGATGCGCGCGAGCACGCGCTCGGCGGACGCGGCGATCCGCAGCCGCGCGTGCACGTTCCAGCCCTCGATCGCGATCGAGCGCAGGGCGAACGCGGTGTAGTCGCCGCCGGGGAGCGGCTGCGGGTCGAAGCGGCGGCGAGTCGGCAGCCGCAATCTCATCCGATCGACCCGGTAGGTCGCCCACGTGCCGTTCTGCGGATCGCGCGCGACGAGGTGCCAGCGCCGCTTCCAGCTCAAGAGGCGATACGGCTCGACGAGGCGCGGCTCGTCGTCGTAGTCGAAGCGCAGCCATTCGACGCCCTGGATCGCCGACGCGATGGCGCGCAGGGCCGTCGCGTCGACTTCGGGATCCGGGGCATCCGTGTCGACGTTCTCGGGCGCCCGCTCGATCGAGCGCAGCGCTTCGACCGTGGGCCGCAAGTGGGTCGGCAGCACCTGCTCGAGCTTGTCGAGCGCGCGGCTTCCGGCCTCCTCCACTCCGCTGATACCGGCGGCCACGCGCAGGCCGACGGTCACGGCGACCGCCTCCTCGTCGTCGAGCAGCAACGGCGGCAGCGTGCCGCCCGCGCCGAGGCGGTAGCCGCCGACCGGTCCGCGCGTCGCGTCGACCGGATACCCGAGACCGCGGAGGCGGTCGATGTCGTGGCGAACCGTGCGCGTCGAGACGCCGAGTCGCTCCGCGAGCTCGCGTCCGGTGCGCTCGCGCGCGGATTGCAGAAGCGCCAGGAGACTCAGCAGACGGGCGGTCGGATCTGCCACGAAGACTCCTCGAGATGATCGGATTATTAGGAACGGATCGAACCTAATAGCACCGTAGCGTCGAAGACATGAACGCCACCACCGCTTCCCTCTCCGTCCGCCCCTTCACCGTCTCGATCCCCGACGCCGAGCTCGCCGACCTGCACGAGCGCCTCGCCCGCACGCGCTTCCCTCAGTCCGCGCCGACCGACGACTGGGACGCCGGCACCCCGAACTCGTACCTGCGCAAGGCTGTCGACGCGTGGAAGACGTTCGACTGGCGCGCCGCCGAGGCGCGGATCAACTCCTTCCCGCACTTCATGACCGAGATCGACGGCCAGCCGATCCATTTCATCCACGTGCGCTCCGAGAACCCCGGCGCGACGCCGCTGCTTCTCGCGCACACCTACCCCGGGTCATCCGTCGACTACCTCGACCTCATCGACCAGCTCGTCGACCCGGTCCCGCACGGCGGCAAGGCGGAGGACGCCTTCGACGTCGTGATCCCGGATGCCCCCGGCTTCGGCTTCTCGCAGCCGCTCACCGCCGCGGGGTGGACCACCGCCCGCGTCGCCGCCGCGTACGACGCCCTCATGCGCGGGCTCGGCTACGAGCAGTACGGCATCCACGGGTCCGACAACGGCGCGCTCGTCGCGCGTGAGCTCGGACTCCTCAACCCGGAGGGCTTCCTCGGCCTGCACGTGCTGCAGCTCTTCTCATTCCCGTCGGGCGACCCCGCCGAGTTCGAGAAGCTCGAGCCGCAGGACTACGCCGGACTCGAGCACATGCAGTGGTTCCAGTCCGTCGGCGGCTACAACACGATGAACGCGTCGCGTCCGCAGACGATCGCCGCGGGCCTGAGCGACTCGCCGGTCGCACTCCTCGCGTACAGCGAGCTGTTCAACAGCTTCGGCAACGGCACCTCGCTCGTGCCACTCGAGAAGATCCTCCTCGAGGTGAGCGTCAACTGGTTCGCGAACGCCGCGTCGGGCATCAGCCCCGTCTACCTCGAGGACGCCCGCCGGCAGGCGGACCCGCAGGTGAACGCCGCTCCCACAGGTGTCGCCGTCTTCGCGGACGACTTCCAGACGATCCGGGTCTTCGCCGAGCGCGACAACTCGAGCATCGTGCACTGGAGCCGCTTCGACGAGGGCGGCCACTTCGCGGCGCTCGAGCGTCCCGAGGCGGTCGTCGGCGACATCCGCGAGTTCTTCACGAAGGTTCGCTGACAGCCGGTCCGGGCCGTTCGCGCGACCCGGACCAGAATCACAAAAAGATAACGACAAACCCTTGCCGTCGTTACCTTCTCGTTATAGAGTGCATGCACGGTAGTTGTTTTGCTGTGGCAGCTGCCGGCATGTGATTGCAGGACACTCTTGGTGCAAGGGACAAGGGCCGGTCGGTAGCCTCTCCGACCGGCCCTTACTCTGTCAGCACTCGATGACGTTCACCGCGAGCCCGCCCTCGCTCGTCTCCTTGTACTTGTGCGACATGTCGATGCCGGTCTGGCGCATCGTCTCGACGACGGCGTCGAGCGAGACGTAGTGCGAGCCGTCGCCGCGCAGCGCGAGGCGCGCGGCCGTGACCGCGGTCGACGCGGCGATCGCATTGCGCTCGATGCACGGGATCTGCACGAGCCCGCCCACCGGATCGCACGTGAGTCCGAGGTGGTGCTCCATCGCGATCTCGGCCGCGTTCTCGATCTGCCGGTTCGTGCCGCCCATCACGGCCGTCAGCCCGCCGGCAGCCATGGCGCACGCCGAGCCGACTTCCGCCTGGCATCCGCCTTCGGCGCCCGAGATCGACGCGTTCGCCTTGAACAGCGAGCCCAGCGCGGTCGCCGTGAGCAGGAATCGACGGATGCCGCGCCGCCGGTTCGCCTCGACGTAGAGGTCCTCGGCGTGGTCGTCGATCGGGAACGTGCGCTTCGTCTCGTCGCTTCGCTCCTCGCTCAGCGACCGGGAGGAGACGCCGCCGAACGCGAGCAGCGCACTGCCGACGAGCGGGCCGTGCGGAGTGACGGCGTTGTCGGCGCCGAGCCCCGAGTCGGCGAGGAAGCGCCACCAGTACATCGCGACCGCCGGCAGGATCCCCGCCGCGCCGTTCGTCGGCGCCGTGACGACGCGCCCGCCCGACGCATTCTCTTCGTTGACCGCGAGCGCGAAGGCGCCCAGCCACTCCCCCGGCAGCTCGCGATGCCCCGACGCCTCGGCCTCTTCGAGCTGTCTGCGGATCGCGGCCGCGCGCCGCTTCACGCGCATGATGCCCGGGAGTTCGCCGTCGGCGTGCAGCCCGGCGTCGATGCATCCGGCCATCGCGTTCCAGATCGCGTCGAGGCCCGCCGCGACCTCCTCTTCGGAGCGCACCGCCTGCTCGTTGATGCGCGCCGCCTCGGCGATCGTCAGTCCGTGCTCGTCGCACAGCGCCAGGAGCTCCTCGGCGCTGCCGAACAAGAGCGGGAACGGCCGCGCCGGCGCGCGCGACGGCTCGCCTTCGCGGCGGATGAAGCCTCCGCCGATCGAGTAGTACGTCTCCTCTGCGAGGGGCGCGCCCGCGCTGTCGAGCGCGATGAGGGTCATGGCGTTCGGATGCCCCGGCAGCCGCATCCGGGGTGCGAACTCGATGTCGTCCTTCGCGAACCGCACGCCGTGCGCGCCCGCGAGCACGAGGGTGCCGCCGTCGGGCCGATCGCTCCATGCGCGGCGGACGGCGTCGGGGTCCACCGTGGCCGGATCCTCGCCGCGCAGGCCGGCGACGACGGCGTCGGGCGTGCCGTGGCCGATGCCGGTCGCGCCGAGCGAGCCGAAGAGCGTGCAGCGGACGCGGGCGGTACGGTCGAGGTCTCCCGACTCCCGCAGGCGGACGGCGAAATCACGGGCCGCCCGCATCGGGCCGACCGTGTGGGAGCTCGAGGGTCCTACACCGACGGAGAACAGCTCGAACGCCGAGACGTAGGCGCTCACCCCTCCAGGCTAAGCGAGCCGGGCGCTGTCAGACACCGCCGCCTCCGCCGCCTCCCCCGCCACCACCGGCCGACCCGCCGCCGCCCGAGCCGCCGGACGTCGACGACGACGCCGAGGCGCTGGCCGAAAGGGACCCGATTCCGGCGGAGAACGCGGCCGCGTTGAATCCGCTCGAGCCCACGTACCACCCCGGGTTGCCCTGCGAGCCGTACAGGACGGCGAGGTGCTCCGCCCACTGTCGTTCCTGCCCGAACACGACCGCGTACGGCAGCAGCGTCTCGTAGAGCTTGAGCATCTCGCGCGGATCGTTCGGGTCGATCCGCACGCGCTCGGCGCCTTCGGGCGACTGGAGCATGCGGATGCGGTCGGCCTCCGCCCACTCGATGAAGACCTTGAGCCCTTCGAGGTGGTCGCGCACCTCGGCGCCCTCGGCGGTGAGCGGCTTGTGTGAGACGAGCCCGATCGTCGCGAAGACGGCGAGCCCCGTGCCGATGATGACGAGGACCGGGACCCACCCGTCGACGAACGCGTCCAGCGCCGCAATGCCGAACAGGACCACGAAGGCCGCCGCCAGAATGGCGACGACCACCGGCAGCGCACGCACGCCCAGCGGCACGTGCCGACGCAGCCCACGGCGGTCGAGCTCCCGGTTCGCGGCTTTGATGATCGCCTGCGCGGCCGTCGAGAAGCGCGTGTCGGTGCGCCCGAACTCGAACTCCTCACCGGGCGTGCCCGTCGGGAAGAGGCCGTCGAGCAGCATCCGCCCATCGCCGTCCGCCCGCGACGGGTCGACGAGCACCGCCCGCAGCTTCGCCTTGCCCGTCCACGAGCGCTTGCCTTCGACGATCCGGATGCTGCCGACCACCGCCTGCTCGAGCACCTCTGCCGGGATCGCCTTCGTCGTCTTGCCGAGCAGCACGGCGCTCTCGAGGGCGTCGACCTGCCGCGGCGGCGTGTACTCCGCGATGATCGTCGGCCTTCCGGGCGCGTCGCGCAGCTTGCGCGACCGCGTGATTCCCGCGAACACGGCCGCGCCGCCCGCGAAGAGCGCCGCGATGCCCTGCGCCCAGCCCCACGGCGACCCGAAGTACGTCGAGTCGAACGTCGCGAAGGTGCCCGCCTCGAAGCCGACCGCGATCGTCATGGTCTGGAAGGCCGCGAGCTGATCGGCGGATGCCACAACGGTCGCGCCCCCGTCGGTCGACGGTGCCGCCGTGATCGCGCACTGCTGCGTCGCGCCCTGGTACCCCTGGTAGCACGCCTGCTGTCCGGTGAGCGCGTCGGACAGCTCGGGCGGCACGATCAGCGTCGCCGAGACCCGGCCGAACGGCTGCCGCCAGTCCGCGCCGTTGACGTCCCAGTAGAACTCGTCCGCACCGACATCGTCGAAGTATCGCGTGACGTTCTCGAGCGTGTACGTGAACACGAAGGTCTGCCGGCCGTGCAGATAGTCGTTCGCGCGGGACGTCATGATGTACCAGCCGTCCTCGGACGCGACCTCGGAAGGACGCGACTGGCCGTTCTCGTCGGTGATCGAGATGAGGCGCGGATTCAGCGGCGCCCCCTGATACGAGTCGGGGATCGTCCTGCGCATGCCGCGGTTCTGGTCGAAGTCCGGGAACACCGCCACGAATGTCTCGACCACCTCGAGCGTGCTCGTGCCGTCCTCGGCGCGACCGATCGTGTAGACGACGTCCATGCTCTCGAACGTGAACGCCTCGACGTCGGTGCCCGCGACCGCGGCGGTCGGGGCATCCGTCTCCGTCGCGTAGGCAGCGGATGCGCCGCCCAGTACCCCCACGAGTGACACCGCCGCAGCGATCGCGCCGACGACGATCCTCTGCCAGACAGACATGTTCCTCAGCCTAGGGGCGGGGCGCGCACCGACTCACGCTCCCGGCGTCGCACCGGGGCTCTACTCTGGTGTGCATGACGGACCGCCGCCTCGCGATCGACGCCTGGGAGAGCCTCTTCCGTGCGCAGCACGAGATCTTCGAGCTCATCAGCCGCGATTTCGACGAGGGACAGCTCAGCCAGGCCGAGTACGACGTGCTCCTCACGGTCACGCGGGGCGAGGACCAGACCGCGCGGCTGCGTGACGTGACCGCCAACATGCTCATCAGCCAGCCGAGCGTCTCGCGACTCGTCGACCGCATGGTCACGCGCGGTCTCATCACGAAGTGCCCCGACCCCGACGACGGCCGCGGAGCGCTCGTCAAGGCGACACCCGAGGGCGCGTCCCTGTTCCGCAAGCTCGCCCACGTGCACGGTCGCCAGATCGCGGAGCGGATGTCGGTGCTCTCCGACGACGAGCTGGCGCAGCTGCGCGAGCTCACGTCGAAGCTCCGCAACCGCACGAAGGCCGACGGCGCGGACTGAGCCGCCCTTCGTCTCGCTTCGCTCGACCAGGTACCGGACCCGGACGCGTCGCTGCCCACCTCGCTCAGGGACGGGGGCTTTCGGCATCCGTCATCACGGCGTCCGCCGCCGCAGTGTGAGCGACGCGAGCACGACCGCGCCCACGACGAACGCGACCACGATGAGCAGCGGACCGTAGACCTCCCACTCCTCATCCCCGGCCGTGACCGCATTCACGGCGTCGACCGCGTAGCTGAGCGGCAGCCAGTCCGAGATCGCGTAGAGCGCGTCGGGCATCTGGTCGCGCGGCATGATGATCCCGCCGAGGAGGATCTGCGGGAACACGATGATCGGCATGAACTGCACGGCCTGGAACTCGGTTCGCGCGAACGCGCTCGCGAGCAGGCCGAGCGCCGACCCGAGCACCGCGTCGACGACCGCGACGAGCCCGAGCTGCCACAGTGGTCCGTCGACCTCGAGCCCGCACACATAGACCGCGAACGCGACCGTGATGAGCGCCTGCACGATCGCGGCGGCCGCGAACGCGATCGCGTACCCGGCGATGAAGTCGGCCTTGCCGAGCGGCGTCGTCATGAGGCGTTCGAGCGTGCCCGACCGGCGCTCGCGCAGCGTCGTGATCGACGTGATGAGGAACATCACGACGAACGGGAACAGCGCGAGGATCGCCGGCCCGACCATCTGGAAGACCTGGTCCTGATCGACGAACAGCCACGCGAACAGCCCTACGAGCAGGCTCGGGGCGACGAGCATGAGCGCGACCGAGCGGTGGTCGTGGCTGAGCTGGCGGAGCACCCGTCCCGCGGTCGCGAAGGTGCGTGAGAACCTCATGGCCGCCCCTCCGCCCCCGGGTCGCCGGCCCGATGTTCGGAGCGCGGATGCGCGCGCGCATCCTTCTCGACGAGCGCGAGGAACGCGTTGTCGGGGTCTTCCTCGCCGGTCGAGCCGAGGAACGCGCGCGGCGTCGTGTCGGCGATCACGCGCCCCGACCGCATGAGCAGCAGGCGGTCGCAGCGCAGCGCCTCGTCCATGACGTGGCTCGACACGATGAGGGTCACGCCCTCCTCGGCGAGCGTGCGGAACACCGCCCACAGCTCGGCGCGCAGCAGCGGGTCGAGGCCCACCGTCGGCTCGTCGAGCACGAGCAGCTCGGGCGAGCCCAGCATCGCGACCGCGAGCGACACCCGGCTCTCCTGACCGCCGCTGAGCGAGTCGATCGTCTGCTTCGCCTGGTCGGCGAGGCCGACGCTCTCGATCACGCGGTCGACGTGGTCGCGCGGAGCGTCGATGAGGCGCGCGAAATACCGCAGGTTCTGCTCGATCGTGAGGTCGCCGTAGACAGAGGCGGCCTGCGTGTCGTAGGCGACCCGGTGGCGCAGCCCCGCGGAGCCGGCGGGCCGGCCGAGCACCGTCACCGTGCCGGAGGCGATCTTCTGCACGCCGACGATCGATCGCATGAGCGTCGTCTTGCCGCAGCCCGACGGCCCGAGGAGGCCTGTGATCCGACCGCGGGGGATCTCCACATCGAGCCCCTCGAACACCCGGGTCCTGCCCCGCCGCACGTGCAGGTCGCGCACGAGCACGGCGGGCGAGGCATCCGGCACCGCGGGATTATTCATCACGTGATGAATTATGCTCGCGCGCCTACCCGTCGGTCAAGACGTGCGCGCCTGCGCGTCGAAGCGCTCCCAGTGACCCTCCGAGATGACGTCGACTTCCCCGTCGACGACGCGGATCGCGGTCTCCTCGTCGATCGCGTACGCCGGCCCGGGGATCTTCGTCGCCCAGCGCCGGGCGGCCTCGGTCGTGTTCTCCGTCCAGCCCGGGTAGTCGAGGTGCGGGAAGATCGAGAAGTCGACGACCCCGAGCGTCTCGTCCGTGCCGTCGGGGTCCCAGTCGACGAACTCGCGACCGACGCGCGGGGTCATGACCATGCTCCCGGCGCTCACGCCGACCCACACGGTGTCGTGCAGCTCGGGCAGCAGATCGACGAGCCCGGACTCGCGCATCCACTTCGCGAGGAAGACCGCCTCGCCGCCGTCGACGAGCAGCACGTCGGCCCCGCGCACCCACGGCTCCCACCGCTCGCGGCCGACGCTCGGCAGCACCGCGAGCTCGAGCACGCCGACGGACTTCCACCCGAGCTCCACCATGCTCTCGACGCCGTTGCTCCACCGGCCCGCGGTCGAGTTCCACACCGACTGGGGCGAGCACATCGGCTGACCCCATTGCGCGGTGGGCACGAAGAGCGCGTCCGCCTCGCCGATGGGCTTGCCGAGCATCTCGACGAGGGCGTTGCGGATGCTGTCGTTCGTGACGCCGCCGGACGTGAGGAGCAGTTTCATCGAATGCCTTCCTGCGCGAGCGGTGCCGGGCTGCGCTCGGCCCTGAACCGGTAGGTGGTCTGGCCGAACGGCTCGCCCTTGGAGTGCCCGCGCGCCTTCGTCGGGGTCACCTCGTAGACCACGATCTCGACGTCGGGCGCCGCGAGCGTCTCGAGCCGGCCATCCGCCGACTCCAGGATCCAGCGACCGTCCCACCGCGCGCGGAAGAGGTCGGCGACGCGGCGCAGCGCCTCGGGATCGGTGACCGGCGTCGCGGTCCCCTCGAACATCACGTCCAGTCCCCGGTCCCATTCGGTGTCGCCGACGAGCACGAGGACGTTCGGGTTGGCCTGCAGGTTCGCGTGCTTCACCTCGCGGCGGCCGGTATGGAAGTACATCCGGTCATCGTGGAACACGGGGACCACCGGCGTCGAATGCGGACGCCCATCGGGCCGCACGGTCACGATCCATGCCACTTCGGCGCGGGCGAGACGCTCGGCGGCCGCGGACCACGGAGTGGGCAACGCGGCGGAGTCGCTGAACCGCGTGTCGAGGCTCTCGGTGGGAGTCGCCATCGATCCTCCGAACTGATTGCAAAGTGGAACCGGTGTGCGCCAACCTAGCAGGACCGATTGCAAAGTACAATCAGATTCATGACGGATGCTCGGGACGATGGTCACCGGTCGGGGTGCCCCATCAACCTGGCCGTCGAGGTGCTCGGCGACCGTTGGTCGCTCGTCGTGCTGCGCGACGTGATGTTCGGCAACCGCCACCACTTCCGCGAGCTGCTCACCGGGTCGGAGGAGGGCATCGCGTCGAACATCCTCGCCGATCGGCTCCGGCGCCTGGTCGCACAGGGACTCCTGTGGCGCTCCGACGACGAGACGCATCGCCAGAAGATCCGCTACAGCCTGACCGAGGCCGGCATCCAGCTCGTGCCTGTGATGGCGGCGCTCGGATCGTGGGGCCGCCGGCACCTGCCCGCGAGCCACGAGCTGTCGGTCAGAGCCGAGCTGCTCGAGAGGGGCGGACCTGAGCTGTGGGACCGCTTCATGGACGAGCTGCGCGAGCAGCATCTCGGTATACCGCGACCCCCCGGCGCCGCTTCGGTCTTCGCGGAGCTCCAGGCGGCCTACGAGGCGGCGGTCGCCGAATCCGCCCCCGCGGTCACTCCGTGAGATACCGCTGCACGGTCGGACCGATCCGTGCGACGAGCTCATCGACGGATGCCCCGGCCAGCGGCTTCAGCTTGAGCACGTAGCGCCCGAGCAGGAGCCCCGCGATCTGCGTCGCGACGAGCGAGGCGCGCAGCTCGGCATCCGGCACGTCCAGCTGGTCGGCGATGCGGCCGATCAGCTCGCGCGAAAGGAACGCGGCGAGCAGCGGCGTCGTCAGCCGATTGCCGAGCGTCGCGCGCAGGAGCGCGAGGCCGCGCTTCTGCACGTCGGCGTCCTGCCAGGTCTCGAGCACGTATCGGACGATGCGCTCGCCGATGGCGTCGCGTGGTCCGTCGAGCAGGCGGGGCACGTCGATATCCGGCCGGACCGGCGCGTCGACGATCTCAGTGAGCAGGTCGGCCTTCGTTCCGAAGTAGTGGTGAACGAGCGCCGCGTCGACGCCGGCGCGCGCGGCGATCCCGCGCATCGTGGCACCGTCGTAGCCGAGCTCGCCGAACTCCTCGGCCGCTGCGGTGAGGATGCGCTCGCGCGCATCCGACGCTCCTCCGCGCGGGCGCCCACGGCGCCGCTTCGCGGTCGGGACGACGTACTCCGGCATGGCGTCAGCATAGGCCGCGGGGGCGACCCGCACATGCGCGGTCACCAGCGGTTGTGCACGTCCTCGGCCCAGCCGGTGATCCCGTCGAACTCGACGACCTCTCCCCCGTCGATGCGGTACGTGCCCGACCAGTGTCCGAAGCACTGATCCGTCTTCGACGAGATCACGCCGAGGTTCGTGCGCGAGATCTTGTTGTAGAACGGCGTGAACGTCGCGTCGAGCCCACCGCCCGTGACGCGCCACGGGCGACGCCAGTTCGAGACGTCGTAGTCCCATTCGAGCTCGTCGTGGATCTTGTGCAGATGCCCGTCGACGAGCATCGCGTTCTCGGTCGACCCCGTGCCGTCCGTCCACTGGCCTCCGACCTGCACGCCGATGACGCGTCCGTTCGAGATGCCTGATCCGGCACCCCAATTCCAGGCCACGTCATAGGGCCAGCGACCACGCCCGTGGTCGAGCACCGCCCACGACTGCCCCGCCGGCACCTCGCGCTTCATGCCGTCGAGGGTGAGCGAGCCGCGCGCAGGTCGGGCGACGTCTTTCACCGTGTACTGGAACCGCGTCGCGGTCCACGGAACGACCACCGCGAGCCGCTCGTGTCCGTCGGGCCGCTCCGCGACCACATCGAACTCCGCCCCCGGGATGCGGGCGCGAAGGCGCGTGCCGTTCTCGACCTCGTCGATGTCGATCTCGAGATCCTTGGCGCGGGCGGTGGCCCGACCGGCCTCGAGCCGCGGCGGAAGCTCGACGCCCCGCGCGGGCAGCACGGTCGCGTTGCGGCCCCACGTGCGCTGGCGCACGCGGTCGAGCACCCACACCTCGTGCACGGCGGCATAGTCGATCGACGACACGGTGAGCGCGAGGATGTGCGTCGGCGTGATGACGTTCCAGTACTCCCAGCGCTTGTTGCGCCCGCCGCCACGGCCGACTCCGGAGGTGTCGACGATCGGGTGCCGCGCCCATCCGATCGCGTCCGTGTTGAGGCGTCCGTTCGGGCGGGTGAGGGAGACAGGTTCGGTGAGCTCGCGCTCGGGGCGGGCAGGGGCTTCGGCTGCGGCCGCGGGCGACGGGCGCGCGGGCGCGGAGGAATCGGCGGTCATCGGCTTCCTTGCTGACGGTCCGGGTTCGGGTTCCGTCGATCCTAGGGGACCCCATCCGGGGCGGCGCAAGCGGTCCGGCGGTGAAAGCGCCGGGCCGGATCGACCGCCGCGCCGCTGTTCAGGAGCCCGATCGGCGTTTGAGCCCGGCGCTTTCACACGATCGGCCGGCCACGGCCCCGTTGACACCCGACGCACGCGAAAACGCCCCGGGCGGGGCCCGGGGCGTGGGTGCTGGCGTGACCTGAGGTCACTGCGCGATCGGCTGCGGCGAGTCGGAACTCTCGCGAGCCTCGATCGTCTGCGGGGCGCCCTCGGTCATCACCGGGATCTTGCGCGGCTTCGCCTCCTCGCTGACGGGGATCGTGACGCTCAGCACACCGTTGTTGTAGCTGGCCGAGATGCGATCGGTGTCGATGCCCTGGCCGAGGTTGAGCTGGCGCACGAAGCTCGCCGCCTCACGCTCGCGCGTGATCCACTTGACGCCCTCGCCGGACGGGAGCGTGCGCTCCGCGCGGATCGTCAGCAGCTGACCGTCGACGTCGATGTCGACCGAACCGGGGTCGATGCCCGGCAGGTCGGCGGTCAGCACGTAGTGATCACCGTCGCGGTAAAGGTCCATCGGCATACGCCTCGGTCCGCGCACGGTCTCGAAGAGGCTGGACGCCAGCCGGTCGAGATCGCGGAACGGGTCGAACGTTGCCATCGGTCCCTCCTTCTCTTCGTTCACTCGTGTCATTCCCAAGTTGAGCCGCCTCGACTCAACCACTACCAGATTAGCACTCGTCGTAAGAGAGTGCTAAATCCAGAAGCGTTCGCCCAGAGCGAACGACCACCCGAGAGGAGTGTCGCGCTCAGGGCCGTTGGAACGACACCAGTCCCACGAGATTCCCCTCGGAATCCCGCACGAACGCCTGCCATTCCTCGTGTCCGGCGGGGCCGAGCTTGTCGTCGTCGTGCGTGAAGATCACGTGCGGCTTCTCCACCACCTCGGCGAGCCCGTCGAGGCGCTCGATCGTCTCGTGCACGTTCTCGACGTGGAGGTACATGAGCGACGACGGAGCGCTCCGGTCGAGCAGCAGGCGCACGCCGTCCAGGTCGAAGAACAGCAACCCGGGAGGGTCGAACTTCGCCGTCGGCGTGCGCTCGAGCAGCACGGTGTAGAACTCGGCGGCGCGATCCAGGTCGTCGGCGTGCTGGGCGATCTGAACGAGTCTCACGGGGTCAGTGTGGCATGCGCCCCGTCCGCCCGTCAGAGGCGTTCGATGATCGTCGCGTTCGCGAGTCCGCCGCCCTCGCACATCGTCTGCAGCCCGTACCGTCCGCCCGTCGCCTCGAGGTACGCCACGAGCGTTCCGAGCAGGCGTGTGCCGGATGCCCCGACCGCGTGGCCGAGGGCGATCGCCCCTCCCCACGGGTTGAGCTTCGCGGCGTCCGCGTCGACCTCGCGCGCCCACGCGAGCGGCACGGATGCGAACGCCTCGTTCACCTCGTATGCGTCCAGGTCGTCCAGACCGAGGCTCGAGCGCTCGAGCACGCGCCGCGTCGCGGGGATCGGCCCCGTGAGCATCATGAGCGGGTCGTCGCCCACGACGGCGAAGGCGTGGAACCGCGCGCGCGGCGTGAGCCCGAGCTCGTGCGCCTTCTTCTCGCTCATGATGAGCGCGGCGGAGGCGGCGTCGGTGAGCGGCGACGAGTTGCCGGGCGTGATGTTCCACTCCAGGTCGGGGAAGCGCGCCACGGCCTTCTCGGTGCGGAACGCGGGCTGCAGGCCCGCCAGGCCCTCGACCGTCGTGCCCGACCGGATCGTCTCGTCGTGCCGCACGAGCTCGCCGTCAATCTCGACCGGGACGACCTGGCTGTCGAAGTCGCCGCGGGCCGCGGCGTCCGCCGCCCGCCTGTGCGATTCGGCGGCGAAGGCGTCGAGCTCGTCTCGGCTGAAGCCCCACTTGTGGGCGATGAGCTCCGCCGAGATGCCCTGGTTCACGAGGCCTTCGGGGTACCGCTTGCGGATGCCGGGGGCCACCTCCGCACCGGCGACGCTCGAGCCGAGCGGCACCCGGCTCATCGACTCGACGCCCGCCGCGATCACGATGTCGTACGCGCCCGCCATGACCCCCTGGGCGGCGAAGTGCGCCGCTTGCTGGCTCGATCCGCACTGGCGGTCGATCGTGGTCGCCGGCACGGTCTCGTCGAAGCCGGCGGCGAGCACGGCCTGGCGCCCGATGTTGAGGGACTGCTCGCCGACCTGGCTGACGCATCCCATGATGACGTCGTCGATCTGGCGCGATTCGAGTCCGTTGCGCTCGAGGATCGAGGTGAGCACGTGGGCGGCGAGATCCACCGGATGCACCGACGACAGCACGCCGCCCGGCTTTCCGCGGCCGGCCGGCGTGCGCACGACGTCGACGATGACGGCTTCTTGCATCATTGCGGGGGCTCCTCGCTCTGGGGGCTGGGTTCCTCTTCGATCCTGAACGATCGGTAGCGTTGACGCCATCTGCAATGGAGGAGACACATGAGAATCGACGGCACGACTGCCCTGGTCACCGGCGGAGCCTCGGGACTCGGAGCCGCCACCGCCGCGAGCCTGGCCGCGCACGGGGCATCCGTGATCGCCCTCGACCTGCCGCAGGGCATCGAGAAGGCCGAGCCACACGAGGGTGTGCAGCTGGTCGCGGGTGACGTCACGAGCGCCGATGAGGTTCAAGCGGCGCTCGACGGGATCGATCCGGATGCCGCGCCCCTGCGCATCGTCGTCAACTGCGCCGGCATCGCACCCGCCCGTCGCCTGCGCGGGTCGAAGGGCGTGCACGACCTCGAGACATTCCGCAAGGTGATCGAGGTGAACCTCATCGGGACGTTCAACGTCATGCGCCTCGCGGCCGAGGTCATCGCGAACCAGTCCGCCGACGAGGACGGCCAGCGCGGAGTCATCGTCAACACCGCGTCGGTCGCCGCGTTCGAGGGTCAGATCGGGCAGGTCGCCTATTCGGCGTCGAAGGGCGGTGTCGTCGGCATGACGCTCCCGGCGGCGCGTGACCTCGCGTCGTCCGGCATCCGGGTCAACACGATCGCGCCCGGCATCGTGAACACCCCGATGCTCGCCGCGCTCGGCGAAGAGGTCGGCGCGTCATTGGCGGAGCAGGTGCTGTTCCCGAAGCGGCTCGCGCGGCCCGACGAGTACGCGCAGCTCGTGCGGATGATCGTGGAGCACGACTACCTCAACGGCGAGACGATCCGCATGGACGGCGGGATCCGGATGCAGCCGCGCTGACGCGCGGCGTCGTGACCCCGCCGTAGGGTGGCGCCATGCACACGCGCAACGACCCTCGGCTGCAGGTCGTGACCGGTCCGATGTTCGCGGGCAAGTCCGAGGAGCTGCTGCGGCGGGTCCGCCGGGCGCAGATCGCCGGCCTCGCGGTCGAGGTCATCAACCACGCGCTCGACGACCGCCGCGGCGAGGGCCAGGTCAGCTCGCACTCCGGCCTGAGCGTGCCGTCGCGCGCGGTGTCGAGCGTCGACGAGCTGACGGCATCGGTGCGCGGAGCGAATCTCGACCTCGTGGCGATCGACGAAGCGCAGTTCTTCGGCCCCGACCTCGTGCCCGCCGTCGATGCGCTGGTCGCGGACGGGAGCACGGTCGTCGTGGCGGGACTGTGCGTCACGTTCGACGGGCGCCCGTTCGAGCCGATGCCGTCGCTCATGGCGATCGCCGAAGACGTCGTGAAGCTCACGGCGGTGTGCGCGGTGTGCGGCGCGGATGCCGCGTTCCACCGGCGTCTCGCACCGGGCGACGTCGGCGACCCGAACGTCCCCACCCGCGAGCAGGTGGGCGGCGTCGAGTCGTATCAGGCGCGGTGCCGACGGCACTTCACCGGGCGCAGCGCCCGGGCCTGACGGGGCGTCAACCGGCGCGCACAGCCGCCTTCCGGAGCTCGGAGCCGACCTCGACGAGGTGCGGGATCGCCGCATCGATCATGCCCATCGTCCCCGTGAGCGAGATCCGGAAGTGATGGGGTTGGTCGAAGAGCGTGCCCGGCATGATGTACACGCCGCGGGCGGCGAGCGCATCGCAGTACGCGACCGCGTCGCCGCCGGGCGCGCGGCCCCACAGGTAGAAGGTGCCCTCCGGACGGGTGACCTCGAACGACGCCTCCGCCAGCGCCTGGAAGAGCCGATCGCGCTTGCGCGTGTAGTCGGCGATGTCGATCGACACGGTCTCGAGAGCGGGCACGGAGTACTGCATGATCGCGTCGGGGAAGCCCCATCCGATCGCGAGGCCGGTGGGCATGAGCGCTTCGCGCAGCTCCTCGCGCTCGGCCGCTGGAATGAGCGGCGACAGCGCGAGGTAGCCGAGCCGCTGACCCGGCGCGAGGAGCACTTTGCCGTAGGAGTAGTCGATGACGGTCCACGGATACGAACCGGCGGGGCTCGCGAAGCCGATGCCGTCGAACCGGATGCGACGGTAGGGCTCGTCCGACATGATCCAGATCCGGCGACCGTTCTTCGCCGAGGCTTCTTCGAGCACGGTCGCCAGCGCGTCCCACGACGACTTCGGGTAGACGCGCCCCGTCGGGTTCGCGGGCGAGTTCACGATCACGATCCGCGTGCGCGGCGTGATCGCGCGCGCGATCGCGTCGACGTCGAGGTCGAACGTCTCGGGGTCGAGAGGCGCCCGGACGGGGACGAGGTCCCCCACGCGCAGCATCGGCTCGTAGCAGAACCACCCCGGAAGCGGGATGATCACCTCGTCGCCGGCATCTGCGAGCAGCGCGAGCGCGAGCGTCATCGCACCGAACGCGCCCTGCGTCATCGCGATGTCGGCGGGTTCGAAGTCGAGTCCGAGCTCGGCGGAGAGACCGGATGCCACGACCTCCTGGGCCTCGGGCTCGCTGGTCTTGTACGCGAACCAGCCGTCCGACCGCGGCTCGACCTGCTGTCGAATCGCCGAGACGAGGCCGGGCAGGGCGAGCTCGTGCGGGTTGCCGAAAGTCAGGTCGACGGCATCCGGGTCTTCGATCGCCTCGATGCGCCCGAAGAACGCCGTCACGACTTCGACCGCGGACTTCGCCTCGCTCGCACGTGCAGAGATCGTCACGAACGCCTCCTCGCTCCCCGGCGCCGAATGCGCTGGTTCAGCATTGCGCCGCGCGGGGTGCGCGTCAATGACCCGTTCGCTCAGCGAAGAAGCGCGTCGAGTCCGAAGCAGACGAGGCACTGTCGCCGGTCCGGGCGAGAATGGGGCGTGGCTGTCGGCGATGTGGTGTCGGCGAGCCGATAGGCGTGGGGTGAGAGTGCGAGTCCGACAGATCGTGGTGTCGTTCGTCGCGGCCGTTGCGACGGTCGTGGCGCTGTCGGCGTGTGGGCCGCGGGCGCACATCGATGCCGCCGGGCCTTCGAAGAACTCGGATGCCACGGAGTCCGCCACCTTCGTCGCGGTGATCGACGGCGACACGATCGAGACGAGCGCGGGCACGGTACGGCTCATCGGGATCGACACACCGGAGCGCAGCGAGTGCGGCCACGGCCACGCATCCGCTGTCATCTCGGGCGTACTCGCGCCTGGCGACACGGTGACCCTCGTACTGCCGGCCGGGCAGAACGACCAGGATCGGCACGGCCGCCTCATCCGGTACGTGAAGACCCCGTCCGGTGTCGACCTCGGCATGCTGCAATTGGAGTCGGGCAATGCGGTGGCGCGTTACGACTCCCGAGACGGATACCCCGCGCATCCGCGTGAGGAGGACTACCACGCCGCGCAGCAGGCGACTGTCGGCGCGGACGGCTCAGTGATCACGGTCGGATGCCACGCGGCGGCGTTCGCACCGCCGGCGGCGGACGGCTGGTGGGAACAGTACTCGTCGTGCGCGAAGCTCAAGCGGAACGACGTCGGGCACCCGGTCGGCCCGTTCAGCCGCGACGATCCCGCGCAGGCGGAGATCTACGAGTGGTTCGCGATCCGCACCGGGAACGGAGGCGACGGAGACGGCGACGGGCTGGCGTGCGAGTGACCGCGCACCGGCTCAGTGCGGAAGGATGAGCGAATGCCTTTCCTCGACCCGGACCGGCCCGTGCCGGAAGGCCTGCGCACCGACGACTTCGCTCTGCGCCCGATCCACGCCTCCGACGCCGAGCGCGACCATGCCGCGGTCATGGAGACCCGCGATGAGCTGCGCCTGTGGGAGCAGACATCGTGGCCTGAGGACGATTTCACCGTCGAGGCCGATCGTGCCGACCTGGAGGACCTGGAGCGTCGCCACTCCGAGCGCCGGGCGTTCACCTACACGGTGCTCGATCCCGCCGGGGACGAGGCGCTCGGATGCGTCTATGTCTTCCCTGTCGATGCGACGTTCCTGACGAAGGCTGAGGTTTCCGCGCTGGGTGACGACCGCTGGGAGCACCTCGACGCGGTCGTGTACTTCTGGGTGCGCCCCTCGCGAGCGGCCGCCGGCATGGACCGCGACCTGCTCGCCGCGCTTCGTGCATGGTTCTCCGGCGTGTGGGGCTTCGCGCGCACCGGGTACGTCACGAGCGAGCGGTACGTGCGGCAGGTCGCGCTGCTCGACGGCGATGGGTTGACGGTGCGGTTCGAGCTGCGCGAGCCGGGTAAGCCGGGCGCTTACTTGGTCTTCGTCTGACCGATCGCGCGGCACGGGCGGGTGAACCTCAAGTCCGCATCAGCATTCCCCAAGGTCGTTCCGATTCGGGGCATCCGCCTGAAGGGAACCTCCGGTGCTCACCTAGGGTCGGAGGGACTCTTGGGGAGGAACGGATGATGCGACAGCGAACTGCGACGCGGGCCAGAAAACGGATGCCGTGGTGGGGGTGGCTCATCGTCGCGTCACTCGCGACGGGCGTGATGCTCGCGTTCTCGCCGTTCGTCGCGCCCGTCGCTCTCGCGGTGCTCATCACCGGGGTCGTCGCGCTCGCGAAGAACAAGCGCACGTGGCTGCGCTTCGGCTCGCGGTCGTCCGCCGCCGTGGTGACGTCGGCCGCGGCCGTGGTGTTCCTGATCACCGCCAGCGTGAGCGTCGCGGCTCTGCCCAACATGGGACGTGTGCCGGACACCCAGGCTGCGAGGTTCGCCGGGCTCACCCTGCCCACCTCGACACCCTCCCCTGAGGACACCCCGTCGGCTCGACCGACGCGCACATCGACGCCGACTCCGACCCCCGTGAAGACCACGCGCGAAGAGACTGTCGTCGAAGCGCTCCCCTTCGCGGAGTCCGTGGTCGACGACGGCAATCTCGCCGCCGGGCAGACGCAGGTCCGCGCTGAGGGACGGAACGGCGAGAAGAAGCTGACGTATCTCGTGCACCTCGTCGACGGCGAAGAGGTCAGTCGCGAACTGATCTCGGAGGTCGTCACCACCGAGCCGGTTGCGCGGGTGATCGCGAACGGCACGTACGTCGCCCCGCCGCCCCCTCCGGCACCGGTGCAGCAGAATCCGGGGTGCGACCCGAACTACGCCGAGGCGTGCGTTCCGATCGCGAGCGACGTCGACTGCGCCGGCGGCGGAGGAAACGGCCCCGCATACTTCAGCGGCATCGCCAAGGTCGTGGGAACCGATGTCTACGGACTCGACCGCGACGGAGACGGCTACGCCTGCGAGCCGAATTGATCAGCCCACAGCCATCACCTGGTCGTACCCCATCGCGATGAGGAACGACAGCACCGCGAGCACGATCGTCACCGGCGTCATCGTGTAGCGCTCCGGCTTGCTGCGCGAGATGGCGTTCATCACGGTCCCGAGCACGAAGTACGCGAAGATCACCCACATCGCGACTTCGGCGAAGGCATCCGGGAACACGTCGATGATTCTCGCTCGGTCCCATGCGATCAGCGCGATCACCCCGTAGATGACGACCGCGACGAGGCTCCCGGCGCGCAGGCCCGCGGGCAGCACGCGGTGCTGACCGCCCCACGCGAAGTGGCCGAGCGGGGCGCCGAACACGAGCGCGAGTTGGAAGACGGCGAGAAGGACGAGGACGACGGTCAGCAGCTGCGCGAAGAGCACGCGATCACGCTAGCGCGCGTTCGTTTCCGACCCGGCTCTCGAAGATCGGAGGCTCACCACGGAGCAGTGCCGACGACGTCGGCCACCCGCTTCGCAGCGGCGGTGTCGAGAGCCTGACTGAGGCTTCCGACGAGTCGGCGCCACCGCTCGACTTCGACCACCACGGCCACCTGCGGAGCCGCGCCGTGGGCGATCTGGTTGCGCCGCTTGGCGAGGTCGCCGACGAACTTGCGAACCGTCCCCTTCGGGAGGCCCTTCCATCCGACGGTGTCGAGCACGAACGGCATGCCGACCTGCGCGAACAGGTTGTGGATGTGCCCGACGTTCGCACCATGGCTGCGGCCGACGACGTAGTCGAGGTCCTTCATCTGCTGCGGGCTGTACCCGAGCGCCTTGCCGGTCTCGATCGCGAGCGCCTCGACGTAGCCTTCGAGCGCGCCGGCGAGCATCACCGTTGCGGCGCGGGTGAACGGACGCCCGGGGCGCGCGACACCATTCACGGATGCGGGTGCGCCTCGTTTACCTCCGGCGAAGGTCTTCGCGTGGGCGATCTGGGCGTCGACGTCGGCCAGCGCGACGGACAACCTGGTGAATGCATTCGACGGCATGTACGCACTCTTCCAGAACGGCCGCTGGAACATGCGCCCGCATGGACCGGCGTTTCTCCCGCTGACCGGGCTCGCGCGATGGGGCTGCACGCACGGTGACCTGCCCGCCCCACTCGTGCGAGTGGGCCTGGGCCGGCGCAGTTCAGAGGACGAGCGACCAGGTCGTGTTCACGCCGAGCTCCTCCAACCCCAGTGAAGACTCGATCGCGAAGGCCGCCGGACAGAGAAAAAGCCCCTGCACGGGGCTTCTTCCTTACTGTCTCAACACAGTGCGCGCCCGAAGGGACTCGAACCCCTAACCTTCTGATCCGTAGTCAGATGCTCTATCCATTGAGCTACGGGCGCACGTGCGCTCGCGCGCACAGTCGACAAGCCTACCGCACGCCCGGCGGCTGACGAAATCGGGCCAGAAGGCCGGTGTCAGGCGCCCTCGACGGACTCCTCCGCGAGTTCTTCGGCGATCTCCGCAGCGTGTTCACGCTTGCGGCGCTGGTGCGCGGCGAGCTTCGCGAGGTCGACGAGCCGGAGTGCCTGCATCCGTGCTTCTCGCATCGTCTCGTAGTCGGGATCGAGCTCGGGATGCGCCCCCTCGACCCGCAGTCGGCGCTGCAGGTTGGCCTCGACGTCACCCCATGCGGCGTCACGCGCCTTCTCGATGAGCTCGGTCACGACCTCGGGGTCATCGGCCATGCGGCGCAGGGCCTTCGCCACACCCGCGTACTGCTTCTCGCGCCTGCGCAGGTTGCGCGTGTCGCGGTCGCGGTAGTCGTGGGTGCCGTACGACTCGCTGTGCTTGCCCCACGCGCGCTTGCGCAGGCGGTGCGTGCGCTCGGCCGCGTCCTGCTGCTCGGTTGCGAGCGCGAGCAGCGTCTCACGTGCGAACTCGCGCTCGCGCTCGGGGTCGTACGGCTCGTCGTTGCCGATCGTCTCGACCAGGATGTGGTTGCGGATCGCGAGACGCGCGGCAGCGTTCGCGATCGCGACGCCCTCAGCGATCGCCTCGGCGTGCCGTCCCATCCCCACCTCCTTCGACGAGGGTAGCGCCCGCGCCCGGCGCTTCGAGATTGCGCGAATCACCGCCCTCGCCGCCTCGGGGCCGCCGTTCGTGCGATCTCGGCGACCGAACGACCAACCCGTGACCTCAGCCTCCGAGCCGGGCCAGCGACTGCGGGATGACCTCCGTGTCGAACAGGTCGATCGACGTGAGCGCGTCGTCGACGTGGAGCGATCCCCAGCTGAACGCACCGGCGAGGTAATTGACGCTCGTCGCCTCGACGACGCTCACCACCTGCTCGATGACGGAATCGACGGACCCCACGAAGAACAGATGGTCGGCGACCAGTCGGCGCAGGTCGGGCAGCGGCGGCTGGTCCACGCCGTGTTGCCGCCACAGCCACGTGAAATTGTCGTAATGGTCGACGAACGCCGCCTCGGCCTTCTGCCACGCCTCGCCCTCGTCCTCGGCGACGAACACGTGCCGCAGCACGCCGAATCGCGGATGCTTCTCCGCCGAGTCCACCGTGGCACGGGCTTCGAAGTAGATGTCGCGTCGCTCGCGGATGACGTCGAGCCCCGGCGAGCGGAACGCGAAGCCGAAGATCGTGTTCTCCCCGTTGACCGCCGCCCTCTGGATCGACTCGGGGTTCGACGTCGGGTACCACGTGGTGAACGAGCGCTGCAGCGGGCGGATCGTGAGGGGGAACTCCTCCCCCGCGTCGCTGCGGTACACACCCGACTCGAGCGCTTCGAGCACGCGTGGCAGGAACGCGTCGTACCGCTCCTGCATCTGCTCGGGCGAGTGGCCGAACATGCGCGCCTCGATCGGCGACGAGCCCTTGCCGATGCCGAGTTCGAGCCGCCCGTGCGAGAGGTTGTCGATCATCGCGATCTCCTCCGCGAGGCGCAGCGGCTCGTACAGCGGCACGATGAACGTCATCGGAGCGAGCCGGATGCGCTCGGTCTCGCGCGCGATCGCCGCCGCGAACAGTCCGGGCGAAGCGGCGAGCCCGAGGGTCGCACCGTGGTGCTCGGCGATGTGGTACCGCTCGAACCTGCCCCGATCGGCGCGCTTGGCCACCGCGATGCGCTCGTCGTACGTCTGCGCGGTGCTGTGCCCGCGCGCCACGTCGACCCAGTCGAACACTCCGAACTCGAGATCCACCACGCCGTCGTCCCCCTCCGACCGTCGCCGCTGACAGCCGTTCCCCATCCTGCCGCCCGCGTATCGTCTATGGCGGACCCGATTCCCATTCCTTGGAAAGAGCCCCATGGCACAGACCTTCCGCGAGCGCAGAGACGCGCTCGCCGCCCTCGGCCCAGACCTCGTGCCCGAGACGATCGCGGGGACCGTGCAGGTCGCGGCATCCGATATCGACCCCGCGATCTTCGACGGCGTCGAGATCGTCGACGACCTGCCCTACGGACCGCACGAGCGCCACGTGCTCGATGTGTACCGTTCGGCCGCCGGCGAGGGCACGCCGCGGCCCGTCCTCATGTATGTGCACGGCGGCGGGTTCGTGCGGGGGGCGAAGGACTCCGACACGACGCCGTACTTCGCGAACCTCGGCTCGTGGGCCGTGCAGCAGGGGTGGGTCGCAACCGTCATCAACTACCGCCTCGCGCCGGAGTTCCCGTACCCGAGCGGCGCGGAAGACGTGGCGGATGCCGTCACCTGGGTCGTCGAGAACATCGGCGACCACGGCGGCGATCCGTCCCGCATCTTCCTCGCCGGCCAATCCGCCGGCGCGATGCACGTCGCCGACTACGTCGTCGGGCACGGCGGCTACGGTCCGCACGGGCGGGCGCTCGCGGGCGCGATCCTCGTGTCGTGCCTCTACGACGTGGGCCGTGCGTCGCACCGCGACTTCCACCTCGCGTACTGGGGTGAGGACACCTCGCGCTGGAGCGAGTACGCGACGCTGCAGGGCCTCATCGACACCGACCTTCCGCTGCTGCTTTCGGTGAGCGAGTTCGACGAGCCGGAGTTCCAGGAGCACGCGGCGCGACTCGTCGCGGAGTGGTTCGCGCAGCGCGGCACGTATCCCCCGATGCACTTCCTCTATGGGCAGAACCACCTCACGCCGGTGTACGGAATCGGCTCGCCGTGGGACGAGCTCGGGCCGAGGATCGCGCAGTTCATCGAGGTGAACGGGGCACCGGCATGACACGGATGCCCCACCTCGACGTCAGCGGCGGCACGACGGTCATCACGGGAGGCGCGAGCGGCATGGGCGCCGAGACCGCGCGCCTGCTCGCCGTGAAGGGCGCACGTGTCGCGCTGCTCGACCGCAACGCCGACGGGCTCACCGCCGTGGCCGCGTCGCTCGCGGGCGACGGACACACGACGCACATCGTCGACCTCACCGACGACGACGCCGTCTTCGCCGCCGTGCGCGACGTCGAGGCGGCGCATCCGGTCATCCACTCCCTCATCGCGTGCGCGGGGTCGTCGATGCTCGGCGACATCGACCAGCTGACGATGGAGGAGATGCGCTGGCTCATGGACGTCAACCTGTGGGGCACCGTCAACGTCACGAAGGCGCTGCTGCCGGCGCTGCGGCGAGCGCCCGCCGCGCACATCACGCACCTCGTGTCGATCTACGGGCTGGCGGCGCCCGCGGGGCGCATCCCCTACGCGATGAGCAAGTTCGCCGTGCGCGGGTTCACCGAGGCGCTGCGCCACGAGCTCGAGCGCTCGTCGGTGTCGGTCGGGGCGGTATATCCGGCGGGCGTGAAGACGGGGATCATCCTGCACGGACGCTTCGCGGCGGCGATCGATCCGGCGATCGCACAGCGTGCCGCCGAGGCCCAGGCGGCGATGTACCACACCGAACCACAGGACGCCGCTGCCCGCATCGTGGACGCCACGGTCCGGCGCAAGGCCCGCACGATGGTGGGGCGCGAAGCGCGTCTCGTCGACGTGCTCGCGAGGCTCATGCCGGCGCACTATTGGAACTTCATGCGCCGCCCGCTGCGCGACGCGATCGACACCCGAACACCGGTGTCGTGAGCTCGCAGATCGTCTAGCAAAACACGCGCCCCGATTCAAGCCCCTCTCGGTGAACCGAAGAGGCCCGTACCGTCGTTCTTGCTAGAGCACAGGTCGAGAGGTTCCCCAGACTCTCGACCCGCGCCGCCTCTCGAATCGGGTGCGGGTAGGCGGCCAACCAGAGGCGGTGGGCCTCGCGGAGAGAGCACTCCGAGGCCCACCGCCCTTCTCTTCGCCTCGGGCGGTCGCCGGGGCGGTGGACCGGCTCAGCCGATCGCCGAGATGCGCCAGGACGCCTCGACCATCTCGTCGGGGCCGATGACGATGAGGCCCGTGTCGTAGTCGTACTTGTCCGCGTTGAACGCGTCGGGCGCGCACGTCATCGGCTCCACCGCGAGGCCGGTGCGGTCGGCGGCCTGACCCGGCCGGTCGGACGTGTGCACCTGCACCCACGGGCACGCGGGACCCCACGTCATCGCGACGCCGCGGCCCGCGGCATCCGTGAGCCGGACCGTCACATCGCCGTTCTCGTCACGCGCGAGCGCCGTGTAGGCGTGGTCGATCTTCGCGGCGCCGATCCGCCGGGGCGTCGTGTAGTCGAAGCGCTCCGGGTCGGCGGCGTCGACCGCCTGGAGCTCGGTCGGGATGAGCCGGTCGTCGGTCACCGCGAGCACCTGCGCGGCGGGGAGCTCGAGGGTCCAGTCGTCGACGCGGCCCTCGCCCGCGACGAGATACGGATGCGGCGCCGTCCCCCACGGAGCGCCGGAGTCGCTCCAGTTGGTGGCCTGCACGGTCTGCGTGAGGCCGTCGGCGTCGAGGGCGAACTTCGTGCGCACGAGGATGCGCCACGGATAGCCGATCTGCGGCGAGATGATCGTGGCGAGCGTCACATGGCTCGGGCCCTTGTCGACGGCCTCGTACTCGAGCCACGTCGCGAGGCCGTGCAGCGCGTGCCCGCGCGCCGGCTCGGTGAGCGCGAGCTGGTGGTCCTGCCCGGCGAACGAGTACTTGCCGTCGACGATGCGGTTCGGCCACGGCGCGAGCGTCTCGCCGCGGTGCGACGGGCGCACTTCGTCGGCGTCGAACGGCACGACGAGGTCGCGCTCCTGGTACGTGAGCGAGCGCAGCGATGCGCCGACGCTCGCGATGACGGCCTGGTAGTCACCGGCGCGCAGCGCGTGCTGGGTGCCGGACATGGGGATGCGTGCCATGAGGAGGTTTCCTGTTGGAGGGGTGGATCGCTGAGAGCGGATACCAGTATCCCGCGCAGCGGCCGCAGCCGGGAATCACCGTACTCGACCCGCCTGCGCACGACCGTGGCAGGGTTTAAGGATGCGCATCGCACTCACGGGCTCGAGCGGCAAACTCGGCACGGTCGTCCTCCGCGAGCTGCGGGCGGCGGGCCACGACGTCGTCGGCTTCGACCAGGTCGGCGCCCCCGCGCCGGGGTTCGTGCGGCTCGACCTCACCGACTACGGGCAGGTCATCGACGCGCTGTCGGGCATCAACCGGACGCCCCCGTTCGAGGCGGTCGTGCACCTCGGTGCGATCCCCGCGCCGGGTTGGCGCACCGACGTCGAGACGTTCCACAACAACATGCCCGCGACGTTCAACGTCTTCTGGGCCGCGGTGCGGCTCGGCATCCGCAAGATCGTCTACGCGTCGAGCGAGACGGTGCTCGGACTCCCGTTCGACGTGCCCCCGCCCTACCTCCCTGTCGACGAGGAGTATCCGCCGCGCCCCGAGTCGGTGTATTCGCTCGTCAAGACGCTCGAGGAGCGCATGGCGACCGAGCTGGTGCGGTGGCATCCGGATCTCTCGATCACGGCGTTCCGCATCTCGAACGTGATGGTGCCCGACGACTACGCCGCCTTCCCGGGCTACGACGCCGACCCCGCGCTGCGCAAGTGGAATCTGTGGGCCTACATCGACGCACGCGACGCGGCGCAGGCCGTCGAACGTGCGCTCGAGGTCGCGAAGCCCGGGTTCGAGCCCTACATCATCGCCGCCGCCGACACCGTCATGTCGCGGCCGAACGCCGAGCTCGTCGCGGCGATGTTCCCCGACGTCCCGTTCACGCGCGAGGTGGGCGAGCACGAGACGCTGCTCTCGATCGAGAAGGCGCGTCGCGTGCTCGGCTACGAGCCGCACCACTCGTGGCGGGACCACGTGCGCTGAGGAATCCCCATGCCGGAAGACCCCCGCCTGAAAGCCACCCGCTACCGCCTCGAGCGGGACGCCCGCGCCGCGGGTGAGGAGCCCGAAGAGGAACGGGCGACGGATGCCGCCGCGAGCGCCGCGCCGCGCACGCCCAACGCGCTCGACCGGGCGGCCTACGTCGAGACGGCGATCCAGCAGGCGATCCGGCGGGGCGAGTTCGACGACCTCCCCGGCTACGGCAAGCCCCTCGAGGGGCTCGGCGACCACCACGACCCGGACTGGTGGATCCGCCGCAAGATCCAGAGTGAGAAGCTCACGGGACTCGGCCCGCCCGCGCTCATGCTCCGCGTCGAGCACGCCGAGATGGAGGAGCGCCTCGACGCCCTCACACGCGAGGGAGACGTGCGCGAGTACCTCGAGGACTTCAACCGCCGCGTGATCGAAGCGCGGCGCCAGCTGCTGGGCGGTCCTCCGGTCGTGACGCCGACACGCGACGTCGACGAAGAGGTCGCGGCGTGGCGTGAGCGACGGGAGGCGCGCGCCGCGGCATCCGCCGAGGCCGAGCAAGCCGAGGAGGATGCTCGCCGGCGCCAGCGCTGGTGGCGCCGCGATGCGACCTGAGAGGCCCCTCTCGGGCTCGCGTCCGCTCTTTTGTTTCGCGCCTGTTACAGCACGGAGAGAAAAACCTCATCTCCGGCAGGCTTCTGTCGTGGGAGCGCTACCTTTTCGACTCGAACGCTCTTGTTGCGGTTCACAACATATAGGCGCGGCGTCGGGCTCACTCCGGCGCCGCGCGTCGCTGAACAGGGAGTATCTGTGAGAGTCAGAAGTACGATCCGCACCGCTCTCGCCGGAGTCGCGGTCGCGGCGGTCACCGTCGGAGGGTTCCCCGCCCTCGCGCTGGCGGCCGATCCGGAGCCGACCCAGCACGAGGAGCCGTTCGCGGCGCACGCGCCCGAGGCACCTCAGACGGTCACGCTCATCACCGGCGATCGCGTCACCCTCATGGAGGGGTCCGACGGCGAGCCGCTCGTGTCGTTCGAACCGGCACCCCGCGACGACGGTCACCCCGTGTCGTACTCGACCTTCGGGCGCGGCGACCACCTCTTCGTCCTGCCCTCGGATGTCGCCGGCCTGGTGCCCGAGAAGCTCGACCTGAACCTCTTCGACATCACCGCGCTTCAGCAGCTCGCCGCGGACGGGGCGGACGGTCTGCCGGTCATCGTCGGCACCGGATCCGCCGAGAACGCTCGCACGGATGCCCCCGAGTGGGACGCACTGGGTGTCGAGGCCGACACCGTGCTCGAGTCCATCTCGGCCATCGCCGGCGACGTGGCGTCCGAGGGTGCGCCCGAGCTCGTCGAGGCGGCCGAGGAGTCGGCCGTCGTCGAGAAGGTGTGGCTCGACGCCCCGGTCGTCGTGGAAGACGCGGAGTCGATGCCGCAGATCGGTGCGCCGGCCGCGTGGTCGGCGGGCCTCGACGGGTCGGGTGTGACGGTCGCCGTCCTCGACTCGGGCATCGACACCTCGCACCCCGACCTCGACGACGGCGTGGTCGCCCTCGAGCACGACTTCACCGGCAGCGGCACGCCGATCGACCAGCTGGGTCACGGCACGCACGTGGCCTCGATCATCGCGGGGTCGGGTGAGGCATCCGGCGGGGTCAATCGCGGTGTCGCGCCCGGCGCCCACCTGATGAACGCGCGTGTCCTCAACGCGCAGGGTCAGGGCGAGACCTCCTGGGTCATCGATGCGATGGAGTGGGCGGCGTCCAACGGCGCCGACATCATCAACATGAGCCTCGGCGTCCGCGGCGAGTACACCGACGGGACCGACCCGGGCGCCATGGCCGTGAACTCGATCGCGGAGCGATACGGCACCCTCGTGGTCATCGCGGCGGGCAACGAAGGCTCGTACATGCCCGGCACCGTGACCACCCCCGGCACCGCCGATCGGGCGCTGACCGTCGGCGCGGTGGACGACCACGACGTGCTCGCGCCGTTCTCATCGGTCGGTCCGCGCTTCGGCGACGGCGCGATCAAGCCCGACGTCGTCGCCCCGGGAACCGACATCATCGCCGCGCGCGCCGCGAACACCAACCCGATGTTCCCGGTCGACGAGTACTACACGTCGGAGTCCGGCACCTCGATGGCCGCACCGCACGTCGCGGGCGCCGCAGCGATCCTCAAGTCGGCCCGGCCGTCGCTCTCCGGCGACGCCCTCAAGAAGGTGCTGATGTCTTCGACGCAGGCCGCGGGCAACCCGGTCTTCTGGGAGGGCGCGGGCCGCATCTGGATCCCCGGCGCACTGGCGCAGAGCGTCTACGCGAGCTCGGGCTCGCTGTCGTTCGGCGTGTTCCTGTCGCCGCGCGACACGCAGGAGCCGCGCACACAGACGGTCACTTACACCAACACGACCGACACCGACGCGACGCTCGAGCTCGAAGTGTCTGCGGAGAAGTCCGACGGGTCGCCCGCGCCCGACGGCATGGTGACCCTCGCGGCGGAGTCCGTCACGGTGCCGGCGCTCGGCAGCGCCACCGTCGAGGTGACGGTCGACCCGCAGGCAGGAGACCCGGGTGTGTACTCCGGCGTGCTCACCGCCTCCGGGGCGGGCACACCGCCCGTTCGCACGGTGCTCGGATACACCGTCGAGCAGAACATGTCGGTGCTGCGCATCGACGCGTTCCAGCACGGCGGCGACCGCGCGGGTCTCGGAAGTCAGGGAATGATCTACGGCGTCGACGACCCCGAGTTCAACCAGTGGTTCGGCTTCACCGACGGCGTCGCCGAGGTGCGCGTGCCCCGCGGCCGGTACACGGTGATGGGCCAGCTGCTGGACTCGGCCGGCCCGACCGCGCTGTTCATCGAGGGCTTCACGAGCTTCAGCTACGACGTCGACCTGAGCACCGACCAGGAGATCGTGCTCGAAGCCGACAAGGCGCTCCCCGTCGAGATCTCGACCGAGAAGAAGTCCCGTCCGTGGAGCCTCGACTCGACGATTCTGCGCGAGCTCCCCGACCGTCCGTACCCGGTCTCGACCTCGATCTCGGTGGGGATCAGCATCGTCGACGGCGGACTGGACCTCGACCTCGCCGTGCTCACGGATCACGATCCGGACTACGGCCCGCAGACGGTCCACACCCGGTACATCATGAACCAGCCGCTGCTGGACGCGACGGTGAGCGCGAAAGGCAAGAAGATCGACATCGCTCGGGAGCTGAGCTACGGGATCCTCTCGCCCAAGCACATCGGCAAGCTCTCTGCGCCGCTCGTGCATGCCGGCACGGGCACCCCGGACGAGCTCGCCGCTGCCGGCGTACGCGGCGCCGTCGCGCTCGTCGAGGACCGTCGCGAGATCGACCTGAATCAGCACGCGCAGGACGCGTACGACGCGGGAGCGGTCGCGGTGATCGTGTACGGCGCGACGCCCGGTGCGTTCTTCGAGTCGGTGGACTTCCGCCACCTCAACACGATGAGCGACAAGGTGCTGCCGACCCTCACGCTGCCGCGCGATGTCGGTCTCGAGCTCGTCGAGCTCGCCGAGACCGGCAAGGCCAAGATCGCGGGCGACGGGCGCAAGGACCCCGGGTACCAGTACGCGCTCGGCTACATCCAGGAAGGCGATCCGAAGAGCCTGTCCTATCGCGCGGATGCCAGGAACACGGCGCAGGTCGACCTGGACGTGCGCGGCTTCCTCGATGGCGCCCGCACGATCGAGTACGCCACGATGATCGGCGGCGGCATCTACACCGGGTTCCCGTACCTGTTCACGGGGCCGCTCCCCGACCGCACGGTGTATTACTCGACGCACCCCGACATCACGTTCCACCGGACGGTCAAGCCCGCGGAGTACCTGGGCGTGTATCCGGCGGAGTTCGCAGGTGCACCGCGGACCTACAAGCCCGGCCAGCGCACGACCGAGACGATGCTGGCGCAGGTGCACCACGGCGGTTTCTGGCCGTCGCCGGCGACGCCGCAGGAGGCATCCGTGTTCCGCGACGGCGACGTCCTCGTCGTCGACCTGCCCTATCGGATCGATGACGACGGCCACGCCCAGTCGTGGGGTCCCGACCAGGACACGACGTCGCGGTTCCGGTTCTGGGCCGGCGACACGCTGCTCGTCGACAGCGAGTACGCGAACGGGTCGGGGCTCGTGCCCGCCGACGAGACGGTGTACCGGATGCTGCTGGAGACGTCGCGCGACGTCGAGTGGTGGAACCAGTCCACGGCCGTGTCGAGCGAATGGACCTTCCCCTCGTCGACGACCGACGGTGCGACCGTGCTGCCGCTGCTGCAGATCGACTACGGCGTCGAAGGGCTCGACCCGCTCAACACCGACGACCGCAAGAGCGACCTCAAGCTCACGGTCTCGCACCAGGACGGCTCGACCGGCAGTCGGATCGAGGGCCTGGAGCTGTGGTCGTCGTTCGACGACGGCGCGACGTGGACGCCCGTCCGCGTGAAGAAGCGCAAGGGCGAAGGAGCGGTCTCGGCGACGATCTCGTCTCCGAAGGACGTCTCCTCGGTGTCGCTGCGCGTGAAGGCGTGGGACAGCGCGGGCGCGACGTTCACCGAGACCGTGATCGACGCGATCGCCGTGAAGGACCGCGGCCCCGGCGGCCCCGGCGGACCCGGCGGACCCGGCGCCGGAGGGCCCGGCGGACCCGGTGCCGGAGGGCCCGGCGCACCCGGCGGACCCGGTGACGGCGGACCCGGCCACGGCGGACCCCCGCACGCCGGCTGATCCGGCAGCGGGGACGGCGCTCACGGGACCTGTCGCGCACGCGCGCGGCGGAGTATCGTGAGCGCCGTTCCCGCTCATCCCCACCCGATGAGTACCCGACGAGAACGACGATGCTGTCGACGAATCGGGGAATCGAGATGGCCGAGAAGGATCGCATCGGGGACATCGCGCGCGACCGGGCGACACGGATCGTCCGCACCGACCCGTCAGTGCGCTTCCACGCGGGCTGGCGCTTCCTGCCGGATGAGGAGCGGCTGACGCTGCCGCCATGGCGCGACGCACCGCGCCGACCCGACATCTCCGTCGACGTCGTACGCGGGCGCGACCTCGTCGCGCTGCAGGTCGACTTCTTCGGGGCTCGGCTGGAGACCGACGACAGCGGCGCGCCGCCGTCCGTGCGGCGGAACAGCGCGTCGGGCGCGCACCTGATGGTGGTGATGTTCCCGTACCAGCACGCCCACGAGCAGGCGCAGTACGTCACAGACACCGGCTCGCAGGGAAAGCCGATCTACCCCGACCCGATCGATCCGACCCAGACGACGACCACGCCGCCGAGCCAGCCGGCGGCGACCGTGTCGGACAACGCCCCACCCTCGATGCCCGTCGGCTACCGACCGGCGCGCGCGAGTCGGCTCGTCTTCGCGATCGGCGGGAACGACAGGATCGAGTTCACCCGCGCCGGCATCCTGCGCGCGATGACCGAGCTGACGCCGGTGCTGCATCCGAACGCGGAGCCGCCTGGCAAGAGCGGCACGATCGACGACTCGACCGACGCGCTCACGTTCGTGTGGATCGCACCGAACCTCATCGCGCGGTACACGGCCACGCGGATCCGGCTCGAACGACCGACCGCGGCCGACCGACGCACGCAGCCGCCTCCCGACGCGTCGACGCCGGGTGGAGCGCTCCGCTTCGCGCAGAACCTTCGCGACGTGCATGTCGACTCCGCGCGGCTGTCGCTCGCGGCCGGCGCCTCGCTCGGCGCGCGAGCCGAGATCCCGGGGCCGCTGCGCGACATCCTCGACCGGCCGCCGATCGTCGTGCTCCCCGATCGCGGCACCTACTCGAGCCCGCCGACCGACGAGCAGACCGCGATCGAGGCGCCCTACCGCCTCGTCATCTCCCCGTCGAGCGAGGGCCGGTGGGTGCACGCGGAAGCGCCCGTGGCATCCGATGACACCGCCCGGAACGTCGAGCTGTGGCATAGCCGCCTCGGTCAGGCGACCTCTTCGGGCGCCACGACCGAGCGCAACGACAACGACCGCCGCATCGTCCGCGCGATCTGGACGCGCGACCGCGACGGATTGACGTCGAGCGTGTGGCGCAAGAACGAGGACAGCGACCTCACCCACCCCCTCTCGACGCCGCAGGGCACCGCAGACCAGCCGTTCCGCGGTTCGCTCAACCGCGCCGACCGACACCGAATCGTGCGCCAGACCTCCGAGCGCTGGCCGGGCATCAGGGACGAGCGCTCGGTGCGTCCCGTGCGCGTCGACAAGCTGTGGCTGTCGTCGCTCGGCGCGTACCTCGACCTGCACGGCGCCTGGTACACGAAGGAGTACTCCAACCTGAATCCGGGCATGCCGTCGGTGCTCGCGTGGGACCACATCGCCCCGCTCGGACGCGACCAGTGGGTGCGCGTCGTCTACCCCGGGTACCTCTATCCGCTGGGGCATCCGGCCGCCCTCGTGAAGATCACCGAGCGCCGCGTCACGCAGAACCCCGCCGTCGCGAGCCTGTACCAGATCAAGTTCCTCGTCGTGAGCGAGCCGAGCCGCCCGTACACGGCCCCGGACTGGCCTTTCAAGCGCATCGACGTCCGCCCGACGACGACACCACCGCTGGCCGATCCGGATGCCGTCGCGAACGACCCGTACAGCAGCCAGACGTACTTCTGGCCGCAGCTCGGCGATGGATCGTTCTTCGTGTTCGACCTCGACGTGTGGGACAAGGACGACCGTCCGGGAAGCCTGCGCGCGCCGCTGCTGTGGGTCGCGGAGCACTTCGACAAGCCGAACCAGGTCGACGCGGAGTACGACGGCGACGCGAAGCGGGTCGTCCCCGCGAATGGGCAGCGGTTCGCCTTCACACCGCGGTCCAAGGCCGGCGATTCGATCACCGAGACGCAGGTGCTGCGGTTCCGCGGGCGCGCCGCGCGCGGCGAGTCGACGCCGTTCCTGAGCTCGGCGGACGTCGTGATGGAGGCCGCGCGCCGGCTGTCGAACGTCGGCCCGATCCGCATCGTCTACAACCAGACCTACCTCGCGAACGGACTCGGCGAGAAGGTCGGCGACGCCAACCGAGGGCAGCTGTGGGCGAACGTGCTGCTGCCCGAGGCGAAGACCTCGGCGCAGGCGGCGCTCGACCAGACCGTGTCGCTTCCCTCCGTGTCGTTCGGGACACCGTCGGCGGGAAGCGACCGCGCGGGCGGGTTCGTGACCCCCGACCTGCCGATCCGCGGTCTGTCGACGCTCACGGGCGCCGTCGGCGACCCCGCGAACATGGAGAACCTCCAGTTCGACCCGGAGGAGTTCTTCAAGGGCGCGTTCCCCAAGCTGTTCGGACTCGTCGACCTGTGGGAGCTCATCGAGAACGTCACCGATCTCGCGAACATGCCGAGCCTCGCGAGCGAGGCGATCGAGGCCGTCACGAAGCTCGTCGACGACATCGAGAAGCTGATCCGCACACTGCAGGACGTCATGGCGACGGCGCCGGCGGATGCCGCGAACGCCGCCCAGTCCGCGCTCACGCCCATCGAGGATGTGTTCTCGGCGATCGGCGACCTCCTGAGCCCGACGAACGCCGACCCGGTCGGCACGCGGATCCAGAAGCTCGCGGACGCGTTCGAAGACGTGGCGGATGCCGTCGCGGCGGTGCCGACGACGCATCCGCTCATTCCTCCCGTCGTCCGCACGACGCTCGCCGGTCTCGTATCGGCGATCAACACCGCCGCGCGTGCGACCGACATGATCGGCCAGCTCACGCGGCTGCTCGAGACGCTCGAGCCCGGCCGGCTCGAGGCGTCGTTCCGATACGACTTCCATCCGAAGCTGTTCACGCACTGGCCGAGCGCGGGCTTCACGCTCATCGAGCTGCCGCCCGACGGCTTCACGCTCGCCGTCGAGGGGCGCGTGTCGGGGACGGGCGACGCCGCGGTGCGCGCGATGGCGGAGATCCGCGGGCTCACGCTGCACTTGTTCGGCAAGCCGGGTCAGGGCTCGGCGGCGCCGCTCGTGCGCATCCCGTTCGAGAACATCTCGTTCATCGCGGGCACCGACGGCAAGGCCGAGGTCGACGTCAATCTCGGCGAGCTCACCTTCTTGGGAGTGCTGAGCTTCGTCGAGGTGCTGAAGGACTTCATCCCGCTCGACGGATTCAGCGACCCGCCCTTCCTCGAGGTCGACTCGTCGGGCCTGCAGGCGGGGTTCACGCTGCCGATCCCGAGCGTCTCGGTCGGCGTCTTCAACCTGTCGAACATCTCGCTCGGCGCCGACGTGCAGGTGCCGTTCCTCGGCGAGGCGCTGAGCTTCGGGTTCAACTTCTGCACGCGCGAGCGTCCGTTCAACCTGTCGGTCATGTGCATCGGCGGAGGCGGCTGGTTCCTGTTCCGCCTCAACCCGAAGGGGCTCACTGTGCTCGAGCTCGGGCTCGAGGCAGGCGTCATGCTCGCGGTGGACTTCGGCGTGGCATCCGGCTCGATCTCGGCGACCCTCGGCGTCTACATGCGTCTCGAAGCCGAGAAGGGCCAGCTCACCGGGTACTTCCGCCTACGCGGCGAGGTCGATGTGCTGGGGCTCATCTCGGCCTCGATCGAGCTGTACCTCGAACTCACGTACCACTTCGACTCGGGCAAGATGATCGGCACCGCGCGACTCACGATCGAGATCTCGGTGCTGTTCTTCTCGGGCAGCGTCACGATCGAGTGCACGCGGCAGTTCGCAGGCTCGAAGGGCGATCCGTCGCTCAGAGACCAGCTGCTCGAACCCGACAACACCTCTCCCGCGTGGGACGAGTACTGGCGCGCGTTCGCGCTGGAAGGAGCGTGACGTCATGGTCACGGAGCACTTGATCTCGCTCGCACTCCCCTACTCCGCACGCAAGACCGACGGGTTCCACGTCTCGGTGTTCATCACACCGAAGCTCGCGGGCGACACCGGCTCCGACGCGATCCTGTCGGATTTCGCGGTCTTCCCGCATTGGGCGAACGCCGTGCGCGAGTCCTTGACGGTCGAACTGCGCGACGACACCGGCTCCATACCGTGCACGCCGATCCTCGACCCCGTCGACCCTGCCGTGTGGGACGCGCTGTTCCCCGACACGACTCCCGTGCGTTCGAACAGGGTGCCGCCGCTCGCCGACCGGCGCTGGCGTTCGTTCGACGCGCAGTTCGTGCACGACACGGGCAAGTTCGTGGGCCTGCTGACGTCGGTCACCTCCGCCGTCGACCCGCCCGCACCCGGCTCGCACGCGCTCGGGCAGCTCTTGGTGGCGACGCTCCGCGAGTTCAAGATCCTGACCGGTCGCCAGGGCATCAGCGAGGTCGATGACGAGCGATGGACGGAGATCTTCGACCGTGAGATCGGCGAGACGGGCAGCGACCGCAAGGGCCCGAGGCCGATCCCCTCGACGGGGACGCCGACGGGCATGTACGGCGTGCTCGCGTCGCTGCACGAGGTGCGGCGCTACTACGACCGGCCCGAGTCGAAGACGGACTACAAGGCCGAGCCGGATGCCCCACCCCCCGACCCGCTCAAGCCGAAGGAGCCCGAGTTCCACGAGCGCATCGCCACGGTCGGCGATCACCCGGCGCTGCTGCGCACGCTCGGGCTCGTGATCGACCTCGTCGTCGAGGACGTCAACCGGCTCAAGAAGTCGCAGTGGCTCAGCGCGAAGGTGTCGGTCGAGCGCGACGGCCGCACGGTCGCGTCGGGCGCCCCCCGCGTGCAGTGCGAGGCCGTCGCCGACGGCGCGCTCGTGACCGTGCCCGCGACACCGGAGTGGATCAAGGGCGCGATGGCGCTCGGTGACACCGACCGCTTCGCGGTGCTCGACACGGATGCCGACGGCACCGCCATCAAGACCGAGCAGTACCTCCGCGTGCTGCCGCGCCTCATGCTGCGGCAGGCGAACCGCGAGCCGGTCGACGCCGCGTCGCCGGGACTGCGGTCGCCGGGGTTCACGATCGCACGGAAGGCGCAGGCGAAGATCCTCTTCGACCGGCTCGGACGACAGGAGAAGCTCGAGCAGCAGTTCGGCACGTCCACGCCGCCGCGCGGCGGCGGCATGCTCCTCACGAGCGAGGACGTGGCCCGCGGCATCCGTGTCGAGGTGTTCGACGCGACCGACGGCGAGTGGCGCTCGGTGCACGAGCGCCACACCGTCGCCGAGATCGTGGGCCTCAGCAAGCCGCTCGACCTCGGCGAGGGGCACGGCTTCGCGCAGGGCGCGCCCGCCGAGCAGTCCGTCCCCGTCGGCGAGCCGGTCGAACCGCCGCCGGTCAACGTGCACGAGGCGGTGTTCGGCTGGGAGGGGTGGAGCCTGTCGGTGCCGAAGCCCGGCAAGCGCGTGCGCAGCGAGCTGGTCACCCAGCCCGACGGATCGCAGAAGCTCGAGGAGATCGTCGAGCCGCCGCCGACCGCGGTGCCCGTCGACGCGACGAACCCCATCGGGTTCACTCACACGATCGTGCCGAACTCGCTGCCGCGACTGCGGTACGGGCGCGACTACTCGTTCCGCGCGTGGCTCGTCGACCTCGCGGGCAATGTGCGACCGCCCGCTCCCGCGACATCCGGTCCGTCGGCACCCGGTGACAGCGGGGGCCCGATGACGCCGGGCGGCGCCCAGCCAGGCCGCGGCGTCACCCGCGCGGGAGCCGTCGGACGCCTCGACGCCGCCGCCGTCGCACGGCTGCGCGCGGGCCTCGGACGCGTCGAGGTCCCGGTCGAGCTCCAGGACCGACTGCGCAAGGCCGTCGAGACGAACGTGAAGCGGGACTCCGTGCGGTGGGAGGCCGCGGCGGGACTCGGACGCCTCGGGCCCGTCGCCGAAGTGCTGCGCGACGCCGCGGTGGAGGCCGTCGAAGACCCTCGGCCCGTCGTGCCGGAACGCGCCGCGCCGACCCTCGGACGCAAGGAGCAGGCGGCGCTGCGGTCCGAGATCGCGAACGTGCTCGGCCGGACCGATGTCGGCGCGGCCCTGTCGGGCGACGCCCTCGCGACGGCGACGCCGTCTCGGGCATCCGCGGTCACGCAGGCGATGCGGTCCGCCCTCACCTCGACGAAGGGAGCCGCGTTCGGCGTCACGGCCTCGCTCGACGCCGACACGCTCCTGCCTGCCGTCGCAGGGCAGCTCGGGCGCGCGACGGCGACGCTCACCCCCAGCGGCATCACGGCTGCGGTGGTGCTCGAGGCGCTCAAGACCATCACGGCCCCGCGGCCGTTCCTGAGGTGGGACCCCGTGCCGCCCCCGACGCTCGTGCCGCGCGCCCGTTACAGCGAGGGCGAATCGCAGCGCGTCGTCGTCATCCGCAGCGGCGTGACACAGGACCCCGACACGCTGGATGTCACGGTGACAGACCCCCAGGAATACCGGACGGCGGTGCTCGCGGACAACCCCGATTCGGCGTTCCAGGCGGTGGGGCAGCGCCACCTCGTGCCGCCCAAGGTCGGCCAGCTCCAGGCGGAGCACCACGGGGCATTCGACGCGCTCGTGGGCGACGGGTCGGCCGCGGGGCTCAAGGCGGCCCTCGGCGTCGCGCTCCGCGAGAACGGCGCGCTCACCGACATCGACGTCGCCGACCTCGACAACCCCGGGGCCAGGATCCCCGTGCCGGGCGTCGCGCTCGTGCACGACCCCGGCGTCGACCCGAGCGACATCGTGACGCTGCCGCTCCCACAGGGCGAGTCGCCGCCGGCCGGGCAGTACGTCGTGCACGACGTCGACGACATGATCGTGCCGTACCTGCCGGATCCGCTCGCGCGCGGTGTGTCGCTCGTGTTCCCCGACGCCACCACCAGCCCCGCCCTGCCGCTGCCGTTCGGGATCGAAGGCTTCACCGCCGACTACGAGGTCGACGCGCGGGGCTGGCCGGTGGTGCATCCGTATCGCCTCACGCTGACCGACGGGCCGACGCCGCGAGCCGAGGTCGAGGACCGCGTCATCGACATCGCGCTGCCCGCCGGCACCATCCAGCGGTTCCGGCTCTCGAGCTGCCCGCGCCCCGCCGCGCTCGACGTGCTCGGCATGTGGCGGAGCCTCCCTGCTGTGATCCAGGGGCTCGAGATCGTGCGCGAGGCCGCGCGCGACGGCTACCTGTGGTCGCTCACGCCGAAGGAGAACGTACTCCTCGTGCACGCCGTGCCGCGGCCGGTGCGGGCGCCACGGCCGGTCAACGTCCGCTCCGTCCGCTCCGCGTCCGCCACGTATGCGAGCTTCTTCGGCGGGGTGCACGTGCACGGCCCGAGCACGGAGCAGCTCACGATCGAGGCGTCGTGGTCCGAGCCCGTCGACGACGTGGGCCTCCCGGTCTGGGAGGAGCGCGCGAGCCGCGGCACCGCATGCACGACGCGCGTGTCCGAGAACGAGCGGCTGGGTGTGCTGTTCGCGCAGGACTTCCTGCCCTCCGGCGATCTCGACTGGCCCGCGGATCCGAGCATCCGCATCCACGGCACGCGCCACGAGTTCGGCGACACGAAGCACCGCATGGTCGACTATCGCCTCCGCGCGTCGACGCGGTTCCGCGAGCACTTCCCGCCGTCGCTGCTGACGCCGGCCGACGGGGCGGCGGAGTTCGACGACGGGTCGAGCGTCGTGAGCGAGACGTTGCGGCTGTCGGTGCCGTCCTCGGCGCGTCCCGAGCCGCCGGTCGTGCACTCGGTCGTCCCGCTGTTCCGCTGGTCGCACGATGATCCGGATGCCGCGGCCCCGCCCGCCGACGACGCGGGGACGGTCCATCCCGGACAGCCCATCGCGGAGCGCCACACCCGCCGCGCGGGCGTGCGCATCTACCTCGAGCGCCCGTGGTTCTCGTCGGGCGAGGGCGAGCTGCTCGCCGTGCTGCTGGGCACGTCACCGGCCGCCGGACCGTACACGCTCTACGCGCAGGACCCGATCTGGATCGGCGCGACGTGGGACAACCCGCACCTCTCGCCCCTCACGCTCGTCGACTTCTGGCGCGTCGCCGGGGTCGATGACGTGTGGACCCCCGGCGAGCCCGTCGGCGCCGAGACCGGTCTGCCGCTGCCGACCGCTGCCGGCGACACGAAGACGTACACGGCGTCGGTGCTCGCCTATCGCCCGCAGTACAACCCCGAGCGCAGGCTCTGGTACGTCGACGTCGCGCTCAACCCGGGCGCCGTGTCGTGGCCGTTCCTGCGGCTCGCCGTGGCGCGGTATCAGCCCGAGAGCGTCCCCGGCCTGGAGCTCTCGAGCCCCGTGTCGACGGACTACGTGCAGGTTCCGCCCGAGCGCACAGCCCTGGTGAGCCGGCTCGACGAGCACGAGGTGCGCGTCGTGGTGAGCGGTCCCGTGCCGGTGCGGCATGGACCGGCGCACGACCCGGTCGCCGCCGACCTCGCATCGATCGAGCTGGGCAGGCTCGTCGTCGCGCGACTGCAGAGGGCAGACCCCGGGATGCCGGGCGACCTGGGGTGGATCACCGTCGACACGCGCAGGCTCGTCGTGGCGAACTACCAGCCGGCGGAGCACCTCATCGCATGGGGCACGACCCTCGGTTCGGACGACGAGGAGATCCCGCTGCGACGGCCGGGGCCCGAGGCATCCGGCTGGCGGGTCACGGTCGAGGAATGGGAGAGGTTCCCCGGCGATCCCCTCGCCGACTCCCCGGTCGGCACGGCCGCACCGCCTCCCGTGTGGGAGCAGCGGCTCGTGTTCGCGGACGAGATCTACCTCTGACCGGCACCGCGCTCACGGGATGAGGGCGCCCGCGAGCAGGCCGAGCACCGAAGCGCCGATGCTCGCGACGAGCATGCCGCCTGCGTGCGCGATCGCCGCGAGCCAGCGCCCCTTGCGCAGCAGACCGAGCGCCTCGACCGACGCCGTGCTGAAGGTGGAGTAGCCGCCGAGGAGCCCGACCCCGAGGATCGACCGCACGTCGTCCGCTCCGAAGTGCGCCGACGCGGACGCCGTCACGAGACCCAGCGCGAAGCACGCCGTCGCGTTGACGACGATCGTCCCGAGCGGCACCGACGTGCGATTCACACGCCCCACACCGGTGTCGACGAGGAACCGCAGCGCCCCGCCCAGACCGCCCGCGAGCGCCGTCAGCACGAGGATCATGCGGCGCCCTCCCCCTCTGGTTCACGACGACCGAAGACGGATGCCGCGACCCCCGCGCCGATCGCCGCGGCGACGACGCCCAGCACGACGCTCGCGAGCGTGTACACGAGCGCCATCGACACGGCGCCCGCGGTCGCGAGCCGGTCGATCTCGACGACGAACGTGCTGTAGGTCGTGAAGCCCCCGACCACGCCCGTGCCCACGCCGAGGCGCAGCATCCGCCGTCTCCCGGTATCGGGACCGCGCAGCGCCAGTGCCTCGATGAGCGCGCCCAGCGCGAGGCTCCCGAGGATGTTGATCGCGAACGTCGCCCACGGCCACTCCCCCGGCGCGTGCGGGAACACGAGCTCGATCGAGGCCCGGAGGAGCGTGCCGACCGTCGCGCCGACGGCGACGAGAAGAGCCAGACCGACGAAGCGCACAGCACCACTCTGCCGCATCACACGCGTGAGACGACGGTAGGCGAATCGCGGACGAGCGCCTACATTTGGCTCAGGACGGTCGCCCGTGCCGTCGAGAAAGAGTCGCGCGATGCCCTTCCGAAGCAAGGAGACCCTCGAGGAGTGGCTGGGCGAGTTCCGCTCGCTGGGGTACACGATCGCCGGCTCGGTCAAGGTCATGCAGCAGGACGGCGAGGACGGGGCGAACACCGGCCTCGTCGGGATGCAGCTCGCGAACGCGTCGACGTCGATCTACGTGCACCCCGACGCTCCGTACTCCCCGCGATGGGTGGTCACGATGGAGCCGCGCGACGAGTCGATCAGTCTGGACGCGGCGGCGGTGATGGAGCTGTCGAACGAGCTCCAGGTCCTGTCCGCGCTCTGCACGTTCCTCCAGGCGAAGTCGGCCTCGTTCGTCGGCACCGACGCGCCCTGAAGCATCGGCTCGAGTCCGCGGGACTCAGGCGACCCGACTGCCGTTCGTCGACGCGGTCCACGACTCGAGCAGCTCCGCGAAGCGCGCCGCCTCCTCTTCGTCGCCGGCCGAGACGACGTCGTCGAACGCGGTGTCGAACCGCGTCAGGCCCGCCCAGGGCTCCTCGGCGAGGTCTACGGTCACGCTGATGCGGTTCACGCGCCGATCGTGGGGGTCGAGGTCGCGACGCACGATGCCCCGTTCGACGAGACGGTCGATGAGCGCGGTGACTCCCGGCGACGTGATCCCGAGGTGATCGCGGAGTTGCGACGGACGGATGCCGGGATTCGCCGCGATGTGCAGGAGCGCCTTCGCGTCGCCCTCGCCGATGCCCAGCTCGCGGCGCGCGCGCGAGAGCGCGTCGGAACGCGCCTGCACGTAGGCGAGCAGGGCCGCGCGCACCTTCGATCGGCTCGTTCGTCCGGTTGTCACGGATAACTCCTCGGCTTGGTATCTCGATCAGTGTAGCGGTTGAAGTTAATTCAGTGAAGATTTAGCTCATTTACCTAGATGAGTGAAATACCTGCTAGTGTGAGAGGTCCTGGACGAGTTCGACGCACACGGCGTCGCCCCATCGCATTCAGGCCGATCAAGGAGTGAACATGGGGCACCTGTACTACGGCAGCACGAGCGAGCCGATCGAGATTCCCGACAGTCTTCTGGCCCACCTCAAGGTGGTCATCACGACCAAGCTGCGCCGCGGCGAGAGCTTCACCCTCGCATGGCGCCACGAGGGCACCGGCCAGCCCGGCCGATCCGCCATCTGGCTGCAGCCCTCCATCCCGCTGCGCTTCGTGTTCGATACGCCCGACCCCGAGCAGCTTCGAGCTTCGGCCCTGCAGGACTTCGTCAACCAGGCCAACTCCTCTGGGGGACTCAACGTCGACGTCGACTCGTGGGTCGAGGAGGCGGGACTGGTCCGCATCTCCTGATCCCGCGCGGATCCATGAGGATTTCGCCGATTCGGCCCCTCATGTCCTCCGGGCGACCTAATCTCTGGTCATGACGTCGCCTTCCGCGATCACCACGACCGGACAGCTGCGCGAGTCAGGGCACACGTTCCGCCCGTTGCGCGAGGAGCTGCGCGAGAACCTGCTCGCCGCGCTCGCCGAGGGGCGGGATCCGTGGCCGGGCATCCACGGCTTCGACGCGACGGTCATCCCGCAGCTCGAACGCGCGATCCTCGCCGGGCACGACATCGTGCTCCTCGGCGAACGCGGTCAGGGCAAGACGCGCCTGTTGCGCAGCCTCGTGGGGCTCCTGGACGAGTGGTCGCCCGTCATCGAGGGCTCGGAGCTCGGCGAGCATCCGTTCCACCCCATCACACCCGTCTCGATCCGCCGGGCCGCCGAGCTCGGCGATGACCTGCCGGTCGCCTGGAAGCATCGCTCGGAGCGCTACGCGGAGAAGCTCGCGACTCCTGACACGTCCGTCGCCGACCTGATCGGCGACATCGATCCGATCAAGGTCGCCGAAGGGCGATCGCTCGGCGATCCCGAGACGATCCACTACGGCCTCGTGCCGCGCAGCCACCGCGGCATCGTCGCGATCAACGAGCTGCCCGACCTCGCCGAGCGCATCCAGGTGTCGCTGCTGAACGTCATGGAGGAGCGCGACATCCAGATCCGCGGGTACCTCCTGCGCCTCGACCTCGACGTGCTCGTCGTCGCGACGGCGAACCCCGAGGACTACACGAACCGCGGACGCATCATCACGCCGCTGCAGGACCGCTTCGGCGCCGAGATCCGCACGCACTACCCGCTCACGATCGCCGAGGAGATCGCGGTCATCCGGCAGGAGGCCGACCTCGTCGCCGAGGTGCCCGAGTACCTGCTCGAGGTGCTTGCCCGCTTCACGCGCAACCTGCGCGAATCCGAGGCCGTCGACCAGCGTGCCGGTGTTTCGGCGCGCTTCGCGATCGCCGGCGCCGAGACGATCGCCGCGGCCGCGCTGCACCGCGCGACCCGGCAACGCGAAGAGGTCGCGGTCGCGCGCCCGGTCGACCTCGAGACCGCGGTCGACGTGCTCGGCGGCAAGATCGAGTTCGAGACCGGTGAGGAGGGTCGCGAGCACGCGATCCTCGAGCATCTTCTGCGCACCGCGATCGCCGACACCGCCCGCTCGTACTTCCGCGGTCTCGACTCGACCGTGCTCGTCGAGGCGCTGCGCGAGGGCGTCACAGTCATGACCGGTGAGCAGGTCTCGGCGGCGGACGTGCTCGCAGCGATGCCCGTGCTCGGCGAATCCGACCTGTACGACGAAGCCGCGCGACGCCTCGGTGCGAACACCCCGAGCGAACGCGCCGGCGCGATGGAGCTGCTGCTCGAGTCGCTCTACCTCGAGCGTCGCATCGGCAAGGACACCGTCGCAGGAGAGACCGTGTATGGATGACCGGATGCCGCGCACCGCGCCCCTCGGAAGGCTCCGCTGATGGTGCGGAGCTTCCACCGCGTGCCCGCGCACACCGCGCGCTACGGGCGCTATACGGGTGGCGATCCGCTCGCCCCGCCGGTGCGCGTGCGGGAGGCGCTGGAGGCGATCGGCCAAGACGTCATGTCGGGCACATCGGTCGAGCGCGCGGTGCGCGAGTACCTGCGACGCGGAAGCCGCGACCAGCAGGGGCTCGACGACCTCGCGCGGCGCGTGCGCGAGCGGCGCGCCGAGCTCGTGCGCAGGCACCGGCTCGACGGCACACTCGACGAGGTCCGCGAGCTGCTGGACCGCGCGGTGCTCGAGGAGCGCAAGCACCTCGTGAAGGACGTGGATCTCGATGACGAGGTGCGGGCGTTCTCCGAGATGAGACTCGAGAACCTGCCCGCGAGCACGGCGGCGGCCGTGACCGAGCTCGCCGATTACGAGTGGCAGAGCCCGAGCGCCCGGGCGGACTACGACCGCATCCGCGATCTTCTCGGCCGTGAGCTGCTGGACCAGCGGTTCGCCGGGCTCAAGAACGCGCTGGAGAACGCGACGGATGCCGACCGGCAGGCGATCCGCGACATGCTCAACGACCTCAACGACCTGCTCGAGAAGCGGCGTCTCGGCGAGGACACGCAGGAGGACTTCGACGAGTTCATGCGCAAACACGGGGACCGGTTCCCGGAGCATCCGAAGAACCTCGACGAACTGCTCGACGCGCTCGCCGAGCGTTCGGCGGCGGCGCAGCGCATGCTCAACTCGATGACGCCGGAGCAGCGTGAGGAACTGATCGACCTCTCGCAGCAGGCGTTCGGCTCACCCGACCTCATGCGCTCGCTCGCGCGCCTCGACGACAACCTGCGCTCCCTGCGGCCGAGTGAGGACTGGACGGGCTCGGCGTCGTTCTCGGGCGAGGAGCCCGTCGGGCTCGGGGAGGCGACGGGCCTCATGCAGGACCTGTCGGACCTCGACTCGCTCACCGATCAGCTCTCCCAGGCGTACCCCGGCGCGCGTATGGACGACATCGACCTCGACGCGCTCGAGCGCCTCTTCGGCGAGGACGCGGCGGTCGACGCCCGCACGCTCCGCGACCTCGAGCAGGAGCTGACAGACACCGGCATGGTGCAGCGCGCGTCGGACGGGTCGCTCCGGCTCACGCCGCGCGCGATGCGCCAGCTCGGGCGCGCGCTGCTGCGCGATGTCGCGACGCGCAGCACCGGCCGCACAGGACGCCGCGAGACCCGGCACGCGGGAGCGGCCGGCGACCGCACGGGGGCGACACGCGAGTGGGCGTTCGGCGACACCGAGCCGTGGGACATCCCCCGCACGATCTCGAACGCGGTGCTGCGGACCGTGGCCGACGGCGGCGACCCGTCGGGCGGAGTCCGGCTCGACACGAGCGACGTCGAGGTCGTCGAGACCGAGCAGCGCACACAGGCGGCGGTCGCGCTGCTCGTCGACACATCGTTCTCCATGGCGATGGACGGCCGCTGGGTGCCCATGAAGCGCACCGCGCTCGCGCTCCACCACCTCATCTCGACGCGGTTCCGCGGCGACACGCTCCAGCTCATCTCGTTCGCGCGATACGCGGAGGTCATCGACATCGAGCAGCTGACCGCGAAGGACGCGGTGTGGGACAAGGGCACGAACCTGCACCATGCCCTGATGCTCGCCGGGCGCCATTTCCGCAAGCATCCGCTCGCGCAGCCGGTCCTGCTCATCGTGACGGACGGCGAGCCGACCTCTCATCTCGACCAGGACGGGAGCACGCACTTCGCCTACCCGCCGTCGGCCCGCACGGTCGCCGCGACCGTCCGTGAGCTCGACACGGTGCAGCGCCTCGGTGCGCAGACGACGTTCTTCCGTCTCGGCGACGATCCCGGTCTGGCACGCTTCATCGACGCGCTCGCGCGGCGCGCGGGCGGCCAGGTGGTCGCGCCCGAGCTCGACGACCTCGGTCGGGCGGTCGTCGACAGTTACCTCGGCTCACGGCACACCGGCCGAGGCACGCCGGAGGAGTTCGGCGACATGCTGCGCGGCCGCTCGTGGTGGTGGTGACCGCGGCCGGTCAGGGGCGGTGGGAGGCCGACCGCTCGTTCCCGCGCTTGTAGTTGCCGGTGACCCGCGCCATCACGAGCTGAGGATCGACGCGCTCCACGTCGTCGAGGAACTTCGCGGCAACCGACCTCCGCAGCGTCGTCGCGAGACGGCCGTGGTGGCGTATCTCGACGGTGTCGCCGCGCACCGTGTACTCGAAGCCCTCCGGTCCACCGCCCATGGTTCGAGGGTATGCCAGACGGAATCCGCGCGACCGCGCTAGTGTGCGTGACAGGAGCGAACATGGGCGCAGCAATCGGAGAGATCCTTCCCCTCGCACTCGGCGTCGCGATCAGCCCCATCCCGATCATCGCCGCGATCCTCATGCTGCTCTCGCCGAGGGCGCGCGTGACGAGTGTCGGCTTCCTGCTGGGCTGGGTCCTCGGCATCGTGGTCGCCGTCACCGTCTTCACGCTCCTGTCGTCGATACTCCCGGAGCAGGACTCGGATGCCTCGAACCCGGCAAAGGGAACGATCCAGCTCATCCTGGGCGCCCTCCTCCTGCTTCTCGCGGTCGGGCAATGGCGCAAGAGGCCGCGGCGGGGCGTGGAGCCGGCGATGCCGAAGTGGATGCAGGCGATCGACAAGATGACGTTCCCCGTCGCGTTCGGGCTCGGATTCGTGCTGTCCGCGGTGAACCCGAAGAACCTCCTGATGGGCGCGGGCGCCGGCGTCGACATCGGCTCGGCCGGCCTCGCCGTCGGCGAGATCGTCCTCGTGATCGCGGTGTTCACCGTGATCGCCGCCTCGACCGTGCTCGTGCCTGTGGTCGGGTACCTCGTCGCAGCGTCGAAGCTGCGCGACCCCCTCGATGCCCTTCGCGGCTGGCTCGAGAAGGAGAACGCGGTCATCATGGCCGTCCTGCTGCTCGTCATCGGCGTGAGCCTCATCGGCAAGGGCATCGCCGGCTTCTGACGATCGCTCGCACGCGGGCGCGGCGCATCCGCTGATTCCGCGCGCTCGCGCGCGCCGTGACCACCCGGAATAGATGCTCTTGTCCGTGTGTTCTGCATGCAATATATTGCCCGCAGGTGAGGCTAGCTCGCCGGACCAGCCCGCTTGTTCACCATCACCCCACCAAATCGGAAGAGAGAAGAACAATGAGCAACGACCAGGGCATCAAGAACGTCGTGCTGGTTCACGGCGCTTTCGCCGACGGCTCCGGATGGCGTCGCGTCTACGACAACCTCACCGGCCGCGGCTACCGGGTCTCGATCGTCCAGAACCCGCTCACCTCGCTCGAGGACGACATCGCAGCGACCCAGCGCGTGCTCGACCTGCAGGACGGCCCGACCATCCTCGTCGGCCACTCGTGGGGCGGTACGGTCATCACCGAGGCCGGCACGCACCCCGAGGTCGCCGGCCTCGTCTACGTTTCGGCGCTCGCGCCCGACGAGGGCCAGACGACTGCGCAGCAGTACGAGGGCTTCGCCCCGACGCCGAACTTCCCGATCCACACCGTCGAGGACGGCTTCGGGTTCCTCAACGTGGAGAAGTTCAAGATCGGCTTCGCCGCCGACCTGAGCGATGCGGATGCCGCGTTCCTTCGCGACTCGCAGGTGCCGATCGACATGTCGGTGTTCGCCACGCCCGTGAAGGCTGCCGCGTGGCGGACGAAGCCGAGTTGGGCGATCATCGCCGGCGAGGACCAGTCGTTCGACCAGGCGATGCTGCTGCACATGGCGAACCGCGCCGGCGCCGAGATCACGGTGGTGCCCGGCGCGAGCCACGCGCTCTACATCTCGCACTCCGACGAGGTCGCCGATGTGATCGTCAAGGCCGCGGAGCACGCCCTCGTTGGCGTCGGCTGACGCACCGCCTCACGCCCAGTGCACGGCTTCTCGCCGAACGCACGCCCTGCCGACGGGAGTTGCCCGTTCACTCGACGAGAAGTCGTGCACTCGCGGCTGGGCCCGGCGGGCAGGGGCTCAATCGGAGCCGGGGTCGCCCACCGGAAGACTGTGCCACGTGTGGAACGCGAGCCGGGAGGCGCCCTCTGCATCGCCGGCCGCGCACAGGTCGATGAGCTGGGCGTGACGTTCCGCGGACGCGAATCGATCGATCGACAGGAAGCGGAGCGTCTCCGCTCGGCGGACCACGGGCGTGTACTGCTCCAGCACGGAGACGATCGCCGGGTTCTCGGCTGCGACGACGAGCACATCGTGGAAGGCGTCATCCGCCGCCAGGGCGGCCTCCGCGTCTTCCGCCTCGATGGCCGTGGTGAAGCGGTCGTTCGCATCGCGCATCGCCTGAAGCTGCTCCTCCGTGAGCCGCGGCACGCCGAGCCTGGCGGCGAGCGCTTGCATCGCTGCGACGACGTCGCGCGCGTTGCGCACGGACTCCTCGTCCACCACGGCGACGGTGGTGGAGCGGCCCGGTCGGGCGACGACCAGCCCGCTCTCGCTCAGACGCAGGAGCGCTTCGCGCACCGGGGTCCGGCTGACTCCGAGCCACTGGGCGAGCTCGCCGTCGCGAAGGCTCTCCCCCGGCGCAAGCGTGCCGTCGACGATCGCGTCGCGCAGCTGGCGGTACACGTCGTCCCGCAGCAGCGTGCGGCCTTTCATCGGAGAGGACGAAGGGATCGGCATGCAATGTATTGCATGCCGATCCCGTGCGCTCGTCAAGCCGCCACGCCCGGACCTGCTCTCACAGCGTGGGACCATCGGTGCCCGCGCATCCGGGCGACGTAATATATTGCGTACTGCACGCAGTCTAGAGACGAGGCGACCATGCCGCTGGCCGACTTCCCCCGCTATCCGCTCACGTTCGGGCCGAGTCCCGTCCATCCTCTCCGACGCCTCAGCGAGCACCTCGGCGGCGCGCAGATCTGGGCGAAGCGCGAGGACGTCAACTCCGGACTGGCGTTCGGCGGCAACAAGACCCGCAAGCTCGAGTACATCGTCCCGGACGTGCTCGCCCACGGGGCGGACACGCTCGTCTCGATCGGCGGGTATCAGTCGAACCACACCCGGCAGGTGGCGGCGGTCGCGGCGCACTTGGGACTTTCGGCGGTGCTCGTGCAGGAGAGATGGGTCGACTGGCCCGACAGCGTCAACGACCGGGTCGGCAACATCCTGCTGAGCCGCATCATGGGGGCCGACGTGCGACTCGACTCCGCCGGTTTCGGGATCGGGTTCAAGGAGTCGTGGAAGCAGGCGATCGCGAGCGTCGAGGAGCGCGGCGGCAAGCCGTACGCGATCCCGGCCGGCGCCTCCGACCATCCGCTGGGCGGGCTCGGCTTCGCGAACTGGGCCTACGAGGTGCAGAAGCAGGAGCAGGACCTCGGGGTGTTCTTCGACCACATCATCGTGTGCTCCGTCACGGGCTCCACCCACGCGGGCATGATCGCGGGGTTCGCTGCGCTCGCGGATGCGGGCGGCCGCCCACGCCGAGTGATCGGAATCGACGCGAGCGCCAAGATCGACGAGACGCGCAACCAGGTCACGCGCATCGCGCGGGCCACCGCGGCGCTGATCGGCGTCGACCGGCCGCTGCGCGACGACGAGATCGTGCTCCGCGCCGAGTGGGCCGGCGACCGCTACGGCATCCCCGTCGAGTCGACGATCGACGCCATCCGGCTCACGGGCCGACTCGAGGGGGTGATCCTCGACCCCGTGTACGAGGGGAAGTCGATGGCGGGGCTCATCGAGCTCGTCACGAACGGCGAGATCCCGCGCGACAGCACCGTGCTCTTCGCGCACCTCGGCGGACAGCCCGCGCTCAACGCGTACAGCGCGCTGTTCACGCACGCGTGACCGGAGGCGCGGCCGGCGTCAGTCGTGCAGGTCGGGGTGCGCAGCGATGTCGACCCCGTGGTTGTCGGGCGACGCGAGCGACCACCACAGCGGCGCGCGCGAGTCGTCCACGAGCCGGCCCCCGGCGGCGAGCGCAGCGGCGACTCGCGCTTGCGCCTGATCGGCGGGCACGTACACGTCGAAGTGCGTGCGGCCCCTGCCCGGGACATCGCCGGAGATCGGGTTGAAAGCGAGCTGCGGTCCGCAGCGCAGCGGGTCGACGGCATCCGTGTCGCCGAAGTCCTCGTATCCCAGCGCGGCGACGAAGAACGGCCGGGCGTCGGTCTGCGAATGCTGGGCGACGTAGATGCCCACCGACTGAACCCGCGAGGGATCGGCCGTCAGCCCCAGTTCGGCGGCAGCCGCCGAGACCGCCGCCGCGAACTTCGGTGCCGCCGCAGGGAGGCCTTCGGGATCGCGGTACGGCACGCGCACCACGACCCCCTCGGGGCGGAGGTCGACGTCGGCGAGGATGCTGAACCGCTCCGCGGCGTCGACGATCGCGGGGACCAGTCGCGCGGCATCCGCCAAGGAACTCGCCCTGTACATGACCTGCGGGCCGGTTCCTGTGCCGCGCCAGTCCGACACCTCTGGTGCCGTGTGGAACTCGGCCGCCGTGATCAGTCCGGACCGGCTCGCTGACTCGCCCATGGGAGCTCCTTCGCTCGATGCCGCCCGACCCTACTCGGGGGCGCCGACACGCGTCAGCCCGCGAGCCCCGGCCAGATGTGCGGCATCGCCGTGAGGATCTGCTCGACGCAGATCGAGAGCAGGATGAGACCGAACAGCTTCTGGAAGATCTCCATGCCCGCAGGGCCCAGCGCCTTCGCGAGGTACGGGGCGAAGAAGAAGATGACGGCGGTCGCGATCGCCGAGACCGCGATGATGAGGATGCCCCACAGGTAGTCCACGAGGCCCGGGTTGTCTTTGCCGAACGCGATGACGAGCGCGATCGCGCCCGGACCCGCGACGACCGGCATGGCCAGCGGCACGATCGCGGGCGAACCCTGGTTCTGCGTCGGGAGGATCGAACCCGTCTTCGTGAGCATCGCCCACGCGATCGTGGCGACGAAGAGGAATCCGGCGATCTTCAATGACGCGACGCTGATCCCGAAGAACTGCAGGATCACCGCGCCGAGGATGAGCGACAGCGTGAGGACCGCGAAGACGCCGAGACCCGTGACGAGGGCGATGCGGCGCTGCTTGGCCGGCTCCATGTTCGCGGTGACGCTGAGGAACACGGGGATCGTCCCGATCGGGTTGCAGATCGTGAACAGCGCGACGCCGGCGGTGATGAGTGTCGTCTCGTCCATTACCCCTGCCCGTCTCGACGGTCACAGCCCCAGCGTGGAACGCCTCGGCACCCTTGCCGGATGCATATTCTCATGATCTGCGCCACGTTCGTGTGAACGGGTGCGGTTCGGATGGCACTGGCGGCGCCTGCCGCGGCCGGTCAACCGGCGCCCGCCGCCATAATGGCAACGTGCAGCAGCGCCTCGGGCGTGTGACCGCGACCGATGGAACCGAGATCGCGTACTCCTCGGTGGGCGAAGGGCGCCCGGTGGTGTACGTCAGCGGATGGCTCAGTCACCTCGAACTGAGCTGGGCGCTGCCCGAAGAGCGCGCGTTCTACGAGAGCATCGCGGACGGATGCCGGCTCGTGAGGTACGACCGGGCCGGATGCGGGCTGTCACCGGCATCCGGGCGACCGCCGTCGCTCGAGTACGAGCTCGAGCAGCTGTCCGCCGTCGCGAGCACGCTCGGCACGGACCGGTTCGACGTGATCGGCTCCTCGATGGGCGCGCTCGTCGCGGCGGCGTGGGCGGCGGAGCATCCGGAGTCGGTCCGTCGTCTCGTGCTCTACGGCGGCTGGGTGTCGGGACCGGACATCGCAGAGCCGGATGTGCGCGCGCACCTGCTCGGGCTCGTCGAGTCGCACTGGGGTCTCGGGTCGGACGTGCTCACCGACATCTTCGCTCCGGACGCGACCGCCGTGATGCGGCGGCAGGTCGCGCGCTACCAACGCGCGTCCTCGACCGCCGAGACAGCACGCTCCCTGCTCGCGATGAGCTATGACCTCGACGTGGGCGACCAGCTTCCGCGGGTCGAGGCGAAGACGCTCGTGCTGCACCGCGCGGAGGATCGGGCGGCGCCCGTCGCGCAGGCGGAGGCGCTGGCCGCCGGCATCCGGGATGCGGAGCTTCGTGTCGTGCCGGGCCGCTCCCATCTCCCGTTCGCGGGCGACGTGCACAGCCTCGTGGTGCCGATCCGGCGCCACCTCGGCCTGCGCACGCTGCGTCGCGGACCGCGCGCCCTGACCCCGCGACAGAACGAGGTCGCCGCTCTCGTGAGCGAGGGGTGCACCAACCGCGAGATCGCGACGCGGCTGGGCATCGACGAGCGGTCGGCCGAGGGCCATGTCGAGCGCATCCGGATGCGCCTCGGCTTCTCGTCGCGGGCGCAGATCGCCGCGTGGTACGCCGCCCAGGGCGCCGCGCCGTCACCGCCGAAGTGAGGTAGTTCCACGCCTGTTCCGGCGGCCGGAGCCGAGCACGCTGGTGTCGACACCACACAGAGGAGTCGACATGACCGACATCACCACCCCTCGACCGTTCGGAGTGGACTTCGAACGGCACTCCCTGCGCGGGCGCTTCAACGCCGCCTTCTTCCGGCTCATGGGCCCGTACATCGAGTGGACCCTGCGTCGTCGCAAGCAGCGGATCTTCGCGCACCTCCCCCGCGAGGTCGTCGAGATCGGCCCGGGCGTCGGCGCGAACCTCCGCTACCTCTCGCCGGGAACGAACCTCATCGCCATCGAGCCCAACCCCTCGATGCACGAGCCGCTGCAAGAGGCGGCGCGCCGTCGCGGCGTCGAACTCGACCTGCGCACCCGCAGAGCCGAGGTCACCGGTCTGCCTGACAACAGCGCGGACTGCGTGATCTCATCGCTCGCGCTGTGCTCGGTGCAGGACCCCGCGGCCGTCCTCGCCGAGGTGCGGCGCGTGTTGCATCCGGGCGGCACCTTCCGGTTCCTCGAGCACGTCGCCGCACCCGAGGGAACGGTGACGCGGTGGGCTCAGCGGATGCTCCGCCGCCCCTGGGCCTGGACGTTCGAGGGCTGCTCGTGCGAGCGCGACCTCGAGGCCGTGATCCGCGATGCGGGATTCGAGAACGTCTGGGCCGAGCCGTATCGCGTGCACTCCCCCTTCCTGCCGTTCAACACGCAGATCGTGGGTATGGCGTGGGCGTGAAGGAGGGCCGCATCAGCGGCCCTGCTCCATCGCGCGGAGAGCGGGTCGGGACTGACCGCCCAACGGCGCGAGTCGGTCTTCGTAGAACAGGTGCGACGCGCGGGCCCGCACGCGGTTGACGAGAGGCACACGTCCGTCGCTGTTCGGCCGGGCGATGAACGGCTCGATCGGAGCGGGCCCGACCAGGCGGCCGCGCTCTTGCGCGTCCAACTCGCGGTGGACCTCGACGTATCCCCCGCCGGGCATCCGAACGATGCGCCCGGTCTCGTAACCATGCAGCACGGTCTCGCGGTCCTTCTTCTGCAGCGCGACGCACACGCGACGCGTGAGGTCGAACGCGATGATCGGACCCAGGACGACGAGCACCTGGAACGCGGTGATCACGCCCTCCAGCGAGAAGTTCAGCTGTGCCGCGATGACATCGGCGCCACCGGCACCCCAGAGCGCCCCGAAGAAGACGATTCCCGCGACCCCGATGCCCGTGCGGATCGGGACGTTGCGCGGCCGGTCGAGGACGTCCTGGGCACGGGAGTCACCGCTCACCCACTCCTCGATGAACGGGTACACCGCGACGAGCATCAGGAACGCGCCGACGACGAGCAGCGGCACGATGACGGCGAGCGTCCACGTGCGGCCGAGCAACTCGAATTCCCACCCAGGCGGGACGAGCCGCAGAGCTCCGTCGAGGAATCCGGTGTACCAATCCGGTTGGCTGCCGGCGGATGCGTCGCCCGGCGACGCGGGACCGTACAGCCAGACCGGCGCGATCGTCACGGTACCGCCGATGAGGAAGAGGAGGGCCGTCGCCGCGGCGAACAGCCCGCCGGCGCGGACGGCGAAGTTCGGCCAGGCCGGCACGGTGCGCGCTTCTCCGGGGAACCGTGCCGGTTCACGGCCGTACGCGTCCCACCAGCGCCAGACGAGGAGCACGACCAGCAGCACGCCGGAAGCGAGGTGGAGCGGATACAGGTTCTCGATGATCTGACCCGGGAACCCACCTCCGAACAGCAGACGCGACAGCCAGGTGCCGACCACGGGGATGCCGAGCATGATGCCCTCGACGATCCGCAGACCGGTTCCGGAGAGCATGTCGTCCGGCAGCGCGTAGCCGCTCCATCCGCCCAAGAGCGCGGCGACCAGGAGCCCGAAGAGCAGCAGCCACGAAAGCCGCCGCGGCCGCCGGAACGCACCGGTGAAGAACGCGACCACCATCTGCAGCATGATCGCCGCCGGCAGCAGCAGGGCGGCCCAATGGTGCGCCTGGCGCAGCAGAATTCCTCCGGGCATCTCGAGCGAGATGTAGAGCGTCGACTCGAGCGCCTTCGACATCTCCGCACCCGCCAGCGGCACGTAAGGGCCGTGGTATGCCACGGTCTCACTCGACGGCGCGTACGCGAACATCAGGATGGCGCCGGTCACGAACAGCACGAAGACACACGCGAGCGCGATGACACCGAACATGTTCGTCCAGTGCAGCGGCACGCGGCGTGCGGCGAGCTTCGCACGAAGCATCCGCAATCCCCGACCCGGCGCCGAATGGGTGATCACGCGCTCGAGACGGTCGGTGATGGAATGGTGTCTCTTCCGGTCGAGAATCGTTGGCATCGTTCTGCCTCCTGCCCTCACCTGTAAGACACCGCTCGGCGGCGATCTGTGACAAGTGACAGGCGGAGGCGCCGCCGGTGATCGCTACGCGGGTTCCTCGCGCGCGAGGGCCCACTCGTGCCGATCGAGACGGAAGCGCACGTAGAAGATGAGGCAGAAGATCAGCACGCCCATCGCCATCCACGGTCCGACGGTCCGCATGATCACGAACTCGGATGCCGACGCGACCGTGAGGTGCCAGCCCTCCCACGCGACGATCCCGAGCTCGACGACGGCCCATGCGAGCGTGACGTGGGCGGCGACCCGTCGGTAGACGGGGTGGTCGGGAGTCAGCCGGCGGTAGGGCGTCACGAGAGGGATCAGGTACGAGGCGACCGGCGTGCGCGTGAAGGCCGTCACTCCGACGGCGATCGCGGTGAGGGCGCTGAGTGCCACGCCTGCGCCGAAGTACACGACGTGCGACTGCGTGAGGATGCCGGCGACCGCCTTGAGCACGACGTAGGCGAGGGCGAGCGGCAGGAGGAGCCCGATCCGGCGGCCCCCGATCCGCCGCACGACGATGAGCACGACCGTGAGGGCGCTGGCGGCGATCATCGCCGGCACGAGCCCGAGCCACGCGTCGACGATCAGGAACGCCGCGGTGGGCAGGAGCGACATCAGCGCCGGCACGAGCCCGGGGCGGCGGAGCGCGGTGGCTGAAGGGGACATGCCTCGAGTCTCGTGACGCGACGCCCGCGCCGGATCCACCGATCGGTGTACGCCCGGTCGTACATTCGGTCGGGTCGCGACGATGAGACGGATGCCGCGCCGGTCGCCCTACGCCGCGGACTCGAGCCGGCGTCTGCGGTACTTCTCCGCGGTGAGGCGGTTCGTGCGGCGGTAGCGGGCGATCTTCTCGTACCGAAGTGTGCGCTCCACGTCGATCGTGACGAGCATGTCCGGCTCGTAGCCGATTCGCTGCCCGGTGTGCTGGAGCGCGAAGGTCACGTCGAGGTCCTCGCTGATGACGTGGTCTCCGACCGTCACGACGTCTCGGATGGCCTCCCACGCCTCGCGCCGCAGGGCCATGTTGTGGCCGTAGAGAACCGGGCCGCCGCCGATGAGCACTTCATGTGCCGCCTTCACCAGACCGTAGGCCGTGCGACCGACGACGCGGTCGCCCGACGAGAGCCGGGTGAAGCCCGCCGGGCCGGTGAGGGCGGCCAGCCCGGCATCCGCCTCGAACGCCTTGCGTATGGCAGCCGCCCAACCGGCTGTGACGATCGTGTCAGCGTCGATGCGCGCGATGACATCGCCCGTCGCCGCGTCGAACCCGGTGTTGCGGGCGTAGGTGATGCCGGGGCGCGGCTCGGTCAGCACGACGACGCCGGCGTGCGAGCGAGCGATCTCGGCCGTCCTGTCGCTCGACCCGTTGTCGACGACGATGATCTCGCCCACCGGGTCGGACTGGAGGCTCAGCGCCCGCAGGCACGCCTCGAGAATCCGCTCCTCATCCCGCGCCGGGATGACGACGCTCAGGCTCACTCGTTCTTCCGTCATCCGCATGATGTTCACGCAGAGAGCTCCTCGAAAGGATCCCATTGACTTCTGGAGTTGTGATCGGTACGGCGTGACGGCGGAGCAACGGATGCCGCACGCCGCCCCGATATCTCAAATCTAACTCGCCACGACGTGCGTCTGCCCGTGCCATTGCGCCGCGAATGCCAGCCAACTCGCACCGAGGACGATCCAGAGGGCGCCGGCCGCCGCACCTGCGGAGATGTTGGCCGCCATCGAGGTCGTGCCGCCGACGAGCACCGCGGCCGAGGAGAAGACGACGAGAGCGATCTGAGCGATCAGCACGGCCCCCGCCAACCGACGCGTCCCCTGCCCCAGGTGCCCCTCCCGCACTGCGGCACGGGCGGCCACCCACCCCCATGCCGCCAGCAGAAGCGTTCCGGGCAGCCAGTTCGCAAGCGGCAGGAACAGCTCGACGAGTCCGGCAAGGCGAAGAATCCCGACGAGTGCCGCAGCGCCCAAGCTGAGCGCTGCGAGAATCGCGATGGCCGAGGAGCTGACGGAGCGGGCGCCCCGACTTACGAGGAACATCGCCACGAACGTCGGTATGAGCGCGACAGCGAAGATGATCTCCCATATGTGCCCCAGGACGCCGAGAAGAGGCGTCGGCCCGAACCGCCCTTCGATCGAGATGACGACCGCGAGCACGCCCAGCGCCAGAATCGCCGTTCCGCCCAGCGCGAGCGACACGCGCAGCACGCGGGTCGCGGCTGGGTCTCGTTGCGGCGACGCCGTCATTCGACCCCCCTCGTGCCGTCCGGGCCTGGCATCAGCGCGCCTTGAGCTCCCGCCCGTGCACGGTGAGCGCATAGATCACCAGGATGTCGATCGCGAGGACCGCGAGGGAGAGCCACGGCTGGGCAGCGATGAGCGTCAGCTGCGCCAGCGCGTTCAACGCGACGAGGACGATCGCGATCACGCGCGCCCACGTCGCGCCGCCCAGCAGCGCGACGCCGATCAGCAGCAGCAGGATGCCGATGATCAGGTGGAACGAGCCCCAGGATTGGATGTCCACCGAGAACAACCCCGCTTCCGTGGTGAAGAAGAGGGAGTCGGGCCCGATGAGAGCCTGCAGCCCGTGGAAGATGTTGAGCAGGCCGGAGATGATGAGGATGACGGCGGCGAACACGCCCCACCCCACCCAGCCGGTGACGGTGTTGTCAGTCATTCGGGTGATCCTTTCGCGTCGGTGGAGCCTCTCGGCTCCGCTGACGCCGTGCGTGGGGCCCCGGCGTCGAAAACGATTCTTGGAGCACGCCGAACGCCCGCGCGTCACGCAAGTCGCGTGAAATCACTCGAACGATGCCCGCCGCCGAATTGCGTCCGCAGGCGAACAGAGCCGCCCACCGGTGCGATCGCCCTATGGCCCCGAGCGGTCCCGTGCGGCACTATGGGCGTTGTGAGGGCGCGGGCGTACCGCGCTGGGGCATGTTGGGCGATACGCGACGGAAGCACATGAGGAACGCTTCGAGCGACGAGGTGCGCGGTCTCCGACTGTTCCGCCGAGAGCATCTTGAAGCGGGGGTGCGCCATGCCGAGGTTCCCCAACGGGCAGATCCCTGAGTCCCACCTCATCGTGCTGGACAAGGGCCGCAATGAGGACGGCCCCTGGAAACACCTCGCGCCGCCTGGGACGGCCGCGCGGTGGAATCATGTCGTCGCCACGGGTCGGGCGAAGTACGGCGTGACCCTCCGGGTCACTCCGGGTTGGAACCTGTTCCGGCCGCTGGACGTTCAGGTGCTGTATCGGAAACGGCTCGGAATCATGGCCGCGGTGCCGGGATTCTCCTCGCACGGCGGTGTGTTCCGGGGTTCCGACTGCATGGCGATCGATGTGCAGAACTGGGGCGCTTTGGCGCCCGGGAACGAATTCCTCGCTTGGGCACGGTTCGTCAGCCTGTGCCGACTGGCCGGATTCCGCATGGACTTCGTCACGCCTCAGGAACGATGGCACGTCGGCGACTTCGACCCCTGGAACGCGCCCGCGGGCTTCGCGAAGGTCCGAATCAACCCCATCACCGTACGAAACGAGGAGGACGACATGCCCATCATCGTGGTCCAGCGCAAGGACTCTCAGCTCGCGAAAGGCCTCTTCGACCTGACCACGGGCAAGCTCCGGCGCGAGATCTCGAAGGCCGAGAACACTCTCTACCGTGCCGCGCAGCAGGTCGACCCCCACGCGGTCATCTACGCGACCGTCAGCGACAAGGATTACGCGATCCTCCGCGGCTGATCACGGCCGCGGTGGATCCGCATTCGGAGTCGATTCGGGCGGATCATCCGGCCAGCCGCTCGAAGATGCCGAGCTCGTTCGCGGCGGCACGCGCGATGAGGAAGCCGACGATGCCGATGATCCAGGCCGTGTTCTCGCGACCGGCGCGCTCCATCCACGCGGCGAGGCGCGCGAGGGGACGCTCGACGAGTGGCGCCGCGACGATCCGCAGCAGCAGAAGCACGAGCGCCGGCACGATCATGACCGCGCAGTACCCCGCCAGGGCGGCGAACCGCACCGGCATGGCGAGGGGGGCCTCGGCGAGCATGCCCATGGCCACGAGATACGGCAGCATCGTCGCCACCTCGACGAGCCCGGCGCCGATGGCGACGGCCATCACGGCACCACCCGACGCGTCGGGAGACAGCAGCCGGTCGCGCCGGCGCGTGAGCCGGGTTTCCGTTGCCGACGCTGTCGCGGTGGCGGATGCCGCGGGCACCGCCTCGGCCGGCGGGGACGATGCGCCGGAGGCTGCGGGCGGCGCGGCCGGCTTCGAACCTCCCATGAAGATCGCGATGACCAGCAGTCCTCCGCCGATGACCAGCCGTGCGATCTGCCCCGTCGTGGACGACAGCAACTCCTGGGCGACATCGACGAGATTCACCAGGCCGAGCATGAAGAGGACGCCCACCGCGAGATAGAACGCCGCGATCGTGACGAGGTACAGCAACACCCGGCGCGAACGCACTCGGCCTGGAGCGAGCAGCAGGAACACAGGGATGAGCAGCGTGCCCACACTGAGCCCGTCCAGGAGCGCGAGCACGCCCAGCGTGATCGCGAGAGGCGCGTCGGAGAGGAAATCCATGGGTCCAGGCTGGTCGCTCTGGGAGCGACGCGGATCGGGCAGAAGGCGGAGCTGACGCCTGCGCCGTCTCGTTCTTTCGACGGATACCGCCGATCCGGCGGCGTGGTTGCATGGAGAGCGTGAGGGAGAGACCGGCCGGTTTCGTGACGACCGTGGTCGCGTGGGTGCGCGGGCATCGCGCTCTGGCGGACGCGCTCGGCTACGCGGTCTTCACGATCGCCGCGGCAGCCCTCGGACTGGTCGGGCTGTGGTCAGTGTTCTCCCTGCTGCCCCAGCCCGTGTCGCCGTGGTGGTCGCTGGTGACGGGTCTGCCGGCGTGCGCGTTGGTGCTCTTCCGCGCCCGAGCACCGCTCGCTCTCCTGGGCGTGGCGCTCGCGCTGCTCGTCGTCGATCTGCTCACCGTCGGCGGCGTCACGACGCTGATCGTGGCGCTCGATCTGCTGTACGCGGCCACACTCGCGGCCTCTGCCTCGCGACGGCGCCGCATCCTCGTCGGCGTCGCGATCGCCGTCGTGGCGGCTGCTGCGATCGCGCTCGTCCTCACCGGCGACGTGCGGATCGGCGTGCTCATGGGGCTCCAGTTGGGTGCCCTCGCCGGCACGTGCTACTGGTACGCCACGTCGGTAGCGCAGGCGCACGAGCTCGTGGCACTGCATCGCGAGCGCGCAGAGGAGGCCGCACGGAAGGCCGAGGACGAACGCGCGGCGGTTGTGCGCAGGGAGCGGGAGCAGATGGCCCGCGAACTCCACGACCTCGTCGCCGGGGATGTCTCGGCGATCGCGATCCGTGCCGAGGCGGCACTGTCGATCGACGGCTCGGCGGAATCCGATCGCGCGGCGCTGCGCGCGGTGCGCGACTCGAGCCTCGCGGCGCATCAGGCGCTGCGCTCGATGATCGCGGTCCTTCGCACCGGCGACGGTGCGGTCGCCGGTGCGCGCCGAGACTCGCTGGGAGACCTCGTGGCGGACGCGCGTCGCGATGGACTGACGGTGCGGGTCGAGGACTCGCTGCCTCCCCGCATCCCGGCGCCCGTCGACCAGGCGGTCACGCGCATCGTCCAGGAGTCCCTCGCGAACTGCGTACGTCACGCTGCCGGCGCGGACGTCGAGATCACGCTGCGAGCGGATGACGCGGGCCGCGTGCTCGTGCGCGTGGACTCGCGAGGCGGTGCCGCCGTGACCAGCCCGCAGATCTTCGGAAGCGGATGGGGGCTGGAGCTGCTGCGCGAGCGGGCGCGCGCGCTGGGCGGCCGGCTCGAGGCCGGACCCCGACCAGACGGCTGGTCGGTGCGGGCGACGCTGCCGATGGAGGTGCCGGCGTGACCGGTCCGATCCCGCGCGTGCTCCTCGCGGACGACCACGTCGCGATCCGCGAAGGTCTGCGCATCATGCTCGAAGCGCACGGCATCGAGGTGGTCGGCGAGGCCGCCGACGGTGCGGTCGCCGTGCGAAACGCCGCGGCTCTGCGCCCGGATGTCGTGCTGATGGATCTGCGCATGCCGTCGGTCGACGGAGTGGCCGCCACGCGAGAGATCGCCGCCGCGGGCTGGGCGCACGTTCTGGTGCTCACGAGCTTCGACGAGGACGAGCTCGTTTCCGGGGCACTCCGAGCGGGTGCGGCAGGTTTCCTCCTCAAGACGGCGGATGCCGCGACCGTCGTCGACGCCGTGCGACGCGTCGCGGCGGGCGAAGGGGTCCTGGATCCGCGTGTCACCCGGCGCGCGCTGGCGCTGATTCCCCGGGACGACGACGACGTGGACGCAGGCCGCAGCCTGACCGAGAACCTCACCGCGCGGGAGCGCGAGGTGCTCGACGCGATGCGCGCCGGGCGCTCCAACTCCCAGATCGCCGATGATCTCGGGATCTCCGTCGCGACGGTCAAGACCCACGTGTCGAACGTGCTGGCCAAGCTCGGCGCACGCAGCCGCTCACACGCGGTGGCGCTCATGTCAGGTGCGACCGACACCTGAATCGCGGTCGCGGGAGATCAGCGCCGGACGCGGTAGCGCACGTGGAGTGCGGCACCCTGGCGCACCTCGACGAGCTCGAGGTCGAGCGGCGCGCCCGGGCCGAGGTCGAAGAGTCGCCGCCCTTCCCGCAGCAGGACCGGCATGACGTGCAGCTGCACCTCGTCGATCAGGCCCGCGTCGATCGCCGCCTGACCCGTTCCCGCGCCCTGCACCCTCACGTCGGCGTCGCCGGCTGCCTCCCGTGCGCTGCCGATCGCCTCCTCGATGGAGTCGACGTAGGTGAACTTCGACCAGCGCGGCTCACCCCGACCCGGCTGTCGGCGCGCGTAGATGAACACGGGCGGGCCCTCGTACGCGTCCCCGCCCCAGCCACCGGCCGGATCGACCGTGCCAGGGCCGGCCACCGAAGCGCCGACCGACTGATATGCGGCCATCATCTCGGCGTCGACCCCGGTGGGCCCGCTCTCGAGGAAGCGGCCGTCCGCGTCGCGCGGCAGCACCCAGTCGTGCAGGCGCTGCCCGCCGTCGCCGAGTCCGTTGTCGATCGTCTCGTTCGGACCGGCGATGAACCCGTCGACAGAGATGGACATGTCGAGAATCGTCCTGCTCACGAGGTGCGTCCTTTCTCGTGGGATTCCTTCGGCACGGATGCTCCGCCACCACCCGGGCCGGCGGCGGAGCGCGCACGCACCCAGGCGATGAGGAAGGCGATCGCGAACGCCAAGTGGACGATCAGGAAGTAGGTGGCTGCGGCGCGCGCGGTGCCGGTGGCGACGCCGACGACATCGTTGGCGGCGACGCCGCCGAAGCCGACGAGATCGGCCAGGATCACCGTGTTCCTGATCGACGGCGGGTCGGCGTTGCGCGACATCCAGTTCAGCACCGCGATGCCGAGCAGAGGACCGCCGAGCAGCCGCAGCAAGGCGAGCAGCTCCGTCGACGGGTCGTCGGGCACGGCGTCGATTCCGAACTGCGCCGGGAAGATCAGCAGGGCGAGTCCGATGACCGCGAGGTACGCGGCGGAGATCATGAGCAGCGGCTTGGTCATGCGCCCATCGTGATCGCGGTCGACCGCGGTGTCGTCACGTAAGCGCCGCGATGTCCGAAATCCTGGGATACCAGTCTCGTCGTCTTGCCCCGCCCGGCCTAGCCTGGACGCGTGAACCAGCCCAAAGTGGTCGTGATCGGGTACGAGGGAGCCGAACTCGTCGACATCGCCTGCGTGACGACCGCCTTCGGCCTCGCGAACAGGCTCGGCGCCGACCCGAAGTACGAGGTCACGTTCGCGACCGTGAAGGGCGCAGACATCCGGTGCGAGACAGGGCTCGTCCTGCGTGCGGATGCCGCGGTCGAGGCCATCGAGAACGCCGACACCATCGTGGTCTCCGGCGGCGACGGTCACCGGCGCGCTGCGCACGACCCGGCGATCGTCCGCGAAGTCCGCCGTCTGGCGGCGACGGCGCGGCGCATCGCGTCGGTGTGCACCGGCGCCACGGTGCTCGCCGGTGCGGGACTCCTCGACGGGAGGCGTGCGACGACGCACTGGCTGTACGCCGCCGAGCTCGCATCCGATCACCCCGCCGTCCAGGTCGACGCCTCGCCGGTCTTCGTGAGGGACGGGAACATCGCCACATCGGGCGGAGTGACGGCGTCGCTCGATCTCGCGCTCGCCTTCATCGAGGAGGACCACGGCCCAGAGCTCGCGCGGTACGTCGCGATGGGCATGGTCGCCTACCTCCAGCGACCGGGCAACCAGGCGCAGATGAGCATCTTCACGACCGCGCCGAATCCGGACGACCTCGTCGTGCGGCGCGCGCTCAATCGCATCCTCACCCATCCCGAAGCAGACCTCACCACCTCGTCCCTGGCCGCGCACGCGCGCGTGAGCACCCGGCATCTCACGCGGCTGTTCCGCGAGCACCTGGGCGAGTCGCCCGGCGCGACGGTGCGCCGCATCCGCCTCGAGATCGGCGCCCGCCTGACGGCGACGACCAGGCTCCCCCTCTCGCAGGTCGCGCGGCGGTGCGGATTCTCGTCGGCGGAGACGTTCCGGCAGGCGTTCGTCGCGAAGTACGGCGTCAGTCCCCGCGTGTTCCGTGCGACGCAGACACGCCCGTAGCGCCATGAGTAACGTCGGTCCCGAACGGCTGACGAACCATGTGGAGGGGCGCAGAGCATGAGCACGAAGTCACCCATCTCCCCGTTCTCGAAGAACCCGGATTTCGACTTCGAGATCCGGATCGCGCTCGGTCTGAGCGTTGCGGGAGCAGGCGACCCCGGAGAGATCCTCGCGGCCACGCAACGCGTCAAGAAGAACGATCAGGAGGGCTGGTTCTCGGCGTGGCGAGCGCTCGCCGATCGGACGAGGGAAGCCGCCGAGCGATCCGCGGAGGGCGGGCACCGGGTCAGCGCGGCATCCGCCTACCTTCGGGCGTCTGCGTACTACGCGAACGCGGTCAACGCGGCGAGCTCGCTCGATGACTCCGGGCGGCTGACGGCGGCGTTCGAGCGGCAGCAGGCGGCCTGGCGGGGGTTCATCGAACACACGTCGGTCGATGTGACGCCCGTCGAGATCCCGTATGAACAGGACCCCCTGCCCGGATACCTGTTCCGCGCACCGACGCGCGACGCGAACGGGAACCCTCTGCTCGTCGCCGTGAACGGCAGCGACGGCTCGCTCGCGGCGCTGTGGGGGTGCTGCGTCGCCGCAGGCCTCGAGCGCGGCTACGACGTGCTCGTCTTCGACGGGCCGGGCCAGCAGTCCCAGCTGTTCGAGAAGAACGTCCCTTTCCGCCCGGACTGGGAGCACGTGCTCACGCCGGTCTACGACTTCATCGCCGCGCTCGACGACGTCGATCGCGCGCGGATCGCCGTGTACGGAATCAGCCAGGGCGGCTACTGGGTGACACGCGCGATCGCGTTCGAGCATCGTTTCGCCGCCGCCGTCGTCGACCCCGGCGTGCTCGACGTGTCGACGTCGTGGACGGCACACATCCCGGCGAGCCTGCTGAAGCATCTGGACAACGGCGACGTCGAGAAGTTCGACGAGCAGATGGCCCTCGCGATGAAGTTCTTCCCCGCCGCGGGGCGCACCTGGGCGTTCCGGGCGCGGCCCTACGGTACGACCGGCTACGCGGAGACGCTCACCGCCGTCCGCGAGTACGACGCCACCGAGGTGGCGCACCAGATCACCACGCCTCTGCTGGTCATCGACCCCGAGAACGAGCAGTTCTGGCCCGGGCAGCCGCAGCGCCTCGCGGAACTCACTCGGGGCGTATCGACGCTGCTCAGCTTCACGGCGGCCGAAGGCGCGGACGGACACTGTCAGCCGCTCGCCCGCGCCGTCACTGCTGAGCGCATGTTCGACTGGCTCGACGACCGGCTGGAGGATGCCCGGGCAAGAAAATAGCCCAGTCACCTGGGCTGTTTTTGGCGGAGACGGAGGGATTTGAACCCTCGGTCCCCCGGAGGGGACTCCACCTTAGCAGGGTGGTGCACTAGGCCTGACTATGCGACGTCTCCAGGCATCCGTTCGCCGAAGCCATACAGATGCGCTCAGCAATCATAACCCGGACCCGCGCGTGGCAAGAACCGAGGACGGCTCCGGGAGCGCGAGGGTACGACCCGGATGCCGCGCCCGCAACCCCGCTGTCTGCACCGCTCCGGGGCCCCAGACTCTGTGCCATGACCGACACACCTGACCGCCACGAGCAGGTCGCCCCGACCCAGCGCCTCGACGACACCTCGACATACGATCGCGACACCGCCGCTGCCCGCTACGACAGCGACGTCGCATCCGCGCACACCGACGATCGCGCCCTCCGCGAACAGGTCCTCGCCCGCGAAGAGGAGCGCTTCGGTGGGTTCAAGTTCGGCTCCGCGTTCTTCGGCTGGATCGCCGCGATGGGTCTCGCGCTCCTGCTGACCGCCCTCATCGCCGCGATCGGCGGTGCCATCGGCGCGGTCGCCCCCGAGGCGGCGGAGGACGCAGCGAACGCCGCCGCCGACAACATGCGCGTCGCGACCATCGTCGGCGCGATCGCGCTCGCCCTCGTGCTGTTCATCTCGTACTTCGCGGGCGGTTACGTCGCCGGACGCATGGCCCGGTTCAGCGGCGTCAAGCAGGGGCTCGCGGTGTGGCTGTGGGCGATCATCATCGCCGTCATCGTCGCCGTCGTCACGGCGGTCGGCGGAGCCCAGTGGGACATCCTGGGCGCCCTCGGCGGCTTCCCGCGCATCCCGGTGACTCCCGAGACCGCGACGACCGCGGGCATCCTCACCGCGGTGGGCGCCGCTGTCGTGACGCTCGCCGGCGCGCTCCTCGGTGGTGCGACCGGAATGCGGTACCACCGCCGCGTCGACCGCGAGGGGTTCGCCGTCTGAGGCTCCTCGCCGCGCGACGGACTAGCGCTGCGGCTGCGAGCAGGTGACCTGCGCGGCGGTCGTGCCGGTGATCGACGACGGGAGCTCGACCGCGGCATCCGCGGGGGGCGGGGCCGCGGCATCCGTCGGGTCCGTCGCCGCGTCGGTCGTGCCGGGCGTCGGCGTGACGGATGCCTCGGGCGTCGGCTTCGTGGCCTCGCCTGCCACCTCCGGGGCACCCGCGGCCGCGCTCGTCGAGCCGGTGAGGACGAGTGCCTTGTTTTCGCGCAGCGCGGCGAACAGCACGTCGCCCGCATCGCGAACGGGAAGGACGTCGCTGCGGCCGTCGCCGGGGATGTACCGCGTCGGATACTGTACGAAGACGATGTCGGCGTAGTCGACGTCTTTCACGGCCATCGCGATCTGCACCATGAGCGTCGGGTTCGTGAGCGACCGGCTCAGGAGGAGCTGGCCCTCGGTGACCTGCTTCATCGCGGTCGTCGCGAGCGAGAACAGCGTCGACGGGTTCGACAGGACGGAGTCGCCCTGCAGCTTGCGCACGAGCGAGGACATGAACTGCTGCTGGTTCGAGATGCGACCGAGGTCGGATCCGTCGGCGACGCCGTGACGCATGCGCAGGAACTGGAGCGCCTGGACGCCCTGCAGGGTGTGCGTGCCGGCGGTGAGCGTCAGCCCTGTGTGGGGGTCGTGCACGTCGCCCGTCACGCACACGTCGACGCCCCCGATCGCGTCGGACATGTTGATTACGCCCGTCCAGCGGATCGCGCCGGCGAACTGGATGTCCTCGCCCGTGAGCGCCTCGACGGTCTTCACGGTGCACGCGAGGCCGGACATGTACGACGCGTTCAGCATCTGCGAGCTCATCGCCGAGTACTCGCCGCCCTCGGCCCGCGGGCACGCGGGGATCGGCACGAGCATGTCGCGCGGGAACGACACCACCGTCACGCGACGCGGGTTGTCCGAGATGTGCAGGAGCATCGTGACGTCGTTGCGCTCGCCCTCGGTGTCGCCGGCCTGGCACGCGCCGGAGAGCGCGGCGTTGGCGCCGTCGCACGAGTCGGTGCCGACGAGCAGCACGTTCACGCCGCCCTCGATCTCGCCGATCGTGGGTGGGAGCGGCTCGTCCCCTTCGAGATCGACCGCGTGATCCGAGACCGCCCGTGCGGAGTCCAGGAGGGCGAAGGCGCCGACGCCCACCGCACTCACGACCGCGACGAGCACGACGACGCCGAGCATCGCCAGAAGCTGCAGAAGCGGGTTGGGTGCCGAGAGCGCCCCATGACGGGCGATCGGATGCCGCGGCCCGCGCCGCGCGGAACCACCCGCCACGTCAGCCGTTGGCCCTCAGATTGCCCGCGGAGCACGTCTCCTGGTCGGCGCTGAAGCCCGAGATCGACGACGGCAGCTCGACCGGCGTCGGCGCAGGAGTCGCCGTCTCGGTCGCACCGGGCGTCGGCTCGGTCGGAGCGGGAGTCTCGGCCGGCTGGTCCGAGGGCTGGGGGTCGACCACGATCACGCCGCCGCCACGGCTCGGGTCGCCCGTGAGGCTGATCGGCACGTTCGCGTCGATCGCCGCCCACAGCTGCTCGGCCGCCTCGTAGTTCGGCACGACGCGGTTCGGGTCGGACGGGTCGGCGTTGACGGGATACTGCACGAAGACGATGTCGTCGAACGGGACGTTCTTCACCGCGAGTGCGATCTGCATGAGCGTCACGGGGTTGGTGAGCGACTCGCTCGGCGTGACGTTGTCGACCGCCGTGGTCGCCAATTTGAGGAGCGTCGGCAGGTCCGACAGCACGTCCTCGCTCATGATCTTCTTCGCGAGGCGCGACATGTACTGCTGCTGGTTGCTGATGCGGGCCAGATCACTGCCGTTCTCGAGACCGTGACGCGTGCGCAGGAACTGCAGCGCCTCCAGGCCCGAGATCGTGCGCGGACCGGCCGGCCAGTCGATGCCGGTGTAGCGGTCGCGGATGCCGCCGTTGCCGATGCAGACCTCGACGCCGCCGATCGCGTTGGTGATCTCGATGACCCCGCCCCACGTGACCTTCGCGGCGAACGGGATCGGACGCCCCGCGAGTTGCGAGACCGTCTTCACGACGCACGAGAGGCCGCCGTACATGTAGGCGGAGTTGATCATCTGCTTGCTCATCGCGGACGTCTGCGACCCGTCGGCGCGCGTGCACGACGGGATCGGCACCATGAGGTCGCGGGGGAACGACACGACGGTCACCCGCCGCGGCTCGGCCGAGATGTGCACGAGCAGGTTGACGTCGTTCAGCTCGCCGCCCGCGTCGGCGCCGGTGCAGCGGCTTCCGAAGAACTGCGCATACTCGGGTTCGCACGCGTCGGTGCCCGCGATGAAGAGATCGACTTCGCTTTCGATCGCCCCGATGTCGGGAGGGACGGGACCCTGATCCTCGAGGTCGACCGCCCCCTCGGCGAAGCTCGCCGTGATGTCGTACGCGGCGTACGCGGCGATCCCCGCACCGGAGGCGAGCACCACGGCGACGATCACGCCGAGCACCTTCAGAAGCAGAGAGAACGGATGCGGGGACGACAGCTCGCCGTGGCGCGCCACTGTGCGGCGCCCACGTCGTGCGGGCCGGGTCGTCTTGGTCACAAGGGCTCTCTTCTAGCGGAGGGTGTGGGATTCGAACCCACGGGACATCGCTGCCCACTGGTTTTCAAGACCAGCTCCATCGGCCGCTCGGACAACCCTCCCGTCGGGAAGCCGGCTTCGCGGCATCCGTCGATCAGGCGTCGAGTCTAGCCGACAGCGCTGTCGTGCCATTGTTCCAACGGTGTCTGGACAAGCTCTGAAAGACGCGCGTGCGGCGGCTCAACCGATCCGCGCGGCGACAGGGATGGGAGCGCGCCCACACTAGAGCTTGCGGAGCACCTCGGCCACGCCGCCGTCGTGAACCGACAGCGTCGTCTCACCCGCCGCCTCGCGCACTTCCTTCGGACCCTGCTCCATCGCGACGGCGCGACCGCCGTTCTCGAGAGCCCAGCGGAACATGCCGACGTCGTTGCGTCCGTCGCCGATCACGAGCACGTGCTCGGGGTCGATGCCGAGCTCGCGGCGCACGATCTCGAGCCCCGTGCTCTTGTCGACCCCCTTCGGCGCGATGTCGAGCCATGCGGTCCAGCCGATCGCGTAGGAGACCTGGTTCAGTCCGATCCGCTCCACGAGCTCGAGGAAGTCGCGTTCGCGCTTGTCGGGCGAGACGACGACGACGCGGCACACCGGCTGCGCGCCGAGCTCATCGAAGGGGACGCGGCGCGCGTTCACGAGGTTCCAGTCCTCGAGGTACTCGGTGTAGAGGCGGTGCCCGTCGGGCAGCTCGACCATGTACCGGGCCTCGGGCAGATGCTCGTGCAGGATCGTGAGCACCTCGCGCGCGTCGAACGTCTCGGTGTGGAAGCGCTCGTACTTCAGCTCGTCGGCGTCGATGCGCTTGAGCACGACCGCGCCGTTCGAGCACACGACGTATTCGGGCGCGATCTGCAGCACGCGCAGGATGCCTCGCGTGCCCTCCCAGCTGCGCCCGGTCGCGATCATGACCTCGTGGCCCGCCTTGTGCGCGTGCTCGACGGCCTCGACGACCCCGGGGCTGAGCGACTCGTCTTCCAGCAGCACGGTGCCGTCGATGTCGAGCACGATGAGCAGCCGCTCGACGACGACCGCCGGGTCCTCGGTGTCGCGCGCGACCCGCTCGACGAGCTTGGCCGCCTTCTTCGGCTTGACGACCTTGACGCTGCCCGTGGGCGGAAGATGAGCTTCGGTCAAGACACGGGCTCCATGACTTCGAGCCCGCCCAGGTACGGCCGCAGCACCTCCGGCACGGTGACCGAGCCGTCCTCCCGCTGGTGGGTCTCGAGCAGCGCGACGATCCAGCGGGTCGTCGCGAGCGTGCCGTTGAGCGTCGCGACGTGCTGCGTCTTGCCGCCGTCCGGGCGGTGACGGATGTCGAGGCGACGCGCCTGGTAGGTCGTGCAGTTCGACGTCGACGTGAGCTCGCGATACGCCTGCTGCGTCGGCACCCACGCCTCGATGTCGTACTTGCGCGCCGCGCTCGAGCCGAGGTCGCCCGCGGCGACGTCGATGACGCGGTACGAGAGGCCGAGGTCCTGCAGCATCCGCTCCTGCTGGGCGAGGAGCCGCAGGTGCTCCTCCTCCGAGTCCTCGAGGGTCGTGTAGACGAACATCTCGAGCTTGTTGAACTGGTGCACCCGGATGATGCCGCGCGTGTCCTTGCCGTACGACCCCGCCTCGCGGCGGTAGCACGTCGACCAGCCGGCGTAGCGCTTGGGGCCCTTGGAGAGGTCGATGATCTCGCCCATGTGGTACCCGGCGAGGGGCACCTCGCTCGTGCCGACGAGATAGAGGTCGTCGTCTTCGAGGTGGTAGACCTCGTCGGAGTGCTGACCGAGGAACCCGGTGCCGCGCATGACCTCGGGCCGCACGAGCGTGGGCGGCGTGAGCGGCGTGAAGCCCGCCTCGAGCGCGCGATCGAGCGCGAGCATCATGATCGCCAGTTCGAGGCGCGCACCGATCCCGGTGAGGAAGTAGAAGCGGCTGCCCGACACCTTGGTGCCGCGCTCCATGTCGATCGCGCCGAGCAGCTCGCCGAGCTCGAGGTGGTCGCGCGGCTCGAACGAGAACGCGGGAACCTCGCCGTGCGTTCGCAGCGTGACGAAGTCCGCTTCGCCCCCCGCCGGCACACCGTCGATGATGACGTTCTCGATGCGCGCCATCGCCTCGTCGGCGGCCTGCTCGGCGACGGTGACGGCCTGCTGGGCCTCCTTCACCCGGACGCTCAGTTCCTTCGCCTCGGCGGCGAGCGCCGCCTTCTCCTCCTTCGGAGCCTGCGCGACGCGCTTGCCGTGCGCGTTCTGCTGCGCGCGCAGCTCCTCATAGGCGGCGATGGCCTGGCGGCGGGCCCGGTCGGCGGCGAGCGCGGCGTCGACCGTGTCGGGCGACTCCCCCCGGGCCTCCTGCGAGCGCCTGACCAGCTCGGGATTCTCGCGAAGAAGCACTGGATCGATCACCCCACGAGTCTAGTCGGGCGAACTTCGCGCACACCGTGGCGGTGCGGTCTTAGGGTTGGAGCCATGACAGCCGCATCCGGGTCCGGGGACGAGCCCCGCCGCGACGATCCGGACCAGCCCGCCGACGTGCACGAGCACACGGATGCGCCGGATCCCGAGCGCGCCGCCGCACCCGACGACACGATCCGCGAGCCGGAGGACGTCGAGCCCGACAAGCCCGGGCGTGAGGGCGAGGCCCGCCGCGTCGGCGAGGAGGGCGAGCGCAAGCCCTTCCCCGCCGAGGAGGAGCCGCGCAAGCGCGCCGCTCTGGTGTACAACCCGACCAAGGTCGACGCGGACGCCCTGCGCAAGAGCGTCGCCGACCACGCGAAGGCCGCCGGATGGGCCGAGCCGCTCTTCTACGAGACGACGGTCGAAGACCTCGGCGACGATGTCACGCGGCAGGCCCTCGACGAGAAGGTCGACGCGGTGCTCGTCGCGGGCGGCGACGGAACCGTGCGCGCCGTGAGCGAGGCGATGGGCGGATCGGGCGTTCCGCTGACGATCGTGCCGAGCGGAACGGGCAACCTGCTCGCGCGGAATCTGCGGCTGCCGCTGGACGATCCGGATGCCATGGTGGCGGCGACCTTCGACGGCGACAGACTCGAGATGGACCTCGGCTGGGCGGCCCTGCGCCGACCCGACGGCGAGACCGCCGAGCATGCATTCGTGGTCATGGGCGGCATCGGCCTCGACGCGGCGATGATCGCCAACACGAACCCGCAGCTGAAGAAGACGGTCGGATGGGTCGCCTACGTGGACGGCGCCGCACGCTCGCTCGCCAGCGCGAAGCCCTTCCGCGTCGTGTACCAGCTGCCCGGACGCCGACTGCACTCCGCGCGCGTGCAGAGCGTGCTCTTCGCCAACTGCGGGTCGCTCCCCGCCGGCCTGGAGCTGATCCCCGAGGCATCCGTGACCGACGGAGCCCTCGACATCGTCATCTTCCAGCCGAAGGGCGCGTTCGGCTGGCTCTTCGTGTGGCGGCGCGTCGCGTGGGACAACAGCGTGCTGCGCCGCTTCCGGGCGGGCCGCAAGGTGCTCGCGATCACGACGCGGGACAACTCCGTGCTCTACACGCGCGGCGAGGGCATCGAGCTGGCGCCCACCGAGGCGCAGCCCGTGCAGCTCGACGGCGACGAGTTCGGCGAAGCGGTGCACGTGCGCACGCGCATCGCGCCGCGCGACCTCATCGTGACCGTGCCGAAGGGGCATGAAGTAGACGGCCTCTGACGGCGAGGACCGGATCGATCAGCCCTTGACCGCTCCCCCGAGGCCCGCCGACCGCAGGAAGACGTTCTGGAACAGGAGGAACATCGCGATCGGGATGAGCGTCGCGATCGCGAGCGCGGCGAGGAAGACGTCGAGCTCGGTCTGGGACTGCACCGCCGGCAGGCGCACCGACAGCGGCTGCACCGCCGGATCGGGCAGCACGAGCATCGGCCACAGGTAGTCCTTCCAGGCGGCGATGATCGCGAAGACCGACACCACCCCGAGGATCGGCTTCGACATCGGAAGCACGATGGACCAGAAGAGCCGGAAGGGTCCGGCGCCGTCGGTCTTCGCCGCCTCGAACACCTCGCGCGGGAGGCTGTCGAAGAAGCGCTTCACGAGGAGGATGTTGAAGGCGTTCGCGCCCATCGGCAGCCACACCGCGAGGTAGCTGTTGAGCAGGCTCACGTCTCCCAGCAGAGGCGGGTTGACGATCGTGAGGTACAGCGGCACGAGCAGGACGATGCCGGGGATGAACAGCGTCGCGAGCACGAGCCCGTTGAGGATCGGCGCGTACTTCGGCCGCAGCACCGACAGCGCGTAACCGGCCGTCGTCGCGATGAACAGCTGCGTGAGCCAGGCCCCCGCCGCGATCACGATCGTGTTGAAGAAGTACTGGTCGATGTGGATGTCGTTCCACGCCGTCGACAGGTTCTCCCAGTCGATGCCGTTCGGCCACAGCGCGAACGGCTGCTGCAGCGTGTCCTGCGTCGGGGTCACGGCCGCCTTCGCGAGCCACAGGATCGGCCCGAGGCCCGCGATCACGAGCGTCGCGAACAGGAAGACGTGCGTGACGGCGAGGCCCGCGCGGGTGCCGGGTCGGCGACGTTCGGATGCCGAGACGATCGTGCGCTCGCTCATGAGGCGCTCCAGCGGTTCGTCAGCTTGAAGTAGAGCCACGACAGGATCGCGAGCACGATCGCCAGCAGCACCGAGACCGCCGTCGCCTCGCCGTAGTCGCCGCCGAGCGAGTTCCGGAACGCCTTGTCGTAGATGTAGAGGAGGATCGTCTTCGTCGCCCCGGCCGGCCCTCCGCCCGTGAACAGGAACGGCTCGAGGAACACCTGCGCGGTCGCGATGATCTGCAGGATCAGCATGATGAAGAGGATTCCGCGCAGCTGCGGCAGTGTGACGTGCCACACCTTGCGCCAGATGCCGGCGCCATCGACCTCGGCCGCGTCGTACAGCTCGGGCGGCACCGACAGCAGGGCTGCGAGGTAGATGATGATCGACCCGCCCGCCGCCGCCCATGTGGCCTCGAGAACGAGGGACGGCATCGCCTGCACGGCCGATGAGATCCACGGCTGCGGCGGGATGCCGAACCACGAGAGCGCCGTGTTGAAGACGCCGTTCGGCGACGAGTCGTAGAAGAAGCGCCACAGCAGCACCGCGACCACCGGGGGGATCACGACCGGCAGGTACGCGAGCGCCGAGTACAGGCCCTTGGCGCGCCGCACCTCGCTCATGAGCACCGCCATGAACAGCGGCAGCGGGAACCCGAAGAGCAGCGCGAGCAGCGCGAAGAACAGCGTGTTGATGACGGCGCGACCCAGCTGCGGGTCGGTGAGCACCGCGACGTAGTTGTCGAACCCGACCCACTCGCTCACGATGAGGTTCGTCTTCTGCAGGCTCATGATCACCGACTGGACGATCGGCGACCACGAGAAGAAGAAGAACACGAAGACCATCGGCAGCACGAACAGCAGGTTCGCGAGACCGCCGCCGCGGTACCACGTGAGCGGTGTGCGTCGCGTGGGTCGGCGCTCGGGGGGTGGGGCGGGGGCGACGGATGCCGCGGCCGGGCGTTCCGGAATGGTCGCAGTCATGCGGGGCTTTCGTTGTTCGATGGGCCGTCCGGCGGCGGCGCTTCGTCTCGCTTCGCTCGCTCAGCGTCCGGACCGGGGAACCCGGTGGCTCAGCGAGGGCGGAGCCGAGACGAAGCGCCGCCTACCGGATCACTGGTCGAGGATCGCCTGCGCGTCGGCCTGGGCCTGCGCGAGGAGCGCGTCGATGTCGGCGTTCTCGTCGGTGAGCACGGTCTGCACGACGGTGTCGAGCAGCGCGTAGATCTCCTGCGTCGCCTTCTTCGGCTCGCCGACCGGCGTCTGGTCCCAGATGCTGTCGATGAACGGCTTCATCTGGTCGCGCGGCACGTTGATGTAGTCCTCGATCCACACGAGCGACTCCTCGTACAGCTCACGGCTGAGCACGGGCAGCACCGGCGTGCCGACGGCCTGGCCGGAGTCGTTGAGCGTCTTGGCGTCCTGCACCGCGGCGTCCTCGTCGAGGAGCTTCTGCATGTAATACCAGTCGATCCACTCGACCGCCGCCGCCTTCGTGGCGTCGTCGACGGTCGGGCTGATCACCGCGATGTCACCGCCGCCGAGAGTGCCCGGGTCGTCGCCCTCGATCGGGACGACCGCGAGCCCGTAGACGTCGGGCTCGAGGCCGAAGTCGCGCACGAGCGCCGTGTAGACATCGGAACCCGATGTGTACATGCCGATGTTGCCCGCGGCGAACTCCTGGTTGATCGTGCCCCAGTCGAGGTCGACCTTCGATCCGAACGAACCGTCCTCCCACTTCAGGTCGTGGAGGAACTCGAGCGTCGCCTTGGTGGCCGCGTTGTCGATCGTCGATTCGGCCGAGCCGTCCTCGTTGTCGACCTGGGTGCGACCGCCGCGCGCGACGGTCTGCGCCGTCAGCTGCCAGCCGCCGGTGTTGTTGATCGCCATCTGCGCGTAGCCGGCCTTGCCCGTGGCATCCGTGATCTTCTTCGCGTACTCGCGCACCTCGTCCCACGTGGTGGGCGGCTGGTCGGGGTCGAGCCCGGCCTGCTCGAAGAGGTCGCGGTTGTAGTGCAGGCCCATCGCGTAGGCCTGGCGCGGGAAGCCGTAGATGTTGCCGTCGGAGTCCTTCACGCCGTCGAGGATGATCGGGTTGAACGCGTCCTCGTAGCCGAGTTCCTTGATCTCGGCGGTGACGTCCATGAGCTGCCCGTTCTCGAGCAGCGTCTTGGAGTCGGTGAACGGCACCGTGAACACGTCGGGCAGGCTGCCGCCGGCCAGCTGCACGGCGAACGTCGGGCCTTCCCACTCGTACTCGACGCCGATGATGTCGATGTCGGGGTGCTCGTCCTCGAACTGCTTCTCCTGCGCGGCGAACGCCTCGTAGGCCGCCGCGTCCGCTCCGGGCGGGAAGGTCGCGACGCGCAGCTCGACCTTGCCGCTCTCGCCGCTTCCCCCGCTGCTGCTCGTCGAGCAGCCCACGAGTGCGCCGACGGTCGCCACCGCGGCGACACCGGCGAGCAGGACCCTTGCTGGTGACTTCATCGTCTTTCCTTTCTTGGTGGGCGGATGCCGCGTCACGCTGCCGCGGCATCCTCCGGGATGTGCGGTGTGGTGCCCGTCGCCGCGTCGGATGCGCCGGCATCCGTCGTCTCGTCGGAGACACGCAGCCACGCTGTGGAGTTGCCCGCCAGTCGCCCGCCGTCGAGCGGGCCGCTTGCGAGCAGGAGCTCCGCGCCGACGGGCAGCGGCACGGGGCTCCCGCCGGTGTTCACGACGCACGCGAAGTCGCCGCGTCGGAAGGCCAGGACGTCGTCGGCGCCGGGCGTGCCGGCGGGAACGGCGTCGTGCCACCACTCGAGCGGCACGTCGGGATCGAGGTCACGGCGCACGCGCAGCGCCTCGCGATAGAGGTTGAGGGTCGATGCGGGGTCCGCCTCCTGCGCCTCGACCGTGAGCGCCCGCCACGATTCGGGCTGCGGCAGCCACGTCTGGACTCCGTCGGGGCTGAATCCGAACGGCGGGCGCTCGCCCGACCAGGGCAGCGGCACGCGGCATCCGTCCCGTCCCGGATCGACGCCGCCGGACCGATGGTGCATCGGATCCTGGATCAGCTCGATCGGCAGGTCCTCCACCTCGGGCAGGCCGAGCTCGTCGCCCTGGTAGATGTAGAGGCTGCCCGGCAGAGCCGCGACGAGGAGCGCCGCGGCGCGGGCGCGGTGCAGGCCGAGCTCGGGGTCGGTGGGCACGCCGAAGCGCTTCTTGAGGAAGGCGAACGCGGTGTCCTCGCGGCCGTACCGCGTGACGGGGCGCGTGACGTCGTGGTTGCTGAGCACCCACGTGCTCGGTGCGCCGACCGGGGCGTGCGCCGCGAGGGTCGCGTCGATGGACTCGCGGAACGACTCCGCGCCCCACGGCCGCGCGAGGAAGTCGAAGTTGAACGCGGTGTGCATCTCGTCGGGACGCAGGTAGTTCGTGAACCGCACGATGTCGGGCAGCCAGATCTCGCCCACGAGCACACGCGTACCGGGGTACGAGTCGGCGATGGCGCGCCACGAGCGGTAGACGTCATGAAGCTCGTCGCGGTCCTCGGTGGGGTGCGAGCCTGGGCCCTGCTTCTCGCCGACCTCGGGCAGATCGGGATCCTTGATCAGCAGTGCCGCCGAGTCGATGCGCACGCCCGCGACACCCCGGTCGAACCAGAACCGCAGGATGTCCTCGTGCTCGCGCCGCACGTCGGGGTGGTTCCAGTTCAGGTCAGGCTGCTGGGGCGTGAACAGGTGCAGGTACCACTCCCCCGGCGTGCCGTCGGGGTTCGTCGTGCGCGTCCACGTCTCGCCCTGGAAGTTCGACACCCACCGCGTCGGCATCTCGTCGCCGTTCGGGCCCTTGCCCGGGTGGAACCAGAACCGCTCGCGCTCGGGGCTGCCAGGACCTGCCGCGAGCGCGGCCTGGAACCACGGATGCTGGTCGGACACGTGATTCGGGACGATGTCGATGATCGTGCGGATGCCGAGCGCCAGCGCCTCCTGGATGAGCGCCTCCGCCTCGGCGAGAGTTCCGAACCGGGGATCGATGTCGTGGTAGTCCTGCACGTCGTACCCGCCGTCGGCCATCGGGCTCGGGTACCACGGGTTGAACCACAGCGCGTCGACGCCGAGCTTCTTGAGGTAGCCGAGTCTCTGCCGTACGCCCGCGAGGTCGCCCGTGCCGTCGCCGTTCCCGTCGGCGAAGCTGCGCACGTACACCTGGTAGATGACGGCGGACCGCCACCACTGCGGATCATCGGTGCTGGGCGTGAGAGCGCCACGGGTTTCAGCTGCCTCGCTCGCGCGGGTCAGGACGTCGCTGTCCACTGAGCTCCTCGTCATCGGAATCAACGTAAGTTCGGTAGAGATGACGGTAGTGTGTCCGCTTCGCACACGCAAGACTGTGATGAATCTTTGCAAGATTATGATCGCTGTCGGATCGGGGAGCGCGCTCGCAGGGCGGAGCGACGCGCGCGCAGGCTCCTTCCCGGACGCTGAGCGAGCGCAGCGACCGGGCGGCGGAACGGCCGGCGGTTACTCGGGGACGGGGCCCGTCGAACCGCGCAGCACGAGCTCGGGTTCGAAGAGCAGCTCATCGCCGGCCTCGGTCGTGCCGGCGACCTGCGACAGGAGGAGTTCGATGACGGTGCGGCCCATGGACTCGATCGGCTGACGCACGGTCGTGAGCGGCGGCTCGGTGCAGCTCATGAGTGCGGAGTCGTCGAACCCGACGACGCTCACGTCCTCCGGAACGCGCAGACCCGCGCGACGGGCCGCGCGCACGGCGCCCAGCGCCAGCGGATCGCTCGCACACACGATCGCGGTCGCGCCCGACGCGAACAGGCGCGAAGCGCCGGCCTGACCCGACTCGAGCGAGTACAGGCCGTGCACGATGAGCTCCTCGCCGAGCGGCGAGCCGAGCTTCTCGAGCAGGGGTCGCGCCGCGGCGAGCTTGCGCTGGGACGGGATGTGATCCGGCGGGCCGAGCAGCAGACCGATGCGCCGGTGCCCGAGCTGGTGCAGATGCTGGATCGCCTGCTCCGCCGCGGCGCCGTCATCCGTCGACACCGTCGCGAAGTCGAGCGAGTCGATGCGCGCGTTCACGAGCACCGTCGGCAGGTTCACCTGGCGCAGCCGCTCGTAGTGGGCGTGCGGGGCATCCGCCTGGCTGTAGTTGCCGCCCAGGAAGACCACGCCCGACACCTGCTGCTGCAAGAGCAGGTCCACGTAGTCGGACTCGGTGATGCCGCCCGCGTTCTGCGTGCACAGCAGAGGCGTGTAGCCGTTCTGCGTCAGGCCGCCGCCGATGATCTCGGCAAGCGCGGGGAAGATCGGGTTCTGCAGCTCGGGAAGCACGAGACCCACGAGGCGCGCGCGTCCGCCGCGCAGCTTCGTCGGGCGCTCGTAGCCGAGCACGTCGAGGGCCGTGAGCACGGCCTGGCGCGTGGCATCCGACACCCCGGGCTTGTCGTTGAGCACGCGACTGACGGTCGCTTCGCTGACCCCCACCTTGCGCGCCACTTCGGCGAGACGCTTCGACATGCGCTCAGTGTACGCAAGAACTTGCGTCTCAGCGCAAGCCCCTGCAAGGGCTCCCCAGGCCGCGAGTGCACGACGTGGCGTCGAGTGCACCGCATGGCGACGTGGCTACGTCGTGCATCGGGCGCGAAGTCGTGCACTCGCGAAAGATGGGAACAGGTGGGAACAGGAATGAGCGGATGCGTCCGCGGGTTGCTCTCGGAGATGAGCACTTCCACGCCTGCGCCCCGCCTCGCCCTTTCGGTTCTCGACCTCGTGCCGGTGCGCGCGGGGCAGACGAGCGCGCAGGCGATCGCGGCATCCGTCGATCTCGTGCAGACCGCCGATCGCCTCGGATACCGCCGCTACTGGTTCGCCGAGCATCACAACATGCCTGCTGTCGCCTCCACGACTCCCCCCGTGCTGGCGGCGGCAGGCGCGGCGCGCACCGAGCGCATCCGCGTCGGGTCGGGCGGCGTCATGCTTCCGAACCACTCACCGCTCGTCGTGGCCGAGCAGTTCGCGGCGCTCGAGGCGCTCGCACCGGGGCGCATCGACCTCGGCATCGGCCGCGCGCCCGGCAGCGACCCCGTCATCACACAGCTGCTGCGGCAGAGCGGCACGACGAGCGATGTCGACCGCTTCCCCGACAACGTCGCCGACATCGTCGCGCTCGTGTCGAGCGAGGGAGCGTCGATCCGGCTGGTGAGCCCGTCGAACCACACGTCCGGCGGAACGTACGGCGTGCACGCGACGCCGGCCGCGACGAGCGCCCCCGAGGTGTGGCTGCTGGGGTCGAGCGATTACTCCGCGCAGCTCGCCGCCGCCTACGGGCTGCCGTACGTGTTCGCGAACCACTTCTCGGGTGAGGGTCTCGAGCGCGCCCTCGACCTGTACCGGTCGCAGTTCCAGCCGAACGAGCAGCACCCCGAACCCCGCACGTTCCTCACCGCCAACGTCATCGCGGCGCCGACCGCCGAAGAGGCGGAGGATCGCGCACTCCCCCAGCTGCACATGATGGCGCGCCTGCGCACGAACATGCCGCTCGTGCCGCTCGAGACGGTCGAGCAGGCGAAGGCGAACGAGAGCTTCGACGGGCTCGCGCAGTCCGTCATGGCTTCCGCCCGCGCCAAGTGGTTCGTCGGCACGGGGGCTGACGTGGCATCCGCCCTGTCGTCCTTCGCGCAGCAGCACGACGTCGACGAGGTCATGATCTCGCCGATCGCGGCGTCGTACGACGCGGAGCCGACGGATGCCGCACCCGGCCGCACCCAGACGCTCGAGCTGCTCGCGGCCGAGCTCGACCTCGCCGGCTGAGCCCGCCGGCCGCCGCGTTTCAGGCGGCGGGCACCCACTCCACCGAGGTCGTGATCTCGTCGAGGATCTCCGGAATCGGCTCCACGCCCAGCCCCGGCCCCTGCGGGACGCCGAGGTGCCCGTCGTGCATGACGAACGGCGGCGTGACGTCGGTTGCATAGAAGCGGTCGCTCGCCGACACGTCACCGGGGAGCGTGAAACCGGGCAGCGACGCGAGCGCGACGTTCGCCGCGCGCCCGATGCCCGACTCGACCATGCCGCCGCACCACACCGGTACGCCGTGCGCCGCGGCGAGGTCGTGGATGCGGCGCGCTTCGAGGTACCCGCCGACACGGCCGGGCTTGATGTTGATGACCTGCGTCGCGCCGAGGCGGATCGCCGCAGCCGCCGTCTGCGCCGAGGTGATCGTCTCGTCGAGGCAGATCGGGGTCTTCACGACCTTGGCGAGGTCGGCGTGGCCGATCAGGTCCTCCTCCTCGAGCGGCTGCTCGATGAGCAGCAGATCGAACGCGTCGAGCTTCGCGAGGTGCCGCGCATCGCCCAGCGTGTACGCGGTGTTCGCGTCGACCTGGAGCAGCACGTCGTCGCCGAAGCGCTCGCGCACGGCGCGGACGGGCTCGATGTCCCACCCGGGCTCGATCTTGAGCTTGATGCGCACATACCCCGCGTCGAGGTAACCGCCGACGGCGTCGAGCAGCTGCGGGATCGAGTCCATGATCCCGACCGAGACCCCGCACGGCACGCGATCGTGCACCGAGCCGAGCTCGCGCGCGAACGAGCGGCCTTCGGCGCGCAGCTCGGCGTCGAGCACCGCCATCTCGAGCGCGCCCTTCGCCATGCGGTGGCTCTTGAACTTCTTGAGCGCCTCGGCGACCGACGGGGCATCCGACACCCCCGCCGCCGCGAGCGCGGGGATGAGGAACCGCTTCATGACGTCGACGGCGCCCTCGGTGTACTCGGGCGAGTAGATCGGGTCGGGAAGCGTCACACACTCGCCCCAGCCGGATGCCGCATCCGCCACCGCCTTCACCAGCAGGATGTCGCGCGCGGTCTGCGTGCCGAACGACGTGCGGAACGGCGACACGAGCGGCATCGCGACGCGCCGCAGCTCGAAGCCTTCGATCTTCATCGGGCGGTTCCCCCTTCGGGTCTCACGATGCCAGTTCCGCGACGAGCGCGGCTACGAGGGCCGTGCGCGGAGCGATCCCGCTGACGATGACGTGCTCGTGCTCGGCGTGCGCTCCCCCGCCGACAGCACCGAGGCCGTCGAGGGTCGGGACGCCGATGCCGGCGGTGAAGTTGCCGTCGCTTCCGCCGCCGACCGCCACGCCGACGAGCGGGTCGAGGCCGAGTGCCGCGGCGAGCGCCTGCGCACGAGCGAACAGAGAGGCGGATGCCGCGGCCTCCAGCGGCGGCCGGTTGACACCACCCAGCACGGACACCTCCGCCCCCGGTGTCACCGGAGCGAGCGCCCGGATCGCCGCATCGACGCGCTGCTGCTCGGTCGCGGTGCGCGCACGCACGTCGACCCACACGGAGGCACGTGCCGGCACGGTGTTCGTCGTCGAGCCGGAGCCTGCGACCGTCGGCGTCACCGAGGTTCCGTGCGCGGGGTCGGCAAGCGCCGAGATGGCGAGCACCTGGTGGGCGAGCTCGACGGTCGCGTTCACGCCCTTCTCGGGCTCGAGACCCGCGTGGGCGGCGAGCCCGTCGACGACCACTTCGTAGAGCGAGACGCCCTTGCGCTCGAGCTTGAGCGCGCCGCCGTCGGCTGAGGCCTCGAGCACGAGCGCGGCCCGCGCTCCGCGCGCGGCGTCTTCGATGAGGCGACGCGAGCTCGGCGAACCCACCTCCTCGTCGCCGGTCACGAGCAGCGTCACGCCGTCACGGTCGTCGAGCGACGCGACGGCGTGCAGGGCCATCGCGAGGCCGGTCTTCATGTCGAAGCATCCGGGACCCGTCATGACGTCGCCCGAGATCGCGAACGGGATCCGCTCGATCGTGCCGATCGGCCACACCGTGTCGTGGTGCGCGAGCACCAGCACGCGGGTCTCGTCGCCGAATCGCCAGCGCAGGTGCGCCACGCCGTCGATCACGAAGCGCTCAGGCGCCGCGCCCAGCAGCCGTCCGCCGAGTGCCGCGACAACATCGGCCGATCGCGCCACGGCGGCGTGGTCGGCGGACGGAGACTCGCACTGGACGAGTACGCGGATCGTGTCGACGATCGACGGCAGGTCGAGGTTCACAGCCAGCCGATGAACTTCTCGGGCGTGATGACGACCGCGACCGAGTACTCGTCCTTGATGCGGTCGATCTTCCACCCGAGGCGGTCCAGGCCGGCCCGGTACTTCGCCCAGTACGCGTCACCGAGGCGGTCGAGCCACACCCTCGTCGACTCGGGCGAGATCGCCGCCGTGCCCTGGATGATGTGCACGTCGTCGCCGACCCCGTCGGTCTCGAGGTGGAACAGCACCTTCGGGTCGGCCTGGATGTTGCGCGTCTTCACCGAGTGCGGCTGCACGAACACGAGGATCTTGCCTTCGTGCCAGAAGAACCAGACCGGCACGGCGTGCGGGTACCCGTTGCGCCCGTTGGTGCCGAGCCAGCCGATCTCATCCGTCTCGAGCCGCTCCAGCGTGCGGGCGTGGATCTCGTTCGTGGGATCGAGTTCGAGCTTCGCCGGCATCAGACCTCCGGTTCTCCGCTGAGCAGCCCGCGCAGCCAGTCGCGGGCCTCGACGAACACGTCGTCGGAATATCGTTCGGGATAGTGGACGACCACCCGGTCCGCGCGCGGGTACGACCCGAGGAACACCACCTTCGGGCTAAAGCGCCGGAGTCCGAGCAGTGCGTCGGCCATGCGCTCGTCCTGGATGTGCCCGTCGGCATCGATCACGAAGCGGTACCGGCCGAGGGCGTCGCCGATGGGGCGGGACGCCAGCAGCGACAGGTTGATGCCCCGCGTCGCGAACTGTTCGAGCATCTCGAGCAGCGCGCCCGGTCGGTCTTCGGGCAGCTCCACGATGAGCGATGTCTTGTCGGCTCCCGTCGGCGGGGGCGGCGGAACCGTGCGCCCCACGAGCACGAAGCGGGTCACCGCGTTCGGGTTGTCGCCGATGTTCTCGGCGAGGAGCTCGAGCTCGTGGTGCTCGAGGATCCCGGGTGGGGCGATCGCGGCATCCGCGTCGCTCGTCCCGTCGATCAGGCCGACGGCGCTGGCCACGTTGCTCGCCGCCGGGATGTGTGCGTGCGCGGGCAGGGTCTTGGTGAGCCACTGCAGGCATTGCGCGTAGGCGACCGGATGCGCCGCCACGAGCGACACGTCTTCGAGGCGGGTGCCCGGGCGACCGACGAGGACGAACTCGACGGGGACCAGGTACTCCCCCACGATCCGGAGGCCGGGAACGGTCGCGAGCGCGTCCTGCGCCGTCGAGACGCCGCCGTCCACAGAGTTCTCGATCGCGATCATCGCGGCGTCGGACGTGCCCTCGATGACGTCGTTGAGCGCTTCGCCCACGTTGCGCACGGGCCGCCAGATCTGGTCTCGCGCCTCGGGAACCTGTGCGAGCGCCGCTTCGGTGAAGGTGCCCGCCGGGCCGAGATAGCTGTACGTGCGGCGACGGGGAGCCTCGGGCTGGTCGGTCACGGCGTTCAGCCTAGTCCGGGGCGAAGACACGTCGCTCGGCCGTCGGGGCCGACGCTGCAACGCGACGGGCCTTTCGTCCCAACCGCGACCCTCGTGCGCGGCGAGCATGAAGTCAGCGGTCGGGACGACGGAGAGCGAACGATTCGGCTGAACCCTGTGGGTCACCTCGTCGATGGAAGTCGCCCGACCGCTTTCACTGCATGCGGCGAGGGTTCGCGTGCGCGGGCGAAGTCGCTTGGGGAGCATCCGCCCGCTCCATCCCTTCCCCATTGACGCATCGACGAAGGAACGTCCATGAACAGCATTCCTCCGGTCCCGCCGGCCGCGCCGGCGCCGGCCCCCGACGCGACGCCGCAGTACTCCGCACCGCAGTACTCGGCACCGCAGTACTCCGCACCGCAGTACGCCGCGCCGGGGTCACCGCCGCCGTACCAAGCGCCCGCGGCGCCCGGTGTTCCCGGCAAGCAGTTCATCGCCGCGTGGCTGCTGTCGTACTTCCTCGGGGTCTTCGGCGTCGACCGCTTCTACCTGGGGAAGGTCGGCACCGGCATCCTGAAGCTGATCACGTTCGGCGGATTCGGCATCTGGTGGCTGATCGACCTCATCCTGATCCTCGCCGGCGCGGCGCGCGACAAGGACGGACGCCCGCTCGACGGATACGACCGGTACAAGAAGGTCGCGTGGATCGTGACCGGTGCGATCGTCGCACTCGGAATCGTCATCAGCGCCGTGAACGGCGCCATCGCCGCGAGTCTCGGCACCGCGTCGTCGCCCACCGACACGACGCAGATCTCCCGCGAAGAGCCCGTGGTCGAAGAACCGGCCCCGGTGGACGACCGCGAGGCGGTCCCGGGCCTCGTCGGCCTGACCGTCGCGGAAGCCCGTGCCGCGGTCGAGGACGCCGGATTCGTGCTCGCTGTGCCGGACGGCACCGGCGACGACTGGGTCGTCCTGACGCAGACTCTGTCGGAGGGGCGCCAGGCCGACCCCGGCACCGAGATCCTGGTCACCGCCGAGGCGCCGAAGCCCGTCCTCACGCTCGCGCAGCAGAACGCGGTGAAGGACGCGCAGTCGTATCTGGACTACAGCGGGTTCTCGCGGCAGGGCCTGATCGGCCAGCTCGAATTCGAAGGCTATTCCACCGAGGATGCAACGTTCGCGGTCGACTTCGTCGATGCCGATTGGAACGCCGAGGCCGCCGAGACTGCGCAGTCGTACCTCGACTACACGGCGTTCTCGCGGCAGGGCCTGTACGAGCAGCTGGCCTTCGAGGGGTTCACACCCGAGCAGATCGAGTTCGCTCTCGCCGCGGTCGGCTACTGATCGACTCGCGATGACGGGGCATCCGGGCGTGTGACGATTCACGCGCCCGGATGCAACCCGGCGACAGAACCGCGTACCGCGCGGCAGACTAAACGCATGACTCGTGCAGGACAGCCAGCGGAAGCATCCGACCTCATCGACGTCGACGAACTCATCGCCGCGTACTACGACCGCAAACCGGATGCCTCGAACCCGGCCCAGCGCGTCGCGTTCGGCACGAGCGGTCACCGCGGTTCGGCCCTCACGACGAGCTTCAATGAGGACCACATCCTCGCCACGACGCAGGCGATCGTCGAGTACCGGCGGTCGCAGGGGATCACCGGACCGCTGTTCCTCGGACGCGACACGCACGGACTGTCGCTTCCGGCCGAGCGCAGCGCGATCGAGGTGCTCGTCGGCAACGGGGTGGACGTGCGGGTGGATGCGCGCGACTCGTGGGTTCCGACGCCGGCGCTGAGCCACGCGATCCTCACCCACAACCGGGGCCGCGCCGCCGACGATCCGGGCCGCGCGGACGGCATCGTCGTCACACCGAGCCACAATCCGCCGCGGGACGGCGGCTTCAAGTACAACCCGCCGGACGGCGGACCGGCCGACGTCGACGCGACCAGCCGGATCGCGCAGCGCGCGAACGAGCTGATCGCCGCGGGACTCGACGGCGTCATCCGCACGCGGTTCGCCGACATCGACGCGGATGCGCTGGGCGAGTACGACTTCCGCGACGCGTACGTGCGCGACCTCGCGAACGTGATCGACATGGAGGCGATCCGCGCGTCGGGCATCCGCATCGGCGCGGACCCGCTGGGCGGAGCATCCGTCGATTACTGGGCGCTCATCGCCGAGATGTACGGGATCGACCTCACCGTCGTGAACCCCGACGTCGACCCGACATGGAAGTTCATGACGCTCGACTGGGACGAGAAGATCCGCATGGACCCGTCGTCGCCGTACGCGATGGCGGCCCTCGTCGCGAGACGCGGCGACTACGACCTGCTCACGGGCAACGACGCCGACGCCGACCGGCACGGCATTGTGACGCCCGACGCGGGGCTCATGAACCCCAACCACTACCTCGCGGTCGCGATCGACTACCTCATGACGCACCGGCCGGACTGGCCCACGGATGCCGCGATCGGCAAGACCCTCGTGTCGTCGATGATCATCGACCGGGTTGTCGCCGCGCTCGGACGCCGGCTGTACGAGGTGCCGGTCGGGTTCAAGTGGTTCGTGCCGGGGCTGCTCGACGGGTCGATCGTCTTCGGCGGCGAGGAGTCCGCGGGAGCGTCGTTCCTGCGGCGCGACGGCTCGGTGTGGACGACCGACAAGGACGGGATCATCCTGTGCCTGCTCGCGTCCGAGATCCTCGCCGTCACGGGAAAGACCCCGTCGCAGCGGTACGCCGAGCTCGAGGCGCAGTTCGGGTCGTCGGCGTACCAGCGCGTCGACGCGCCCGCCACTCCGGCGCAGAAGGCGGCCCTCGCCAAGCTCTCGCCCGAGGCGGTCACCGCGACCGAGCTCGCCGGCGAGCCCATCACGGCGAAGCTGTCTCACGCGCCCGGCAACGGCGCGGCGATCGGCGGACTCAAGGTCGTGACGGATGACGCGTGGTTCGCCGCGCGCCCCTCCGGCACCGAGGACGTGTACAAGCTCTACGCCGAGTCGCTGCGCGGCCCCGAGCACCTCGCGCAGGTGCAGGAGGAGGCGCGCGCGGTCGTGTCGGAGGCCCTCGGCGGGGTGTGACGGTCTCTCTCTAGATGTACTGCCCAGGGAGGTTGTTTGATCTGGCTTCCCTGATGTGACGAGAACCTCCCGGCAGAGTGGAGCTGCTACCGCATCCGCTCTGAACCAGGAGGTTCTCGTGTCTCACGCTAACGCGGCGCTCACCCCGCGCCAAA
>NZ_DATMFG010000046.1:0-29128 GCF_035556355.1 Microbacterium sp.
ACGCAGATCGTCGACCGGCTCGCGCGACGTCTGCGCGACCGCGACCGCGACCGCGTGTGCCGCACGGTGGTGCTGCGCCTGCGCTACGGCGACTTCTCGAAGGCGACCCGGTCACGCACGCTACGCGCTCCGACCGACCGCACCGCGGTGCTGCTGATGGTCGCGCGAGGATTGCTCGACGCGGCACTGCCGGTGATCGCCGAGCGCGGGATCACCCTCATCGGCGTCTCGCTGTCGCAACTGGGCCACCTCGACGACACGCAGTCCGAGCTGCCGATCGACTGGGACGACGGAGTCCGCCTCGACACGGTGCTCGACGCGGTGCGCGACAAATACGGGGCGACCTCTGTCGCCCGTGCGGCGCAACTCGGCCGCGACCCCGGCTGGTCGACGCCGGTGCTGCCCGAGCGCGAGTGACCGGGCAGCGCCGAAGTCAGCCTTCGAGGACGAACTTGAGCTGCTCGATCGCCCAGTCGAGCTCCGTCGCCCGCACGACGAGCGGCGGCGCGATGCGGATCGTCTGGCCGTGCGTGTCCTTCACGAGAACGCCACGGGTCAGCATCCGCTCCGCCACCTCGCGCCCGGTGCCGACGGACGGATCGATGTCGATGCCGGCCCACAGCCCCGCGACGCGCACTTCGGTCACGCCGTGCCCGACGAGTTCGTCGAGGCGCGCCTCGAGGTGCTCGCCGAGTGCCGACGCGCGACGCTGGAACTCACCGGTCGACAGCATCTCGACGACGCGCTCGCCGACCGCGGCCGCGAGCGGGTTGCCGCCGAAGGTCGACCCGTGCTCGCCCGGACGGATCACGCCGAGCACATCCGTGTTCGCCACGACCGCCGACAGCGGCAGGATCCCGCCGCCGAGCGCCTTGCCGAGCAGGTAGATGTCGGGCACGACGCCTTCGCGGTCGCACGCGAACGTCTCGCCCACGCGACCGAGACCCGACTGGATCTCGTCCGCGATGAACAGGACGTTGTTGCGGGTGCAGATCTCGCGCACCTCACGCAGGTAGCCCTCGGGCGGAATGACGACGCCCGCCTCTCCCTGGATCGGCTCGATGAGCACCGCCGCCGTGTCCGGTGTGATCGCCGCCTCGATCGCGGCGGCGTCGCCGAACGCGACCGACACGAACCCCGGCGCGTACGGACCGAAGTCGTCGTGCGCCTGCGGGTCGTCGCTGAAGCCGACGATCGTCGTGGTGCGGCCGTGGAAGTTGCCGTTCGCGACGACGATGGTCGCGGCATCCGGTGCGATGCCCTTCACGCGGTAGCCCCACGCACGCGCCACCTTGATGCCGGTCTCGACGGCCTCGGCGCCCGTGTTCATCGGGAGCACGAGGTCCTTGCCGCACAGCTTCGCGAGCGCGGCGGCGAAGGTGCCGAGCCGGTCGTTGTGGTAGGCGCGGCTGGTGAGCGTGAGGCGGTCGAGCTGCTCGCGCGCGGCGGCGACGATGGCCGGGTGCAGGTGTCCGAAGTTCAGCGCGGAGTACGCCGACAGCAAGTCGAGATAGCGCTTGCCCTCGACGTCGGTCACCCACGCGCCCTCGCCCCGCGAGATGACCACGGGCAGCGGATGGTAGTTGTGCGCGACATGCTGCTCTTCGGCGCCGATGATGCGCATCGTGCCCGTGTCGAGTGTCACTGCCCGGTCACTGAGCTTGTCGGCCCGGTCGCTGAGCTTGTCGAAGTGTGCGGACATGACCGCTCCCGTCATCGTCGCAGCTCGAGCGTGCAGCACTTGATGCCGCCACCGCCCAGGAGCAGTTCGGACAGATCGACGAGCACCGGGTGGTAGCCGCGCTCGCGCAGCTGCGCCTCGAAGCCCTTGGCGCGCGGAGAGATGAACACGTTCAGGCCGTCGCTCGCCGAGTTGAGCCCGAACACGGCACCGTCGGCGTCGTCGACGAGGATCGCCTCGGGGAAGCGCTCGGCGAGGATCGCCTGGCTGCGCTCGTCGAACGCGCTCGGCAGGTACGCGATGTTCGCGCGCTCGACGCCGCCCGGGCCCTCGACGGGGTCGAGCACCGAGATCGCGGTGTCGAGGTGGTAGAAGCGCGGATCGACCAGGTTGAGCGAGACGACCTCCTTGTTGAAGACCTCGCCCACCTCGCGGTGGCTGTCGCCCGTCGAGCGGAAGCCGGTGCCGGCGAGGATCGTGTCGCCGACGAGCAGGAAGTCGCCCTCGCCCTCGTTGACCTCGCGCGGCTCGACGACCTCGAAGCCGTTCTGGCGGAACCACTCCATGAACGCGGGCGCCTCGGGCACGCGCTCCTGGAAGCGGAACTTGGCGCCGTAGGCGACGCCGTCGATCACGAAGCCGCCGTTGGCCGTGTAGACCATGTCGGGCAGGCCCGGGATCGGGTCGATCAGCTGAACCTCATGGCCGAGGGCGACGTACGTGTCGTACAGCGTCTGCCACTGCCGCAACGCGACCGCGGTGTCGGTGGGGTTCGCCGGCTCCATCCAAGGGTTGATCCGGTAGCTCACCGTGAAGTGCTCGGGCCGGCACATCAGGTAGCGGCGGTGCTGCTGGATGCGCGGCTGCTCAGCTGTCACGGTGGTCACGGTATCGGACTTGGCCGCTCCCTGACCCTGTCGAATGGTCGTGGACATTTCGCTCCTCATCGGAATGGGGATGGCGGACGCTGTCCAGAGGCCCGGCGGCCCTTCGTTCCATGGTGCATCCGCACGACGAAGGGGGCGATCCGGGCACGCCGGGGAATATTGTCGCACGAGTTCCCGGGCATCCGCCCCGGAGTCCGCTCGGGCGACGTCAGCAGAGGAGATGTCGCGAAACGAGGACGGATTCCGCGGAAAGGTCCTTGTCTCGCGGGATCTCCTCCACTCGACCCAGGCGCGCCCGTGGCGCGACCGTCAATCCTCGACGCGCACCACGACCTTCCCCACCGTGTGCCCCGCGTCGACGTGCGCGAGCGCGTCGCGTGCCTCGTCGAACGTGAAAGTGCGCTCGATCACGGGCTCGAGCTCGCCGCGCGCGACCATCTCGAGAAGCGTCGAGGTGACGGATGCCGTGGCCCGCGCCGTGAACGGACGGAAGCGTCGCCTGCCGCCGATCGACCGGAGCAGGGCGTGCAGCATCCGCCCGATCGGGCCGAACGGCCCCTCGCCCTCGCCGCCGACCATCACGATGCACCCGCCCTCGCGCGCGAGCCCCTGGACCACCCGCAGCGGAGCCTCGCCCGCGATGTCGATCACCGCGTCGAACGACCCCTCCGGGAGCGACTCGGGACCGTCCGTGCGGTAGTCGAATGTGCGCGTGGCGCCGAGCCTCTCGACCAGCGCGCGGTTGCGTTCGCCGCACAGCGCCCACACTTCGGCGCCGGCGCGGGCGGCGAGCTGCACGGTGTACGTGCCGACACCGCCGGATGCCCCGATCACGAGCACGCGGCTGCCGGCGCCCGCCCCCGCCACGTGGAGCGCCTGCCACGCGGTCCCGCCGGCGAGGGGCACCGCCGCGGCGGTCACCGCATCGGTCTCTCGGGGCCGAGGCACGACGCGATCGAACCGTGTCACGGCGTAGGTGGCCAGGCCCCCTCCGCCGCCCGAGATCTCGCCGACGACCTCGTCGCCGACGTGCGACGCGTCGACGCCCTCGCCGACCGCGACGATCGTGCCGGCGACGTCCATCCCGCGCACGGGATTGCGGGGGCGCCGCAGCCCGAACCCGAGCCGGAGCACTCCGGGCTTGCCGCGCAGGAGCTTCACGTCGGCCGAGTTGAGGGCCGTCGCGCGCACCCGCACGAGCACCTCCCCTCTGCCGGGCGTCGGACGGTCGATCGCGTGCTGCTCGAGGACCTCGGGGCCGCCGTAGGCGGATTGCGTCCAGGCACGCGTGGTTGCCGCATCCGTGTTCATGGTCACTCCTCGGGGTATTGGAAGACGTCGTCGAGACCGACCCCGAAGACGCGTGAGATCTGGAATGCGAGCTCGAGCGTGGGCGAGTACCTGCCCTGTTCGATCGCGATGAGGGTCTGGCGCGTGACGCCGATGCGCTTGGCGAGCTCCGCCTGCGTGAGGCCCGCCTCTTCGCGCAGCGGACGGATGGAGTTCGTGACGCGGGTGGGCTTGACCATCACACGAGTCCTCGGCGGTAGGCGATCACGCGGGCGATCCCGCCGACGAAGCTCGAGATCGCGAACCCGAAGAACATCGCGTTGGCGATCCAGAACCGGTCCGCCTCGAATGCGCACAGCACGATCACCGCGAGACCGCCGAGCACGAGGAACGCCGTCCCCACGCGCTCGCCCATGTGCGCGATGTCGCGGTCGCGCTGGTCGGACTTCCCGACCCCGTCGGGATCCCGCATTCCGGCGATCATCCCCCACACGACGCTCACGAGGATCGTCAGCACGATGCCGGCGACGATCGTCCACAGCATGATCGGCCACCAGTCGACGTCTGTCAGCGGCCCGTCGCCCGCTGCCTGCAGCAGCACGACGATGTACACGGGCATCACGACGACCATCACGATGAGGCCCGCCCACGTGTTGCGTTCTTCGTAGACCACCGCCGACTCCTTCGATGTCAGGTTTTCTTTACATTGACGCTACGGCGCCCGATCAGACATGTCAAGAATCTTTTACACGGATGCGATCGCCATCCACACCCGGCACGACGACGCACGCCGCTCGGTTTAGGATTCCTCGACCCGTCATGGTCGACGGGCCGCACGCACCATCACCCGGAGTCCCTCATGCGCAAGCGCTGGATCGCGCTCATCGTCGTCGCGTCCGTCCTGGTCGTCCTGCTCGCGGGCGCATACTGGGCCGGCCGCCACCTGTTCCACATGCCCACCGCGAAGGGCGTCGACTCGGTCGTCGGCGAGCTCGGTGGAACGCGTGTGCTCGGCGTGTTCGCCCACCCCGACGACGAGCAGACCGTCAACGGCCTCTTCTGGCGCGCGAAGCAGCGCGACGGCGCGTACACCGCGATGATCACCGCGACCCGGGGCGAAGCGGGCCACCAGACGCCGGTCGTCGCGAGGCAGGACGACCTGGGCGACATCCGCAAGGCCGAGGCGCTCAAGAACAGCTTCAACCTCGGCGTCGACGAGCACGAGGTGTGGGACCACCCCGACGGCGGCGTGCCCGATGTCGACGAGGAGGAGCTCGTCGACCGCGTGGCAGCTGTCATGGAGCGTGTACGGCCCGACGTCGTCGTCGCGTTCTGGCCTGAATCGGGCGCCACCGGGCACCCCGACCACATGCAGATGGGCCACGTGACCGAGCTCGCGATCGCGAAGCTCGCCGAAGAGGGCGGCTCGTACCGGGGAACCGACCACATCGTGTACACGATCAGCCCGACGACCGCCCTCTCGATCTTCGGCGGCGAGACGGGCGCGTTCGTGGTCGAGAACCAGCCCGACCCCGAGTACGCGATGTCGGCCGAGGTCGGCAAGAAGCACGAGGGATGGGCGATCCACGCGTCGCAGGCGAACTTCCTGCAGGACGCGTACCACCTCCCGGCGTGGCTCGTGTACCTCCTGTGGGACCAGGAGTTCTATCACGTGCGCGACCTCGAGGCCGACCCGCTCGACTGATTCGACGGATGCCGCCGGCCGGCGCCGACCGTTCAACGGGCGCGTCCGTCGACCCGGACCGCCTCCCCGCACGAGCCCCGCCCGGCCCGACCGTTTACTACGTAGTAAAGACCCTCTTTACAACGTAGTAAACGCTCGCTAGCCTGGCGACGCGGACGACCTCCGGGGGCCCGCATCATTCAAGGAGGAATGCAGATGCAAGCTTCGCCATCCATCCGGCGGGGCGGGGAGTCCGCACGCGACAACGGCCGTCGCGGGCGACTCTTCAAGCCCTTCGCCGCTCTGGGGATCACGCTGGCAATGGTGCTCAGCATGGCCCCGACGGTCGCGCAGGCCGACGACGAGATCGACCTGACGCCGGGACCGACCATCATCCAGGACCCGAACTCGCCGACGGGATACACGGGCCATTTCGTGTATTACAACCCGACGGCCACGAGTGTGCGGTTCGTCGCCGACATCCTGCTGCGCGATTGGGAGAACCCGAGCGCGACGAGGATCTACCAGCCGCAGGAGTACCGGCCGGGCCTCATGCGCGGCGCCGGTGCCTACGACGTGCAGATGACGAACGTCGGCGACGGCTACTGGGTGCACGACGTCCCGCTCGCAGCGGGCGTCAACCAGTACTGGTTCTACGTCAACAACAACACGAACCTGTGGGTCGCCGACCCGGCCAACCCGCCCATCTACCCGCCGGACGGCCTGACCGGCAACGCGCGGCGCGCCTTCAACGCCGTCTACGTCCCGTACGACGCGGAGAAGCAGAACTACGGCCCCATGGCGGAGAAGGTCATCGCGAACCCGCGCCCCGACACCGCGATGGGCACGTGGAGCTACGTCCCGATCCAGATCGGCGCGACGACCCGTACGCTCGGCGTCTACCTGCCGCCGGGATACGACCCGAACCGCGAGGAGCCGTACAAGACGATCTACCTCCAGCACGGCAGCGGTCAGGACCAGTCCGACTGGCTCAACATCGGCAGCGTCCCGATCATCATGGACAACCTGCTCCACGACGGCCTGACCGAGCCGGCGGTCGTCGTCACGACGAATTCGCAGTACCTCGGCGGCAACGCCTCCAGCAACCTGGAGAGCATCATCATCCCCTTCGTCCAGGAGCACTACAACGTCTCGGCGCACCGGATGGACCGCGCCTTCGCGGGGCTCTCGATGGGCGCATCGATCACGACCGCCATCATCAACAACAACCCCCTGCGGTTCGGCTACTACGGCGTGTGGAGCTTCGGCGCGGGGATCAACAGGAACACGCCCAACCTCGACAAGGCGTACGTCCACATCGGGTGCGGTGTATGGGACAACCTCAACCTGTGCCCGTCGCAGGCGACGCTCAACAACCTGAACGGGTTCGTCAACTACAAGTACGACCTCATCGCGGGTGGTCACGACTTCAACACGTGGCCGCAGCTGTTCGCGATCTTCGCGCGTGACTACCTGTGGCAGCGCGGGGCGTTCGTCAACGGCGCGCCCGAGTTCGCGGCAGGCGGCGAGACGCAGGCGGTCGACGAGAACCGGAACCTGACGTTCAGCGTCGAGGCGACGGATCCCGACGGCGACCCGATCACGTACAGTGCGTCCGGCCTGCCGGCGGGGGCGACGTTCGACCCGGCGACGAGGGAATTCTCGTGGACGCCTGACTACACGCAGGCGGGCGAGTACACGGTGACCTTCACGGCGAGTGACGGCGACAAGTCGTACAGCCTGTCGTCGACGAAGGACGTCACGATCACGGTCCGCGACGTGACGGTCGCGGAGCAGCTCACCGGGCTCACCTCGGCCGTGGCCGCGACCTCCCTCAACGGCGGCAACAAGAACGCGCTCACGGTCAAGCTGAACCAGGTCGCGAAGCAGCTCGCGAAGGGCAGGGCGGACGATGCGGTGAGGATCCTCACGGAGGACTTCATCCCGCAGGTGGCCGACTTCCTCGCCGCGGGCAAGCTGACGGCGGACGAGGCCGAGGCACTCACCACGGCTGCGCAGGAGGCGGTGCTCAACATCACGTCGTAAGTCTTTCGGGCATCGAACAGACGGGGCTGTCGGCGGGGGTTCCACCCTCCCGCCGGGAGCCCCGTCGCGCCTCTTTCTGGCCGCAGGTTATCCCAGATCAGACTGGATTTACAACGTCGTAGAAGACCTCTTTACAACGTGGTAAACCGTCGCTAGCCTGGCCGTGCGCGAGCAACCCCCAGAGAGCTCGGCAGCTATTCAAGGAGGAACAGTGATGAGCCTTTTGCCGCGAACGGACCATGCGCCAGACGCCCCCGGCACGCGCGTGCGCCGGGGTCGCCGCGGGCGACTCGGGAGATCTCTCGGAGCCCTCGGGCTGTCAGCCGCCCTCGTGCTGAGCAGCGTCCCGCTCGCCGCGCAGGCGGATGAGGTCGACCTGACGCCCGGGCCGACCGTGTACGCGGACCCGAACTCGCCGACCGGCTACACGGGTCACTTCGTGTACTACAACCCGGATGCCACGAGCGTGCGCTTCGTCGCCGACATCCTGCTGCGCAACTGGGCGGACCTGAGCGACCCCACGGTCTATCAGCCGTCCGAGTACTTCCCCGGTCTCATGCGAGGCGGCGGGGCGTACGACGCGGAGATGACCAACGTGGGCGACGGCTACTGGGTGATCGACGTTCCGCTGGCCGCCGGCGCGAACCAGTACTGGTTCTACGTGAACAACAACACGAACCTGTGGGTCACGGATCCGGCGAACTCGCCGATCTACGCGCCCGACGGCCTGACCGGCACGGCTCGCCGCGCCTTCAACAAGGTCTTCGTGCCGTACGACGCCGAGAAGCAGAACTTCGAACCGCTCGCCGCTCGCCAGATCGAGCTGCCGCGTGAGGACTCGGCCAAGGGCACGTGGAGCTACGTCGAGATCCCGGAGCTGCCCCCGCTGAACGGCATCCCGCGCACGATCGGCGTCTACCTCCCGCCGGGATACGACCCGAACCGCGCAGAGCCGTACAAGACGATCTACATGCAGCACGGTGGCGGTCAGGACCAGTCCGACTGGATGAACATGGGCAACGTCCCGGTCATCATGGACAACCTGCTCGACGACGGCACCACCGAGCCGGCGGTCGTCATCACGACGAACACGAACTACCTCGGACCCGTCGGAAGCACTGCGGTCCAGGGCGACGCGTACCCCAACCTGCGCAATGTCGTGATCCCGTTCGTCGAGGCGAACTACAACGTCTCGACGAAGCCGATCGACCGGGCCTTCGCGGGCCTGTCGGCAGGTTCCGCCGTCACGCAGAACCTGATCCGCGACGACGCCGACTTCTTCGGGTACTACGGCCCCTGGAGCGGTGGTGCGAGCGTTCCCACCAACACGCCGGACCTGCTCTACCCGTACATCCACTACGGCGGCGGTGCGTGGGACTTCGGTCTGCCGAACGCGAACACGGTGGCGAACCTCGACAACTTCGGGTTCGTCGAGAACACGGTGGTCTCGGGTGCGCACGACTTCAACGCCTGGAACCAGCTGTTCTCGATCTGGGCGCGCGACTACCTGTGGCACCCCGAGGCGTTCATCCAGGACGAGATCGGGCAGCTGAAGGACAACGTCGCGGCGACGGGCCTGAACAAGGGCAACAAGAACGCCCTGACGGTCAAGCTCGACCAGGCGCTGAAGCTCATCGGCAAGGGCAAGAGCGCTGAGGCGCTCGAAGTGCTCGACGGCTACACCACGCAGGTGGGCAACTTCGTGAACAACGGAAAGCTGACCGCCGACGAGGGGGCCACTCTCACGGCCCTCGCGGAGCAGATCACGGCCAACCTGAGCCACTGGCTGGAGTGATCATCCACTGAGAGGAAGGGCTGCCGGCGAGGATCTCCTCGTCGGCAGCCCTCTTCTCACGATCGGGTATCGGATGCCGGGGCTGTGGACTCGCGCACGACGAGCGACGTGGCCAGCTCCACCCGCGTGACCTCCGGCATCGGCGCATCCGCGAGCTCGAGCAGCAGTCGCGTCGCCTGCTCCGCCATCTCGCGCACAGGCTGGTGGATCGTCGTGAGCCGAGGACTCGCGAGCTCCGCGATCGCGAGATCATCGAACCCCACGACGGAAAGGTCGTCCGGCACGGCGATGCCGAGCGAGTTGGCCGCGTGCAGCACGCCGAGCGCCTGGATGTCGCTGCCGGCGAAGATCGCGGTCGGCGTCTCGCGCCCGCTCAGCAGGCGCGTCGCGTGCAGTTCCCCGCTCTCGAGGCTGAACTCGCCGAACCGCACCCACTCCGGGCGGACCGGCAGGTGAGCCGAGGTCATCGCCGCGCGGAATCCGTCGATCCGTGCGACGGCCGACATGACGTCGCGCGGACCGCTCATCGCCGCGATGCGCCGGTGGCCGAGGTCGATGAGGTGGCGTGTGGCCGTGAGCCCGCCCGACCAGTTCGCCGACCCGATCGCGGGAATGCCCGGGTCGGGGTCGCCCGCGGGGTCGATCACGACGAACGGGATGCCCCGCGCGCTCAGCTTCTGCTGGCCGTCGCGCGGCAGCCCGGCGAAGAGCAGGATGACCCCGGTCGGCGCCCGCCGCACGACGGAGTCGAACCACTCCGGACCGGGACCCCGCCGGTCGCCGCTGACCGAGAGCGAGATGGCCAGGCCCACCTCGGCCGCCGCCTCGCGCACGCCCTCGATGATCGCGAGCGCCCACTCCCCGTCGAGCTCGTCGAGCACGACCTCGATGTACTCGCGGCGCTGTTTGCTCTTGCGCCGCCGGTAACCGCTCTCGCGCAGCTGTTCCTCGACGAGAGCGCGCGTCGCCGACGACACATCCGCGGCGCCGTTGAGCACCTTGGAGATGGTCGTCATGGAGACCCCCGTCCGAGCGGCGATCTCCTTGAGGGTCACTCGCTGGGTTCTCGCCATCGCTCGACCGGGTTCAGCGCGCGGCGCGTTCGAGGATCGCGGCCAGTCCCTCGCGGATGCGGCAGTTGCGGAAGGCGAAGGCGTCGGCGAGCCGCTCCGCCTCATCGGGCCCCACGCCCTCGAACGCCCGCGCGAAGTCGTCGACCATCGCCTCGGCGAGCATGACGTGACGGACGTGCCCGTGGATCCAGCGCCGCGCGCCCCACGGGTACGGCTGGAAGTCGGGGAACTCTGCCTCGAAGAGACGCTCGATCGGCTCGAGGATGTCGCGGATGCCGGCATCCGTCGACCCCCACGAGTCGACGCCCAATCGCGCCTTCTTCTCGAGCACCGGCGCGATGCGGCGCAGGTAGTCCGATTCGGGGTCGACCGTGACCACGCCCTGGAGCCCGATGTCCTTGTACGTCCACAGCGCCCAGCTCGCGTCGTACCGGTCGTAGATCTCGAGCTGGTCCTGCAGGAGTCGATACCGCTGCTCGTCGCGGACCGGGTCGCCGGTGTATACAGGGCCGAACTCGCCGACCCAGATGGGTGTGCCCGTCTCGCGCATGTACGCGGTGCGCAGCAGGAAGGTCTCCTCGACGCGGTCGCGATCGACGTACTCGCCGCGCGAGACACCGGGGTACGGGCCGCCGTCCACGAAGCCGGGGAGCGCGTAGTCGTGCGCCGTGTAGACCGTATTGGGCAGCGGGTCGCCGAGCTGGTCGAACTGCGTCGAATACCGGTTGCCGTCGAGGAAGAGGATGTGGTCGGGGTCGACCGCCCGGATCGCCGCCTCGAGTCGGCGGTAGAACGGGCCGATCGCGTCGCCGTGTGCGTCCGCGGGCTCGTTCACGAGGTTGTAGCCGGCCACCCACGGGTTGCCGCGATAGTGCTCGGCGATGCGCTCCCACAGGTTGACGACCCGGTCCTGGAACTGGCGCTGCTCCCAGAAGTGCGCCCACTGGGTCGGGTTGTCGCTGTGCCAGTGCTGGTTCTGAGCTCCCGGCACCGCGTGCAGGTCGAGGATCGTGTAGATGCCGTGCGCCGCGCACGCGTCGACGACCCGGTCCAGCAGCGCGAAACCCTCCTCCTTGACGGAGAAAGGCTCGGCGTCGGATTCGAAGTGCCGGTAGTTGAACGGGATGCGCAGCGAGTTGAGTCCGAGGGAGGCGAGGTACGCGGCATCCGCCTCTGTGAAGAACTCCCGCAGGAAGCGGTCGAAGAAGCGCTCGTAGGCCTCGTCGCCCAGCACGCGCCGCAACGCCCGGCGCTGCTGGGACTCCGTTCCCGCGTACCCGGTGATGAAGTTCTCCATGTTCATCCACCCGCCGAGGCCGAAGCCCCGAAGGATCACCGGCGTGTCACCCGCCACGATGCGGGTGCCGTCGACGCGGAGCACGCTCGACTGCGTCATCCGCTCCTCCTCTCCGTCATCAGCCCAGCGTGAGCACCGTCCACGACACGGGAGGGAGCGTGACCGTCACGATCCCGTCCCCCACGCGCGCGGACGAGTTCGACTTCGGCACCACGCGGTCCTGGTGGTCGAGGGTGTTCGCGGCGTGGATGTCGTCGTCGAACAGCGACGTCGCCTCGGCGCTCTCGACCGGACCGAGCGCGCGTGTGTCGATCTCGAGGGTCACCTCTTCGGTGAGGCTCCGGTTCACGGCGAAGATCGTCGTGCCGCCGTCGTCGTGCGTCGCGACCGCGTCGACGAGGGGCACCGTGCCGTAGAGCGCGGTGTCGTACGTCGGGCTGTCGAGCTTGAGCTCGAGCGCGGTCGCACGAGCGAGCTTCGACGTCAGCGAGAACGGGTAGAACGTGGTCTGCCGCCACGCCGGACCGCCCGGCTCGGTCATGATCGGCGCGATCACGTTGACGAGCTGCGCGAGGCTCGCGGCCGTGACGCGGTCCGCGTGGCGGATGAGCGAGATCAGCAGGCTCCCGAAGACCACCGCGTCGAGGACGGAGTACGAGTCCTCGAGCAGGCGCGGCGCGACCGGCCACGTCTGCACATCGGTGATCCGCTCGACGTTCTGGTAGCGCGACTGGTACCAGACGTTCCACTCGTCGAACGAGATGTTCATCGTCTTGTCGCTGCGCAGGACCGCCTTGACCGAGTCCGCCGTCGCGATGACGGCTTCGATGAAGCGGTCCATGTTCACGCCGGACGCGAGGAAGCTCCCGAAGTCGTCGCCCTCCGGCTCGTAGTACGCGTGGCACGAGATGTAGTCGACGTTGTCGTACGTCTTCTCGAGGACGATGCGCTCCCACTCGCCGAAGGTCTCCATGTGGGCGCTCGAACTCCCGCACACGACGAGCTCCAGGTCGGGATCGATCTGCCGCATGGCCGCAGCCGTCGTCGCGGCGAGCTGTGCGTAGGCCTCCGGCGTGCTGTGGCCGAGCTGCCAGGGCCCGTCCATCTCGTTGCCCAGGCACCACATGCGGATGTTGTGGGGCTCGGGGCGCCCGTTGGCGACGCGCTGGTCGGCCCAGTACGTGCCCGGCTTGAGGTTCGCGTACTCGAGCACGTCGAGCGCCTCGAGCACGCCCCTCGTGCCGAGGTTCACCGCGTACATGAGCTCGCTGCCCACGCTCTCCAGCCATGTCGCGAACTCGTCGAGACCGATCTGGTTGGTCTCGGTCGAGTGCCACGCGAGGTCGAGGCGGCGCGGACGCTGATCGCGCGGTCCGATGCCGTCCTCCCACCGGTAGCCCGAGACGAAGTTGCCTCCCGGGTAGCGGATCGTCGAGACGCCGAGCTCCTTGACGAGGTCGATGACGTCGCGGCGGAAGCCGTTCTCATCGGCCGACGGATGCCCCGGCTCGTAGATGCCGTCGTACACGCACCGGCCAAGGTGCTCGACGAAGGATCCGAAGAGCCTGCGGTTGATCGGACCGACCGTGAAATGCGGGTCGATGGTGAGGTGTGCGCGGATCATTCTTCTCTTCCGGAGCAGGAGCGGTGACAGCGGGTGTCCTGGCGGCGGGTCACTTGAGGCTTCCGATCGACAGGCCGCCGCGCCAGTACTTCTGGAGCGTCAGGAACGCGATGATCAGCGGGATCACCGAGACGAGCGAGCCGAGGATGATGATGCTCCACAGCGTCTGCCCGCCCGCGGCGCCGTACGTCGACGCGGTCGACTGCCACAGGCCGATGCCGACGGTCACGGGGAAGAGGCGGTTGTCGGAGAGCATCACGAGGGGCAGGAAGTAGTTGTTCCACGACGCGACGACCGACAGCAGGAGCACCGTCACGATCGCCGGGCGCAGCATCGGCAGCGCGACCTGGAAGAACGTGCGGAACTCCCCCGCGCCGTCGACGCGAGCCGCATCCAGCAGCTCGTCCGGCACCGCGTCGCGTGCGTACACGTGCATGAGGTACACGCCGAACGGATTGAGCAGCGTCGGGAAGATCACCGCCCAGATCGTGTTCGTCCACCCCATCTGCGCGAAGAGCACGAACGTGGGGATCACGAGGGCCGTCGTCGGCACCATGACCGCGCCGAGGAGGATCGCGAACGAGGCGCGACGGCCGAAGAACCGGTACTTGGCGAACCCGTACCCGGCGAGGACCGCGAGGGCGGTCGCGCCGACTCCGCCGACGATCGCGTACAGCGCCGAGTTCCCCAGCCAGCGGGCGTAGATTCCGCCGCCGTAGGTGAAGAGGTCGACGAGGTTGCCGATGTAGTTGATGTCGCCGCTGAACCAGAGCGCGCTCTCGCCTCCGAAGAGGCCCGACGCGGTCTTCGAGCTGTTGACGACCAGCCACCAGAACGGGATCAGGAAGTACACCATCAGCACCCCGAGCACGATGCTGAGCGGAATGCGTCCCGGGGCTCGGGGTGTCCTTCGCCGCTCGTCGGCGCCCGGCTCGGCTGCGGGCGCGCCGGTGAGCTCCGTGGGGGTGATGGTCATGACAGGAAGCTCCCTCGCTTGCGAGTGGCGAACAGGAAGATGTAGACGCACACGAACACGACGGCGCCGAGAGCGAACGAGATCGCCGCCCCGTAGTTCTGGTTCGCCAGCGAGAAGGCCTGCTGGTACGCGTACATGTTCGGCGTGAAGTCGTCGGGGATCGCGCCGGCGGCGAGCTGCTGCAGGATCTTCGGCTCGTTGAAGAACTGCAGTGTTCCGATGAGCGCGAACACGAGGATCAGCAGCAGTGCGGGCGTGAGGAGCGGGATCTTGATGCGCAGGATGATCTGCCACTGGGACGCGCCGTCGATGCGCGCGGCCTCGTACAGGGTCGGGTCGATCCCCTGCAGAGCGGCGTACAGGATGATCATGTAGTAGCCCGCCCATTGCCACGTGACGATGTTGAGCAGACCCCAGAAGATCAGGCTGCGGCTCAGGAAATCAGGGGCCTGTGCTCCGAAAATCCCGAAGATCTCCGCGAGCGGGCCGAAGTTGTCGCTGTAGAGGAACCCCCACATGAGGGCGCCGATGACGGTCGGGATCGCGTACGGCATGAAGATCATGAGCCGCGAGAAGCGCGCGAACCGCGTGACGAGGATGTCCAGGATCAGAGCGATCGCGAGCGAGATCGCCATCTGGAACGGGATGAGCACGAGCGAGAACCGGATGACGAACCACACGCCGTCGAGGAACGACGGGTCGGTGAAGGCTTTCGCGTAGTTGCCGAAGAGGACGAATCTCGTGCCTCCGATGAGCGACTTCTGGAAGAGGCTCAAGTAGAGCGCGAAGCCGATCGGAAGCACGAGCAGGGCGAGGAAGATGATCCCGAACGGTCCGACGAAGAGCCACCCGAACAGGTTCTGTCTGGCAGTGGTGGAGCGGCGATGCCCCTTCTTCGTCAGCGGGCTTGCTGTTGAGGCGGTCATGATTTCTCCGGGTATGAGGGGATGACCGAGGGCCGGTCCGCGTGCACGGACCGGCCCTCCGTGACGTGACGCGTCAGTTGACGGTGAACCCTTGCTCCTCCGCGTACGACACCACGTCCTCCTGGAGTGCGTCGGCGGCTTCGGAACCGGTGATCTGCCCGTCGTTGATCGCAGCGATCTGCTTCGTCAACGCGGAGTAGTAGTACTGCCCGAGCGGCGTGTACGTCATGCCCTTGTACGCGTTGGCCGCGGGGACGTACACCTCCTTGTTCGCCTGCTGGCCGCTGAAGAAGGGCACCTCGTAGTTGAGGAACTCCTCCGAGTCCAGCACGTTCACGTTGAGCGGGAAGATGATCTGGTTCTGCCACCCGTCGTCGAGCGAGGCCTGGTCGGCGTACACGCCGAACGCGACCTTGGCTGCGAGTTCAGGGTTGCTCGCCTGGCTCGAGACCGAGAAGGCGGAACCGCCCCAGTTGATCGCGATGGGGTTGTTCGGATCCCACTGCGGCATCGGCGCGGTCGCCCACACGCCCGCGTCTGCGCCTTCACCGACGCCGGCACCCTGGAGGTAGCCGGGCGCCCATGCGGCGGAGAGGTACGTCGCGTAGTTGCCGTTGATCACGCCCGCGATGTACTCGGGGGTGAACTGGTCCTCCGTGCCGACGAGGCCCTTCTCGACGAGGCCGGCCCAGTAGTCGAGCACTTCCTTGATCTCGGGGCTGTTCAGGTTGATCCCGATCTCGCCCTCGTTCGCGGGGTCGTACTCGAACGGCTCGGCGCCGTTCCCGTAGAAGAGCGCCGTCACGTACGCCGGCTGGTTGGCCGCGAAGCTCGCGAACCACGGACCGCCCGCGTCCTTCACCTTCTGAGCCGTGGCCTCGAACTCCTCCCACGTGGTGGGCGGCGTGATGCCGTACTCCTCGAAGATGTCGGTGCGGTAGATCATGCCCATCGGGCCGCCGTCGATCGGAGCGCCGTAGATGCCGTCGCCGACCGAGACGTCCTTCCAGGCACCCTCGCTGAAGTTGTCCTTCACGTCCTCGTAGCCGAGGTCCTTCAGGTCGACCAGGGCACCCTGAGCCTGGAAGGTCGCGATGCGGTCGGCCTCGACCATCATGACGTCAGGTGCGCCGCTGCCGGCCGAGATCGCGGTCTGGAACTTGTCGTATGCCTCACCGCCGGCGCCGACGTTGGTCCAGCAGACCTGGACGTCGTCGTGCGCCTCGTTGAAGTTGTCGACCACGAGCTCGGAGTTCGGGTACCACGCCCAGAGCGTGACGACCGGGGCATCCGGGTTCTTGATCTCGTTCTCGCAGTTCGAGGCGGAGTCGCCTCCGCCACCGCCGTTGCCGTCACCGCCGCCGCCACCGGCGGAGCAGGCGACGAGCGCGCCCGCGAATGCGAGCGCGGTGATCACAGCAAAAACAGGCCTTGTCTTCACTGGAGTTCCTTTCGGTTGCTGGACTTCTTCGTCGGTGCGTGACCGTGGGAGGAGTTATCCGAGCCGCCGGGTGGACGTCTCGATTCCGACTGGTCTACAACGTTGTAGAGCAACGTTGTAGATACCTTGGCACCGGCGTCTCACGCTGTCAATAGGCCGTCGCAAATTTCCCGCCCGGGCCCGAAACTCTCAGTAGTCGACGGGCGCCGGACCGAGTTCGCGCAACAGCGCGGACAGCGCCGCATACGCGTCGTCGCGGTACGCCGCGAGCTCCGGAGCCTTCTCGGCGGAGGTCGCGAGGAACCCGCGACCCGACTTGACACCCTTGGCGCCCCGCTCGACCTTCTCGCGGAGGACATCCGGCTCGACGAAGCGATCCGGATACGCGGCGTTGAGCGAGCGGTAGCAGAACTCGTACACGTCCAGTCCGGCGATGTCGGCGATCGCGAACGGGCCGAAGAACGGCAGCCGGAACCCGAACGTCGTGCGCACGATGAGGTCGATCGCCTCGGGTGAGGCCACGCCCTCCTCCACCAGGCGAGCGGCTTCGCCGAAGAGCGCGTACTGCAGGCGGTTGAGCACGAACCCGGTCACGTCTTTGATGGGCACGCCGACCTTGCCGCATTCGGCGAGGAGGTCGACGACGCGGGTCACCGCCTCGGGATCGGTGCCCGCATGGGGGATCACCTCGACGCCGGGCACGAACGTCGCCGGGTTGCTGAAGTGGACGCCGAGGAACCGCTCGGGGCGCTCGACGGCTTCGGCGAGCTGGGAGATCGAGATGGTCGACGTGTTGCTGCCGATGAGCGTGTCGGCGCGGCATCCGGTGCTGATGCGTCGCAGCGTCTCGTGTTTGAGCTCGAGGATCTCGGGTACCGCCTCTTCGACGAAGTCGACGTCGGCGACGGCGTCCTCCACCGAGACGGCGGCCGTCAGTCGCTCGGAGATGCGCTCCTCGGCGTCGGCGGGGAAGATCCCGCGCTCGGCGTAGGCATGCGCCTCGCGGATGAGGCGCTCGCGATTGGTCGCCGCGAGCTCGGCGCTCGCGTCCGCGAGGACGACGTCGCGGCCGGCGAGTGCGAGGACCTGCGCGATTCCGCCGCCCATGTACCCCGAGCCGACGACCGCCGCCCTGCGGATCACTGCGCTCCCCCTTCGTAGCGCTCGATGAGACTGACCTTCGCCGCCGACGCGGAAGCCGGATCGAAGCGGTGCTCGAGCCACTCGCCCACGAGCTTCTTGGCCAGCTCGAGTCCGATGACGCGAGCGCCGAGCGTGAGGACCTGCGCGTTGTTGCTCTTGACCGAGCGCTCGACCGAGTAGCTGTCGTGGGCCGTGACGGCACGGATGCCGCGCACCTTGTTCGCCGCGATGGCGACGCCCAGCCCCGTGCCGCACACGAGGAGCGCACGGTCGGCCTCGCCCCGCGCGACGATGCTCGCCGCCGTCACGGCGACGTTCGGATAGGGCGTGGTCTCGGTGCTCGCGACGCCGACGTCCACGACGTCGTCCACACGCGGGTCCGCCTCGAGCAGCTCGCGGAGCGCCTCCTTGTACGCGAAGCCGGCGTCATCCGCGCCGACGACGATCTTCCATCCCATGGTCACTCCGCTTCTTCGGGGTCCTCGGATGCCGCGGCTGCCGCCACAGCGTCGGCGATGAGCGCGAACGAGGTCGCTCCGGGATCGGGGTGTCCGATGCTCCGCTCTGCGAGCGGCCTCGCGCGGCCTCGGCGGGGCGTCATCGGGGCGGTCGCCTCCGCGGCGGCGCGGGCGGCGGCTGCGGCATCCGTCAGGGCCGATCGCAGGTCCGCGCCCGCCCGCACGCGGTCCGTCAGGGTCTCGGCGTATGGCGCGACCGCGTCGAGCATGGTCTTGTCACCGAGGTCTGCGCCGCCGAGCTCGGCGATCCGCGCGCGGGCCGCCGAGACCGCATCCGCGACATCGCTCGCCGTGAACTCGTCGGGAGAGCCGAGCGACGCGCCGAGCTGCGCGAGCGCGGCACCCCACAGCGCGCCGGATGTGCCTCCGGCGACTTCCGACCACGCGTCGCCCGCAGCCTGGAGCAGCTCTCGCACGCCGGTGGCCTCGTCGGCTCCGGCGGATGCCTCCACCGCCGCCGTGAGGCCGCGCAGCATCCCGATGCCGTGGTCTCCGTCGCCGGCGACCGCATCGAGCTCGCCGAGCTCCTCGACGTGCGCGGCGACCGTGTCGCGGGCGGCGCGGAGGAGTCGTCGTGCGACGGTCGCGGCCGCGCGCGACGCGGGGGTGGCTTCGACCACGGCGGCACGGGCCGCCGATGTGGTCGCCGACTCGCCCCTCGTCCGCTGCGCGCCCGACGACCGGGCAGCGAAATGACCCTTGCGGAACGCGGGCGATGACGCCGGAGCCTTCCACAGCTCCTCGAGCTCGTCATCGAGCCACATGATCGTGAGCGAGATGCCGGCCATGTCGAGGCTCGTGACGAACTCACCGCACTCGGGGTCGACGACCTCGATGCCCTGCGCCTCGAGGTGGTCGACGACGTAGCCGAAGAGCACGTACAGCTCCTCGTACTTGACCGAGCCCAGGCCGTTGAGGATCACAGCCGCGCGCCCGGCGTCGGCCGGGCGCTCGGCGAGGAGCGGCGCGGCCAGGGTCACCGCGAGGTCGGGCGCCGACTGGAGGGGCACGTCGCGCACGCCTGGCTCGCCGTGGATGCCCAGGCCGATCGACATCTGCCCCTCGGGGACCTCGAACAGCGGGTGGTCGGCACCGGGAAGAGTGCACCCCCCGAACGCCACGCCGTGACTGCGCGTGCGGCTGTTCGCGAGCGTCGCGAGCCGTTCGACCTCGTCGATCGGGTCACCCCGCTCGGCCGCGGCCCCGGCCACGTGGAACACGCACACGATGCCCGCGATGCCGCGGCGCTCGTCGAGGCCCTCGGGCGGAGCGCTGGCGACGTCGTCGGTGATGAGCACGGTGCGCGCGTCGATCCCCTCAGCACGCAGTCGCCGCTCGGCCTCGCCCAGATGGAGGATGTCGCCGGCGTAGCGGCCGTACGTGAAGAGGATGCCTCCGCCTGCGTCGGCCGCGTGGGCGACTCGCATCGCCTGGGCCGTGGACGGCGAGGTGAAGATGTTGCCGCAGACCGCGCCCGCCGCGAGGCCAGGCCCGACGTAGCCGGCGAAAGCGGGATAGTGGCCGGATCCGCCGCCGATGAGCACGGCGACCTTGCCGGGGTCGAGCGGGACCGCCCGTACGACTCCCCCGTCCACGAGGGCGACCTCGTCGCGGTGCGCTCGCGCGAACCCGCGCAGGGCGTCGGCGACGAAGGCATCCGGGTCGGCGAAGATTCGGGTCATGCGCTCACCTCTGCTGCGTGCGACTGGCGGACTCGGCTCTGGCCGAGGGCGTACTCTCGGCGGGGAAGCACCCGCCGGCGCAGGTAATCGCGGTTCGTCGCGCTCACCGACAGCCCGTCGCCGCCGTAGTGCTCGACGCAGATGACGCCCTGGAAACCGCTGCGCAGCGCGATCTTCACGGCGGAGCGGTAGTCGATGAGGCCGAGCTCGAGCGAGGTCGGCACCGTCGAGTAGAGCCCGGCGGCGGCGTCCTCGTCGCGCGTGTAGTTCTTGACGTGCCAGAAGTTCGCATACGGCAGGGTCGCCTCGGCGATCGCGCGCCAGTCCTCGACCGGCTGGTGCAGACGGATCAGATTGCCGATGTCGGGGTTGAGACCGACGACGTCGAGGTCGATCTCCTCGACGAGGTGCACGGCCGACGCCGCCGTGCCGAGGAACGTGTGCTCGTACAGTTCGAGCGACAGCAGGAGGCCGACCTCGCCGGCGTGGCGCCCGAGCTCGCGGAAGCGCGTCACGGCGCGCTGCCACGCCTCTTCGTCGAGGAGCGGATCGCGGTGACCCTCGACCGTCCAGAACCAGAGCGCCTCGCGCTGGCGCGGCGTCAGCGCCCGGTGAAGACCCACCGACACGACTGAGACGCCGAGCTCCGCGGCGACGTCGATCGTGCGGTGCGCGTACGCGAGGTGCTCGTCGCCGTGCCGCTCGTCGATCACGCTGCGACGGATCGCCGACAGCGATGCGGCGCGAAGGCCCACCGACGCGAGGGACTCTCGCAGGGCGGTGACGCCCGACTGCTCGAGCTCTCCGTAGCGGACCCACGAGTCTGTGAGGTCGACGTCGGTGAATCCCGCGTCGCTCACTTCGGTCAGGTCTTCGAGCCAGCGATCGACCGCGGCCGTCGACGGATCCCCGGTGCTCGGGTGGGCATCGCCCAGAGACAGCATCGCGGCGGCGATCGGCCAGTCGGTCGCGCTCAGCATGGTCCGTCCTCCCTGACGTGCACTGCCGCGGGCTACACTACTTTACAACGTTGCATTTCTCACGTTGAAAATCCTGGGAGGCACCGAGGGTCCGAGCGTCCGCGAGGAGGCCAGGATCGCAGTAGATTGGTTCGGAAGTAAGACGGGGGAGCATCGATGGGACCGACGATGCACGACGTCGCACGGGTGGCCGGCGTCTCGATCAAGACGGTTTCGAACGTCATCAACCACTACCCGCACGTGCGTCCGGGCACCCGTGACCGCGTCAACGCGGCGATCGAGAAGCTCGACTATCGGCCGAACCTCTCCGCGCGCGGCCTCCGCTCCGGGCGCACCGGTGTGATCGGGCTCGCCGTCCCGTCGCTTCGCGAGAACTACTTCGCCGAGCTCGCCGACGCCGTGATCCGCGCCGCCGAGAAGCGGGGCCTCGGCGTCATGGTCGAGCAGACCAGCGGCAGCCGCGACGCCGAGCTGCTCGCGGTGTCGTCCAGCCGGCCGCGCTTCCTCGACGGTCTCCTCTTCAGCCCCGTGAGCCTCGGGCAGGACGACGCCGAGGCGCTCGCGACGGACGCTCCGCTCGTCCTCCTCGGCGAGCGCATCTTCGACGGCCCGACCGATCACGTCACGATGCACAACATGTCGTCGGCGCAGGCCGCCGTCGAGCACCTCATCGAGATCGGCCGCCGCCGCATCGCCGTCATCGGCGCCGAGCTCGACGGAGACGACGAGGCCAGCTCGGCGAGCCTGCGCCTGAAGGGCTACCTGCGCGCGCTCGAGCAGGCCGGCATCGAGCTCGACCCGATACTCGTGCGACCCACGGCGATGTCGCAGTGGAACCGTGCGGGAGGCGCCGCCGCCACACATCGTCTCGTCGCGGAGGGCGTCGACTTCGACGCCGTGTTCGCGCTCAACGACACGTTGGGGCTCGGCGTGCTTCGCGCCCTCGTCGAAGAGAGGGTGCGCGTGCCCGACGATGTCGCCGTGATCGGCTTCGACAACATCGACGAGGGCAAGTACTCGATTCCCTCGATGTCGACCGTCGACACGGGGCGCGACGAGATCGCCCGCATCGCGGTCGACCGGCTCATCGAGCGCATCAACGAGAAGGGCGAACGCCGCCCCCCCGAGACGATCAAGCCCGACTTCCGCATCGTGCGCCGCGAGTCGACGGGGTTCGTCAGCACCGAGTGACGGGCCGCGCCTCACAGCGCGACTCCAGCGCCGTCAGTGCTCGTCGCCCGTGTCCGCCTCCGCCTGGATGCGCTCGATGTACTCCGCGATCGTGGGCATGAGCATGAGGCGCTCTCGGTAGAACGTGTTGACGAGGTTCACGACCAGCGCCTGGGCTGCGGCGACCTCGGCCGACCGCGCTTCGCCGCTCCGCTGCCCTTCGAGGGTGCGGCGCAGGCGCAGCATCGCGGCGACGAGCTCCGACTCCGCGTCACCCTCGAGCGTCTCCACGATCTGCAGCACGAGGGCATCGGCCTGATCCTGCACCTGCTCGATCGGAATCGACGATCCCTCCTGCGTCGCGTTGTCCAGCGTGCGGATGAGCGACCACACCTGGTACAGCGTCGTCGCGGGCTCGTCGAACAGCTCGCGCACGAACGCCGCGTCCATGTGGCGGCCCGACAGCCGGAACACGTTATACATGCGCTTCGCCGCCTTGCCGTAGTTCAGGTCGTACGTGAGGTACTTGCGCACCTCGCCCTCGAGCGCCGCGACGTACTCGTCGAGCGCATCGGCGCTGACGAACTGCGCCACCTTCGCGAAGGTGGGAACGGATGCCGCGTCGAGGTAGATCTCCTGGAAGTACGCGTCCAAGTAGCCGTCGAGCGCGACGATGCTTCCGTCGGGCGCCTCCCACGTGACGTCGATGACGTTGCTCGCGTTCGAGAGGCCGCCGCGTTCGGGGTCGGTGACGACCCAGTCGAGCTTGCACCAGCCGGGGTCGAGCGCGCCCTCCTCCCACCGCAGCTCTGTGGGCTCGGCATCCGGGACTTCGACGATCTGCACGCCGGCCTCGACCTCGGCGTACGTCCACGACACAGGGCGCCCCTTTCGCACGGGAGCGCCGCGGACCGTGCCGTCGACCTGGTGCGTGCCGAACTTCGCCTCGAGGAACTGGAACGTCGGCCCCTGATGATGCGAGAGCACGTGTCCGCGGAGCAGTCGCGCCATGGTCGCGCACGCCTCTTCGCGCGTGTCGGCTTTGATGTTGAGGCGCTGGAAGTAATCGGCGTCGCCAGGGTAGGTCTGGATCTTCGACTGCGCCGCCGAGCCCGAAAGCGCGAGCGCGCTCTCCGCCCCGGGGCCTTTCACCTCGACGATCTCGCCGATGCGGCGGAAGCGCGCGATGTCTTTCGGGCTGAAGTCGAGCATCGTCGGGCGGTAGCCGTACGTGCCGCTGTCGAGGTCGACTTCGAGCGCGTTGTCACTCGCCTCCGCGGCGATCGCCGCGAGCCACCGGATGCTCTCCTCCTCGTCCATCTCGACGCCGAGGCGCCTCGCGGACTCGATGATCTTCCGCAGCTCGGCGGTGTGGTCCACGACGGCCATGGCTTGCTCCTCTGACGGCGGCGTCAATCGGATCCGCGGCGCGCGGTCCCCCGCATCCGCCGGAACATCTCGGCTTGATCGCGCGCGTCCCCAAGGGCATTGTGCGACAGATCACGCCCGTCGAGGTAGAGCGGCGACAGCGCGCTCATGCTCGTGTCGGCCCACGAGCTGCCCACCAGACCCATGTGGTACGCCTTGATGTCGAGCGCCGAATGCCCGAACGGGTTGCGCCCGATGAACCGGCGGAAGTATGTGTCGACGAACATCCAGTCGAACGGAGCGTTGAACGCGGTGAACACGGGTGTGCGGCCTGCCGGCGTCGCGTGCGCGATCCATTCGTCGAACCGGCGCATCGCCTCGGCCGGGTCCACGCCCTCGATGCGCAGTCGCTCGATCGACAGCCCGCTCACGGCTATCGCCTCGGCATCGACCGCTTCCGACACCGGCTTCAGCTCGACGTAGAACGCCGTGTCAGGGTCGTCGACCACGCACGCGCCGATCGACAGCAGGGAGTACTCCGTCGGGTTGGGGCCCGCCGTCTCGACGTCGATGCTGATGAAGGTCTCCGGGCGGGCGATGTGCACACGGTCATCCTGCCGCACCAGCGGGGCATGCCACGGATGCCTGTCCCTCACGCGCCGAGATCAGGACATCTGGCGAGCGCAGGAGCATCCGACGTGGAATGTCCTGCCTCGGCCAGATGTCCTGATCCGGGAGACGGGGTGGAGCTCAGATGACCGCTTCCGACCACGGGTCCGGATTGCCGAAGCGGTGCGCGGTGATCGTGATCGACTGCTCGCGCAGGAACGGCAGCAGCTCGATCCGTCCGGCAGTGGTCACCTCGTTGTCGTAGACCGCGACGTCGGGATCCCCGCCGGTCGCCTCTGCGAGAGCGCGGTGAAGAGCCGAGACGGATGCGGCGGAGCCGAGCAGCCGGACGCGGGGCGGGCGCTCGGGCCGGGTGCCGGGTTGCAGCACATCCGCTCCCTCGACCTGATCCGCGCCCGACGCACCGGATACCCGCTCGATCCACTGCTCGTCCGTCTCGACGTACACCGCGACGCCCTGCTCGCTGAGCGCGCGGCGCACCGCGGGCGGGAAGCCCGACGGAGCGCTCACGGTGAGCGGCGTTCCGGCGCGGACCCCCGCGAGCGCGACGCGCAGCGTGTGGTGCCACGCGGCATCCGCCGTCGCTCTGACCGCGACGCCCGGAACCGGTCGGTACCGGAAGAGGTTCCGCTCGATGCCGAGCCGCGAGACGTCTTTGACCTGGCCGAACTCGCGGTCCCACGCGAGGGCGTCCGAGAGTGCGGCGCGGCGCACCCACTCGAACTCCTCGAACCCGAGCGAGGGCTGCGCCGACTCGATCACCTCGGCGATGCGGGTGTCGAGCCCGCGCAGGTGGAGCGTCTTCGACACGCTCGCACCCGCCGACGCGCGCCATTTTCCGAGCCCGATGAGGTAGTTCGGGCCCCCGGCCTTCGCGCCCGCGCCGACCGACGAGCGCTTCCACCCGCCGAACGGCTGGCGCTGCACGATCGCGCCCGTGATGCCGCGGTTGACGTAGAGGTTGCCCGCTTCGACGTGCTCGAGCCAGAACGCGAGCTCGTGCGGATCCTGCGTGTAGAGACCCGCGGTGAGCCCGTACGAGACGGCGTTCTGCAGTTGGATCGCGTGAGACAGCGACTGCGCGTGCATGATGCCGAGCACCGGCCCGAAGAACTCCTCCATGTGGAAGCGCGAACCGGGCTGGACGCCCGTGCGGATGCCCGGCGTCCACAGCCTCCCGGCGTACTCGGGGAGCTGATCCGGTCCTTGAGCCCGCAGAAGCCTCGGCTCGATGAGCCACTTCTCGCCTTCCTCGAGCGTCGTGAGGGCCCACTCGAGCTTGCCGTGCGGCCGCTCGATGACGGGTCCGACCTCCGACAGCGGGTCCGTCGGAGGACCGACGCGAAGAGAGGTCGCCGAGTCGTAGAGCTGACGGGCGAAGCGCTTGGAGTGGCCGACGGGCCCGACGAGGATGGCGAGCGAGGCAGCCGAGCACTTCTGACCGGCGTGGCCGAACGCGCTCTTGACGAGGTCGGATGCCGCGAGATCGAGGTCGGCCGAGGGTGTGATGATCATCGCGTTCTTGCCGCTCGTCTCGGCGAGCAGCGGCAGGTCGGGACGCCACGAGCGGAAGAGCGCGGCGGTCTCCCACGAGCCGGTGAGGATGACGCGGTCGACGTCGGGGTGCGACACGAGCCGCTGCCCGAGCGATCCCTCGTCGATGTCGACCAGGGCGAGCACGTCGCGCGGCACACCCGCCTCCCACAGCGCCTCGGCGACGACCGCCGCGCAGCGACGCGCCTGCGGCGCGGGCTTGAACACGACGCCCGAGCCCGCCGCGAGCGCGGCGAGCACGCCGCCCGCGGGGATGGCGACCGGGAAGTTCCACGGCGGCGTCACGACCGTGAGGCGCGACGGCACGAACACGGCGCCGCTCACGCGGTCGAGTTCGCGGGCGGTCGCGGCGTAGTAGTTCGCGAAGTCGACGGCCTCACTCACCTCGACGTCGGCCTCGGCGAGAACCTTGCCCGTCTCGGACGCGGCGACCTCGATGAGCTCCGCGCGACGTGCCTCGAGCGCGCGCCCCGCGGCCTGCAGCACGGTCGACCGCTCGGCGGCCGGCAGCGCACCCCACGCGGCGGCCGCTTCGCGGACGCGGGCGACGACTCCCTCGAGCGTGTCGACGTCGTCGACGCGTGCGGCCTGGATCGTCGCGTCGCCCGCTGTCGAGTACTCGACGCGACCGAGGATCGCACGACCCCACGAGCGGTTCGCCGCGAGCGCCGGGTCGGTATCGGCCGCGTTACCGAAACCGGGGGCGCCGGATGCCGGCACCTCGGTCTCGCGCGAGGAGTACACCGCCGTCTCGACGAAGGACTCTCCGCCGAAGATCTGCGACCCGCGGTCGGGCTCCATGGGCGCCGTGTCGCCGGGCTCCCCCGGCCGCGCGATGCCGAGCACCGCCTTCGTGAGGCCCGCCTCGTCGGCCGGACGGCGCACACGCGCGCGCAGACCGGGGGCCGCGGGGGCGACCTCCTCGACGGCGGTGCGATCCTGCGTGCGGTTCGGGCCGGTCGGCAGCGTGGGATCCGACGCGCGCCGGATCGACTCGAGGAACCGGTCGCGCTCACGCGCGAACATCGACGGATCGTCGGCGAGATCGAACGCGGCGGAGAGGAAGTTCTCGCTCGACGCGTTCTCCTCGAGGCGGCGCACGAGGTAGCTGATCGCGACGTCGAACTCGTCCGGACGCACGACGGGGACGTACAGGAGCACGTGGCCCACTTCGCGCGAGACGGCCTCGACCTGCCCCTGCGCCATGCCGAGGAGCATCTCGAATTCGACGTCCGCGCGCACACCGCGCCGGCCCGCGAGCAGCCACGCATAGGCGATGTCGAAGAGGTTGTGGCCGGCGACGCCGATGCGCACGGCGGCCGTGTTCTCGGCGCGCAGCGCGAAGTCGAGGCACCGGATGTAGTTCGCGTCGGAGTCGAGCTTGCTGCCGTAGGTCGCGAGAGACCAGCCGTGCATGATGGCGTCGACCCGCTCCATCGCGAGGTTCGCGCCCTTGACGAGCCGGATCTTGATGCGCGAGCCGCCGTTCGCGACGCGCTGCTTCGCCCACGCCGTGAGCTCCTTCAGAGCCGGCAGCGCGTCCGGGAGGTACGCCTGCAGCACGATGCCGCCCTCGAGGCCGCGCAGCCGCGGATCTTCGAGGATGCGCGTGAACACCGCGATCGTGAGGTCGAGGTCGCGGTACTCCTCCATGTCGAGGTTGATGAAGGTGCCGTCGGTCGCCGCGGTGAGGTACAGGGGCATGAGTCGCTCGACGACCTTGTCGACCACCTCGTCGAACGCCCACATCGAGATGTGGCTCGCGATGGCCGAGACCTTCACCGACACGTAGTCCACGTCGGGGCGGCGGATCAGCTCGTGGATGCCTTCAAGCCGTCGCAGCGCCTCGTGCTCGCCCAGAACCGCCTCGCCGAGGAGGTTCAGATTGAGCTTCGCGCCGGACTCGCGGATCTTCGCGATCGCGGGGCCGAGCTTCTCCGGCCGCGCGTCGACGACGAGGTGCCCCACCATCCGCCGCAGCACGCGGCGCGCGATCGGGACGGTCGGCCACGGCAGCACGGGAGCCACGGCGCCGCCGATGCGCACTGCGCCCCGCAGGTACCACGGCAAGAAGCGCGGCGCGAGCGGGGCGACCCGCTGCAGATTCGACGCCGCCGCCATGAGGCTCTCGGGCCGCATCACGCCGTCGACGAAGCCGATCGTGAAGGGCAGTCCGTTGGAGTCTTTGAGTACGCCGGCGAGTCGCTCGGCTGAGGGGTCCACGTCGACCTGGGCGCTTTCGGCGATCCACCGCTGCGCCAGTCCCACGGCCCGCGAGGCGAGATCGTCGCCCGGCGCCGCGAGGTCGGTGTCCCCCTGGACGGGGTTGGTCACCATGCGTCAAGCCTACGACGCCCACCGGGGGTCGATTCCCGCCGGTGGGCGTCGCCGGCGCGGACCCCCGAGTGCGCGAGGGGGCCCGCAGTCCTCACGCGCGATCGTTGCGCGAGCGGCGGAGGTCCTCGTCCGTCGTCGCGGGCCCGTCGGCGTCGGTCTGCACCGCCGGGTCGCCGTCGACGTCGGTGCGTCGCTCGCTCGCGTACGACTCGCCCGAGTACGTCTCGCCGGGATACGTCTCGCCCGTCGAAGCCGCGGGCGTCGTGGTCGCCGGCGCCGCGTAGCCGCCTGCCGTCGGCGCCGCTCCCGCGTCGGTGCGGCGCGTCGTGTCGGCATCCGCTCGGCGCGCGTCGTCCGCATCCGTCCGGGTCGCGGCATCCGCGTTCCGGCGTCCGTCGTCGCCCGCGTACGGGTCGACGTCGTCGGCCTTGCGCAGCGTCTCCTCGTGCTCGGCGCGGGCCTTCGCGGCATCCGCCTGCAGGGCGTCGATCGACCCCATGCGGCGTTCCGCCTCGACGGATGCCTCGGCCGCACGCGCCTGCGCCTGCTGGGCCGCCGCGGCGGCAGCGGCCGCGTCGGCCCGTGTGCGGGTCACTTCGGCTTCGCGCTCACGGGCTGCGAGCTCCTTCTCGCGGGCCTCCGCGCGCAGCTTCTTCGCTTTCTCGTGCTGGGCCCGCTCACGGGCCTCACGGCGTCCGCGCGCCGTCACCGCGATGACGACGGCGACGACGATGATGACCACGACGATCGCGACGATGATCCAGATGAGGGTGGTCGTGTCCACGGCTCACTCCTTCCGTTGGCGCCGCGGGCAACCGGCGCTCCGCATCAACCGAACCGGAGTGCGCCGCACGCGACAACGCCCTTGCGCCGGGCGCGGCGGTCCGCTAGCTGTTCTTCCCCGACACGTTGTGATCACGTGATGTGAGCGAAGACCTCCGGGAACGATGTGGGTAACCACACTCAGATCGTTTCCACGGAGGTCTTCGTGACTCACGCTAACGCGCCATTCACTCCCGAGGGCAG
>NZ_DATMFG010000047.1:0-7442 GCF_035556355.1 Microbacterium sp.
CTTTGGCGCGGGGTGAGCGCCGCGTTAGCGTGAGACACGAGAACCTCCTGGTTCAGAGCGGATGCGGTAGCAGCTCCACTCTGCCGGGAGGTTCTCGTCACATCAGGGAAGCCAGATCAAACAACCTCCCTGGGCAGTACAGCTAGACGTCGATCGGCACGTGCCCGTCGGGGTCCGGCACGATCACCGGGATCGTCGAGGTCACCGTCGGCACCGACGCCGAAAGGAGCGTCCCGTCCTCACGGCGGATGTCGGCGAACTGGCGCTGCGTGGGGCGCCCCGGGATGATCGGGCCCTGGTCGGCGAGCGGCACGACGACCTCTTCGCCCGGTCCGATCATGTACGGCGTGCCCCGCACGCTGAACCCGACGTGCGCGCCGTCCTCCGACGCGCGCACCGTGAGCGAGTCACGGCGCAGCGTGATGTCGAGGCGCGTGCCCTGCCACTCCAGCGCGTACGAGAGCTCGGGCCACGCCGCGGGGAGGCGGGGGTCGAACGTGAGCTCGCCGAAGTGGTCGCGCATGCCGCCGAAGCCGCACACGAGGGCGGTCCACACGCCGCCGGCGGATGCGACGTGCACGCCGTCGGCGGCGTTGTGGTGCAGGTCGGCGAGGTCGACGAACAGCGACTGCCGGAAGTACTCGAGCGCGAGGTCCTGGTAGCCGACCTCGGCCGCCAGGATCGACTGCACGACGGCCGACAGGGTCGAGTCGCCCGTGGTCAGCGGGTCGTAGTACTCGAAGTCGGCGAGCTTGTCCTCGGCCGAGAAGTGGTTGCCCTGCAGGAACAGCGCGAGCACGACGTCGGCCTGCTTGAGCACCTGGTACCGGTAGATCACCAGCGGGTGGTAGTGCAGCAGCAGCGGGCGCTTGTCGGCCGGCGTGTTCTCGAGGTCCCAGATCTCCCGCTCGAGGAACACATGGTCCTGCGGGTGGATGCCCAGCGCCGGGCTGAACGGGATGTACATCGCCTCGGCGGCGCGCTCCCACGCATCCGCCTCGCCCGCCTCCAGGTTCAGGCGCGTCACCATCGTTCGGAACGCCTCGCCGTCGGCGGCGGCGAGCTCACGCACGACGCGCGCCGCGAAGCGGAGGTTGAACCGCGCCATGACGTTCGTGAAGAGGTTGTCGTTCACGACCGTCGTGTACTCGTCGGGACCGGTCACACCGTGGATGTGGAACGTGCGCTCACCGTCGTCGCTCGTGCGCCAGAACCCGAGCGTGGTCCACAGGCGCGCCGTCTCCACCGCGATGTCGATGCCCTCGCGGTGCAGGAAGTCCACATCTCCCGTCGCCCGCACGTACTTCGCGAGCGCGTAGACGATGTCGGCGTTGATGTGGAACTGCGCCGTGCCGGCGGCGTAATACGCGGACGCCTCCTCACCGCTGATCGTCCGCCACGGGAAGAGCGCGCCCGCCTCGTTCAGCTGGAATGCGCGGCGTCGCGCGGCGGGGAGCATGAGGTACCGCATCCGCAGCGCGTTGCGCGCCCACTGCGGCGTCGTGTACGTGAGGAACGGCAGGACGTAGATCTCGGTGTCCCAGAAGTAGTGGCCGCTGTACCCGGACCCCGTCATGCCCTTCGCGGGTACGCCCAGTCCGTCCGCACGCGCCGACGCCTGCGCGAGCTGGAACAGGCACCAGCGCGTCGCCTGCTGCAGGTCGTCGTGACCGGCGATGCGCACGTCGGAGCGGTCCCAGAACGCGGCGAGCCACTCCGCCTGGTGGGCGAGCAGCGTGTCACACCCCGTCGACATCGCGCGGTCGAGCGTGCGACGGCAGCGGTCGACGAGCTCGCGCGGGGGCACGCCGCGCGACGTGTGGTACGCCACGAACTTCGTCACCGCCGTCGGGACGCCCGCACGCGCGCGCACGCGGAACACGTTCTTCGCGATGTCGGGCTCGATGAGCCGGCGCGCCTCGACCTCGTTCTCGGTCTCGACGACGTGGTCGGCGGCGACGCCCAACGCCATGCCGGACTGGGTCACCCGGTAGCCGAACGCGGAGCGGTTCTCGTCCTGCCAGTACTCCTGCGGCTGGAGCACACGCTCCTCGATGCGCTCGGCCTTGCGCGGATCGAATCCGGCCTTCTTCGGCACGATCGGGGTTCCGCCGTAGACGTTCTCGCCGTCCTGCCGGTTGATGACCTGACAGCTGATCGTGACGGGCGCGTCGGAGTTGAGGACCGTGATCGAAAGGCGCAACACCGCCAGGTGCTTCTCCTCGAACGACACGAACCGCTCGTCGTCGACGACCACATCCTTGCCCGACGGCGTCATCCACCGGATGTGCCGGCGCAGCACGCCCTCGCGCAGGTCGAGCACCCGCTCGTACTCGCGCACGTCGGCGACGTCGAGCGACAGCGGCTCATCGTCGACGTACACGCGCATGACCTTCGCATCCGGCGCGTTGATGATCGTCTGCCCGATCTCGGCGAATCCGTACGCGTTCTCGGCGTGACGGATCTGGAAGGTCTCGTGGAACCCGTTGATGTAGGTGCCGTGCTCGTACTCGTGGCGCCCCTCGGGGAAGTTGCCGCGCAGCCCGAGGTAGCCGTTCGCCACGGCGAACAGCGTCTCGGTCACGCCGACGTCTTCCAGATCGATCGAGCGCTCGACGAGCCGCCACGGGTCCACGGGGAAGCGGTCGCGGTCGATCATGCGATGAACTCCTCCAGGTCATCGACGACGATGTGGGCACCGGCTTCGCGCAGCACGTCGGCTCCGACGCCGCGGTCGACACCGACCACGAGTCCGAAGCCGCCCTGCGCGGCCGACTTCACGCCGCTGAGCGCGTCCTCGACGGCGGCACTGCGCGCCGGCTCGGCGCCGAGCATGCGGGCGGCCTCGATGAAGACGTCGGGAGCGGGCTTGGAGGCGAGCTGGTCGCGCTCGGCGATCACGCCGTCCATGACGACGGCGAAGCGGTCGCGGATGCCGGCGACGTCGAGCACCTCGGCGGCGTTCTTCGAGCTCGACACGACCGCGACGGGGACTCCGGCGTCGCGCAGCCGGTCGAGGAGCGCGAGCGAGCCCGGGTACGGTGCGATGCCCTCCTGACGGAGGACGCGCTCGAACACCTCGTTCTTGCGGTTGCCGATGCCGCACACGGTGTCGGCGCTCGGCGGGTCGGAGGGGTCACCCCACGGCACCTCGATGTCGCGGCTGTGGAGCAGGCTCGCGACGCCGTCGTAGCGCTTCTTGCCGTCGAGGTACGCGAAGTAGTCGTCGTCGGTGTACGGCGGCTCGATGCCCCACTGAGCGAAGAGCTCTTCGAACATCGCACGCCACGCGTGCATGTGCACTTCCGCGGTCGGGGTCAGGACGCCGTCGAGGTCGAACAGCACGGCGTCGTACGTGGTGAGGTCGGGAAGAGACGTCACGGCGAAAGCGGGCCTCCGGGCAGGGTGGTGGCGGGATCCATGCAAGCGTAGTCGCGCCGAACCTGGGCGCACACCCTGAGATCAGGACTGCGCGACCGCGAGTGTCTGGCGCGCGATCTCGAGCTCCTCGTTCGTCGGCACGACGAGGACGGTCGTGCGCGAGGCATCCGTCGAGATGACGCGGATGCCACCCCGCCGCGCTTCGTTGCGTGCCTGGTCGATCTCGATCCCCGCGAACCCGAAGTTCGCGAGCGCCGCGGCGCGCACACGCGCGGAATTCTCGCCGACACCCGCCGTGAAGCAGATCACGTCGACGCCGCCGAGGGCGGCCATGTACGCCCCCGCGTAGGCGCGCAGGCGGTGGATGTAGACGTCGAAGGCGAGCGTGGCCGCGGCGTCCGCCCTGTCGACTCCCGCCTCGATGTCGCGCATGTCGCTGACGCCCGCGAGTCCCAGGAGGCCGCTGCGCTTGTTGAGCAGGTCGTCGAGCTGATCCACCGACAGGTGCGCACGCCGGGCGAGGTGGAAGAGGACGGCGGGGTCGATGTCTCCCGAGCGCGTGCCCATCACGAGACCCTCCAGCGGGGTCATGCCCATCGACGTGTCGACCGAGCGGCCGCCGTCGATCGCGGTGACGGATGCGCCGTTGCCGAGGTGGAACACGATCTGCTTGAGGTCGGCGAGGGGCTTGCCGAGGAAGTCCGCCGCGGACTCGCTCACGAACTTGTGGCTCGTGCCGTGGAAGCCGTAGCGGCGCACGCGGTGGGATGCGGCGAGGTCGGCGTCGATCGCGTACGTGTAGGCCGCGGGCGGGAGCGTCTGGTGGAACGCGGTGTCGAAGACGGCGACGTGGGGCACGTCGGGGAACGTGATCCGCGCGGCCTTGATGCCCTCGAGATTGGGCGGGTTGTGGAGCGGTGCGAGCTCGGAGAGGTCCTCGATGTTGATCTCGACGAGCGGGGTGATGAGGGTCGGCTCGAAGAAGCGCGCTCCGCCGTGCACGACGCGGTGGCCGACGGCGATGGGCGGATGCTCCTCCAGCAGCGGCCCGTGCTCGGTGAACGCGTCGAGCATGACCCGGAATCCCGCGGTGTGGTCGGGGATCGGCAGCTGCCGCGTGAACGTCGCGTCGAGCATCGCGGTGGCGGGACCCTCGCGGTTCGGGTTGGTGACGGTGTGACGAGACGTGCCGTCGGCCTGCCCGATACGCTCGACGAGGCCGGTCGCGAGCACCTGCTCGGTGTCCATGTCGATGAGCTGGTACTTGAACGACGAGGAGCCGCTGTTGACGACCAGGACGACACTCACGAGGACTCCCCCTGCGCCTGGATCGCCGTGATCGCGATCGTGTTGACGATGTCCTGCACGAGTGCGCCGCGCGACAGGTCGTTGATCGGCTTGTTGAGCCCCTGCAGCACGGGCCCGATCGCGACGGCGCCCGCGGAGCGCTGCACCGCCTTGTACGTGTTGTTGCCCGTGTTCAGGTCGGGGAAGATGAACACCGTCGCGCGGCCGGCGACCTGCGAGTCGGGCATCTTCGTCGCGGCGACCGCCGCGTCGGCGGCGGCGTCGTACTGGATCGGCCCCTCGACGAGCAGCTCGGGCGCGCGCTGACGGACCAACGCGGTCGCCTCGCGCACCTTCTCGACGTCGGCGCCCGAGCCCGACTCCCCCGTCGAGTACGACAGCATGGCGATGCGCGGCTCGATGCCGAACTGACGCGCGGTCGCGGCGGACGAGATCGCGATGTCGGCGAGCTGCTGGCTCGTCGGGTCCGGCACCACGGCGCAGTCGCCGTACACGAGCACGCGGTCGGCGAGCGCCATGAAGAAGACGCTCGAGACGACCGACACACCGGGCTTTGTCTTGATGACCTCGAATGCGGGCCGGATCGTGTGGGCGGTCGTGTGGGCCGCGCCCGACACCATGCCGTCGGCGAGCCCGAGGTGCACCATCATCGTGCCGAAGTACGACACGTCGGTGACCGTGTCGGCCGCCTTCTCGTACGTGACGCCCTTGTGGGCGCGCACGCGCGCGTACTCCTCCGCGAAACGATGCACGTGCTCGGGGTCGAACGGGCTCAGCAGCCGGGCCTCGCCGAGGTCGACGCCGAGCTCGGTCGCACGTGCCCTCACGTCGCCCGGCTCGCCGAGGATCACGAGGTCGGCGATGCCGCGCTTGAGGACGGTGCCCGCGGCGCGCAGGATGCGGTCGTCGTTCCCCTCCGGCAGCACGATGCGCTTGCGCTGGGAACGCGCGCGCTCGATGAGCTGGAACTCGAACATGAGGGGCGTCACGACGGTCGCGTTCGCGACGCCGAGCGCCCGCGTGAGCTCCTCGGTGTCGACGTTCGTCTCGAAGAGGGCGAGCGCGGTGTCGTAGCGTCGCTGCGAGTCCGCGGCGAGCCGCCCGCGCGTGCCCATGATCCGCACCGCGGTCTCGTACGTGCCGTACGGGCTCGTGACGATCGGCAGTTTCGAGCCGAGGCCGTCGATGAGCCGCCGCACGGGGTCGGGGATCTCGAACGGCCCGTTGAGCACGATCCCCGCGAGCGACGGGAACGTCCCCGACGAGTTCGCGAGCAGGGTCGCCAGCAGCACCTCCGACCGGTCGGCGGCGATCACGACGACCGCGCCCTCCAGCAGCCGCGGCAGCACGTTCACCATCGACATGCCGGCGACGACGACGCTGAGCGCCGGGCGCGTCAGCAGCTCCGGGTCGCCGGAGACGAGCTCCCCGCCGAGCGACCGCATGATGCCGCGCATCGACGGTGCGACCAGGTACGGATCCTCGGGGATCGCCCACACCGGCACGGTGCCGTCGGCGTGCCGAGGATGCGCCGCCGCGATCGCCTGTCTGATCGCCGCGATCGTCTCGGTCTTGTGCTCCGGATCGGCGCGGTTCGCGACGATCGCGAAGAGCTCGGCGCGTCCGTGCGCGAGCTCCGCGATCGCGAGGTGCGCGAGCTGCCCCATCTCGGCCGGAGTCCGCGGCTGCGACGAGCCGAGCTGCTCGGGCTTCGCGTCGACCGTGCGGCCCCCGAGCACGAGGAGCACGGGGACCCCGAGGTTCGCCGCGATGCGCGCGTTGTAGCCGAGCTCGGCCGGGCTGCCGACATCCGTGTAGTCCGAACCCACGATCACGACCGCATCGCACCGCGCCTCGACGGACTTGTACCGCTCGACGATCGTGGCGAGCGCGGCATCCGGATCGGCCCTCACCTCGTCGTAGGTCGCGCCGATGCAGTCGTCGTAGTCGAGGTCGACGCCGTCGTGCGCGAGGAGCATCTCGAGGACGTAGTCGCGCTCGACCGTCGAGCGGGCGATGGAGCGGAACACGCCGACCTTGGGCGTCGCGCGGCTCAGCGCGTCGAGCACGCCGAGTGCGACGGTGGACTTTCCGGAGTGGCCTTCGGCGGACGTGATGTAGATGCTCTGCGCCACACCGAGAGCCTATTGGCGCGGCGGGGAAAAGTAAGACTCTCCGCGAACCCGGCAGAGCCTGGTTACCCTTGCTACGTTTCCGTCCTGGGGGAGTTGGCCTGGATGCCGCCTCGCGGAGAGCTGCCGCCAGTCTAGCCGGTCGCCGCACGACGATCGACCTGCGGGCGGCCCCGCGGTGATCAGGGACTTCCCAGGAGCCCCCTCCTGCGCGCATTGTTAAGATCAGTGGGGGAAGCGGGCGACGGCGCCCGACCCGACGTCCGACCCGAGGGGGACGCTCTTGCCAGAGACCGCGACAGAACCAGGTCACATCGACGCCGCCGAGATGACGGCCGACGACTTCGAACGCGCCACGACCGGCATCCTGGATTCCGTCGGGAAGGTGATCGACGGCAAGCCGGAGGCCGTGCGCAGCGCGCTCGTGTGCCTGCTCGCGGAAGGCCACCTCCTCATCGAGGACGTCCCCGGCGTGGGAAAGACGATGCTCGCGCGGGCGCTGGCGGCCACCGTGGATGCCACGGTGCGGCGCATCCAGTTCACGCCCGATCTGCTCCCCGGCGACGTCACCGGCGTGAGCGTGTTCAATCCGGTCGACCGGGAGTTCGAGTTCAAGCCGGG
>NZ_DATMFG010000048.1:0-132035 GCF_035556355.1 Microbacterium sp.
TGAAGCTCTGATGGCGAAGAAGGCTCAGGACGTTCGTCCGATCATCAAGCTGCGTTCGACCGCCGGCACGGGCTACACCTACGTGACGCGCAAGAACCGCCGCAACAACCCCGACCGCATCGTGCTCAAGAAGTACGACCCCATCGTGCGCAAGCACGTCGACTTCCGAGAGGAGCGCTGAGCATGGCCAAGAAGAGCAAGATCGCGCGCAACCAGCAGCGCCAGGAGGTCGTGGAGCGCTACGCCGCGAAGCGCGCCGAGCTGAAGAAGCAGCTCGTCGACCCGAACTCGACCGACGAGCAGCGCGAGGCCGCTCGCGTGGGCCTGCAGAAGCTGCCCCGCGACGCTTCGCCCGTGCGCCTGCGCAACCGCGACGTCATCGACGGTCGCCCGCGCGGCCACCTGTCGAAGTTCGGCATCTCGCGTGTCCGCTTCCGCGACATGGCACACCGTGGCGAGCTGCCCGGCGTGACCAAGTCGAGCTGGTAAGCGCCGCATCAGCGTCGAAGGCCCGGAGCTCCTCGGAGCTCCGGGCCTTTCGCATGCCCGGGGAACCCCCTCCCTTCCTTCGCCGAGTGCACGACGTCCCGCCGAATGCACGACCTCCCGACGTCGCGAAGTCGTGCACTCGACGCGAGGTCGTGCACTCGCCGCCCGTGAGACGGTGTCAAGGTCGGTGCGCACGGCCACGCGGGACGAGAAGATGAGGAGCATGCCGCTGGACCCGTTCTTCGCCGAGCGACTTCGCGTGCACCGTCGCTACCTCATGGGACGCGCGCTCGCCGACCTGCGCGCCCGCCTGAAGGCGATGTGGCCCTTCGCCCGTGAGCCGATCGCGCCGGCGTCCGCCGCAGCCGCGTCGCCGAAGAAGGCGAAGAAGACGGATGCCGCATCCGCCGCCCTCGGGCCCCGCGCCCGTGCCCGCGCGAAGCACCGCCGCGCGGCGCTCGCGTGGGACCGCAAGGAACTCGAGACCGTGGGCACGCCCGGCCCCGACCTCCGCATCACGGAGCACACGATCGATGTGCCCGACGGGCCCGCGGTGCGCGTCCGCGTGTACGACCCACGCGAGGGCGACCGCCCCGAGCCCCTGCCCGCCGTCCTCACGTTCTTCGGCGGCGCATTCCGCATCGGGGGGATCGACTACCCGACGACGGATGCCGCGAACCGTCGCCGCGCGGTCGACGCCGACGTGGTCGTCGTGGCGGTCGACTACGCGCTGGCACCCGAGCACATGTACCCGACCCAGGTTCTCCAGGGGCACGCCGCACTGGAGTGGCTGTTCGAGAACGCCGGGCGGCTCGGCGTCGATCCGGAGCGGATCGGGATCGCCGGGGCGTCCGCAGGCGCGAATCTCGCCGCGGCCGTGACGCTCATGAACCGCGACCGCGCTCGACGGCCGATCCGGCTTCAGGTGCTCGAGGTGCCGGTCGTAGACCTCACGGGCAAGCACCTCGACCTGCGTGCGACGCGGGCGCTCGGCATTCCGACGCTCATCGCACTGCGCGAGCTGCGCTCGGTCGCGCGCACCTATCTGCCCGACAGTCGCGCCGCCCGCGACCCGTATGCGTCGCCACTTCTCGCCGGATCGCACGAGGACCTTCCGCCTGCCGTCATCCTCACCGCGGAGTACGACCCGCTGCGCGGCGACGGCGAGGCATACGCGGCCGCACTGCGCCGCGCAGGCGTCGACGCGAGCGCGGTGCGGTACCTCGGGGGCACCCACGACACCGCGATCTTCACCGCCGTGCTGCCGGCGGCGCGACGCTGGCACGCCGACGTCGTCGCGGCCCTGCGCCGCTTGCACGAGTGACGTGAAACCGCAAGGGATGGGCGGGTTTCCGCATCCGTTTCGCCTGAGCGACTGTGCGTTCGTCACATCTGTCACACCAGTCACATCCGCACCAAGGAATCTCCTCCGTAATCCGTGGCGGGTGCCGGAAATCCGCGTGATTACGCGGAACGTGGGTATATTCGGTCGCGGTCGATCGACCAAGCCGGGGGGCAAGCAGTCTCTCGGTCCGCGCAATGAAACGGTGGCGACGAGCCGCCGTGGAGGACAACCACATGGCTGACAAGTCCATCACCAAGACCGAACTCGTCGCGAGCATCGCGAGCGCGACCGGGCAGAGCCAGTCCGCCGTGTCGAGCGTGCTCGACTCCCTCTTCTCCACCGTCTCGGAGGCGGTCGCCAAGGGCAGCAAGGTCTCGATCCCCGGCTGGATCGCGTTCGAGCAGGTCGCCACGTCCGCACGCACGGGCCGCAACCCGCAGACCGGTGAGGAGATCAAGATCCCCGCCGGCAAGCGCGTGAAGGTCACCGCGGGCTCGAAGCTCAAGGCTGCGGTCAAGTAACCCAGCGAAGCACGCTTGAGGAGGGGGTGCCGCGTTCGCGCGGCACCCCCTCTCGCATGCCCGGCGACGAGGCCGGGAGCCGCCGCCCGCCGACGTAGGCTGGAACAATGAACCCGCGCGCGCTGCGGGCCACCGGGCCCGCGATCCTCGTCGTGGTCGCGCTCGCCGCGGTCGTCGCGGGGCTCGCGTACGGTGGAGGCGCCGCGCCGCTCGTGATCGGCGATCCGGGGCCGGTGGCGCGCTGGGGTCTTCCGATCGCGAAGCTGTTCGTCAACCTCGCTGCGGCGGGCATGGTCGGATGCCTCGTGACCGCGCTGTTCACCCTGCGCGCGGGCGTCATGCGTGACGACGGCAAGCCGACCGAGTTCGACACCGCGCTCGACACCGCCTCGATCTCGGCGGCGGTCTTCACGGTCGCGGCCGGCGTCACCGGATTCCTCACGTTCATCGACGCGTTCAACCCCGCGCTCGACATCGGTCCGCAGTTCGGCGCACAGCTCGGACGCTTCCTCGCCGAGACCGAGCCCGGCCGCGCGTGGCTCATGACCGTCATCGCCGGCGCCGTGCTCACCGTGCTCACGTTCGCGGTGCGCTCGTGGACGGCGACGCTGCTCGTCGCGATCCTCGCGGTCGCGTCGCTCGTGCCCATGGCGACGCTCGGACACTCGGGCGAGGAGGCCAACCATACGACGGCGGTCATGTCGATCGTGCTCCACACGATCGCCGCGGCGGTCTGGCTGGGCGGACTCCTGCTGATGGTCGTCGTGCGCCCGCTCTTGTCCGCGAAGGACATGACCGCCGCCCTGCTGCGATACTCGAGCATCGCGCTCGCCGCGTTCATCGTCGTCGCCACGTCGGGGCTCGTCCGCGGGGTGATCGCCGTGGGCGCGTGGGACGCCCTCGCCACGCCGTACGGCGCGCTCCTGCTCGTCAAGATCGCGGCCCTCGTCGCGCTCGGCTTCCTGGGGGCGGCCTACCGGGTCCGCTTGATCAACCGGATGCAGCAGGCCGGCGCATCCGGATCGTCGACCCGTTTCTGGGGGCTCGTCGCCCTCGAGCTCGGGTTCATGGGACTCGCCAGCGGTGTCGCGGTGGCGCTCTCGCGCACGGCGCCGCCGACGACGGCGAATGTGCCCGAGGTGCGCACGCCCGCCGAAATCCTCACGGGCGCCCCGCTGCCGCCCGAGCTGACCCCGATCCGCTGGATCACCGCGTGGGAGATCGACCCGCTGTGGGCGACCGTCGCGGGCTTCGGCATCTTCTTCTACCTCGCCGGCGTGTGGCGGCTGCGTCGGCGCGGCGACGCATGGCCGGTCTACCGCGCGATCATGTGGGTCGCCGGCATGATCCTGCTGGCGTGGGTCACGTGCGGCGCCGTCAACGCCTACCAGGACTACCTGTTCAGCGTGCACATGATCGGGCACATGCTGCTGACGATGGCGATCCCGCTGCTGCTCGTCGCGGGCGCGCCGGTGACCCTCGCGGCGCGCGCGATCCGCAAGCGCGACGACGGCACGCGCGGCGGTCGCGAGTGGATCCTGTGGGCGGTGCACACGCCGTTCGCCCGCGTCGTGACGAACCCGTTCGTCGCGGCGGCGATCTTCATCGGATCTCTGTGGGCGTTCTACTTCACCGACCTGTTCCGCTGGTCGCTGTACGACCACATCGGGCACGAGTGGATGGTCGCGCACTTCCTCATCTCGGGCTACCTCTTCGTGCTGTCGCTCATCGGCATCGATCCGGTGCCGTACCGCCTGCCGTACCCGTTCCGGCTCGTGCTGCTCATCGCCGTCATGGCCATGCACGCGTTCTTCGGCATCGCGATCATGATGCAGTCGGGGCTCATGGTCTCGGAGTGGTTCGGCGCCATGGGTCGCACGTGGGGTCCGACGCCGCTCGAGGATCAGTACATCGGCGGCGGTGTCGCGTGGTCGATCGGCGAGATCCCGACGCTCATCCTCGCGATCACCGTCGCGATCCAGTGGAGTCGCAGCGACGACCGCGCCCAGAAGCGCCGCGACCGCCACGCCGACCGCACGGGCGACGCCGAGCTCGAGGCCTACAACGCGCACCTCGCGCAGCTCGCCGCGCGCGACGAGCGCGAGGCCCGCGCGGGGCGCTGACACGCGTCGGCAACGGGCCGCGGCATCCGTCTCTCGACGGGCCGCGGCATCCGTCTCTCGAAAGTCGCACTCTTTGGCGAGTCGCCACGAAGTGCAGGGCGGGCGAGCATTCTCTGGCGACTCGCCAAAAAGCGCCGACGCATCGCACTTCGGCGAGTCGCCAGAAAGTGCACGTTGCGGCAGGCCCTTTCGGCGAGTCGCCACAAAGTGCGCGCAGGAGCGACGGATGCCGCATCCGCTCTTACTGCGTATCGGGCCCCGTCACGACGATCGACGCCGTCCCGTCGGGGAGCACAGTGATCCGGCCCGTCACGATGAACGGCACATCCTCGCTCACGTGGGTGATCGAGCCGTCGAAGAGCGACTGGATGTCGACCTCGATGTGCGCGACCGCCTCAGCGGGCAGGATGCGCCAGCCGGCCCCGTCGGACTCCACGGTCACGGCGGGCTGATCCACGATCGACCACACCGGCAGCGACGTGATGCGATCCTCGACGGGGTAGCCGAACGGGCACGCGGTCGGCTGCAGCACCTGCTGGGTCGCGCACTGCGTGAGGAACTCCTCCATGCGCTGCTGCACGACCTCGAGGAACTGGTCCGTCGGCTGCGCGATGATCGACACCGGGATGCGCGTGAGTGGACTGTCGGAGAGGACGGCGACCCCCGGTGTCGATGAGATCGCGGTGTCGACCGAGACGGAGTAGATCCCGGGCGAGAACACCAGCAGCGGCACCGGCGCCCGCGGGTCGGCGTCGACGCCGTCAGGCGACACCTGCCGCTTGTCGATCGAGAACCCGTTCACCTCGAACACCATCGACCCGCTCACCTCGAGTTCGATGAGCGCGAGCGGGCTCTCGGCGAACCGCCATGTCGGGGCGAGTCCGACCGTGCCCTCGCGCTCGACCTCGAACGTCGTCGTGCCCTCGTATCCGCCCGCCAGGTAGGTGACCGTCACGTCGAAGACGCCGTCGCGCGCCTGCTCCGACACGACCCGCACGTCGGTGAGCTCGCCCAGTGCGGCTCGGCGCAGCAGCGCGTCGGATGCATCGGGCGAGAGGCCGGCGGCGTCGAGCTCGGCCGAGTCCACCGCGACGCCCGGCACGGCGAGCGCCTCGGTCGCGCGGCCGTCCGCGAGCATGCCGACGTAGCGCTCGACGAACGCGGAAGGACTGTAGAAGATGCGGTACATCGCCGCGGCGCCGGCGGCGATCGCCGCGATCAGGAGCACGCCGATGACGGCGAGGAGGATCAGGTCGGTGCGCAGGCGGGAACGCCGAGAACGAGAGACGGATACCTCGCCCGAACCTGCGGGCGCGGCATCCGTCATCACGGTCGTAGGAGCGCCGCCGGGCGGCGCTGTAGGGGTGAGAGGCGGGCCCGGCGGGGTCGCCCGGTCGCCCGGGGGCGTCTGAGCGCGCCCGGGTGCGGTGCCGGCCGCCCCCTGGTCCACGGTCCCAGTCTAGGAAAGGGCTCCTCCACACCGGGCAGAGGCGGACACCGGACGACATGACCGGCGTGCACGGCGCCCCGCGGCATCCGCTCTGACTACCATGAATCGGTGACCACGCCGCCCCTCTCCGCCGAGCAGGAGGCGCTGTTCCGCCTGATCGAAGACACACGCGAGCACGTGTTCGTCACCGGTCGCGCGGGCACGGGCAAGTCGACCCTCCTGCAGCACCTCGCTTGGAACACGTCCAAGCAGATCGCGGTGTGCGCGCCCACGGGCGTGGCGGCGCTCAACGTCGAGGGGCAGACGATCCACTCCCTGTTCAAGCTGCCGCTGGGCATCATCGGACAGAGCGAGGAGCCGCAGACGGATGCGACGCGCCGCATCCTCAACGCGATCGACACGCTCGTCATCGACGAGGTGTCGATGGTCAACGCCGACCTCATGGACGCGATCGACCGGTCGCTGCGCCGGGCGCGCGGTCGCCGCGCCGAACCGTTCGGCGGTGTGCAGGTCGTCATGTTCGGCGACCCGTACCAGCTCGCGCCGGTGCCGCCCCGAGGCGACGAGCTGCGGTACGTGCGCGATCACTATCGCTCGTTCTGGTTCTTCGACGCGCACGTGTGGACGGGCGGTCCGCCGCAGATCGCCGGCCCTTCGACAGGCTCAGGGACCGGAGGGGTGGGCTCAGGGACCGGAGGGGCTATCGACGGCTTCGCCGACCTCGGCCCGTTCGGGGCGCACCTGAACGTGCGCGAGCTGACCGAGATCCACCGGCAGTCCGATCCCGGGTTCAAGGCGATGCTCAACGCGGTGCGGCACGGGCGCGTGACGGCCGACATCGCACAGATCCTGAACGACACCGGTGCGCGAAAGCCGCCAGACCCGGCCGACGGCGAGCACCCGATCATCACACTCGCGACGCGCAACGACATCGTCAACAACATCAACCGGCGCCACCTGAACGAGCTCGTCGGCCGCGAGCAGACGGCCACCGCCGAGATCCACGGTGACTTCGGCCGCGGCGACGCCTACCCGGCCGATCCCGAGCTCAAGCTCAAGGTCGGCGCGCAGGTCATGTTCCTCCGCAACGACATCGGAGCCTTCGGCGAGCCGCCGCGGTGGGTCAACGGAACGATCGGCACCGTCACGCGCATCGCCGGCGGCACCGTGCGTGTGCAGGTCGACCACGAGGAGTTCGACGTCGAGCCGGCGGTGTGGGAGAAGTTCCGCTACGCGTACGACCCGAACTCGCGGTCGCTCACGCGCGAGGTCGTCGCCGAGTTCACGCAGTTCCCGCTGCGGCTCGCGTGGGCGGTCACGATCCACAAATCGCAGGGCAAGACGTACGACCGCGCGGTCATCGACCTCGGCTCGGGTGCGTTCGCCCCCGGGCAGACGTACGTCGCGCTTTCGCGCCTCACTTCTCTCGAAGGGCTGTATCTGACGCGCCCGCTGCGGCCCAGCGACATCCGTGTCGACCCCGATGTCGTCCGCTGGATGAACCAGGCGCGCGAGGCGACGCGCGCGTGAACCCGTCTGCCGACGAGTCGTTCAGGCGACCGCGACGGCGCGCCGCCCGGCCTTCGCGGCCGCGAGGTCTTCGAACAGCTCGGTGTTGAAGCGGTAGGCGAGCAGCACCTCTTCGATCACGCGCTCTTTCTCGGCCGCGTCCCACGGTGCGGCGTCGAGCTGCTCGCGGTACACGTCCTTGAAGGCCTTCGGGTCGGCGATGTCGTGGAAGATGTAGAACCCGATCCCGTTCGTCTCGAACCCGAAGCGGCGGGCCATGAGCTTGCCGATGAACTGGCCGCCCGAAAGGTCGCCGAGGTAGCGCGTGTAGTGGTGGGCGACGAAGCCGCCCGCCCACGTGGAGCCGACCTTCTCGATGCGCTCGACGTAGCGGCGCGTCGTCGGCAGGGGCTCGATCTCATCACGCCAGTCCGGTCCGACGAGGAACTCGAGGTCGGCCTCGAGCGCGGGAAGGCGCGTCAGCTTGTCGGTGATGAAGACGGATGCCACGGGGTCGCGCCGCATCCGCTCCGCCGCGCGCTCGAGGGCGTCGTAGATGAACCAGTGCTGGGCGACGAGCGCGATGTAGTCGTCGCGCGTGCCTTCGCCCTTCATGAGATCTGACATGAAGTCGGCGCCTTCACTCGACGAGTGCGCTTCGCTGGACCGCTCGCGCAGGGCGACGGAGAACGGGATGACGTCGGGCATGGCGTCATTGTAGGGCAGTAAGGCGAGCCTTACCTACCCTCGTTTCGCGATCGTGGGGCGAGGACCTCAGTCGTGCGGGCGAGGCTCGATGCCGAGGCGCCGGCACGATTCGTCGTAGAGCGCCACGATCTCTCGACGCACTTCGCGTCTTTCGGTGATCTCGCCGCCCGGCCACGGGACGCGCACGTCGAGAGTCGTTCCGTCGGCGAGTGTCGCCCTCCAGTCGCCGCCCGCGCCGTCGAAACCGGTCATCTCCGCCGACACGACGTTCCGCCCGTCGGCGAACGCCCGGGCGATCAGAGCGTTGTCGTCGGCGTGGTCGCCGTTCATGTGGCCGAGCACTCCGGCGAGCGCCGCGTCGTCGAATCGGTGCGTCATGTGTCAAGCCTACGGATCGGCTTCGGCCAGGCGGCGCGGGCTGTGTTTGAATGAGTGACGATCATCGGGGGGTGAGAATGCGCCGAGGTCACCGACGGCACCGTGCCGTCGCCGCCGTCGCGGCCGCTGTCGCGCTCGCGATCGGCCTCGCCGGGTGTGCGATCCCCGAGCATGTCACCGTCGAGCTGCCGCCCCAGGTCGATCGTGCGCTTCCCGATGAGACGGTGCAGCAACTGCAGGCCGCGGTCGAGCACGCGATGGCGGCGGCCGGCGCGTCCGGAGCCGTCGTCGGCGTCTGGGCGCCGTGGAGCGGCAGCTGGGTCACAGGTCTCGGCACGCAATCGCCGACCGACAGCGCCGAGGTCACGGCCGAGATGCGCTTCCGGGCCGCTCGCATCACGCGGCCGATGGTGTGCGACGTGCTGTACGACGTCGCGGCGGCCGGCACCGTGTCGCTCGACGACAGCGTGTCGGACTATGTGCCCGGGTTCCCCGATCTGTCCGATGTCACGCTCCGCCAGCTGTGCGACGGCACGTCGGGAATCGGCTCGTACGGTGGCACCTTGACCCCGTTGTGGCTGACCAATCCGACACGTCGTTGGGATCCGCGCGAGCTCGCGAGCTACGGGGTCGGCCAGTCGCAGGAGGTCCAGCCGGGCACTGCGTACGTCAGCTCGGATGCGGGCTACGTGCTGCTGGGGCTCGCCCTCGAGCGCGCCACCGACAACTCGCTGTCGAACCTCATCGAAGAGCACGTCACGGACCCGCTCGGGCTCGAGGCGACGATGCTGCCGGCGGCGTCGAACACCGCCGTCGCGGAGGACGCGCCCGTGCTGCGCGGCCACCACTCGCTGCCCGGCGAGGGCGGCGAGCTCAACTGCACCGAGCCACTCGACATCACCGAGCTCTCGCCGAGCGTCGGCTACGCAGACGCAGGAGTCGTCTCCGACATCGACGACCTCGGCCGCTACGTGCAGGCGCTCGCGACAGGCGCCCTCGATCCCGAGGGACTCGACCGCTTCGACGACCCGAAGCCCGTCTACAACGGCGCCCCGACGTGGTACACGGCCGACGGCGGCGCTGTGCTCGCCGGGCCGCTCGTCGGCCAGTTCGGCTCTGTGCCCGGATACGCGGTGTCGGCGTGGTCGGATTCGAACAGCGGACTCACCGTCGCGGTGGTCCTCAACAACTCCGTGACCGGCGGCAACATCGCCGCCTATCTGGCGTGGGAGCTCGCCGCGATCGCGTCAAAGGCTGCGCCGGCGTCTGGTGAGTCGCTGCCCGAAGCGGGTCTGCCCTGGACAGCTCAGCAGCAGCACGACACCGTCGCGAAGCTCGCGGTCTGCCCGCTCCCTTCGGCTGAGCCCCAGCAGTGAGCCGCCCCGGGGCGTCCCCGGCGATCCTCCTGGTCATCGCGGGGCTCGCGTGCCAAGAGGTCGGCGCATCGCTCGCGGTGCTGCTCTTCGACGACGTCGGGCCGATCGGCATGGTCATGCTCCGGCTCGTGTTCTCGGCGCTCGTGCTCATGCTGATCGCGCGGCCGTCGCTGCGCGGTCATTCGCGGCGCGGCTGGACGTCGGTCGCCCTCTTCGGTCTCGTGCTCGCCGCGATGAACGCCCTCTTCTACCTCGCGCTCGAACGACTCGCGCTGGGCGTCACCGTCACGATCGAGGTGCTCGGGCCACTCGTGCTGTCGATCGTCGCAAGCCGCCGCGCCTCGGCGTGGCTGTGGGCGGCGCTCGCGCTCGCGGGAGTCGTCGCGCTCGGCGGAGGCGGCTGGGATCGTCTCGATCCCGTGGGCGTCGTCTTCGCGGCCGGCGCTGCCGCGAGCTGGGCGTTCTACATCCTCGCGTCGGCCCGCGTGGGGCGGGAATTCCCGAAGCTCGACGGCCTCGCCCTCGCGATGACCGTGGGTGCGATCATCTCCCTTCCGTTCGGGATCGCCTCGGCGGGCTCCGCCCTGCTGCGGCCCGAGCTGCTGGGGCTCGGCGCGTGCGTCGCGCTTCTGTCTTCCACGATCCCGTACGCGTTCGAGCTCATCGCGCTGCGGCGGCTTCCGGCGGCCGCCTTCGCGATCCTCATGAGCCTTGCGCCCGCGACCGCTTCGCTCGCGGGCTTCCTCCTGCTCGGCCAGAACCTCACATGGCTCGAGATCGCGGGCATCGCCCTCGTGATCGCGGCGAGCGTCGGCGCGGTGCGGTCGTCGGCGCGCGCAGCGCGTGAGACGGCGGAGCCGATCGGGTGACGGCGGTCGCGGCATCCGGCTCGCTCTCATAGGCTGGCGGAACGCTACGGCGTCGACGCCATGCACCGACACGACCCAGGACAACCATGAGCATCAGCGAGATCGATCCGTCGGTTCCGCCGTCGGGCACGGGGTGCGCGGAGTGCGAGCTCGTCGGCGGCTGGTGGTTCCACCTTCGACGCTGCGCGGTGTGCGGACATGTCGGATGCTGCGACCAATCGCCAGGCAAGCACGCGACGGCGCACTTCCACAGCACCGGGCACCGCGTCGTGCGCAGCTTCGAGCCGGGTGAGTCGTGGTTCTGGGACTACGCGGATGAGGCGTATGTCGAAGACGCGCCCGAGCTCGTCCCGCCGCTGAGCCGACCCGAGTCGCAGCCTTCACCCGGACCTGAGGGGCGCGTGCCCGAGGACTGGCGCCGGTACTCGTTTCCCGGTTGAGCGCGCGGGCAGGATCATCCGCCGGGTGCAGCGGGATACATCGCGCGGCCGATTCGCGCCGTCCGCGCGGTGGCGAGGCTGAAGTCATGCCGAAGCGCCTTTCCATCTCCACTCGCATCTCCGCCCTCGCCCTTGCGGGCGCCGCCGCCTTCGCCCTGTCGGGCTGTGCCGTCATCGACGAGCTCGCCTATCACCAGAGGTCGTCGAGCTACGAGGATCTCGCCGCAACACCTGAGTCCTCCCCGGCGCACGCCGCGTGGGTTCCGGACGATGCGCGCAGCATCCGCATCACGGAATCGACCCGGCCGGATGCCGCCAACGCCGCCATGCTCCTGACGAGCTCCTCGTCGCTGGACCCGGACGTGTGCACCGAGGTCGACAGGAAGTCGGGTCCCAGCTATGGGATCGACGGTGCACCGGACGTCTACAGGATCGACACCGTGTACGCCTGCGGCGAGTGGAGCGTCGTTCCGTCGGAGCACGGTTGGTTCGGCTGGACGCCGAACCATCCCGACGAGCGTGCGCAGTCGTCGGTCGGGTGAGCACATGCTCGGCGCAGCCGCGACGACGCATGCCCTCTCGGGCATGTCGCGCCGGTTCGGCGACGAGTGATCGCTAAGGTCTGGATCCGTCAACGATCGGACGGGCCGGTCGACAATGGAACGGAGAATGCAGTGACAGCGAACGTCCCCGCTACATCCCCGGCAGCTCAGGCCCCCACGAACGTCCTCTCAGTCGTCGCGTTCGTGCTCTCCCTGCTCGGCTTCAACGTGATCGCGATCATCCTCGGCGCGATCGGCCTCTCGCAGGTCAAGAAGACCGGCGAGCGCGGGCGTGGCTTCGCGCTCGCGGCGATCTGGATCGGCGTGATCTCCATCGTGCTCTTCGTCATCCTGATCGTCTCGATCTCGGTGTTCGCGGCGGCCAGGGTCAGCGCGATCGGCTGACGCGACGCCCACGCCGCGGCGGCCCTCTTGAATCAGAGCCTGAATCGGAGGAGGCGTGACCGCGGTCGACGCGACGCGCGCCGAGGTTCGACCAGCTCTGGACTCGACAATTGGAGGGGATGACGGGAATCGAACCCGCGCTCTCAGCTTGGGAAGCTGATGTTCTGCCATTGAACTACATCCCCGGGTAGTGCTCGGCCAGCATAACAGGCGACCGCGATGCGCCTCGATCCCACGGATACCGGCCTCGCGAGCCGAGGGCTTCTCTCCAAACGAGGACACCGTGGCGGCATCCGTCCTCGTCTCGCGTCATCTCCTCCGCTCGCGGTACCGCACGCCGGCAACCGGTCCGGCCCACCCACCGCGACACAGCGAAGCGGATGCCGCGGCATCCGTTCTAGTCTGGTCAACGTGCTGCTCAGCGACCGTGACATCCGCCTCGAGATCGGCGCCGGCCGCATCGGGCTGGACCCCTGGAACCCCGAGATGGTGCAGCCGTCGAGCGTCGACGTGCGCCTCGACCGCTACTTCCGGCTGTTCGACAACCACAAGTACCCGTTCATCGACCCCGCGCTCGATCAACCCGATCTCACGCACCTCATCGAGGTCGATCCGAGCGAGCCGTTCATCCTGCATCCGGGGGAGTTCGCGCTCGGGTCGACGTTCGAGCAGGTGACGCTGCCCGATGACATCGCAGCACGCCTCGAGGGCAAGTCGTCGCTCGGACGCCTGGGGCTGCTCACGCACTCGACCGCGGGGTTCATCGACCCGGGGTTCTCGGGTCACGTGACGCTCGAGCTGTCGAACGTCGCGACCCTGCCGATCAAGCTCTGGCCGGGCATGAAGATCGGACAATTGTGCTTCTTCCGCTTGTCGTCGCCGACCGAATCACCTTACGGCTCGGGTCCCTACGGCAACCGTTACCAGGGGCAGCGCGGCCCGACGGCGTCGCGGTCGTTCCAGAACTTCCACGTGACCGACGTCGGTGTCAGCGACTCCGGCTCGCGCGGAGCCTGAGACGCCGCACGCTCAGAAGCTCGTCACGAGGTCGGCCAGCACCGACTGCAGCTTCGAAGGGTCGGATGCGTCGTAGTAGTGCGCGCCCGTGGCACGTGAGATCGACTGCAGGGTCTGCACGTCGGCATCCGCTCCGTATCCGAGCGTGAACACGAGCACCGGTGTCGAGCGGTGCATCTCGGCGAGGTTCGCGAGCATCTCGTCGAGACCGATCGTCCGGGCGTTCGGCGTGTCGTTCTCGCCGTCGCTCAGCAGCACGACCGCGTTGACGCGGTCGCGCGACCACGACTCGGCATGCTGCGCGGTGAACCTGTCGACCGCTTGATAGAGGGGAGTGTCGCCCATCGAGCGAACACCGTCCAGCGCCGCGACCAGCGCGTCGCGCGACGCCGCGATGTCGGCGGGCGCCACCAGCATCCCGGGCACCAGCGACCCGTTGGGTGCCTGCGCGAACGCGGCGAGCCCGACGTCGTCGCCGGCGGTGAAGTGGTCGAGCGCCGCCTCGATGGCCGCGGCCGCCTGCGCGAGCTCCGTGTCGGCGTCTGAAGCCGGATCGTCCATCGAGCCCGACACGTCGAGCAGGAACAGTACGTTCGCGCGCTTGCGCACCTCGGGAAATGCTGCTTGCACGGCGGTCACGACATCGGCACCCGGGAACGCGAGGGTTCCGTCGCGGTCGACGGCGAGATTCCCGATGCGGGCCACCTCGGCCGAAAGAGCGTGGTTGAGGTCCCGGTACCCCGAGGCGCGCACCGCCTCCTGGCCCTGCTTGGTGAGCGTGAAGCGGATGAAGTCCGCCGCCGCCTCGGCCTCCACCGGATCGATCCACGGCCCGACCAAACGCATCGCGGGGTTGTCAGCCGTGTAGTACCCGTCGCGCGGGTAGATCGCGGTGAGCTGCAGCTCTTCCGCGGGCGCTTCGACCTGCACGGTCGTCGCGCCGTCGCGGCTTGTGACGCCTCGGTTGTGATCCCACACGGCCTTCTCGTCGACGATCATGGCCGACACGAAGTCGCCGGCGGTACCGGATGCCTCGGCCTGTCGCGCGTGCCACAAGAAGTGCTCCGGTGTGGCCATGTAATGGCTCGTCGCGAGTTCGGTCTCGTGCACGGCGGCCTTGATCGCGACATCCGCGACCTGCGCGGCCGTGAACCCCTCGAGGGAGCCCGCCGCGGCGCCGAACGACGCGAACATCGCAGCCTCACCGGACGTGGCCACCAGCGGACTCGTCTTGCCGAGCGTGAACGTGCCCCACTCGGGGTGACCGAGGCGGCTCCACAGGTCGGGGTCGCCCGCCGCCTCGAAGACCTCGGTCCACGTCGGGGGGTCATCGACCCACTCGGCGGCCTCCGCGAGCGGCTGCGGCATCGCGAGCACGATGTGCGAGTACGCGATGCTCGTGCCCTCGGCGTGCAGCACGGTCGCACCCTTCGCCACTGCGACGTCGACCCACGTGGACGAATCGGGCAGCCACACGGTGGGCTTGTGGTCGTCTGCGAGCGAGGCGAAGCCGGATGCCACGGCATCCGCGGCGCGCCCCGACACGTCGCTGCTCGCCTCGACGGCGACGCACGACCCGGCCACGTTGCGGGGCAGCCTGTTGTAGGCGCCGGCGAGATTGTCGATCAGGTGGGCGTTCTCGACCGAAGACAGCACCCGGACGATCGTGCACGGCTCGGAGCCCGCCGTGACGGCCGGCTCATCGTCGGGGAAGACGAGCAGTTCCCGCGTCGGCGTCGGCGTCGGCGTCGGTGTGGGCTGGGGCGTCGACGCCGCGTCCTCCGCGGGAGCGGCGATCGCCGAGACGATCATCGTCGAGACGGCTCCGGCAACCGCCAAGAGCACGACGACGCCGACCACCGTCGACGACACCGCGACCCGGCGGCGACGGCGGCGTCGCACGCGCCGCTCCTCGATCGCCGAGGGGGTCCGGCCGCTCACCGCGACGGCTCCGGAGGTGTCGACCCGCGCGCGCACCGGGAGAGGGCATGCGCGGCGCAGAGGCCGCTGCGGATGTCTCCGGGCATGGGCGGAACACCTCAGGTCGGGGGGCGCCTGAGCCGGTCGGGGCCGGCGTTGCGGCAAGCCTAGCGCCGGGGGTTCGCGGCGAGAAGAAGGGGCACCGGACGACACCGGTGCCCCTCGTGCGAAGAATGCTGTGACGGATGCTCAGCCGATCCGCTCCTCGCGGCCACGCGCGTACCCGGCGTCGAAGCCGCGCTCGTACGCGTGTTCGGCGTCGTGCGAGCCGTGCCGGTGGGCGTGGGCGCCGTGCTCGTGGGCGTGGGCGTGGGGGCCGTGGCATCCGTGCTCGTGCCACCCGTGTGCGTGCCCGGGGCCGAAGGCCGGGGGGAACCCGTGACGGAATCCGGGGCCGAATCCGCGGCCGTAGCCGGGACCGAATCCGCCGAAGCGTGGGCGGCGCCCGCGGCGCCCGCGGCCGAAGCCGCCGCCTCGCTCGGCCCAGGTCTGCTCGTCCCAGCCGAGCTCGCGGGCGATCGCCTCGAGCGAGGCCATCGTCGTGGCGAAGTCCTTGGGAGGGACGGCGCCCGATACGCGTGCGCGAAGCTCGTCGGCGATCGCGCCGAGACGCTGCTTGGCGGCGCGGCCTTCGTCGGTGAGGGTCCACGTGCCGTCGCCCTGCTCCTCGATCCAGCCGCGCTCCTCGAGGCGGCGGAGGTGCTTGCCCTTGCGGGCGAGGCGGTCGGCGAGTCCGGGGGCGTCGACGTCGCCGGACAGCGCGTTGAGCGTCATCCAGTCGCGCCGCGTGACGCCTTCCTTCTCGAAGGCCTCGGCGAACTGCCGCGTGAGCAGGTCGTCGACGACGCGCAGCCAGTAGCCGAACGGTCGTCGCTGGGTGGGGATGCCGTTCGCCTCGTCGGGCGAGTCGGCGTGGTCATGGTTCTCGAAGTCGTCGGAGTGCATAGGTGCGGTCCTTTCGTGTGCCGCGAGAGCGGCGATGGAATCCGGCGCGGACCGGCCGGGGAGGATGCATGTCAAGTGACAAGTGCATGTAGTGTGACATGCATCGCAGTACATGTCAAGGTGCATGTAAATTGGGATGGTGCCGAATCCTGCTCCAGACCCCGTCGATGCGATCGCCGCCGCTCTGGCGACTCTGCGGGGTCGACGGATGCCCCGCCACGAGTCCCATGACCACGACTCGCACCACGGACACCGCGGTCGACACGGTCCTCCGTGGATGCACGGTGGCCCGCACGGGCGCGGCGGCCCCCACGGCGGGCCCCACGGATTCGGCGGACCGCCGTGGGTGTGGGGCGCCCGCGTCGGCGGTCCCGCGCGGCTGCGCCTGCTCGAGGCGCTGGACGCGGCATCCGCCCCCCTGTCCGTCAGCGAGATCGCGGACGCGATCGGTGTGGACCAGCCCCGCGCGTCGCGTCTCGTGCAGCAGGGGGTCGAGCTCGGCGTCGTGCGTCGGGAGGCGGATCCGGACGACGCTCGGCGCACGCAGGTGGCGCTGACCGATGCCGGGCGTCAGCTCGTGCGAGGCTTCCGCGGCGAGCGGCGCGAAGCGATCGACGCCGCGCTCGCGGACTTCACCGAGGCCGAGCGCGCCGAGCTCGCGCGCCTCCTGACGAAGCTCGCCGCCGCGTGGCCGCGCTGATCTAGCTCGCGGTGCCGCTGCGCTGCGGCGAAGCGTGCGACGGGAACCGCACGAGCAGCAGCAGCACGAGGCCGATCGCGAGCACGATCGCGATGCCCAGCACGCCCCAGATCGTCGCGCCGAACGCCGCGATGAACAGGGTCCACATCGCCGGCGCGAGGAAGCTCGCGACACGACCGGTCGTCGCGTAGAGACCGAAGATCTCACCCTGCATGCCCTCCGGGGTGACGCGCGCGAGGAGCGACCGGCTCGCGGCCTGCGCGGGCCCGACGAACGCCGACAGCACGAGGCCGCCGATCCAGAACACGAGCTTGCCGGTGTCGTGGAGGAGGAACAGGAGAATCGCCATCGCGATGAGCCCCGTGAGTGCGAAGACGATCACGTTGCGGGCGCCGAAGCGGTCGTCCGCCCGCCCCGCGAAGATCGTCGAGACGCCGGCCACGACGTTCGCCGCGATGGCGAAGATGAGCACCTCGTTGCTTGTGAAGCGAAAGGAGATCGCCGCGAGGATGCCGCCGAACGCGAAGACACCCGCGAGCCCGTCGCGGTACACCGCGCTCGCGAGCAGGAACCAGAACGTCGGCCGGTGCACGCGGAACAGCGCCGCGATGTCCTTCACGAGCACGACGTACGACCGGAAGAAGCCGACCTTCGGTCCCCTGATCGCGGGCGGCACCTCGGGGACGTTGAAGAAGAGGGGCAGCGCGAACACGATCGTCCACACGGCGCAACCGACCGCGATGACGCGGTACGCCATGCCGTTCGACGTGTCCATGCCGAACCACTCGAGCTGGGTGAGCACGACGACGAGCGTGAGCGCGACGATGCCGCCGATGTAGCCGAGGCCCCAGCCGAGACCGCTCACGCGCCCGATCGTCTTGGGCGTCGAGACCTGCACGAGCATCGCGTTGTAGTTGACGCCCGCGATCTCGGACACGACGGCGCCGAGCGCGAGCACGATCGCGCCGTACCAGAAGTACGCGGGGTCGGCCTGCGCGAAGAAGAGCGCGAACTGCACGAGCGCGAGCAGCACCGTGAACACGATGAGCCAGCGCTTCTTGCGCCCCGACCGGTCGGCGGTCTGACCGAGCACGGGCGCAAGCAGCAGGATCACGATGCCGGCGAGCGTCGTCACGAGGCCGTAGCCGCTCGACAGGTCGGCGAGCGCCCGCTCCTTCGCGGGGTCGTCGTCGGCGAGCGCGGCGAGCTCGGGCGAGAGGAAGCTCGCCGACACGAGGTACAGCGACGCGAACACGAACGTCAGGAGCACCGAGTTGAAGGGCTGCGCCGCCCAGTCCCACAGCGCCCACGAGATGACCTGCTTGCGCGGCACGGGCTTCTCGGAGCCCGCGTTCTCGAAGACCTCGCCGTAGGCGGGGAGGGCGAGCGTGTTCGCCGTCGCCGGAAGGTCGGCGGGGCGCTGCGAGTCGGGCTGGGAGGCGGACGGGTCGGGTTCCATGTGCGTCACGCTATGGTCCTTCGGTGAACGGCGGGTGCACCGACTCGGCGGGTGGCGAGACGGATGCCGCGGGCGCGTCGTTGCGCCGCTCGCTCAGGCTACGGGGTGACCGTGCTCTGGAGCCACGAGAGGCACGCCCCGCGGCGTTTGGGAGCAAACTTGAGCCGTGCCGACTCAACTTTCTTGACAGCGAGTTTCGCAGGGGTTACGCTTGAGTCAGGTCGGCTCAAGATCCGATATGACGCGGGATCGGGCATCCGACCCCACAAGACTTCCACGCAGAACCAAGCCGGGTCCGCCCTCTTCGACGGACCCGCCATGAAAGAGAGAAGAAACACATGGCACGAGCTGTTGGAATCGACCTCGGAACGACGAACTCCGTCGTCGCCGTGCTCGAAGGCGGTGAGCCCAAGGTCATCACGAACGCCGAGGGCTTTCGCACGACTCCGTCCGTCGTGGCCTTCACGAAAGACGGCGAGGTGCTCGTCGGCGAGACCGCGAAGCGCCAGGCGGTGACGAACGTCGACCGCACCATCACCTCCGTCAAGCGCCACATGGGCACCGACTGGAAGACCCAGCCGATCGACGGCAAGACCTACACGCCGCAGGAGATCTCCGCCCGCATCCTCCAGAAGCTGAAGCGCGACGCCGAGCAGTACCTCGGCGACTCCGTGACGGATGCAGTCATCACCGTCCCCGCGTACTTCAACGACGCCGAGCGTCAGGCCACGAAGGAGGCCGGCGAGATCGCGGGCCTCAACGTTCTGCGCATCATCAACGAGCCCACCGCCGCCGCTCTCGCGTACGGCCTCGACAAGGGCAAGGAGGACGAGCTCATCCTCGTCTTCGACCTCGGTGGCGGAACCTTCGACGTCTCGCTGCTCGAGGTGGGCAAGGACGACGACTTCTCCACGATCCAGGTGCGCGCCACCGCCGGTGACAACCGCCTCGGCGGCGACGACTGGGACCAGCGCCTCGTGGACTATCTGATCAAGCAGTTCAAGGACACGACGGGCGTCGACGTCTCGAACGACCGCATCGCGCTGCAGCGCCTCAAGGAGGCCGCCGAGCAGGCGAAGAAGGAGCTGTCGAGCTCGACCTCGACGAGCATCAACCTCCCGTACCTGTCGCTGACGGAGTCGGGCCCGGTCTCGCTGAGCGAGACCATCACGCGCGCCAAGTTCGAAGACCTCACGAAGGACCTCCTCGACCGCACCAAGAAGCCGTTCGAGGACGTCATCCGCGAGGCCGGCATCAAGGTGTCCGACATCGACCACGTCGTGCTCGTCGGCGGTTCGACCCGTATGCCCGCCGTGAGCGAGCTGGTGAAGCAGGAGACCGGCGGCAAGGAGCCCAACAAGGGCGTGAACCCCGATGAGGTCGTCGCCGTGGGCGCCGCCCTGCAGGCCGGTGTCCTCAAGGGCGAGCGCAAGGACGTGCTGCTGATCGACGTCACCCCGCTGAGCCTGGGCATCGAGACCAAGGGCGGCATCATGACGAAGCTCATCGAGCGCAACACCGCCATCCCGACAAAGCGCAGCGAGACCTTCACGACGGCCGACGACAACCAGCCGTCCGTCGCGATCCAGGTCTTCCAGGGCGAGCGCGAGTTCACTCGCGACAACAAGCCGCTCGGCACGTTCGAGCTGACCGGCATCGCGCCGGCGCCGCGTGGCATCCCGCAGATCGAGGTCACGTTCGACATCGACGCGAACGGCATCGTGCACGTGTCCGCGAAGGACAAGGGCACGGGCAAGGAGCAGTCGATGACGATCACCGGCGGCTCGTCGCTGCCCAAGGAGGACATCGACCGGATGATCCGCGAGGCGGAGGAGCACGCGGCCGAGGACAAGAAGCGCCGCGAGTCCGCCGAGACGCGCAACCAGGCCGAGACCCTCACCTACTCGATCGAGAAGCTGATCAAGGAGAACGAGGACAAGCTCCCCGAGGAGGTCAAGAACTCGGTGCAGGGCGACGTCGACGCGCTCAAGACGGCGCTCGCCGGCGACGACGACGACGCGGTGAAGGCCGCGTACGACAAGCTGTCGCAGTCCCAGTCGCAGCTCGGCGAGGCGATCTATCAGGCCGGTCAGGCGGCCGGCCAGAACCCCGACCCGGCGGCGAACGAGCCCGGTGGCGGCAACGTGCCGAACCCCGAGGAGGACGTGATCGACGCTGAGGTCGTCGACGACGAGGACGAGAAGAAGTAACGATGGCTGACAAGGACCGAAACGCGAATCCGGGGCCCGAGGGGCCCGAAGGCGAAGAGGTCCGTCCGGACGAGGAGGGGTCGGAGGCTCAGGCCTCCGGCCCCGTCCCGCAGGACGGAGCGAAAGAGGCTGCAGCCGAGGGCGAAGAGGAGCTCACGGTCGACGACATCCTGGGTGCGCCCCAGAACGCGGATGCCGCGGCTGAGGACGCCGTGATCGCCGACCTCGAGTCGCAGCTGCTCGACGATCTCAAGCGTCTGCAGGCGGAGTACGCCAACTACCGGCGCCGCACCGAGGAGCAGCGCGAGATCGAGATCGAGCGCGCGAAGGGCTCCGTCGCGAAGGGGCTGCTGCCCGTGCTCGACGACCTCGACCGCGCCGAGAAGCACGGCGACCTCGAAGAGGGCTCCGCCTTCGCCGTGATCGCCGAGAAGGTGCGCGGCGTGGCCGAGCGTCTGGGCATGGTCGCCTACGGCGAGGCGGGCGAGCCGTTCGACCCGCAGCACCACGAGGCGATCCTTCAGGCGCCGACGCCCGGAACGACCGAGCCCACCGTTCTCGAGGTCGTCGAGGTGGGGTACCGCCTCGGTGAGGTCGAGCTGCGACCGGCGAAGGTCGTCGTCGCGGTGCCGGCGGAACCTGAGGCGGGCTCGGGGGGCCAGGCGTAGCCCATGGCCAGCCAGGACTGGTTCGACAAGGACTTCTACAAGATCCTCGGCGTATCCAAGGATGTGTCCGACGCGGATCTGAAGAAGACCTATCGCAAGCTCGCGCGCAAGTACCACCCCGACAGCAATCAGGGTGACGCCGCCGCCGAGACGAAGTTCAAGGAGATCAGCGAGGCGTACTCGGTGCTCTCCGATCCCGAGCAGCGTGCGGAGTACGACCAGATCCGCGCGATGGGATCCGGCGCGCGGTTCACGGCGAGCGGCCAGGGCGCCGGCGGTTTCGAGGACGTCTTCTCGGTGTTCACGCAGGGCCGTGGTGCGCGCTACCAGGGCGCGGACTTCGACGACATCTTCTCGATGTTCAACCAGCAGCCCACCGGCGGCTTCGGTTCGGGGCGCTTCGGCCAGCCGAGCGGCGGCTTCCGCGGATACGGCGGACCGACGCGCGGCGCCGACGTCACGGCGCGTACGACGATCGACTTCGTCACCGCGACCAAGGGCGAGACGATCACGCTCCAAGGCGAGGACGGCAAGCCGTTCAAGGTGAAGATCCCGGCGGGCGTCGCCGACGGTCAGCGCATCCGCCTGCGCGGGCGCGGGCGTCCTTCGCCCGACGGCGGCGAGAACGGCGACATCGTCGTGCTCGTGAACGTGCGGCCGCATCCGGTGTTCACGCGCGACGGCCTCAACCTGCGCGTGACCGTGCCGGTCACGTTCACCGAAGCCGCGCTCGGCGCGACGATCGAGGTGCCGACGCTCGGCGGCGACCCCGTGAAGCTCCGCGTCGCACCCGGCACGCCGTCAGGTCGCGTGCTGCGGGTGAAGGGCCGTGGGGTGAAGACGCAGAAGGGCACGGGCGATCTCCTCGCCGAGGTGCAGGTGGTCGTGCCGTCCCACCTCGACGAGAGGGCGCGCGAAGCGCTCGAGCGCTTCCGCGAGCTCGAGCCGAAGGAGAACCCGCGCGCCGACCTGTTGGCGAAAGCGCGGAGTTGACGTTGTGCGAAGGGCGGTGAGGAGCGATGGGCCAGAACGACGAGATCGATGAAGAGGCGCCGATCCTCTCCATCGCCGTCGCCGCTGAGCTGTCGGGGCTGCATCCGCAGACCCTCCGGCAGTACGACCGGCTGGGCCTCGTCGTCCCCGCTCGCACGCAGGGCGGCTCCCGCCGGTACTCGCTGCGTCACGTCGAGCAGTTGCGAGAGGTAGCGCGCCTCTCGGCCGACGGCATGAGCCTCCCCGCGATCGCACGCATCCTCGAACTCGAGGAGCGCGTTCGCGTGCTCCACCGCCAGGTGAGCGAGCTCGAGCAGCGCGTGCGCGCCGAGCTCGAGAACCGCCCGGGCGCACGCGTGTTCGCCGCGGGACCGACGGGGTCGGTCGTGCGGCTGCGCCACGGGACCCGCGTGCGCCGCGCGACCGACATCGTGCTGTGGCGTCCGCGCCCCGACCTCAGCACTCCCGAAGGACAGTAGGGGCCCGGAGTCGGATCGCGAGTGCACGGCCTCGCGTCGAACGGACGACGTCGCGACGCATCCGGGTCGTGCACTCGACGGCAAGTCGTGCGCTCGGCGCTTGGGCCGGCGACCCGTGCGCGACGGCGGCGGCTTCCGGCACACTGGGGGCACGCTCAGCGAGGTCGTCGAAGGGGGGCGTGCATGAGTCAGTCGGGCGTGTCGACCGAATCCCTCAACGTGCGCACGCTGATCCTGCTGTCGATCCCCGCGGTCGTGATCGGCGTGGCATCCGCGGTCGTCCTGTGGGTCCTCGACATCACGGCGGGCTGGCTGTCGGCGGTGCTCTGGGACACCCTGCCGCAGGTGTTCGGTGCGACCGGCGCCACGCCGTGGTGGATCATCGCGGTCCTCACGCTCGTGGGCCTCAGCGTCGGGCTGGTCGTGCAGTTCGTACCCGGTCATGCCGGGGCGGACTCCGCGACGACGGAACTGGTGGCGCCGCCGCCGAAGATCATCGCGGTGCCGTCGATCCTCCTCGTCGCGTTCCTCGGCCTCGCGGGCGGCGTGAGCCTGGGCCCGGAGAACCCCATCATCGCGATCAACGCGGCACTCGCGGTGACGATCATCGGGCGGCTGACGTCGAAGATCCCCGCGCGGCTCGTGGCGCTGCTCGCGACGGCCGCGACGATCGGGGCGCTGTTCGGCACGCCGGTTGCGGGTGCGCTCGTGCTCCCCGGCATGGTCGCCGCCGTCGTGGGCGGCGGCAGCCTCTGGGACAAGCTCTTCCTCCCGCTCGTCGCGGGCGGAACAGGAGCGGTGACGATGCTGCTGCTGGGCGGCAATCCGATCGCGTTCGAGCTCGAGCCGATGGGCGACGTCGAGCCCGTCTTCCTCCTCTGGAGCGCCGTCGTCGCGGTCGTCGCCGCGGTCGTGATCATCCTGGCCGCCGTCCTCCTCCAGGTCATGCATCGCGCGTTCCACGCCTTGCGGCATCCGGTGATCTTCACGACGCTCGGCGGACTCGTGCTCGGCGTCCTGGGCGCCATCGGAACGCCGATCACCATGTTCAAGGGGCTCGACCAAGTGGCCGAACTGCTGACCGACCCCGGGAACTACTCTCCGCAGCAGCTCACGCTCTTCGTGGTGATCAAGGTGCTGGCGCTCGTCGTCGCGGCCGCGGCCGGGTTCCGCGGCGGCCGCATCTTCCCCGTCATCTTCATCTCGGTCGCATTCGGGCTGCTCGTGAGCGCGCTCTTCCCCGGGGTGCCGATCGCGCTCGCGGTCGCGAGCGCGGCCATGGGCATGGCGCTCGCGGCGACGCGCGACGGGTGGATAGCGATGTTCGTGGCCGTCGCGATCGTGGGCGACGTGCACGTGCTGCCGATCCTGTGCCTCACGATCCTCCCCACGTGGCTCGTCGTGACGCGGGCGCCCAAGCTGCTCATCACGCGCCGGGTGGGTGATCCGCGGCCCGAGTGGGCCTGACAGGGCCCCGGGCGTCCGAGGTGTGCGGCACACTGAGGGCATGGCGACGCTGCAGGACGTGCGCGAGATCGCGTTGGCGCTTCCCGGCACGTTCGAGAAGGTGGACGGGCATCGGGGCGGTGCGGGCTGGCGCACCGACAAGGGCCTCTTCGCATGGGAGCGCGGTCCGAGCAAGGCGGACCTCGCGAAGCTCGCGAATCTCGGTCGCGAGTGGCCGCCGGGCCCCGTGATCGGCGTCCGCACCGACGGGCTCGCCGCCAAGGAGGCCCTCCTCGCGAGCTTCCCCGACATCTTCTTCACGATCCCGCACTTCGACGGGTACCCCGCGGTGCTCGTCCGCCTGGACGCGATCGACGTCGATCACCTGCGTGAGATCGTGGCGGATGCGTGGCTCGTGAAGGTCTCTCGCACGGTCGCGAAGCAGTGGCTCGCCGAGCAGGGTCTCGACGCCGACTGACCGGCTCGACAAGCCGGTGCGTCTAGATGGCGGTGTCGACGAAGAGCTCGTAGTCGCGCCGCGACAGCTCGGCATACGCGTAGGCCCACTCGAGGATCGCCTCGCCCACGACCCGGCCGTTGCCGATGTAGCCGACGACCGCGGGCGCGACGACCGCCTGCGCGTGGGCGCGCGCGAGCACCGCCGCGCACGCATCCGCGTAATGCCGGAACGGCACGTCGTCGAGCAGCTCGGTGTCGACGCCGCCCTTCATGTCGCGGAACTGGCGCACATAGAAGTCGACGCCCCGCGCCGCGCGGAGATGCCCCAGCATGGGGTCGGACAGCGCCTGCAGGATGCGCTGCAACGCGACGACGCGGCCGCCCTCGCCGTGCTCCTCGATGTAGGCGGTGACCTCGGCCGGCTGCTGGATCCCGCCGTGCTCGATGAGCACGCTCCGGCCGGCCTCCTTCGCCTGCAGCAGCAGCGCGTTGCCGTCGCCGTCCTGCAGCAGCACCAGCGCGCATTGCGTGCCGACGCTGCCGACGCCCACGACGCGCCGAACGATGTCGGTCATCACGTAGTGCCGCATGAGCAGGCGGATGTCGACGTGGACCGACTCCGTGTACCGCCGGATCGCCTCGAGGATGTTCTCCTCGACGACCTCGTCGACGTGCGTCATCGTCGGCGGCGCCTCGACGAACCGCAGGCGGCCGTCCTCGCCGCGCTCGGTGAGCTTGCGCGCGGCGCGCTCGCCCGTGCGGTGCTTCGCCTCGCGCATCGCCTTGCGCATCGTGCTGCGCGTCTCGGCGTCGAGCTCGCCGAAGACGGCCTTCGGGTCGAAGTGCAGGTAGTAGCGATCCGTGGGGCTGGTCGCCGCGACCGCCGCCAGCTGGCGCGCATACGTGCGCACTGCCGACAGCGCCGCCTCCTCGACCACGCGCTGATTGCGGTTCACCGCCTGGCCCGAGATGACGATGCTCGTGACCAGCCGCTTCACGTCCCACTCCCACGGCGCCCATGCGCCCTCGTCGAAGTCGTTGAGGTCGAACACGAGCGTGCGCTGGGGCGACGCGTAGAACCCGAAGTTCGCGACGTGCGCGTCGCCGCACGACGGGACGAGGATGCCCGTGCTCGGACCGGCCGCGAGGTCCGCCGCCATGATCGCGGCCGTCCCCCGGTAGAACGCGAACGGGCTCGCCGCCATGCGCTCGACGCGCAGCGGCACGAGGTCGGGCACACGCGTCGCGTTCTGCGCCTGGATGATGCCGATCGGGTCGCGCCGGCCGTCGCCCAGCCGCGAGAGCCGGCTGCGCGGCACGTCGCGTCGGCGCTCGCGGCCCTCGGCCTCGCGCGCACCGTGGTCGGGAAGAAGCGGGGTCGCCGACATCGCATGCTCCTCACGCGTCCGCAGCGCGGGTGGCTGATCTGCGATCACTGTATTGCCGCAGCCCCGCGGCGGCGAGGCGGTCGCGTGGCGCACGCCGCGCGCCGTGCACGCGGCGGGGAGGGTGCGGCCTAGCCTGGGCCTCGTGAAGCGCAGCGATCCGGCCGCCGCGGCATCCGCCCCCGTCCTCTCTCCGACGCTGCGGGTGCTCATCGGACTCGCAGCCGCGGTCATCGCGCTCGCGGGGCTCTTCTTCGCACGCGAGGTGGTGGGGCCGCTCGTGCTCGGGGCCGTGCTCGTGATCATCTGCCACCCGGTGCGGCATCCGCTCGAGCGCTCGGGGTGGCCGCGCTGGGCGGCGACGACCGCCGTCATCGTGGTCGCCTACCTCGTGGTGGCGGCGCTCGCGCTCATGCTCTTCTGGGCGGGCGTCGAGTTCACGCGCCTCGTGATCGACTTCCAGGACGAGCTGCAGGACTTCGCCGCGTCGGTCGTGGAATGGCTGCATTCGGTCGGGCTCGATGAACAGGCGGCGGATGCCACGGCATCCGTCCTTCGCCCGTCCAACGTCATCGCGTTCGTCACGTCGCTCAGCGGGACGGTCGTCGGCGTGCTCACGGCGCTGTTCTTCGTGCTCGCCTACGTGATCTTCATGGCCGCGGATGCCGCGCGGTACTCGCGTGCCGAGTCGTCGTTCGGGGTGACGGCGCGCCCGGCGCTGACACGCTTCCAGCGGTACAGCTCGGGCGTGCGCCGGTACTACGTCGTGAACGCGTCGTTCGGAGCGATCGTCGCGATCATCGACGGTCTCGCGCTGTGGGCGGTCGGGGTGCCCGCGCCGGTGGTGTGGGCGATCCTCGCGTTCGTGACGAACTTCATCCCGAACATCGGCTTCGTGCTCGGGCTCATCCCGCCCGCCGTGCTCGCGCTCGTCGTCGGCGGGTGGCCGCTCATGCTCGTCGTGATCGCGATCTACATCGTCGTGAACGTCGTGCTGCAGGTGCTCGTGCAGCCGAAGTTCGTGAGCGACGCGGTGAGCCTGAGCCTCACGCTGAGCTTCTTCTCGGTGATCTTCTGGACCTTCGTGATCGGGCCCCTCGGCGCGATCCTCTCGATCCCGCTCACGCTCCTCGTGCGCGCGCTCGTGCTCGAGGGTGATCCCGACGCGCGCTGGCTGCGCTGGCTGTCGGGCGATGCGGATGCCGCGCGCCCACCGCGACCGACCGCGACGTGACGCCGCGGAGGTCGGGCGCCGGCGGGTCTCAGCCGAGCAGCTTCGCCTTCGCGGCTGCGAACTCCTCGTCGCTGAGCACGCCCGCCTCCTTGAGCGATGCGAGCTTCTGCAGCTCGGCCACGACGTCGACACCGCCGGCGGGCGGCGCGGGCGCCTGAGCCGCAGGTGCGGCAGGCGCAGCCTGCTGCTGCGCGGCCTGCGCCTGCTGCTGCGCGGCTTCGTACTGCTGCTGCTGCTCCTGCGCCTTCTTCTGCTGCTTCGCCTGCATGCTTCCGCTCACGGCGGTCGCGGTGCCCGCGACGACGGCGGTGCGTGCGGCGAGGCCCACGAGCCCGGGGCGTCCCACTCTGCGTACGAGCATCTCGGTTCCTTCCTCAGTCCGCGGCGTCGGCTTCTGCCACGACCGCCTCGAGCTCCGCTTCGACTTCCGCGTCGGCCAGGTCGGCGACGGCATTCACGACGGGCGCGGGGATGCGCTCCGATGTGAGCACGACCCCTCCGGACGCGGCCAGGCGGCTCGCGAGCTCGCGCACGAAAGCGAGCTCGATCGCGACGACGGCCGCCGAACTGCCGGGCGGCACGTGCTCCGCGAACCCGACGATGTCCTCCTCGCCGGTGATGCCGAGGGCCGCGAGCTCATAGTCCCGCAGCCCGTACTCGTCGAGCTCCTCCTCGATCTCGATGACGTCCACGTCACCGCTCTCGGACTTGCTCACGATGACGAAGTCGAGGAGCCGCACGAGTCCGCTCTCGACGAGGTCGAAGAGCCCGGACATCACACTCGGATCCGGGCGCTCGCCCTCGAACCCGATGAGGAACAGCTCCACGGGTCCGTACCTGAACTCGGCCATACTCGCCCCTTCCTCGCCAAGCCCGACGACACCGTCGGCACCTGGTCAGGGCACCGTCGTCGGCGCCCCGTCGCCGTTTGGTGTTCAGTATCGCGGCGTGGGCACGAGTGCGCCAGAGCGCCCGTGCATCCGGCGCGCGGGGCCGGCCGTCAGCCGGCGACGCTCTCGTTCACGCGATCGCGCCACCGGAGGAGCGGCTCCAGCTGAGCGAGGTCGTAGTCGGGCCCGTCGATCGCCGGGATGAGGAAGCGGAACCCGAGCTCGTGCAGACGGTCGAGCCGGCCGTCGAGCAGCGGACCGAAGCCGCGCACGGTGTAGCCCGTCGACAGTTCGATCTCCGCGGGGTCGCGGCCCTCGCGCGCGCACCAGTCGTGCAGCACGCCGATCTTGCGCGGCAGGTCGTCGAGCCGCGTGAAGGTGTGCCAGATGTCGGCGTACCGCGCGACGAGCCGCAGCGTCTTGCGTTCGCCCTGCCCGCCGATGAGCACCGGGATCCTCCGGGTGGGCGGCGGGTTCAGCGCATCCCACCGCCGAAGGATGCGCGGCAGATCCTCGGCGAGGTCGTCGAGGCGCGAGCCGACGGTGCCGAACTCGTATCCGTACTCGTCGTAGTCGCGCTGCGCCCAGCCCGAGCCCGTGCCGAAGATGAGACGGCCGGTGCCCGTCGCCCGTGCGCTCAGGTGGTCGACCGTGCGCGCCATGTCGGCCTGCAGGTCGGGGTTGCGGTACGAGCTGCAGTTCACGAGCGGGCCGAACTCCACGCGCTCGGTCATCTCAGCCATCGCCGCGAGCACCGTCCACGACTCGAAGTGCTCACCGTCGTACGGCGGCGTCAGCGGAAAGAAGTGGTCCCAGTTGAAGATCGCGTCCACACCGATGTCCTCGGCCCGCAGCACCGCGTCGCGGAACTGCCCGATCGTCGCATGCTGGGGGGAGAGCTGCACGCCGATGCGCACGGGGCGACCGGATGCCGGATGCACCGTGCCGGCGGCAGGGTCGGCGGTCGGAGGAACGTCGGTGCTCGTGCTGGTGCGGGTCATGGCATCCGTCTCGGTCAGGGTTCGATGCGCAGCACGGTCGGCGCCTCGCCGATCGTGAGGTCGTCGACGACGCGCAGCGTGCGGGCGAGGTCGTCGACCGGGCCGATGACCGTGCCGAAGCGCTCGCGGTCGCTGCACACGGCGGTCAGCGTCACGAAATGGGTGCCCGTGTCCCACGTGTACGTCGCGAACGGAGGCGTGCGGCCGTCGCTCGGCAGCGGCATAACGAGGCGTTCGCCCGTGCCGAGGTGCGGATTGCCGAAGTCCTCGGTGTCGTCGTACTCGATGGGCATCATCGCGCGCGCGGCGCGCAGCTGCGGCGTCGCCTCCTGCACCTGAGCCATCGCGACGAGCAGGTCGGGGTCGCTGCGCCACACCCACACGAGCACTCGTCCGCCCGCGCGGCGGATGAGGAACGGCGCCGCCTGGCTCATGACCCACGCCATCGCGCCGCTGGCCGGTCGCTCGGCGGCGCCCATCGCGCGGTTGGCCTGGGTGAGCAGCATCCGTATCGCGGCCTTGCGGTGCCGCCTCCCGCGGAAACCCAGCGATCCGGTCACGGGAACCCAGCGGTCGGCGGGTGCGTCGGCCTGCAGTCGGGGCATCCATCCAGGGTAGATGGCCTGGCGCACCCCGGGTCCGCAGGACCCCTCGGGTACAGTTGATTGGCCGCAGTGCCCCCGCCGGCCTCAGCAGATTGGCAGCCCTCACCCGTGACCGATCCCGCGACGCCCGACGACTCCCGCGCCGACGCCGTGCCCCCTCGATCCGACCGAGAGGCCGCCACGCCGCGCCCGCTGACCGTCCTCATCGGCGCCGACACGTTCCTCCCGCACGTCAACGGCGCCGCACGCTTCGCCGAGCGCCTCGCGGCGGGACTCGTCGCGCGCGGGCACGACGTGCACGTCTCGGCGCCCAGCGCCGGCCACCGCAACCACGGCACCTTCGTCGAGACGATCGAGGGCCGGCAGATGACCGTACACCGGCTGCCGTCGTGGCGCTGGTACCCGCACGACTGGCTCACCTTCGTGCTGCCGTGGATGTCGAAGCACTACGCGCGCAAGGTGCTCGACGAGGTCAAGCCCGACGTCGTGCACATCCAGTCGCACATCGTGATCGGGCGTGGGCTCGCCCGAGAGGCGCGCAAGCGGGGCATCCCGATCATCGCGACCAATCATGTGATGGCCGAGAACATCGTCGACTTCACGACCCTGCCGCCGGTCCTCGACAACCTCGTCGTGCGGCTCGCGTGGAAGGATGCCGAGCGCACGTTCAAGATGACGCGCGCCGTCACGACGCCGACCCGACGCGCCGCGGACTTCCTCGAGTCGACGATCGACATCAAGGGCGTGATCCCGATCAGCTGCGGCATCGAGGCGTCGAACTACCAGGCCGATCTCACGCCGCGCGATGCCAACCGCCTGATCTTCGTCGGCCGTCTCACGACCGAGAAGCAGATCGACGTGATCCTGCACGCGATGGCCAAGCTCGACCCTGCTCTCGACGTGACGTTCGACATCGTCGGCAACGGAGACCAGCGCCGCAACCTGGAGCAGCTCACCGCGAGGCTCGGGCTCGCGGAGCGCGTGACCTTCCACGGCTACACGAGCGACGAGGATCTGCGCGCGCTCCTCACACGTGCGAGCGCTTTCGTGATCGCGTCGATCGCGGAGCTCCAGTCGATCGCGACGATGGAGGCGATGGCCTCGGGTCTGCCGGTCATCGCCGCGAACGCGGTCGCCTTGCCTCACCTCGTGCACGACGGCGAGAACGGCTACCTCTTCGAGCCGGGAAACGTCGACCAGCTCGCCGAGCTCATCACGAAAGTGCTCACGCAGACGCCCGAGGAGCGCCTGCGCATGCAGAAGGCCTCGCTCGAGGGCGTCAAGGTGCACGACATGACCCGCACGCTCGAGACCTTCGAGGCGCTGTACCGCGGCGAGCCGCTGCCGGAGTGACGACGTGCACGTCGTGATGTTCGGCGACCAGCACCTCGCGACGATGGGCGGGGCGCAGGTCTCGATGCGGCTTCAGCAGCAGTTCCTCGAGAGGGCCGGGCATACGGTCACCGTGGTGGCGCCCGCGCTTCACGGTCGCGCGCGGCAGCGACTGATCGGCGGCGTCGACGCCTTTGTGGACCTGCCGTCGATTCCCATCACGCCCGACCGCGAGTACGCGCTCACGTGGCCGGGACGCCGCGCCGACCGGTTCGTCGACGCCGCGCTGGCGAAGCGCCCACCCGTCGACATCGTTCACGTGCAGGGCGACTTCTGGGGCGCGTTCATCGGCCACCGGTTCGCCGCCCGCCACGGGCTGCCGGTCGTGCACACGATGCACAACCGCGTCGACGTCGGGATCGAGGCGACGACGCCTTTCCCGAAGCTCGTGCTCGGCGCGCTCAACTGGTGGCAGCAGCGCGCGGCCGCGGGTCCGCTCCGCATGCCGGGCCGGGACGGATGGACGTACCTGCGTCGATTCGCCGAACTGGCGGATGCGGTCACCGCCCCCTCCTCGCACTTCGCGCGGCGCCTCGAAGAGAACGGCGTGCTCCCCGGCGGCAAGCGCGCCGCGAGACGGAGCGTCGACGTCGTGTGGAACGGCATCGACGACGACATACTCGACGAAGTGCTCGCGACCGCGGAGGACGAGCGCGAACCCGGCCCGCCGCGCTTCGTGTGGCTCGGGCGCATGAGCCCCGAGAAACGGCTGCTCCCGTTCCTCGAAGCGGTCGCGGAGTCGGGGGTCGTCGCCGATGTGGTCGTCGTCGGGGGAGGCCAGCAGCTGCGCGCGGCGCAGCGGATCGTCGAGGAGCGCAAGCCCGCGGCATCCGTCTCTTTCGTCGGCCGTTTGAGCTACCCCGAGACGCTGCGCACGATCCGACGAGCCGATGCGGTCGTGCAGACCTCGATCGGCTTCGAGACGCAGGGGATGACGATCTTCGAGGCGGCGTCTCTCGGGACGCCGTCGATCGTGAGCGACCCCGATCTGGCGCGCGAGCTCGGTTCGGGACTGTGGCAGGTGGCGGACGACGCGGATGCCGCGGCAGACGTCGCCGCGCTGGCGGAGGCTCTGCGCCGCGCCGCGGCCGACGTCGAGGCAGGAACCGCGCCGGAGCCGGATGCGGCGATCCGCGAGCGGTTCCGCCAGTCGTCGCGCACGGCGGCGATGGTGGACGTCTACGACCGCGTGCGGTCCTGACGCACCGCCGTCGCCGCGCGCGAGCGGATCAGACCAGGCGAGTCCGGTCGAGGGGGACCGGGCGGAAGTCGTCGCTCGAGAGCCGCGCGAATGTCGCGACCAGCCCGGCGACGGCGAGGGCACCGAATGCGATGAGGATGAACATGGCAGAAACGCTACGCTTGCAATCTTTCTGCCACGAGTGGCAGGATGGACACCGTTCGCACGAATCCTGCCACGTCAGCACCGGAGGTACTCATGAAGACGGTCGCCTGCATCGTCACCGAGGGTTTCGCGCCGTTCGAGTTCGGCGTCGCGTGCGAGGCCTTCGGTCTCGACCGGTCTGACGACGGCATCCCGAACTTCGACTTCCGCATCGTGACGCCCGACCCCGGTGCCGTCTCGTCGAAGATGGGCTTCTCGATCAACGTCGAGAACGACCTGTCGTTCGCGTACGAGGCCGACCTCGTGGTGGTGTCGCCGACGCCCCGCCAGTACTGGGACCGCATCGACGAGCGCGTGCTCGACGTCGTGCGCGACGCGGTCGCACGCGACGCGTGGGTGCTGAGCGTCTGCAGCGGCTCGTTCGTGCTCGCCGCCGCCGGCGTGCTCGACGGCCGGCGCGCCACGACGCACTGGATGTACGCCGAGGCGATGGCCGAGATGTACCCGAAGATCGAAGTCGACCCCGACGTGCTGTACGTGCAGGACGGGCACATCATCACGAGCGCCGGCACCGCCGCGGGGCTCGACGCATGTCTCCACCTGCTGCGCCAGGAGCTCGGGGCCGAGATGACGAACCGCATCGCGCGCCGCATGGTCGTGCCGCCGCAGCGCGACGGCGGGCAGGCGCAGTTCATCGTGAAGCCGCTGCCCGAGGTGCAGTCGCTGTCGCTCGCCCCGGTGACCGACTGGATGCTCGAGAACCTGCGCCTCGACCTCACCGTCGACCAGCTCGCCGCGAAGGCGCACATGTCGCCGCGCACGTTCGCCCGGCGGTTCAAGGCGGACTACGGCGCGACTCCCGCCGCGTGGCTCGCGCGCCAGCGCATCATCCACGCGCAGCGCCTGCTCGAGCAGACCGACCTGGGGCTCGACCGCATCGCATACGAGAGCGGCTTCGGCTCGGCGGCGGTGCTCCGCCAGAACTTCTCGCGGGTGCTCGGCATCACTCCGACCGCGTATCGCGCGCGTTTCTGCTGCACGCGTGACGACACGAAGACGGATGCCGGGGCCGAGGCATCCGCCGCGCAGAAGCAGCTCGAGCCCGTCGCCTGACGGCCGTCTCCGGGCTCTTGGGGGCGGCTTACCGACCTTGGGGCGCATTTCTGCCGCCCAAGGTCGGTTTCGCGCCCTGAACCCAGTGGAGACTCCGCGAGCGGCGTTGATCTGAGCGGGGGCGGCTGGTAAACTTGAGCCAGATCGACTCAAGTTTAGAGTCCCACAGATTTCAGGAGCCACATGAACGCCACCCAGATGCCCGGGCAGGAGGAGTCGCAGAGCGCCCTCGAGCAGTTCGGGATCAACCTCACCGACCGCGCCCGACAGGGCAAGCTCGACCCGGTGATCGGCCGCGACGCCGAGATCCGCCGTGTCAGCCAGGTGCTCACCCGGCGCACGAAGAACAACCCCGTGCTGATCGGCGAGCCCGGCGTCGGCAAGACCGCCGTCGTCGAGGGCCTCGCGCAGCGCATCGTCGCGGGCGACGTCGCCGAGAGCCTCAAAGACAAGGAGCTCGTCGCACTCGACATCTCCGCGCTCGTCGCCGGTGCGATGTACCGCGGTCAGTTCGAGGAGCGCCTCAAGAGCGTCCTCAAAGAGATCACCGAGTCCGAGGGGCGCATCATCACGTTCATCGACGAGCTGCACGTGCTCATGGGCGCGGGCGGCGGCGAGGGCTCCGTCGCGGCGTCCAACATGCTCAAGCCGATGCTCGCACGCGGTGAGCTGCGCATGATCGGCGCGACGACGCTCAACGAGTACCGCGAGTTCATCGAGAAGGACGCCGCCCTCGAGCGCCGGTTCCAGCAGGTCTACGTCGGCGAGCCGAGCGTCGAAGACACGATCGCGATCCTGCGCGGACTCAAGGAGCGGTACGAGGCGCACCACAAGGTCGCCATCGCCGACGGCGCGCTCGTCGCAGCGGCGTCGCTGTCGCACCGCTACATCCCGAGCCGCCAGCTGCCCGACAAGGCGATCGACCTCATCGACGAGGCCGCGTCGCGCCTGCGCATGGAGATCGACTCGGCGCCGCTCGAGATCGACGAGCTGCGCCGGTACGTCGACCGCCTGAAGCTCGAGGAGCTCGCCCTCAAGAAGGAGAAGGACGACGCCTCGAAGGAGCGGCTCGCCGCACTGCGCGAGCAGCTCGCCCAAGAGCAGAAGCGTCTCGACGAGCTGCAGGCACGGTGGGAGCGCGAGCGCGCGAACCTCAACCGGGTCGGCGACCTCAAGACGGCGCTCGACGCCGCGCGCATCGAGGCCGAGCGTGCGCAGCGCGAGGGCGACCTCGAGAAGGCGTCGCGACTGCTGTACGCCGAGATCCCGGCGCTGGAGCGCCAGCTCATGGAGGCCGAGCGCGGCGAGGGCGACACCGGTGAGCGAATGGTCAACGACCAGGTGACCGAGGAGGACATCGCCGCGGTCATCTCGGCGTGGACCGGCATCCCGGTCGGCCGGCTCATGCAGGGCGAGACCGAGAAGCTGCTGCACCTCGAGGCCGAGCTGGGCAAGCGTCTGATCGGTCAGAAGGAGGCCGTGAAGGCCGTGTCGGATGCCGTGCGCCGCAGCCGCGCGGGCATCAGCGACCCCAACCGCCCGACGGGTTCGTTCCTGTTCCTCGGTCCGACCGGTGTGGGCAAGACCGAGCTCGCGAAGGCGCTCGCCGAGTTCCTGTTCGACGACGAGCACGCCATGGTGCGCATCGACATGTCGGAGTACGGCGAGAAGCACACCGTCTCGCGGCTCGTCGGCGCCCCTCCGGGCTACATCGGCTACGAGCAGGGCGGTCAGCTGACCGAGGCCGTGCGCCGGCGGCCGTACAGCGTCGTGCTGCTCGACGAGGTCGAGAAGGCCCACCCCGAGGTCTTCGACGTGCTGCTGCAGGTGATGGACGACGGGCGCCTCACCGACGGTCAGGGCCGCACGGTCGACTTCAAGAACGTGATCCTGATCCTCACGTCGAACCTCGGCTCGCCGATCCTCATCGACCCGACGCTCTCGTTCGACGAGAAGCGCGAGCAGGTGCAGGGCCTCGTGCGCCAGGCGTTCAAGCCGGAGTTCGTGAACCGCCTCGACGACATCGTCATCTTCCAGGCGCTCACGCAGGACGACCTCGCCCAGATCGTGGAGCTCGCGGTCGACAACCTGCAGCGTCGTCTGAAGGACCGTCGCCTGACACTCGCGGTGACGCCGGATGCGCGGGCCTGGCTCGCCGAGCGCGGCTACGACCCCGTGTTCGGCGCCCGTCCGCTCCGCCGCCTCATCCAGTCCGAGATCCAGGACCGCCTCGCGATGGCGCTCCTGTCGGGTGGCGTGCGCGACGGCGACGTCGTGCGGGTGGACGTCGCGGCCGACGGCTCGCAGCTCGTGCTCACGAGCGAGGGGCCGGCGACCGCATCCGAGCCGCCCGTCAGCGACGACGACGAGGTGATCGAGGCGGAGCTGCTCGAGGACTGATCCTCTGCCCCGGTCGCTGAACGACCGGGGTGAGGGGATCCCGCCGAACGAGGGCGGAATCCTGTCGATCTCCCTCGTTTCGAGGGATCCCCTCGCCTCGAGTCCTGACGCGCGGCCGCCGGGTCGTCATAATCGGGGCATGGCCGAGGATCTCCACCGTCCCGCCCCCATCCACGTGCCCGACGCCGACCTGGCGGATCTGCGCGAGCGTCTGCACCGCACGCGGTGGCCCGATCCGCTGCCGGCGGAGCCGTGGGAGGCGGGCGTCGACCTCGCGGTGCTGCGCGAGCTGTGCCGCGTGTGGGCCGACGACTACGACTGGCGGCAGCACGAGGGGCGGCTCAACGCGCTGGATCCGGTGCTGATCCCCGTCGACGGGGTCGAGTTGCATGTGTTCCGCGCCTGGTCGGGACGCGAGGGCGCCATCCCGCTGCTGCTCACGCACGGGTGGCCGGGGTCGGTGGCCGAGTTCCGGTACGTCATCGAGCCGCTCGTCGACCCGGTTCCGGGGCGCCCTGCCTTCGACCTCGTCATGCCGACACTCCCTGGGTTCGGGTTCGGCAGCAAGCCGGCCGAGCCGGGGTGGGGGCCAACGCGCATCGCGAACGCGCTCCACACGCTCATGACCGAAGAGCTCGGCTACGAGCGGTACGGCGTGGCCGGAGGCGACTGGGGTGCGATCGTGGGCTCGCGCCTCGCGCAGCTGCACGCGGCATCCGTCATCGGGTTCCACACGCACCTTCCCCTGCTGAGCAACCACCGCCAGTCGTGGTGGGAGGACGACCCGACCGAGCGCGAACGCGCCGCCCTCGACCGCTGGAACGCGATGGATGCGACGGGTCGCGCGTACGCGATGATCCAGTCGACGAAGCCCCAATCCCTCACGGTCGGCCAGACCGACTCGCCCGCAGGGCTCGCCGCGTGGGTACTCGAGAAGTTCGAGGCGTGGAGCGACGGCGGGCTCGGCGTGTTCCACGCCGACGACCTGCTCACGAACCTCATGTTCTACTGGGCGCCGCGCTCGGCGGCGTCGTCGGCGATGATCTACTTCGAGTCGCGCCTCGACCCCGAAGGTCGCGTGCACCCGATGCCCGACGTTCCGACCGGCGTCGCGGCGTTCCCGGGCGAGATCAACCCCGTCTCGCGTCGGTGGGTCGAGCCGCACCACCGGCTCGTGCACTACTCCGAGCCGCCGCGCGGCGGGCACTTCGCGGCTCTCGAGCAGCCCGACCTCTACGCGGCCGATGTCGCGGAGTTCTTCGGGTCGCTGCCGCGGTGACCCGCTCGCGCGCGTGCCGTCACGCGAGCACGTGCGCGAGCTTGTCGGGGTTGCGCACGAGGTAGATCGCCGTGATGAGCCCGTCGTCGACCACGAGGGTCACCGTGCCGTCGAGCCCGTCGGTGCGCGCCATGAGGATCGCGGCCTCGCCGTTGACGTCCCCGAGCCTCAGGCTCACCGGCGCGTCGGGGCGCTCCATCACGCCGCGCGCGAAGCGCAGCACCTTCTCGACGCCGTGGATCGGCCTGAGGGCCGCGCGCCGCTTGCCGCCGCCGTCGGTCACGAGCACGACGTCCGGCGACAGCAGCCGCACGACGTCTTCGATCGATCCACCGGCGGCCGCGGCGAGGAACCGCTCGGTCACCTCGCGGTGGGTCGAGCGATCGACCGGATGCCGCGGCGCCCGCTCCCGCACATGCTCACGTGCCCGGTGCACGAGCTGCCGAGCGGCTTCGGGCGTGCGACCGAGCGCGGTCGCGACCTCGTCGAAGGGGAGGCCGAACACCTCGCGGAGCACGAACGCTGCCCGCTCGGGCGGTGACAGGGACTCGAGCACGACGAGCATGGCGAGCGAGACCGACTCCGCGAGATCCGCCGCATCCGCCGGGTCGCCGGTCGCGCGCGAGCCGAGCACCGTCACGTCGCCGACGGGCTCCGGGAGCCACGGTCCGACGTAGTCCTCGCGCAGCCGCGCTTGGTGACGTGCCGCGTTCAGCGCCTGCCGACTGGCGGCGCGCAGCAGGTACGCGCGGGGGTTGCGCACGGTCGCGAGGTCGACCTCCGCCCAGCGCAGCCACGTCTCCTGCACGGCGTCCTCCGCGGCGGCGAGGCTCCCGAGGATCCGGTAGGCCGCGCCGGTCATCGCCCGGCGATGCTCTGCGAACAGGCGGGCGTGCTCGTCGTCAGCCACGGGCGGCTCCGACGGCATCCGTGGCCATGGCGGCGGGGAGTTCGCACTGATCCTTGAAGCCCTGGCTCGTGAGCCCCATCGCGGCGTTCGTGCGCGAACGCTGGTTCTCGAGCGAGATGAGGGCGGTCAGCTCGACGACCTGGGCGTCGGTGAGCTCCGCGCGAAGGCGCTCCACGAGCTCGTCGGTGACGGTCGGAGGCGTCGCGGTCATGGCGTCAGCGTATTCCAGCACGGCTCGCTCGAGTGGGGTGAAGACGGTGCTCGTCTCCCAGTCGGGCACAGCGCGGAGCTTCGCGGGGTCGACGCCGCGGTGGTGGTACTCCCAGTACCCGAAGTCCATGCACCACGTGCATCCGATCACGGCGGCCGTCCGCATGACGGCGAGCGCCTGCAGCGTCGGATCGGCCTTGCGCCAGCGGCCCGCACCGAGCTCGGTGGCATACATCGTGTACAGGACGCCCGGGTGGTGCGCGGCGACGAGGCCGGGGTCGATCACCGTGCCCAAACGCCGGCGGCTCATCGCGCGGAGTGCGCGAGCGTGCAGGCTGCGGCCGTGGTCGAGCGGGATGCGGGCCATGATTCCTCCTCAGATGCGGTCTCACCGGGAAGACACCCGCCGCATCGCGATTCGTGACAAGGGCGACGGGTCGAGCGCTGTGAGAGCATCGAGCGTGCGCACCGTCCAGGCTCTGTGGGGATCGTCGCATCCGGGGCCGACGCTCGTCGTGACCGCGCTGTCGGTCGCTCTCGGCATCGCGGTCGGCCTCGCGCCGTGGCGCCTCGTCCTGCTCGTGCTCGCGGTGTTCGCGGGGCAGCTCGCGGTCGGCATCTCGAACGACGCGCTCGACCTCGCGCGCGACCGCGCCGTGGGGCGCACCGACAAGCCCCTCGCACGCGGGGAGGCGACGGCGACGGCGGCGTGGGTGGCGGCATCCGGCCTGCTCATCGTCTCGCTCGCCCTGTCGGCAGCGTTGGGGTGGCGGATGCTGGCCGCCCACGCCCTCGCGCTCGGATCGGCCGGGGCGTACAACGCCGGGCTGAAGTCGACGCCCTTCTCGATCGTGCCGTTCATCGTGAGCTTCGGACTCTTCCCGTCGTTCGCCCCGCTGTCGGCGCCCGATCCGGCCTTCGCCGCGGGGTGGGCGTGGATCGCGGGGGCCGCCCTCGGCGTCGCCGTGCACCTCACCAACGTGCTGCCCGACCTCGAGGACGATCGGGTGACCGGGGTGCGCGGACTCCCGCATCGCCTCGGCGCCCGCGCGTCGGCGGTCATCGCGGGGCTCGCGGTCGTGTGCGGCGCGCTCGCGGTGCTGCTCGGGCCGGTCGGCGCAGACCTCGGTGCCGTGTCGGTGCTCTCGTGGATGTTCTTCGCGGTCGTGGCGCTGTGTGCGGTCGCGACGGTCGTGTGGGCGCTTGCGGGGCATCCGGGTCGAGGGCTGTTCCGGCTCGTCATGGGCTCATCGCTGCTGCTCACGGTGCAGCTCGTCGCGGCGGGCGGGGCCCTCGCGGGGTAGCTCCTGGCGCCGAGTGCACGACTTGCCGTCGAGTGCACGGCTTCTCCGCGTCGCGGGGTCGTGCATTCGACGGCAACCCGTGCGCTCGGCGGGGAAGCGGGGACGGAGCAGCAGCGGGGCGGGCTACGCCGAGCGGTCGAAGCCCATCGCGTAGGCGTGCGCGAACAGGCGGGCCGGGCCCCGGGAGAGCATCGCGCGGAGCGCGAGCGTGCGCGCGCGATCGAGAGCGGCGGGGAGCGGTCGCCCGAGGGAGGTGTTCATCGTCGCGAGCGCGGCCGCGGTGCGGGCGGATGCCACGCGCTCGCGCTCCCACCGGCGAAGCTCCGCGTCGGGGGCGCCGCCCGAGCGCACCCACGTCTCGAGGAGCGGCGCGAGGGTCGCGGCGTCGAGCAGTCCGAGGTTGAGACCCTGTCCGCCGATCGGACTCACTTCGTGGGCGGCGTCGCCGATCACGAGGATGCGCCCGTTGCGCACGCGCGGCGCGATCGCCCGTCGCACCCCGAACGCGGTCGCGTGCTCGACGCGCTCCGCAGCCGCACCTTCGCCTCGCGCGATCATCGCCGTGCGAAGGCGCGCGAGCTGCGCGCCGGGGTCGTCCGGGGCATCGGGGTGGTCCCACGCCACGAAGCGGCGGGCGCCGTCGGGCAGCGGGAACGACTCGAGCACCCCGCGGCCGTCGACGTGCACGACGGCGACTCCGTCGTCGGGGTGGGGGCCGGTCGCGGCATCCGTCATGAGGTATCGATCGCGGTACTCGCGGGTCGGCACCGCACCCGGGCGAAACGCGAGATCGCGGCCCGACGAGCCCGTCGCGACGACGACGATCCGTGCGGTGAGCTCGATCGGGCGACCGCCGACGGCCGCACGCACGCGCACGCCGCCGTCACGCGGTACGAGCGAGAAGACGCGGGCGCTGCGCAGCGGCTCGGGCGCGCCGTCCGCAAGCACCTCCTCGGTCTTCGCCTGCGGCAGCGTCGCGACGAAGGGGAACCGGCGCGAGAGCTCGTCGAAGCGCACGACGCCGAGCACGCGACCGTTCGAGCGAGCCTCGCCGCGAGTGACGCGCACCGCGTGCGCGAGCAGCCGCTCCGTGACGCCCGACGGCTCGAGCGCCGCGAGCACGGGCGAGTGCACGCCGATCGCGCGCGAACCCGCGCCCGCCGTCGGACGCCGTTCGTAGACCTCGACGTCGACGCCGCGCCGCGCGAGATCGCTCGCGAGCAGCATGCCCACGGGCCCCGCGCCGACGACGAGCACGTCAGCCATCGCGGGCGCTCCCGTCGGCGACCGCGAGCAGCCGGAACGCGACCGGCGCCTCGATGCGCCACGTCGCGGGCTCCGCGCGGTCGAGTGCGTTCCGCAGCTCGTCGCGAGTGAAGCTGCGGCGGATCGAGCGGAGCCCGTCGATGCGCAGGAAGGTGCCTGGCGCGAACGGCGTGATGCCGATCGCGTAGAGCGCATACGCGCGGCGGCTCCGCGCGATGTCGGAGTGGAGGACGATTCCCCGCGAGAGCGCGCGCGTCCGCGCGAGGAAGGCCGTGGCATCCGCCCCGATGTGATGCAGCACGTGGTTCGAGATCACGGCGTCGAACACCTCACCGCGATCGAGCAGGGCGTCGGCGTCGGCGCACTCGAACGAGACGTTCGCCGGTGCGTCTCGGGCCACCGCGACCTCGTGCCCGCGCTGGTCGGGTTCGACGCCGACCCAGTCCACGGCGAGTCCGTCGCGCTCCGCGAGCCGGGCGAGGCGCACGAGCAGGTCTCCGCCGCCCGAGCCCAGGTCGAGCACACGCGCCGGACGCGCGAGCGCCGCAAGGCGCGGCGCGAGCCGGGTGCGGTACACGACGCCCCACCCCGACACGAGACGGTTGATGGTCTCGAAGCGCCGCAGCGTCGCTCGGAGTCGCTCCGGGTCGCACGCGGGGTCGTCCATGAGCTCCTCGAGCTCGACCGCGCGCACGGCGAGCGTCATGCCGACACTCCCGGCGCGGCCACCGCCGCGAAGTCCTCGACGTCGAGGTCGACGTCGGCCGTTCGCGGCATTCGCCTCGTCATGATCGCCGACTCGACGGTGAGCCCCGGACCGAACGCGAGCCCCGCAACGGTCGCTCCGTCGCCCACCGCCTCGTTGTCGCGCAGCAGCTCGCGCAGGATGAACAGGACCGTCGCGCTCGACATGTTCCCGTAGTCGCGCAGCACGGCGCGCGACGCCGCAAGGGACGAGGGGTCGAGCTCGAGCCCCGCCTCGACGCGATCCAGCACGCTGCGTCCGCCCGGATGCACCGCCCACGCGTCGGGCGCGGGGCTGCCCGCGAGGAACCGGTCGACCGCGCCCCGGATCTCGCGTCCGATGATGCGCGGCACCTCGGCCGACAGCACCATCTCGAAGCCGTGGTCGCCGATCCGCCACACCATGTCGTCTTCGCCCTCGGATGTCAGCGCCGTCGCGAACTCCTCGAGTACGAGTCCGCCGCCGTCTCCGATGTCGTCCACCGCGGTCACGATCGCCGCGGCGGCTCCGTCGGCGAAGACGGATGCCGCGACGATCTGCTGCGGGTCGGTGGACGTCGTGAGGTGCAGCGAGCACAGCTCGGCGCACACGACGAGCACGACGGCGTCCGGCTGCGCCGTGCAGATGCGCGCCGCGAGGCGAAGCGCCGGCAGCGCCGCCGCGCATCCGATGAACCCGAGGTGATAGCGCTCGACGGTCGGCGGGAGCCCCAGGTCGCGCACGAGGCGGTAGTCGGGGCCGGGGGCGAAGAATCCGGTGCACGACACCGTGACGACATGGGTGACCGCGGATGCGTCGGCCGAGGCATCCGTCATCGCCGCCTTCGCCGCTTCGGCGTACAGCGGCGGCGCGAGCTCGACGTACGCGGCGTTGCGCGCGCCGGTGGTCGGCATCCGCAGCACACCGTCCGGTCCGAGGAATCGCGGCCCGGCCCCGCCGGGGACGCCCCCGCCCAGCTCGGCGATCACCGTGTGACGCGTCTCGATCGCGGCCGCGTCGAACGCCGCGCGGATGCGCCGCTGCGCGAGGCGGTCGGCGCCGGGCTGCGCCGCGAAGAGCTCGCGCACCTGTTCCTGCGTCACGCGCGTCGCGGGGACGGCCGTTCCGACCGAGACGATGCGAGGGGCCATGCGCCTACACAACCATTTCACGCGGGTTCGTGGGGGGTGGCTTGCGAGATTCGCACGCGGAGCGTAGGAGCCGTCGCGCATCCGTGCCCCCGGGTCAGCGCCGGTGGCGCTCAGCGAGGAACGACTCGATGCGCGCCTCGAAGTCCCGTCGCACCGCGGGGTCGCCCCACCAGATGAGGTGGCCGAACTGGTCGACCGCGATGAGCTCCGAGCGCGGCAGCTTCTCCTCGGCGTTCACCGAGTTCGCGAACCCGATGTCGCCGTCGTTGCGGCTGCCCACGATGAGCGCGGGTGCCCTGACGCGCGAGAACGGCAGCTCGCCGAGCTCCTGCTGGACGCGCACGTCGTTCATCAACCCGTCGAACCGCGGGAGCGCCGGCACCATCGCGTCGCTCATCGCGAGCACCTCTCGCTTCTGTGCGGGGTCGCGCAGCACCTCGTCGATGAGCTTTCTTGCCGGTCTCGGGGTCGTAGGTCGTCGCGGTCTTCACCCATTCGCGCATGCTGAGCGCGGGCATCAGATGCATCGTGCGGTTGATGACGAAGTAGGCGACGTTCTGGAACCGCCGCGTCATCACAAGGCGCGCGAGCGGACTGCTGAGCTGGTCTTCCGAGAGCTCGGTGCGCTGCGAGACCGCCGACAGCAGGACGAGAGCAGTCGTGCGCTCCGGATGCCGCGCCGCGAACTGGACCGCCGCGGGCCCGCCCGCCGACACACCCACGACCGCGACGCGATCGATGCGCAGCACATCCAGCAGGGCCGCCGCCACGTCGGCCTGCTGTTCGGGCGAGCCGCCGTTCTTGATCGGGGTGCCCAGGTACCCGGGGCGGTCGGGGGTCAGCACGCGGTAGCCGGCCCGCACGAGGTGCTCGAGGAAGAACCATCCGTTGTGCCCGACGCTTCCGCCGTGGAAGTGGAGCACGACCGGCCCATCGCCGCGCTGGCCGTACTCGACGCGACCGAGCGGGGTCGAGACGATCCAACTGTCGCGCGACGCGCGCTCGGTCACGGCCTTCAGCCAACGCCGGTACCACGCCCACAGAAGAAGCCAGAGCAACCCGATCGCCGCGACGGTGCCGGCGACCCACCAGAACCAGGTCACAAGCCCAAGGTACGGTCGCGGATCCGAGCCAGGCAAACGGCACGGGCGAACGGATGCCCCGCTCCGCCGCACAGGAAAGGCGGGGCAGGGCATCCGTCGGCTAGCGCTTGGCCTCGTCGCCCTCCGTGTGCTCGGCGTGCGCGTCGGGGAGGTCGCGCATCGTCCAGAAGGGTCCGATCACGACGAACAGGCCGGCGAGCAGCTCGCCGACGGCCGCGATCCAGATCGTCGGGACCGTACCCAGCCACGTGCCGAGACCGCCCGCGATGAGCGCCGCGATCGGCATGACTCCCCACACGACGAACCGCACCGACGCGTTCATGCGGCCGAGCAGACGCGGCGGCGTGATGCGCTGGCGGAACGTCACCTGGGTGATGTTGTAGAGCAGGACCGTGAAGCTCATCAGGAACATCTGGACGACCAGCAGCGGGAACACGATCGCGGGGAACAGCGACACCATCGGCAGCAGGAATGGCGCGATCGAGAAGACGATGCCGCTGACGGGGATCGCGCGCGCCTCGCCGATGCGCGCGACGATGCGCGGCGTGGCGATCGCGCCGAGGAGCCCGCCCACCGCCGACAGGGAGAACACGATGCCCAGCGCCTGCGGCGTGAGCCCCAGCTCGCGCAGCACGAAGATCGGGTACAGCGTCATCGCGATCGTGCCGAAGAAGTTCGCCGTCCCCGTCGTCAGCACGATGCGGCGCAGAAGCGGATTGCCGAAGACCCAGCCCAGTCCCTCGCCGATCTCCTTGAGCAGGGGCCCGTGGTCTTCGGGCTTGCGCAGACGCTCGTGGTCGCGCGTGGACAGGAGGGCGAAGAACGACGCGATGTAGGTGCCGACCGTGAAGAGGATCGCGAGGGGCGCCGCGAGCACGCCCACGAGCCATCCGCCTGCGGCCGGCCCGGCGAGCCCCGCGAGCTGCTCGGTCGACTGGAGCTTGCCGTTCGCTTCGGCGATCTGGTCGGACCGCACGAGCGACGGCACGATGCTCTGGTTCGACACGTCGAAGAACACGGTCGCGATGCCCATCACGAGCATCACGACGTAGAGGTGCCACATCTCGAGCATGCCGAGCACCGCGAGCAGGGGGATCATCGCGAGGGCGACCGCGCGTACGAGGTCGGCCATGATCATGACGTGCCGCTTGCGCATCCGGTCGATCCACGCGCCGGCCGGAAGGCCGACGACGAGGAACGCGGCGACTTGGGCGGCGCCCAATACGCCGACCTGCCATTCGGTCGCGTTCAGCAGCAGCACCGCGAGCACCGGGATCGCGAGCTCGGTGATCTGCGCACCGAACTGGCTGAGCGCCTGACCCGTCCACATCGTCAGGAAGTTGCCGTCGTGCCACAGAGAGGGCTTGCGTGCGGCCGGTGCGCTCGGCTGCGCGGCTTCTCGATCGGCGAGCACCGCCTCGTCGGCACCGGCACGAGACGTGGGCACGGATGCCTCGGCCCGCGCTTCGGCGAGCACGCCCTCGTCGAGTGCGATGCTCTCGGCGTGTGCGGCTCCGTCGGCGCGAGCGGCGCGCTGGGGATCGGCCGGTTGAGACATGTCAATCAGTCTGCGCGTCTGATTGAGAAAAGTCAATCACCACTCTAGGCTGGCCGTGTGGTGCGATATCGCGAGGAGCGGGTGGAGCTGCATCCGGGGGATGCCGAAGCCGAAGCGCGCATGCGCGCACTCAGTTCGCCGCTGCGGCTGCGGGTGCTGCGTCTGTGCGCGTTCGAGTCGCGTACCAACAAGGAGCTGGCCGAGCTGCTCGGCGTGAATCCGGGCACGATGCTCCACCATGTGCGCACGCTCGTGCAGACGGGCTACCTCGCGCCCGAACCCGAGCGCACAGGGGCGCAGGGTGCGCGCGAGGTGCCCTATCGCGCGACCGGCCTGTCGTGGCGCACGTCGATGCCCGAAGGGTCGAACACCCTCGTCGAGGTCTTCCTGCAGCAGATCGAGGGGCTGCAGCCCGACGATCTCGACATCACGTGGCTGGGGCTCAAGCTCAACGAAGAGCACAAGGCCGAGCTCGAGCAGCGGCTGTACGACCTCGTGCAGGAGTTCAAGGAGCGCGGCCCCGATCCCGACGGCCGGCCGTACTCGCTCTTCACGGCGCTGCACCCCGACCTCAACCCGCCGTCCGGAAGGTCGTAGGAAGAGCACCCTCGACAACGGCGGCCGAACGGAGGATCGTTTCCGACGGGGGAGGCCAAACCCGACGGAGGCCACCATGTTCACTCCCGACAAGCCGTTCTCGAGCTTCGCGGTTCCCGATGTCGACGCCGCGGTCAGGTTTTACCGCGACACGCTCGGGATGACCGTCAGCGTCTACGAGGAGATGGGCGGCGGCTTCACGATCGCGCTGCCGCAGGGCGGCCACATCCTCGTCTACCCGAAGGAGGACCACGAGCCGGCCGTGTTCACGATCCTCAACTTCGACGTCGGCGACGTCGAGGCGGCGGTCGACGACCTGAACGGGCGCGGCGTCGTGACGAAGATCTACACCGACCCCGACTACGGCACCGATGAGAAGGGCATCTCGCGCGGGTTCGAGGGCGGCCCCGACATCGCATGGTTCCGCGACCCGGCGGGCAACGTCATCGCAGTCGGGCGCATGTCTCCTGACATGACGGGCGAATGAGACGGATGCCTCGCCCCGAGTCACGCGGGGCGAGGCATCCGGGTCGGCCGAGTCGGATCAGCCGTTGAGCGCCTCGGTCAGCTTGACGCGCGCACCCATCCGCAGCAGCGAGTTCTGGTAGATGCGGGCGCCCACGAGGATCGCCGCGACGCACGTGGCGACGAGGATCACGAGCGACACGAGCGGCTCCCACCACTGCGCCTCGCCGAGGAACAGCCGCATGGGCATGCCGACCGGCGCCGAGAACGGCACGTACGACATGACGCCGAGCACGACCGGGTTGTCGTTGAAGAAGATCACCAGGAAGTACGGCGCCATGATGAGCATCGTGAGCGGCGTCGTGGTCGAGCCGATGTCCTCCTGGCGCGACACCATCGAGGCCGCGGCCGCGAACAGCGACGCGAGCAGGATGAAGCCGAACAGGAAGAACACCGCGAACCACGCGATCGGCACGCCGAGACCCTGGAGGAGCTCGGTCTGGCCGGTGATCGTGAGCCCGATGATCGCGATCGCCGCGAGGATGAGGATCTGCGCCATCGCGAGGATCGTGTTGCCGATGACCTTGCCGGCCAGGAGCACGCGCACCGGGATGGCCGAGATGAGCAGCTCCACGACGCGCGTCTGCTTCTCCTCGACGACGCTCTGCGCGATCGTGCCGCCGAACAGGGACGCGGCCAGCAGGAACACGATGCCGAAGCCGATCGCGGCGATGTAGCCGAGCGCATCGTTGACCGCGTCGGGATCGAGCAGCTCGACGGGCGGTACCTGTGCGAGCGTCAGGAGCAGCTGCGTCGGGGGAGACGAGTCCGCGATGACGGTGAAGCCGAGCGGCGACGACGGGTCCGCGACGATCGCCGCGTCGACGTCACCCGCCTCGACGAGCGACTCGGCGGCCGAGCGGTCCGCGACCTCGGTCACGTCGAGACCCTCCGCGTCGGCGACGTACCGAGTCGCATCCGTCGTCACCGCCACCGGCGTGCCCGACGACGACGCGGCCTGGAAACCGCCCCAGATCACGAGCGCGAGCGCCCCGATGAACAGGATCGCCGTCGAGATGACGAACGCCTTGCTGCGCAGCTTCGAGCCGATCTCTCGCTCGGCGACGAGCCAGACGCCCTGCGCGGCGCTCAGACCGTTCGTGGGTGTGGGAGTGATCGTGCTCACTGGATGACCTCCTTGAAGATCTGGGCGAGGGTCGGATGCCGCGGCGCGAAGCTCGCGACATCACCCTGCGCGACCGCCCGGCGCAGCACGCGCTGGGCCGTCTCGTCGCTGTCGGCGTCGAACACCGCGTAGCCGCCGTCGAACTCGAGCACCTCGACGCCCGGCTCGTCGCGCAGCCAGCCCGCGTCGCCCGCCGAGACGAGCTCGAACCGGCGGCTCGAGTGCTCGTCGCGCAGACGGTCGCGGGCGCCCGCGGCGCGGATGGTGCCGTTGGCGATGATGACGAGGTCGTCGCACAGGCGCTCGACCACGTCGAGCTGGTGCGACGAGAAGAGGACCGCCGCGCCCTGCGCCGCGCGCTGCTGCAGCACTCCCGCGACGACGTCGACCGCGAGCGGGTCGAGCCCCGAGAACGGCTCGTCGAGGATGAGCACCGACGGGTCGTGCACGAGAGCCGCGGCGATCTGGGCGCGCTGCTGGTTTCCGAGCGAGAGCGTCTCGACGTTGTCGTTCAGGCGCTCGCCGAGTCCGAGCTGCTCGAGCAGATCGGTGGCGCGGGCCGTGGCATCCGCCTTGCTGAATCCATGCAGGCGCGCGAGGTACACGATGTGCTCGAGCACCTTCATCTTCGGATAGAGCCCACGCTCCTCGGGCATGTACCCGAAGTAGCGGCGGTGGGAGGCGGTGACCTCGGCGCCGTCGAGCGTCACCGTGCCGGCGTCCTTCGCGAGCACCCCGAGCACGATCCGCATCGTGGTGGTCTTGCCGGCGCCGTTTCCGCCGACGAAGCCGGTCAGCCGGCCAGGGCGCACGTCGAACGAGACGTCGTCGAGCACCCGCCGTCCGCCGTAGCTCTTGGTTATGCCTCGAAGTTCGAGCATCCGCGTCTTCCTTTCGCGTGCATCTGTGTCGCCTTCGACGCTACGGATGACGCCGCCCGCGAACCTCCCCCGCAGGGCGGATCTTGCGGCCTCCGCCCTCCGGATGAGCGGTCTCCGCCATCCCGTGGGACACGGGCCGTGGTTCATGCGGGGAATACATAAGCTCGGAATACGTTCACGCGAATGGAAATCCACGGCGGATCCCCGTCGGGGGTCGCCCTGAGCTGAAAGAGGAACCATGACCGACCGGACCATCGGCTACATCGTCGGGAGCATCTCGTCCACCTCGATCAACCGTCGCCTCGCGAAGGCCCTGGAGCGCCTGGCCCCCGAGGGGACGACGCTCGTCGAGATCCCGATCAAGGACCTTCCGTTCTACTCTCCCGACTACGACGCCGACTTTCCGCAGGTCGCCCGCGACTTCAAGCGGGCCCTCGCCGACGTCGACGGAGTCATCATCGTGACTCCCGAGTACAGCCGCTCGATCCCCGGCGTACTCAAGAACGCGCTCGACTGGGCCGCCCGCCCGTGGGGCCAGGGCTCGTTCAACGGCAAGCCGACCGCCGTCATCGGCACCTCTGGCGGCGGCATCGCCACCGCAGCGGCGCAGCAGCACCTCAAGGCCATCCTCAGCCACCTCAACGCTCCCACGCTCGGTCAGCCGGAGGGCTACGTTCAGACGACCCCCGGCCTGTTCACCGAGGACGGCGAGGTCACCAACGAGCAGACCGTCGAGTTCCTCACCGCGTACCTCGAGGCGTTCCTCGCCCTCGTCGACCGCTACGCACCCGCGCGCGAGTCCGCGGTCGCTGCGTAAGCACGCAAGCCTCCCGGATGCCCCCGCCCGGCGCCCTTCGCGGCGCGTGGGTCGGGGCATCCGTCGTGTCGTCGAGCCAAACCCTTCGTGCCCCACGTCGGGCTACCCGGACCGGGTCAGGCGAGGCCGTGGCGGTGGGCGTAGACCACCGCAGCGACGCGGTCGCGCACGCCGAGTTTCTGCAGCACGTTCGAGACGTGCGTCTTCACGGTGGCCTCGCCGATGTGCAGGCGCGCCGCGATCTCGGCGTTGCTGAGGGCCGCGGCCACGAGCCGCAGGACTTCGTGCTCGCGCTCGGTGAGCTCGATCTGGATCGGGGTGCCCGCGACGGGGGTGCGCAACTCCGGAGCTTCCGGCCGCGCGGGTGCGACAGGCGGACTTCCGGCGCCGTCGGGCGAGGATTCTCCGGAGTTCCGCACCCCCGTCGCCGCGAAACGCTCGATCACACGGCGCGTGACCTCGGGCGCGAGCAGCGCGTCGCCCGCCGCCGCGACGCGCACGGCCGACACCAGCTCCTCGGGACCGGCGTTCTTCAGCAGGAATCCGGATGCGCCGGCCGACAGCGCCGAGAACAGGTAGTCATCGCGGTCGAACGTCGTCACGATGACCACCGCCGCGTCGACCGAAGGGTCGGCGACGATGCGGCGCGTCGCCTCGATGCCGTCCATGTCAGGCATCTGCACGTCCATGCACACGACGTCGGGGTGAGAAGCGGATGCCGCGGCCACCGCCTCCGCGCCGGTCGCGGCCTCGCCGACGACCGTGATGCCGTCCTGGGCCTCGAGGATCATGCGGAACCCCGCTCGCATCACCGCGTGGTCGTCGACGAGGAGCACGCGGATCGGAGAGCCCGTCACGCCGAGACCCCCGCGGTCTCCGCCGGTGCCGACTGCTCGACGGGCACGCGCAAACGGACGAGGTAACCGCCCCGCGAGCGCGGGCCCACCTCGATCGTGCCGCCCGAGACGGCGGCGCGCTCGCGCATGCCGACGATGCCCAGGCCGGCCCGCACGGGCGCGCTCGAGCGACCCGTGTTGGCGACCTCGAGCTCGACAGCGTCGGGCTCGTAGCGCACGCGGACGTCGGCCGTGGCATCCGGTCCGCCGTGTCGGCGTGCGTTCGTGAGGGCCTCCTGCGCGACGCGGTACATGTTCACCTGCACGACGGGGGGCACCTCGATGGGATCGCCGACCACCGTGTACGTGGTGGGGAGCCCGTTCTCGCGCGCGTGCTCGACGAGCTGCTCGATGTCGGCGAGGCGCACGGTCGAGGCATCCGGAGTCTCGCCCGCCGGCGTGCGCAGGGTCTCGAGCAGCTGGTGCAGTTCGTCGAGGGCCGAGCGGGCGGATGCCTCGACCCCGAGCAGTGCTTCCCGCGCGGCATCCGGATCGCGCTCCAGCACCGCCCGCGCCGCGCCCGCCTGCACGCCCATCGCCGACACGTGGTGGGCGACGACGTCGTGCAGCTCCCGCGCGATGCGCACGCGGTCGAGCGCGACCGCCTGCGCCGCCGTGACCTCGCGCTCGTGCTCGAGCTCGGCGGTGCGGTGCTGGAGCGCCGCACGCTGGAGCGCCGCCGCGTAGGCGCGGTCGCCCATGTAGTACGCGCCGCCGAAGAACGCGACATTCACGAGCAGCTGCATGAGCATGAATGCCACGAACGGCGAGAAGGCGCCCGAGCGGGAGAAGCCGACCTCGTCGGCCGGCGCCGTCGCGGCCTGGAACATGGTCACCAGCAGCCACGCGAACATGCCCACGATGATCACGACGCGGACGATCGTCGCGCGGCGACGGTCGTCGACCCACGCGCCGACCGTGTACATCGCGATGAACAGGGCGATGTTGCCGACGTAGAGCTCGGGCAGGCGGAACGAGCCGGCGACGAAGAACGCGAGCGCGACGAGGATCGCGGCGATCTCGGGGTACCGGCGGCGCACCGCGAGCGGGGCTGTGAGGGCGGCGGCGTACACGAGCCCCCACTCCATTCCCGGGGTGTCCTCGCCGAAGACGCCGGCGGCGGCGCCGAGCGCCGTGCTGAGCACCGCGGCGACGAAGAGCCCGGCGGCGAGCCAGATGTCGCTCCGGTGCTCGCGCGCGGTCGCGGGAATGCGGCGCGTGGGCGCCGCGGTCGAGTCGGACATGCCTCCACGGTACGGGGGAGGCGCGGTCCGGACATCCGTCGCGCGGGGGAGACGCGCCCAGCCTCACCGCTTCTCGCGCCGTCGCGGTGAAACCGTCGGGCTGGATCGGCCGGTGGGCGTGATGTGTCGAGTGAAACCTCCGTTTGAGCCCGGCGCTTTCACGCGCGACGTCGCGCACAGCCGCAGACAGCGTGCACCTTGCTATTGACAAGCATGCTTGCTTTTTGCAAGTATCACCCCAGGGCGGCGGTTGCCGCATCCGAATCGACAAGGAGCAGGCAATGACGCACATCTTCGTCAACGTCCCCACCGACGACGTCGAGCGCGCGAAGGCGTTCTACACGTCGCTCGGCGCGACGATCAATCCGCTGTTCACCGACGAGAACGCGGCGTGCATCGTGTGGGACGACAACGTCTTCATGATGGTGCTGCACCGCGACTACTTCGCGACGTTCACCGACAAGCCGATCGCCGACCCCAAGACGACCGCCCAGGTGCAGATCGGACTCAGCCGGGAGTCGCGCGAGGCGGTCGACCGCGCACTCGAAGCGGGGCTCGCGAACGGCGGCTCCGAACCGCGACCGGCGCAGGACTACGTCTTCATGTACAGCCGCGACCTCGACGACCCCGACGGCAACAGCCTCGCCTTCATCTACATGGAGCCGCAGGCGGCCGAGCAGGGGCCGGAGGCGTTCCTCGCGCAGCAGGGACAGAACGCGTAAGTGGCCTCCCGCAGCTACGGGCAGTACTGCGGGGTCACGAAGGCCGTCGAGCTGATCGGCGAGCGCTGGGCCCTGCTCATCGTGCGCGATCTGCTCGTCGGGCCCCGCCGGTACACCGACCTCAAGCAGGGGCTGCCCAAGATCCCCACGAACATCCTCTCCACGCGACTCAAGGAGCTGCAGGAGGGCGGTGTCGTGCGCCGCGTGCCGCTCGTGAACTGCGGGCTCGTGTACGAGCTGACGCCGTATGGGCGCGAGCTCGAGCCGGTCGTGCTGGCGCTCGGCCGGTGGGGGTTCCAGCAGATGGGCGAGCCCGAGCCGGGCGACGTCGTGACGGCCGACTCGCTCACGATGGCGCTGCGCACGGCGTTCCAACCGGATGCCGCTGGGGCCCTCCCCGCGGCTGACTACGAGCTGCACGTGGGCGACGTCACGCTGCGCGTGCAGGTCGACGGACGCGACCTGCGCATCACGCAGCTCGCTCCTCCGGCACCGCCGATCGGCGGACGGCTGCCCGAGGGCGAGCCCGAGCTCGTCTTCGCCGCGGGTCCCGGCATCCGTCGCGTCATCTCGGGCGAGCTGACGCCCGCCGACGCGATCGACCAGGACGTGCTCGCCGTCGTCAGCGGCGACGGCTCGCTCCTCGAGCGGTTCGCCGCGACGTTCCACATCGACCCGGGTGTCGCGCTCGTAGCGTGAGCCCACCGAAGAAACCACAAGGAAACCGACCAATGACCGGACGCATCACGATAGACCTCTTCACGACCCTCGACGGCGTCGCCCAGGCGCCGGGCGGACCGGAGGAGGACACATCGAACGGATTCCCCTACGGCGGGTGGCAGGCGCCGTTCCCCGACCGCGTGCTCGGGCAGCAGATCGGCGCGGGCATCGACGCGATGGACGCGCTCGTGCTCGGCCGCCGCACCTACGACATCTTCGCCGCGTACTGGCCGAACCACACCGAGGGCGATGCCGAGGGCCGCATCGGGCGCAAGTTCGACGCGATCCCCAAGTACGTCGCGTCGCGTGGACGCCCGAACCTCGAGTGGCAGCGCTCGACTCTGCTCGGACCGGATGCCGCCGCCGAGGTCGCCGCGCTGCGCGACCGGCACGAGAACATCCACGTCATCGGAAGCGTCGACTTCGTGCAGACGCTGCTCGCCGCGGAGGCGTACGACGAGCTTCTGCTGTGGGTGCATCCGGTCGTCCTCGGGCAGGGCAAGAAGGTGTTCCCCGACGGCGCGAAGCCCGCGACGCTCGAGCTGCTCGCGCCGCCGCTCGTCGGCGACACCGGCGCCGTGCTGTTGCGCTACGGTCCGGCCGGCCCCGTGCGCACGGGCGACATGTCCCTCCCCGAAGACGGGGCGTGACCCGGCCGCCACGGACCCGGATCGCCCGGCCCCGGGCGTGGATCCGCGGCGCCCGCGCGGCGAGGCGATAGCGTGCCGATGTGCACGCGGATGCGTCGTCCACCGACGAGAAGCGCCGACGGGACGTCCCCGTCGGCGTGGTGATGGTGGGCATCGCCGCCATCGCGTGGTGGCCCGCCTTCACGCTCGGCGTATGGGGCGAGATCTTCTTCGACGACGTGCTCGCGCTGTGGGCGGCGTCGACGGCGGCGTTCGTGTTCGTGCTCGTCGAGAAGCGACCGGTCGGCGCGCGGCTCGCGCGGGCCTTCCTCCTGCTGCTTCCGACGGTATGGCTCGTGCTCAACTTCGCCGTCGCCGACGAGTCGACCGACATCGCGATCCTCATCGTCGACATCGTCGCGCTGCTCGCGGTGCTCGCGGGCATCCCGTTCACGCTGTGGGTGCTCATCGGCATCGTGTGGCCGGACTTCGCGCACGAGACGCGAACGAGCACGAAGTGGCTCATCGCCCTCGTGATCCTCGGCATCTGCGCGGCGTCGTACCTGCTCGGCCTCAACCAGGAGCACTTCCTCACGTGCGAGGACTTCGCGATCAGCGGCAAGTCCGCTCCGCCGCACTGCACACCCGCCCCGACCGGCTGATCGGGCCGAGACGGATGCCGCGCCGCGCCATCCGTCAGGTCAGAAGATCATCGGGCGATCGTCGTCATCGGGTCCGCCGAAGTCGAGGTCGACGACGACCGGCACGTGGTCGCTCGGAGCCTCGCCTTTGCGCTCGTCGCGATAGATCTGCGCGCCTGCGACCGCGTCGGCGAGAGCCTTCGAGCCGAGGATGAAGTCGATGCGCATGCCCTGGTTGCGCGGGAAGCGCAGCTGCTTGTAGTCCCAGTACGTGTAGCCGGTCGGCACGAGCGGGCGCACGACGTCGGAGACGCCGGCGGCTTCGAGTGCCGCGAACGCCTCGCGCTCGGGCGGCGAGACGTGGGTCGAGAAGCCGGGCACGACAGCGGGGTCGCCGTTGTCGGCATCCGTCGGAGCGATGTTGAAGTCGCCCACGAGCGCGAGAGGCAGGTCGGGGTTCGCCTCGAGGGTCTCGCGCGTGTAGCCGGTGAGCGCGGCGAGCCAGTCCAGCTTGTAGAAGTAGTGCGGGTCCTGCAGGGTGCGGCCGTTCGGCACGTAGAGGCTCCAGACCTCGACGCCCTCGATCGTGGCGCCCATCGCACGCGCCTCCTGCGGGGCATCCGGCCCATTGTGGCCCTTCGCGAAGCCGGGCATGCCCGGGAACGCCGTGCGCACGTTCTCGATGGGCGCGCGGCTCGCGATCGCGACGCCGTTCCACTGCGAGAAGCCGTGCGCCTCGACGTGATAGCCGGCCTCTTCGAAGAGCTCGTACGGGAACTGCTCGACCTTGCACTTGATCTCCTGCATCGCGAGCACGTCGATGTGCTCGCGCACCGCGAAGCCGAGGATGCGGTCGACACGGGCGCGGATCGAGTTCACGTTCCAGGTGGCCAGACGCATGGGCTCAAGCCTATTCCGGGCGTCGGACGCCGCGTTCGCTTCGGCCCCTCGTCTACGCCGGGGCCGCGGTCGCGGCATCCGTCGCCGCCTAGACTCGTGCGCATGACCGTCGCCTCCACGCCCGAGCTCGAAGCCGACCGCCAGTACCTCATCGCCCTCATCCAGGACGAGGCGGTGTTCCACGGTGACTTCACGCTCTCGAGCGGCAAGAAGGCGACCTATTACGTCGATATGCGCAAGCTCACGCTCGACCACCGCGCGGCGCCGTCGATCGGGCGCATCATGCTCGACCTCATCCGCGACGTCCCCGACATCGTCGCCGTCGGCGGGCTCACGCTCGGCGCCGACCCCATCGCGAACGCGATCATGCACGAGTCGGCCCGCACGCCCCGCCCGCTCGATGCGTTCGTGGTGCGAAAGGAGCCGAAGGACCACGGGCGCGGTCGACAGATCGAAGGGGCGGATGTCGCGGGCAAGCGCGTCGTCGTCGTAGAGGACACCTCCACCACCGGGCAGTCCGCGCTCAAGGCCGTCGAAGCCCTGCGGCGCGAGGGCGCCGAGCCCGTCGCGGTCGCTGTGATCGTCGACCGCAAGACGGGCGCACAGGCCGCGGTCGAGGCCGAGGGGCTCCAGTGGCTCGCCGCGATCGACCTCGACGATCTGGGGCTCGAGCCGCAGTAATCCGGGGACCTGTCACACGCCGGCACCGGCCGGTGTCTCCATGTTCACGAGCACGACATGAACGACATGGAGGACGACATGACCACCGACACGCGCATCCCCGCCGCTGAGGTCTCCGGAGTCTACGGCGCGCTGGTGAAGGCGTTCGCGAAGAAGATGATGGGCCGCGTGCCCGACTCGGTCGGCATCCTGTGGCAGAACCAGCGCGTCATGAAGGACGCGATGGGCATCGGCCAGAAGGTCGAGAAGTGGGACCAGCTCGACCACGAGCTCGCGACCTACGCCGCGATGGCGGCGGCCGCGACCGTCGGGTGCAGCTTCTGCCTCGACTTCAACTACTTCCTGTCGCGGAACCGCGGCCTCGACGTGATGAAGGTGCGCGAGGTGCCGCGCTGGCGCTCGTCCGACGTCTTCAGCCCGCTCGAGCGCCAGGTCATGGAGTACGCCGAGCTGGCGAGCCAGACGCCTCCGGCGGTCACCGACGAGCTGTCGAACACGCTGCTCGAGCAGCTCGGCGCTCCCGCGCTCGTCGAGCTCGCGGCGCGCGTCGCGTTCATGAACATGTCGGCCCGCATGAACATCGCACTCGGCATCCGTTCCGAGCACTTCGCGGATGCGTGCGGCATGCCGGCCCTCGCCGACCGCACGCCCGTCGGCGACGCCGCGTAGGCTCGGGCCGATGGGCACCGTCGACGAGGAGGACCCGTTCGTCACGCACCGCGGACTCCTGTTCACGGTCGCGTACGAGCTGCTCGGCTCGGCCGCCGACGCCGAAGACGTCCTCCAGGAGTCATGGCTGCGGTGGTCGGACGTCGACCGCGACAGCGTGCGCGAGCCGCGCGCCTACCTGGTGCGCATCGTGACGCGTCAGGCGCTCAACCACCTGCGCACGCTGTCGCGACGCCGCGAGGACTACATCGGCGAGTGGCTGCCCGAGCCGCTGCTGACGAGTCCGGATGTCGCCGACGACGTCGAGCTCGCCGAGAGCCTGTCGATCGCGACCCTCACCGTGCTCGAGACCTTGAGCCCGGCAGAACGTGCGGTGTTCGTGCTGCGCGAGGTCTTCGACGTCCCGTACGACGAGATCGCGGATGCCGTGGGCAAGACTCCGGCCGCCGTGAGGCAGATCGCCCACCGAGCCAAAGACCACGTCGCCGCACGTCGACCGCGCATGAAGGTCGCGCCTGCGGAGCACGAGGCCGTCGTGGAGCGCTTCGTCGTCGCGTTCAACACGGGCAACGTGCAGGGGCTCATGGACGTGCTCGCCCCCGATGTCGTCTCCGTGGCCGACAGCGGCGGCAAGGTCAAGGGCGCGGCACGGCGCCCGCTGCACGGTGCCGACAACATCGTGCGGTACCTCGCGGGCGGCCTCGCGAAGTTCCCGGGGACGATCGACGCGAAGCCGACGTGGGTCAACGGACTCCCGGGCATCCGCGTCGACGTCGACGGTCACCTCGCCGGTGTCGTGAGCCTCACGATCGAGGACGGCCTCGTCACCCGCATCTTCTCGATCGCGAACCCCGACAAGCTCCGCCGTGTCGACGAGGAGGCGGCGGTCGGGCGGTGACCCGAAGGACGTCCGCACCCGGTCACCGAGCGAGCGAAGCGAGACGAGAATGCTGCGCGCGCCGGCTCACGCCGTGAGGGCGATGTACTTCTCCTCGAGGAACTCGTGGATGCCCTCGAACCCGCCCTCGCGGCCGATCCCGCTCTGCTTGACGCCGCCGAATGGCGCGGCCGGATCGCTCACGACGCCGCGGTTGACGGCGACCATTCCGGCCTCGAGCCGGCGGCCCACGCCGACGGCTTCACGTTCAGGCCCGAACACGTAGGCCATGAGTCCGTAGATGGTGTCGTTCGCCATCCGGACGGCGTCGTCCACCGACTCGTACCGGACGATCGCGGTCACCGGCCCGAAGATCTCGGTGGTCGTGATGGTGTCGCCGTGGCTGACGCCGGTGAGCAGCGTCGGCGCGTAGAAGGCGCCCTCGCCGAGCGGCGTCCCTCCGCAGACGAGCCGTGCTCCCTCATCGAGAGCGACCTCGACGAGGGACGCGATCTTGTCGCGCTCGGCGACGGAGACCTGCGCGCCCAATTCATGCGCGCGGTCCCGGCCGGGGCCGACGCTGATGCGGTCGAGGGCGACGCGCAGTCGTTCGACGAACGCGTCGTGCAGCGAGGCATGCACGTAGAAGCGGTTGGCCGCGGTGCACGCCGAACCGCCGTTGCGCATCTTCGCGAGCAGCGCGCCCTCGACGGCGACATCGAGGTCCGCGCCCGGCAGCACGATGACCGGCGCGTTGCCGCCGAGCTCCATCGAGGCGCTCACGACGGTGTCGGCACACGCGTGGAGGAGGTCTCGGCCGACTTCGGTCGACCCCGTGAAGGAGAGCTTGCGCACCTCGGGCCGGTCGATCATCCGCTTCACGAGGGGACCGGTCGGAACCGGTGTCACGAGGTTCACGACACCGTGCGGGGCGCCCGCACGGTGGAGCGCGTCGACGATGTACGCCGCCGTCAGGGGCGTCTCGCGTGCCGGCTTGAGCACGGTCGTGCAGCCGGCCGCGAGGGCCGGCGCGAGCTTGCGGGTCGCCATCGCGGCCGGGAAGTTCCACGGCGTGATCAACAGCGAGACGCCGATGGGCGCGCGGTCCACGACGATGCGCTTCCCGCCGTCGGGTGACAGGCGGTAGTCGCCGGCGATGCGCACCGCCTCCTCGGAGAACCAGCGGAAGAACTCGATCGCGTAGGAGGTCTCGGCGACGGCATCCGCCCACGACTTGCCGTTCTCGGCCACGATGACAGAGGCGAGCTCCTCGGCGTCGCTCCGGAGCGACTCGAAGACCGCTCGCAGCAGCTCACCGCGCTCGCGGGGCGGGGTGGCGCCCCAGCCCGGTTGCGCGGACGCCGCGGCGTCGACTGCGGCGTCACAGTCCTCCGCGGTGGCGACGGCGAAGCGCGCGACGGTCGAGAGGTCAGCGGGATCGACGACGTCGAAGCGCTCACCGGATGCACCGGGGCGCCACTCTCCGTCGATGAACAGATCGCTGCGGTAGGTCATGCCGTCCTCCTCAGGGCGAGCGTTCCGGCGAAGGCCGACTCGAGGATCTCCTGCAGCAGCTCCGCCTCGGCGGGGACGGGTGCGATGCCGACCAGGCGACGCGACTCGAGTGCGAGCTCCGCGATCTGGGGCAGCTGCTCCCGCTCGATACCCAGGTCGCACAGGCTCGGCGGGATTCCGATCGCGTCGTTCAGGTCGCTCAGCGCGGCGATGACCGCATCCGGATCGGCGCCGACGCCCATCGCGTCGCCCAGGTCGCCGATGCGTTCGGCCGTCGCCGCATCGTCGCGCACCGCATCGACCACGTACGGGAGCAGCAGGCCGGTGCCGAGCCCGTGGGGCGTGCCGGTCGCGGCGCCGATCGGGTACTGCAGGGCGTGTGAGAGGTGGGTGCCCGTGGGGCCGAAGGCGATTCCCGCCTGCAGGGATCCGATCGCCATCTCCTCACGAGCCCGACGATTCCCGGGCTCGCGGACCGCTGTCGGCAGCCATGCACGGATGCGGCCCGCCGCCTCGAGGGCGAGCGCGGACGTCAGCGCGTTGCGGCCCGTGAACACCGGCAGCTCGTCGCTCCACGCGGACCGGAGGTCGGCGGTGGTGAACGACTCGACGGCGTGCACGAGCGCGTCCACTCCCGCGAAGGCGGTGACCGAGGCGGGTGCCGCGAGCGTCAGCTCGGGATCCACGAGCGCGGCCGCCGGGATCAGGTGCGGGCTGGAGATGCCGACCTTCATGTGCCGCCGCGGGTCCGACACGACGGCGACGGGAGTCACCTCCGAGCCGGTCCCCGCGGTGGTCGGCAGCGCGACCACCGGCAGCACGGCGCCGGGCACGAGGTTCTCGCCGTAGAAGCGCGAGAGCGGTCCTCCGTGCGTGACGAGGAGCGCGACGAGCTTCGCCGCGTCGAGGGCGCTCCCCCCGCCGGCCGCGATGATCGCCTGCACGCCGAGCGTCGCCGCGGTGTCGGCCGCAGCGGTGAGCGAGTCCACCGGGAGCTCCGGCCTGATATCGGAGTACACGTGCACGCGGACGCCGTGAGCCTCGAGGGATGTCTGCAGCTCGATCCACAGCGGCGAGCTCGTCAGGAACGGGTCGATCACCGCGAGCACGCGCTGCGTGCCGTCGGGCAGTGTGTGCAGCAGCTGCGCGCGTGCACCGAACCCCACGTGCACACGCGGCGGCAGCCGAAGGGTTCCCGCCGTGGAGGAGTCGGTCATGAGGTGCTCACCGACCTTCCCGCCCGGACCGCCTCGCGGGCCGCCGCGCCCAGCAGGCCGGCGTCGTTTCCCATGAGCACGAACCGGAATCCGACGTCGATCGCGGCGCGAACGGCATCGGCGCCCGCTCCGCCGGCCCCGCCGACGGGCACGCCCTCAGCCGTGGCCTGGGCGACGGCATCCGTCATCATCGTCCGCACGCGCGGGTCCGATTCCTGGATGCCTTCGGTCATCGACAGGTCGGCGGCCCCCACCAGCACGGCGTCGACGCCCGGCACGCGGGCGATCGCCCCGGAGTTGCGGATCGCCTCGGCGCTTTCGAGCTGGGCGATGAGCACGGCCTCCTCCTGGCCGAACCGCACGTACTCCTCGCGCGGCAGCGCGCCCCATGCGCCGGCGCGGCTCGTGGCGCCGACGCCGCGCACACCGAGCGGCGGAAAGCGCACGTACGAGGCCGCGGCCCGTGCCTGATGCGCGGTGTCGACGTGCGGGACCATGATCCCGTCGGCTCCCGCGTCGAGGACGCGCTGCACGATGCCGGGCTCGAGCGCGGGGATGCGCACGATGGGCGAGACACCCGACAGCAGGCCGACCCCGATGAGGTCGTACGTCGTCTCGAGGTCGATGGGCGAGTGCTCGAGGTCGATCACCGCGAAGTCGAATCCGGCGAGCGCGATGAGCTCCATGCTGGCGATCGTGGGCAGCTTCACCCACGTGCCGAGTGCCGGAGCGTCGCCCTGCAGCGCCGCGCGGAACAGACTGCGCCGCGTCATCGCGCCGGGTAGTCGTCGGCGTTCAGCACCCATCCCGCCTCCGAGAAGTCCTCGCGCGGCGGCGAGAAGATGTCGATGAGCTGCTGGTGCGGCCCGACCCCCTGGGTGGTGTGGACGGTCGGGGGCGGGATGATGCAGATCGACGGCGTCGCGATCTCGCGGTTCTCGTCGGGGCGCCAGCGGGTCGAGTCGGGCCCCCACGGGTAGCGGATGTGGTGCACGAACCGACCCTTCACGGCGAGCGAGATCTGCTCGAAGTCGTCGTGGTGGTGCGGCGAGAGCTTCCGCGGATTCCGCGGCTCGGGCTCCTCCGCGAGGAAGTTCACCATGAGGTTGGTGGTGCGGAAGATGCGGCCGAACCGGCCCTCGGCGATCGGAGTGTCCGCGAGGCGGTAAACCCGCAGCCGGAAGCCGCCGACCGGGTCGGGCCACGGCACGAGCGGAGCGGCGCGCAGGTCGGGCTCGGCGTACGCCGCCGCGTTCAGCGCACTCTCGCGGAGGTCGTCGGCGACGGCCGAGAAGAGCCGGATGACGACGCCGTCGGCTTCGACGCGGATGTCGCTGTCGCCCGGCGGCACGACGATGAGCGCCTCCTCGGAGACCTGCGCCTCCTCGCTCCCGGCGGTCACGGCGACCGGCGCGCTCTCGGAGTACAGCAGGACGGTGTACTCGTCCGGCTGGCCGCGGCGGGACAGCACGTCGCCCTTCTTCGCGAGCGAGTAGGCGATGACGGCGTTCGCGGCGCGTGCGACCCACGTGCGACCGCCGAGCGGGGTCGTCTCGGTGGGCTCGTGCGCGAAGAACTCGATCCACTGCGCCGGCTTGATCGGCGTCGAGGGATCGACCGCGCGGGCGGGCTCCGCGGTGGCGAGGGTGGAGCGGATGTCGTCTGTGGCGTACGGGGTCATGCGGTGACGCCTCCTTTCCGGACCCGGCCGCGCAGCGCGAGGATCTCGCGCGCCTCGTCCGGTGTCGCGATCTGCTTTCCGAGGTCTTCGATCACGCCGCGGATCTTGCGGACCTGCTGCGCGTTCGACTCCGCGAGGCGGCCCTTCCCGATCCACAGGCTGTCTTCCAGTCCGACGCGCACATGGCCGCCGAGCCACGCGCTGTGGGTCGCGAACTGCATCTGGTCGCGCCCCGCCGCGAAGGCGGAGAAGGAGTAATCGGAGCCGAACAGCTTGTCGGCGATGCGAACCATGTGCTCGAGGTTCTCGTGGTGCGCGCCGATGCCGCCGAGGATGCCGAACACCCCCTGGATGAGCAGCGGGGGCTTCGCGAGGCCTTTGTCGACGAAGTGGGCGAGGGAGTACAAGTGCCCGATGTCGTAGCACTCGTACTCGAACCGTGTGCCGAGGTCGCCGAGTGTTCGGATCGTGTGCTCGATGCGGTCGAACGTGTTGATGAACGGATGCGAGTACGTGTTGAGCACGTACGGCTTCTCCCACTCGTACCGCCACTCGGTGACCTTCTCGGCGATGCCCGAGTACACGAAGTTCATCGATCCCATGTTGAGTGAGGCCAATTCGGGCCGGAACCGCGTCGCGGCGGCGAGGCGCTCGTCCATCGTCATGGCGCTGGAGCCGCCGGTCGTGATGTTGATGACGGCATCCGTCTCGGCCTCGATCACCGGGACGATCTGCTCGAAAACCTCGGGCTCGAAGGCGGGACGACCGTCCGGATGCCGCGCGTGCAGGTGCACGATCGCCGATCCGGCGTCGATCGCCTCCAGCGAAGCCGCCAGGACCTGCTCCGCCGACAGCGGCAGGTAGGGGCTCTGCGACGGCACGTTGACCGAGCCGGTCACGGCCGTCGTGATGATGACCTTCTCGGCGGGACGCATCAGCGGCTCTCCTCGAGACCGAGCAGGTAGGCGGTGTTCCTGCAGATCATCTGTCGCAGGTCGCGCTCCGAGACGCCGTGGTCGAGCAGCTGCTCGACGATGTAGATGTAGCCGTCGACCGGCAGCGGGTTGCCCTCCTGACCGAGGTCGGAGTCGATCACGGTGTGCTCGGGGCCGATGCGCTCGATCCAGTCGACGAGGCGCTGGATCGGCCACCGCGGCGCCGAGACGCCCGGGTGGTACATCGCGATCTCGTGCTCCACGAACGCCCCCAGTCCGACGAGCTCCTCGAGCACGGAGTCCGGGGTGTTCACGATGAAGTCGGGGTGGTGGAGCAGCAGGCGCTTCACGCCGTTGCGATGCGCGGCGTGGAAGTAGGCGCGGATCTGCTCGCCGTCCATGTGACCGCCGGTCAGCAGGATGCCGGCTTCGGCGGCGAGTCGCGTGACGGTGTCGGCCGCCTCCGAGACGTCTCCGTCGGGGCCGAGAACCGTCTCGACCTTCTCGTGGAGATCGCCGCCGGCGTTCGGGAAGCCGTCGTCGTGACTGTGCGCGGCGATGTGCTGCGCCGCGGAGACCGTGGGTCCCCACACGCAGCGCCCGCCCATTCCGATCGCGAGCGCGACGGCGGAGGGGTTCACCCCGCCCACCTCGGTGTTGAGCGCGACACCCCCGTAGACGGGTGTGGGCGCGTCATCCAGGAGCTTGCGCATCGCCAGCACGTCCATGGCGGTGTTGTGGTGGTGGGACTTCACGAGGATCGCCCGCATGTTGATGCGCGCCGCGTCGCGCGCCGCGTCGACGTGGTCGATCCGCCGGGGGAACGGACTGGGGCCCGAGTGGCAATGGAGGTCGACCGCACCGTCGAGCACCTTGAGTACGGCCGGGGAAGGGGTGATCGGAGCTTCGTCGACGAACGCCACAGGAATCCTTTGTTCGATATACGCAACGGACGTTCATATTATGCACATGATCGGATCGGTGTAAACCGACACGGCTCTCGCGAGGGCCGGATCCCCGTCGATGATCGGCATGTGAACTACGATTTCGTCATGGCAATGAGCGAGCGCAAGGAGGCGTCGACCACGTCCGACATCCAGGCGGTCGCCCGCGTCGCCGAGATCTGCGGACTGTTCGGCTCGAACGAGCTCACGGCGGCGGATGTCGCCGAGCTGACCGGGCTCAACCGCACGACGGCGTATCGCTACTGCTCGTCGATGGTCGCCGCCGGCATCCTCGAGCGAGGTTCGCGGCGAGGCACCTTCGCGCTCGGCGGGCTCATGCTGCAGGTCGGGATCCGCGCCCTCAATCGCCGTCGGGTGGTCGACATCGCGCCCGCGCACCTGCGCCGCCTGCGCGAGAACGTGCGCCTCACGGCGGTCTTGAGCCTGTGGGCGGCAGGCCGTCCCGTCGTGGCTCTCGTCGAGGAGGACGCGAGCCGGTCGATCATGATCACGGTCCGCGCCGGTACGCGTCTGGATGAGAACGCGGCGCAGACGCACATCTACCTGGCGCACGCCGACGGCGACGCGATGGCCGCTGCGCTGCAGGGACTCGACGCGGAGGCCGCGGCGAAGCTCATCGCCGACGTCGACCTCGCCCGCCGGCAGGGGTATGCCCTGGCCAGTTACGACGGCGGGATGTTCGGGGCCGCTGCGCCGATCTTCGACGAGAACGGCATCTGCGCGACGGTCGCGATCCTGGGCGCGCAGCAGCTCACCGATCTCTCCGAGTCCTCCGCCGCCCTGCGGGCTCTGCGCGCGACCGCGGACCAGCTGAGCGAGGAACTCGGCGCTCCGGTCGGAGTGCGCTCGGCCTGACCCCTCCCACCTCGACCCGCCGCGCGGCCGCGGCGGGTCGGTGAACGCCGCCTTCCGGCACTCGACCGGCGCCGGCGCATCCGCCGCTCCTCCTCGCGCCGCGTGACGCCGTGCGCCGAACACGCGTGTGAACAGATGCCCTCCGCCCGGAGAACACGTCTTTGCATTCGCGCGTCGTCGTGGTAGACAGTTACACGCAAGTTCCGTAATACGCACAATCAGATCGCATTCCGAACACAAGGAGGTTGTCGGATGCACACTCCGCGGACCCGCCCAGGGCGACGGAGGGATCGCCGATGAAGGCGTGGGCGATTCACATCGGCAAGCTGCTCGTCTCGTCGTTCCTGCTCTTCCTCGCCGTCGTGACGGTGCTGTTCTTCCTGCTCGAACTCGCCCCCGGCGACCCGGTGCAGTCCCTCGTCGGCGACGTGCCGATCTCGGACGCCGTGCGGGAGCAGATCATCGCGGCGTACGGACTCGACCAGCCCGCCATCGTGCGGTACTTCACCTACCTCGGCAACGTCCTGAGGGGCGACCTCGGCTACTCCTACGCGACGAACTCGCAGCCGGTGCTCGACATCATCCTCGGCCGCGCGGGAAACACGCTCGCGCTCGCGGTTCCGGCGTTCGTCCTGTCCCTCGTCGGCGGCATCGTGCTCGGCTCGATCGCGGCGCGCACCCGCAGGCGGTGGCTCGACAGCGGCATCTCGGGGACGTCCGTCGCCCTCTTCTCGGTGCCGAACTTCTGGCTCGGCATGCTCCTGATCATCGTCTTCGCGATCTGGCTCGACTGGCTTCCGACCGGCGGCATGGCCCCGTACGGGCAGTCCGGAATCCAGCCGCAGTACCTCGTGCTCCCCGTCATCACGATGGCGACCACCGAACTCGCCTACAAGACGCGCATCATGCGGTCTTCGATGATCGAATCGCTCGGCCAGGACTTCATCGACACCGCGCGATCCAAAGGGCTCTCCTCCTCGCGCGTGCTGTGGCGGCACGCGATGCCGAACGCCCTTCTCCCGATGATCTCGGTGGCCGGCTACAGCCTCGGCTTCATCCTCGCCGGCTCGATCCTCATCGAGCGCGTCTTCGGCTGGCCGGGTATGGGCCTGCTCTTCTTCGACGCGATCGAGCGCAAGAACAACATGGTGGTCCTCGGGATCGTGATCGTGCTCACTGTCACGATCATCGTCGTCAACATCCTCACCGACCTCGTGTACGGACTCGTCGACCCGCGTCTGCGGGCGCGACTCATGCCCCAGCGCCGGGAGGTGGCCGCGTGACCGTGTCGCAGTTCGATGCCGTCGAGAGCATCGTGGAGACCCCGCCGACGCCCACGCCGGACTCCGATGTCGCAGCGCCCCGGCAGACGGGCGGCGCCCGCGCTGCATGGCGCGCGTTCTTCCGCAAGCCGGCTGCGCTCGTGTTCATCCCGCTGCTGGTGTTCTTCGCCCTCGTGTCGGCGATCGGCCCCTTCTTCGTCGACAACCCCGTCTCGACGATCTACCCGAAGCTGCTGCCGCCGAGTCCCGAGCACTGGCTCGGAACCGACATGCTCGGACGCGACTACCTGGCGCGCGTCGTCTACGGCGGGCAGGTCTCGCTGCTGGTCGGATTCAGCGTCGCGCTCCTGTGCATGACGATCGGCCTCATCGTCGGCGGCCTCGCCGGGTACTACGGCAAGGCGATGGACCTGGTGATGGTCAAGGTGGCGGAGTTCTTCCAGGTGCTCCCGGGCATCGTGCTGACGCTGGTGGCCGCGGCGCTCCTCGGATCGAGCATCTGGATCATCGTGGCGATCCTGGCGGTCACGATGTGGCCGGGGGTGGCGAGGATCGTCCGCGGCGAGGCGATGCGCATCTCGCAGCTCGGCTACGTCGAGTCCGCTCGCGCGGCCGGCTTCGGAGGCGTGCACATCCTGCGCTCCGACGTGATACCGAACCTCATGCCGCCCGTGCTCGTCGCCACGAGCATGACGGTCGGCCGCGCGATCCTCATCGAGTCGGGCCTCGCCTACCTCGGCGTCGGCGATCCGAGCACGCCGAGCTGGGGTGCGCTCCTGAACTCCGCGCAGTCGTACATGAACGAGGCGTGGTGGCTCGCGGTCTTCCCCGGCGCGTGCATCTTCCTCGTCGTGCTCGCCGTGAACATGCTCGGCGACGCGCTCAACGATGCGTTCAACCCGACGGTGGGGAGGGTCAAATGAACACGGATGCCGCATCCGCCCCGTTCATCGAAGTCGAGAACCTGCGCGTCTTCCTGCCGACCGGCGACAAGAGCGAGATCGAGGCCGTGCACCGGGTCGACCTCGTCGTGCGCGACGGCGAGCGCGTCGGGCTCGTGGGCGAGTCCGGCTCGGGCAAGTCGGTCACGGGGCGGGCGATCGCGGGTCTCCTGCCGACGTCGCCGCGCGTGCGCGTCTCGGGCTCGATCCGCATCGCGGGTCGCGAGATGGTCGGCGCGCCGCGCGAGGCGTGGGACGAGGTGCGCCGGTCGCACGTCGGCATGATCTTCCAGGACCCGCTGACGTTCCTCAACCCGACGATGCGGGTGGGCGACCAGGTGGCCGAGTCCATTCCGCGCTCGCGGGAGGGCGACCGCACCCAGGCGGTGCACGGCTTCCTGCGGCAGGCGGGGCTCGAGGACGCCCCGCGGGTCGCCGCGAGCTTCCCGCACGAGCTCAGCGGCGGCATGCGACAGCGCGCGCTCATCGCGATCGCGATCGCGAAGCTGCCCTCGCTCGTGATCGCGGACGAGCCGACGACCGCACTCGATGCGACGGTGCAGGCCCGCGTGCTGAAGACGCTCGACGAGACGGTCTCGCAGCTCAAGACGTCGCTCGTGCTCATCTCGCACGACCTCGCCGTCGTCGCGGGCATGACCGACCGCCTGTACGTCATGTACTCGGGCCGGATCGTCGAGGAGGGGCCGACCGAGCAGGTGCTGCAGGATCCGCAGCATCCGTACACGAAAGCGCTGCTGCGCAGCGTCCGCAGCCTCACCGCGCCCGGTGTCGAGCTGTACTCCATCTCGCCGCAGCTGCGGCGCGAGCTGGCGGAGGCGATGACCGATGCTTGAAGCCCTCGAAGTGACGAAGGTGTTCCGCGGCCGCCACTCGACCGCGCCCGTCGTCGCGGTCGATGACGTGACGGTGCGGGCACGGCCCGGGCAGTTCGTCGCGATCGTCGGTGAGAGCGGGAGCGGAAAGAGCACGCTCGCCCGCATCCTGCTCGATCTCATCCCCATCTCGTCGGGACGTGTCGAGCTCGACGGCGCCGACCTGAAGACCATGGATGCCGCGGCCCGGCGCGCCTACCGGCGGGCGGTGCAGGCGGTGCTGCAGGACCCCGCAGGCTCCCTCAACCCGCGCAAGCGCGTGGACCGCACGATCGGCGAGGTCATCCGGCTGCACGGCATGGCGTCGGGCCGCGGCGTGCGCGACAAGACCGTGGAGGTGCTCGAGCTCGTGGGGCTCTCGCCCGCGGACCGGTATCTCGACCGCTTCCCGCACGAACTCAGCGGGGGACAGCGCCAGCGCGTGCTCATCGCGCGGGCGCTCGCGCTCGACCCGCGCATCATCATCGCCGACGAGGCGGTCTCGGCACTCGACGCATCCGTGAAGGCAGGCGTGCTGCGCGTCATGGTCGACCTCAAGGACCGCCTCGGGGTCGGGTTCGTGTTCATCACCCATGACCTGCCGGTGGTCCAGAAGGTCGCCGATTACGTCTACGTCATGCGCAACGGGAAGGTCGTCGAGGAGGGCGAGAAGGACGCCGTCTTCGAGCATCCCGAGCATCCCTACACCCGGATGCTGCTGGCATCCGCCCCCGTCCTCGCGTGAGGACGACCCTCGACGACTCGATGGCGGGCTCCGGGCCCGCGAGGAGGAGACACAGCATGAGATTCATACGATCGGGCGCCCTCGCGCTCCTCGCCGCCGGTGCGCTGGTGCTCGGCGGATGCGCCGGAGGCGGCGCCGACGGAGGCGACCAGGAGCGCGTCTGGGTGAAGACGGTCAACGGCGATCCCATGACGGTGGGGCTGAACGCCCAGTTCACGCCGGGCACGATCCCGAGTCTGTTCAGCGCGCAGATCCTCGATCCGCTCATCTTCATGAACGGCGACTACGAGGTGAGCCCGGGGCTCGCGACCGAGTGGGAGCTCAGCGAGGACGGGCTCGAGTTCACGATGAAGATCCGCGAGGGCGTGACGTGGCATGACGGCGAGCCGTTCACCGTCGAGGACGTGAAGTTCGCGTTCGACGAGCTCGTGCCGCTCAACGTGGCCGGGTCCGTGCTCGCCGAGCGTCTGGAGTCGGCCGAGATCGTCGGAGACGACACCGTGGTGCTGCACCTGTCCGAGCCGTTCGGCCCGCTCATCGAGACGATCTCGCAGCAGTACATGCTGCCCAAGCACGTCTACGAGGGCACCGAGTACCTCACCAACGACGCGAATCGCGAGCTCATCGGCACCGGCCCGATGATGTACGAGTCGTACACCGCGGGCAAGGACGTCGTGCTCGTGAAGAACCCCGACTACTGGGGCGGGGTGAGCAACGTCGATCGCGCGGTCTTCACGACGATCGCCGACCCGAACAGCCGCGCCCAGGCGCTGTTCGCGGGCGAGGTCGACCAGTCGACGCTCGACCCGTCGCAGATGGACGAGGTGGAAGCGGATCCGAACACCCAGCTGCTCACCGACGGCGAGTTCCCGCAGGAGGTCGTCATGATCTTCAACACGCAGAGCGAGGAGCTCAAGGACGCGGCGGTGCGCAAGGCTCTGTTCTCCGCGCTCGATCGCGACGCACTCGCCGAGACGGCGATGTCGGGCGTCGGGGTCCCCGCGACCACATTCCTCCCCGAGACGCTCGACTGGGCGATGAACGGGGACGTCGACTTCGACGAGCTCTTCCCGTTCGACACGGATGCCGCGAACAAGGCCCTCGACGACGCCGGCTTCCCGAGAGGGCCCGACGGCAAGCGGTTCACGCTGAACCTGCTGTACATCATGACCCTGACCGAGGTCGCCTCGACCGTCGAGATGGTCGAGTCGATGTACGAGGACCTCGGCATCGACCTCGAGCTCACCGCGGTCGGCGGGGCCCAGTATGTCGAGCTGCTCTACAAGCAGGCGGACTACGACATCGCGATCGTGCGCACGTCGGTGGGTGCCGACCCGAGCCTGGGCATCGTGCGCTGGTACCAGTGCAACCCCGAGCGCATGACCGGCTTCAACCCGTCGGGGATCTGCGACGACCAGCTCGACGCGGCGGCTGCGGCCGCGCTCGACACCTCCGACCTCGAGGCGCGCGGCGACGCGCTCAAGGCGCTGCAGGCGCGCGCGGCCGAGCTCATGTTCAACGCGCCGATCGCGTGGTTCAACGGCGCGTTCCCGGTGATCAACTCCTCCCGGTGGGAGGGGCAGGAGAAGCGCGACCTCATGGCCGAGCGCATCCCCTGGCAGACCATGACCTACGTCGGGGACTGACCCGGCGCCGACGCATCCGAAGACCCTGACGAAAGCAGACGAATGACCCTCCCCCTCTTCGACACCCATGCGCACCTCATCTCGGACGATTGGGACACGTACCGCCCGCAGGCGCTCCGACCCGACCTGCCGACGCCGAAGAAGCCGGACTACACGGTGACGGTCGACGCGCTCATCGAGATGATGGACGCCAACGGCGTGACCGACGCGTGCCTCGTGCAGCGCGGACACCTTTACGGGTACGACAACAGCTACATCCTGGACTCGGCGCGCAAGCATCCGGATCGTCTCCACCCGGTCGTCATCCTCGACCCGCAGGATCCCGAGACACCGGCCCGCTACCGCGCGATGGTCGAGAACGACAATGTGCGCGGGTTCCGCATGGCGCACCTGCGTCCGTGGATCCTCGACACCGCGTGGATGAGCTCGCCGCAGGCGATGGAGGTGTGGAAGACGTGTGCCGACCTCGGCACGCCGATGACCCTCATCCTGTTCATGAAGCAGCTGCCGTACCTGCTGCCGCTCATCCGCATCATCGCGAAGCAGTTCCCCGACCTGCCGATCCTGCTCGACCACGGCGGCATGCCGTTCGGCATGACGCAGTACGAAGTCGGCCTCGCACGCGAGGCGGGGGAGCCGGTCGAGCTGCCGGGACCGCCGCACTTCGGCATCGACACGACGATCGCGCAGCTCGCCGACACCCCGAACGTGCACTTCAAGATCACCGAGATCAACATGGAGCGGTTCGAGGCTGAAGGCGTGCGCGCGGCGCACGTCGTGCGGCGCATGGTCGACGAGTTCGGCCCGCATCGTCTCGTGTGGGGCTCGGACGTCGGCCAGAGCATGCTGTGGACCTACGAGCAGAAGGCGCAGATGGCCCGCGCCGCGGCCGATTTCCTCACCGAGGAGGAGGCCCGGGCCTTCCTGCACGACAACGCCGCGCGCGTCTACCTCGGCGGGCGATGAGCCGATGGTGATCGAATACGCGAGGCCGAGACAGGCGACGGATGCGGAGCACGCCGTCGTCTACCGGGACGAGGCGCAGTTCTGCGCGTGGCCGTACACGATGGGCTTCTGGGAGGTCGGTGAGACCGAGCTCGTGCAGAACTTCATGGCCCTCGACGCCGACTACTCCGATCCGGCGCACATCAGCCACGATCAGCTGGGCGAGCGGTTCGGTCGCGGCAGCCGCATGGTCACCGTGCGGTCGAGCGACCGCGGCCGCACGTGGAGCGAGCCCGAGTTCGACGTCTACCCCCGCGTGGGAGTGAACGCCGACACGGCGGCGGACCTGTCGGCGTGGGGGCCGTTCGACTTCACACGTCCCGAAGTGCTGGTCGGGAACGTGAGCACGCAGTTCGGCAAGCCCGAGAGCCGCTCGTACGTGCGCGTGTCGACGGATGCCGGCCGCTCGTGGACCCCGTCGGCCGAGCTGCCCCTCGACGGGCTGCACTCGCTGTCGGCCATCAACTCCGCGCTGGTGCGACCGGATGGACGGTGCCTGCTGTTCCTCACGCTCGTGAGCCCGGACGGCTGGAACCGCCGGCCGCTCGTGTACGCGAGCACGGACGACGGCACCGGCTTCCACTTCCTGTCGTTCATCACGCCTGAGCGCGATCCGTACGCCGCGGCGGACGGCGACTGGAAGAGCACGTATCGCTTCGGCGGCCACCGCTGGTTCTATCCGCGCGGCGTCATGCTCCCGAGCGGGCGGATCCTGTGCACGCTGCGCAGTCAGCGCGACCCCACCGGCGTCATGTGGACCGAGCTGTACGCGAGCGACGACGGCGGCCGCACGTGGTCGTTCCTGTCGCGCGTCAACGACTTCGGCGCGCCCGGGAGCCTCGTGGTGCTGTCGGACGGGCGCCTGGTCGTGGTCTACGGCTACCGCCTGCCGCCGTACGGCATCCGCGCGGTCGTCAGCGAGGACGAGGGGCGCACGTGGGGCCCCGAGACGATCGTCCGCGACGACGGCGGCAGCTGGGACCTCGGCTACCCGACGGCGTTCGAGGTCGAGCCGGGCCGGGTCGGGACCGTCTACTACTTCAACAGCCGCGACGACCGCGTGCAGGCGAACGGCGGCGTCCGCCACATCGCACGCAGCATCTTCACCCCGTAGCCCGAAAGCCGGCACCGGTGCCGGCCACCACCACAACGATGAGGAAGGCAGAAGTGAGCATGAGAAGGAGAACACGCACGGCGACCGTGCTCGCCGCCCTGACGGCCGGCGCCCTCGCCCTCGGCGGATGCAGCGGATCTGCGGGCGACGAGGAGCGCATCTGGGTCGGGGTCGTCGGCGGCGACCCGATGAACTTCGGACTGAACGCGCAGCTCGCCGTCGGGTCGGCGCCGCGCCTGTTCAGCGCGCAGATCCTGGATCCGCTCATCTACATGTCGGACGACTTCGAGCTGTCGCCGGCCCTCGCGGAGGACTGGGAGGTCAGCGACGACGGGCTCACGCTCACGCTCCACCTGCGCTCCGGTGTCGAGTGGCACGACGGCGAGCCGTTCACGGCAGAGGACGTGGAGTTCAACTTCGAGGAGATCGTGCCCCTGCAGGCGTACGGCAGCGAACTCGCCGAGCGCATCAGCGACGTGGAGGTCGTGGACGACGACACCGTCGAGGTGCACCTCAGCCGTCCGTACGGTCCGCTGCTCGAGAACGTGTCGCAGCAGTACATGCTCCCCAAGCACGTCTACGAGGGCACCGACTACGTGACCAACCCCGCCAACAACGCGCCCATCGGCACGGGGCCGATGATGTACGACTCGTATGTCGAGGGCTCCGAAGTGAGCCTCGTGAAGAACCCCGACTTCTGGGGCGGCGAGGTGCAGGTCGAACGCGCCGTCTTCACCGTGATCCCCGACATCAGCGCGCGCGGCGAAGCCCTCTTCGCGGGCGAGGTCGATGAGGCGGTGCTGCATCCGTCGCAACAGGGACGCGTCGCCGACACCGAGCAGACGAAGCTGCTGAAGCACGGCATGTTCCCCGAGTCGATCGTGATGATCCAGAACACCGAGCGCGAGCCGCTCACCGACCCCGCGGTCCGCAGGGCGCTGTTCGCCGCGATCGACCGCGCGGCGATCGCCGACACCGCTCTCGCGGGCGTGGGTGTGCCCGCGAAGGGGTTCATCCCCGAGTCGCTCGACTGGGCCGTCAACCAGGACGTCGACTTCGACCGCGACTTCGTCTACGACGTCGACGCGATCAACGCGGCGCTCGACGAGGCCGGCTATCCCCGTGGTGCCGACGGCACGCGGTTCAGCCTCAGCGTCCTCTACATCAACGCGCTCCACGAGGTCGTCTCGACGGTGGAGATGGTCGCGTCCATGCTCGCCGATGTGGGTGTGGACGTGACGCTCGACGGCGTCGGCGGCGCCGCGTACGTCGACCGCGTCTATACGCAGGGAGACTACGACCTCGCCTTCGTGCGCACGCCCGTCGGCGCGGACCCGAGCCTCGGCATCGTCAACTGGTACGCGTGCAACGAGGAGCGGCAGTCAGGGCGCAACCCCACCGGGATGTGCGACCCCGAGATCGACGCGGCCGCCTCTGCGGCCCTCGACACGAGCGACCGCGAGCAGCGGGGCGAGGCGCTGCGCGACCTGCAGTCCCGCGCCGCCGAGCTGATGTTCTACGCGCCCATCGCGTGGTACGACGGCGCGTTCCCGACCGCGAACACGACGCGCTGGGAGCGCGACGACGAGCCGCAGATCCACGCGGAGCGGCGCCCGTGGCTGACGATGCGGCCGGCGGACGGGAGCTGAGAGAGTGACGTCCACCCAGCAGCTCGTGAGCACCGGCTGGCCGCCCGTCACGGCCGACGACGCGGAGCACCACATCGTCTATCGGCGCGACGACGAGTTCGCCGCGTGGCCCTTCTACTGCGGCCTGTGGCTGACCGGCGACGGAAGCGTCGTGGCGGGCTTCAAGCGGGTGCCCACCGACTACCGCGACATCGATCACTACAACCTCGTCACGAAGCCGGGCGAGATCGTGGTGATCCGCTCACGAGACGGCGGTCGGACATGGGACGACGACTCCGTCGTGCCCGTGCACGACATGTCGATCACGAGCGAAGGTGAACTGCCCGGCGGAGCGAGCGACGATTGGGCATCGCTCCCGCCGCTGGACTTCACCAGCCGCGACACGCTCGTGATGGGGGGCGGGATCCCCCGCCTCATGACGTCCGACGGCGCGCGTGCGTGGGTGCGCGCGTCGTCGGACGGAGGGCGCACATGGCGACCTCACCGCCTGCTGCCGAACTGGGATTTCCCGGGCATCTCGATGCCGGGCTCCTCGATGTACTCCGTGCGCGAGGACGGCGTGATGCTCTTCGGCGTGCACGCCTGGGCTCCAGACGGCCAGAACCCGCTGCCGATCGTCTACGCGAGCGAGGACGGCTCCGACTTCCGCTACCTCGGGAACATCGTGCCCGAGTCGCCCCGCTCGCCATACTGGCCGGGTGGCAGGTTCGCCTCCGCGAAGCACATCTACCCGCGCATCATCGTGCTGCCCGACGGGCGCGCGCTCGCGTCCGTCCGCTACGAGCGAGACCCGCGCGGCCTCTTCTGGACCGAGATCCACGAGAGCCTCGACGGCGGTCGCACGTGGCACTGGCTCAGTCGCGTCAACGACTGGGGCGCTCCGGGTGACCTCGTGCCGCTGCAGGACGGCCGTGTGCTCTGCATCTACGGCTACCGTCTCGCGCCGCGCCGCGGCATCCGCTATCGCGTCAGCGAGGACCAGGGCCGCACGTGGGGGCGTGAGGTGATCCTCCGCGACGACGGAGCCACGTGGGATCTGGGGTACCCGCGCGCCATCGAGGTCGAGCCGGGCGTCGTGCTGACGCACTACTGGATGAACCTCGCCGAACCGGGTGCGGGTCCCGAGGGCGGCGTGCGACACATCGCGTGCACGAGGTTCCGGCCATGATCGAACAGAAGACGGATGCGCCGACGCCGGCGCGCGTGCGCGGGCTCGCGGGCCGCCTCGCGGGCGTCGAGGGCGTGCGCGCGATCAAGCGACTGCAGCACGCGTGGGGCCAGTACGCCGAGGCGGGGGACTACGCCGCGATGGCCGACCTCTTCGCGCCCGACGGGCGTCTCGTGCTTCCCCCGCGCGAGGCCCGCGGTCGCGAAGAGATCCTCGCGCTGCTCGTCGAGACGATGGGAGGGGGAGACGCGTCGCCCGCGCCCGATCGACTCGATGTGCGTCTTCAGCTCAGTCCCGTCGTGACCATCGCGGACGACGGCCGATCGGGTCGAGGCCGCTGGCACGAACTCACGCTCTCGGGAAGGCACGGCGAACGCGCGGAGTGGTCCGGCGGCATCCATGAGAACGAGTACGTGCTCGTCGACGGGGTGTGGCGCATCTCCGTGCTCCGCCACCACCCGCAGTTCGCCGGCGCGCACGAGGACGGGTGGCGCAACGTCTCCGACGCCGTACCGCTCGTGCCGTTCCACTTCACGCCCGACCAAGCGGGCACGCCCGTTCCGCCGCGCCTCGAGGCGGACGCGGATCCCGCCGCACTCCCCGGGCTCGCCGCCCGCGCGCGGCGACTCATCGACGAGAGCGAGGTTCAGAACCTGCTGTCGGCGTACGGGTTCTACGTCGACCGCAAGCTGTGGGATGACGTGGGCGACCTCTTCGCCGACGACGGCGTGCTGAGGTGGGGTGACGACGAGTGGGAGGGGCGCGCCGGCATCCGACTGGGTCTCGAGTCCCGCTCGACGGCCGGCCTCGCCGACGGCGAGTTCTTCGACCATCTGCAGCTCATGCCGATCGTCGAGGTCTCCGCCGACCGGAGCGCGGCGCGTGTGCGCGCGCTCGAACTGCAGATCATCGGAACCCACGGCGGCCGCGGCTGGTGGGGCGTACGGGTGTGCGACGGCGAGTTCGTGCGCACGGATGCGGGGTGGCGCATCGCCGCGCTGCGCTACTCGCCGCGCCTGCTCGCCGACCACGCGCACGGGTGGGCGCACGGCCTGCCGCCGCGTCCGGAGATCGGCACGGCGTACCCGGAGTCGCGCGGACCGGCGATCGCGTTCGCGCACCCGGTGCGGGATCAACGGGACGCGCCGGATGCCGCTTCCGACGCGGACGCGTCGCTCGACGACCTCGAGAAGATGATCTCTGTCGCGGAGGCGTTCGACGGCGCCGAGAACGTCGCTTGCGCCTACGGCTACTTCCTCGACGAATCGCACTGGGACGAGAGCGCCGACCTCTTCGCGCGCGACGGCTGGAAGGAGCTGTCGTTCGTCGGCACCTACATCGGGCGGGAGCGCATCCGCGACTCGCTCGTCGCTCGCTACGGCCGTCGTCCCCGCCGCCCGACGTTCCTCCCGATCCACCAGAAGACGCAGCCGTTCGTGACGGTCGAGCCGGATGGGCGGGCACGCATCCGTCTCAAGATGCTCCAGGTCAACAGCGGCTGGGACACCGAGGCCAGCTTCGTGTCGGGCGTCTACGAGGAGCAGATCGTGCGCGAGGACGGCGTGTGGCGCATCCACGGCATGGACCTCGAGTACATCGTCGTCGCGGAGTGGTCGGGCGGTCTGCCGGGTGTCACACGAGACCTCGGACGCATCTTCGCCCCGACGCCCGAGGCGATCGAGGCGTTCGATCCGGCCCCGGATGCGCCGCTGCGCGGCCTCGCGTTCGCGCCCTTCCCCGACATCGGCCCGCTCGGCTTCCACTTCGCGAACCCCGTCAGCGGGCGTGAGCCGGCGATCCGTTGGGAGTGGTCGGACGGCCGCTTCGATTCGTCCACGTTCTTCGAGCCCGGCCCCGCGCCGGCATCCGACATGACAGGAAAAGCCTCCACATGATCGACGAGCTCTTCGATGTGACCGGCAAGGTGGCCCTCGTCACGGGCGGCACCGGCGGAATCGGCGGCATGATCGCGCGCGGGCTCGCCAGCCGCGGCGTGCGCACGTACATCGCCGGCCGCGACGCGCAGAAGGCGGCATCCGTCGCCGACGAGATCTCGAAGCTCGGCGAGTGCATCCCGCTCGTGGGCGACCTCGCCGAGCCGGAGGGCGTGGCAGCACTCGCCGCGGCGTTCGCCGAGCGTGAGGACGCCCTCCACATCCTCGTGAACAACGCGGGAGCTCTCGGCCCGGACTCGCTCGCCGAGAGCACGACGGATTCATGGGACCGCATCATGGAGGTGAATGTGCGCGCGCCGTTCCAACTCGTGCAGCACCTCGTGCCGCAGCTGCGCGCGGGTGTGCGCCCCGACGATCCGGCGCGCATCATCAACATCGGATCGATCGGCGGACTGCACATCCCGAACTGGGAGGCCCACGCCTACGGCGCGTCGAAGGCCGCGCTCCACCACCTCACGCGGTCGCTCGCCAAGAAGCTCGGCCGCGAGGGGATCACCGCGAACGCGATCGCACCGGGCCCCTTCCCGACGAGCATGACCGACACCGCGGCCGAGACGGTCCGCAAGAACGTGCAGACCTACATCCCGCTCGAGCGCGCGGGCGAGGAGAAGGACGTGCAGGGTGTCGTGGTGTTCCTGAGCTCGCGCGCGGGCGCGTACATCAACGGCATCACGATCCCCCTCGACGGCGGGTACATGGCGGCGCTGTAGCGCCGCGAGGCATCCGTCACAGCGGGTCGAGCTCGACGCCGTCGACCTCGGGCCCGTTGGGCGGATGCTGGTACCCGTGAGCCGTCATGCGGGTGTCGGGCCGCACCTGCGAGGGCACGCAGTCCGGCCAGTAGTGCTCCGGCACGCGCCCGCTCACGGGGTTGCGGTAGTGGAACCACATCGGGAGGATTCCCGGCCACTCGATCACGTCGCCCGTTCCGCCGCGGAAGTGCTCCTCGCGACGACCGAGATCGGTCAGGAGCACGTCGGGCGGGAATCGTTCGAGCAGCGGGTTGGGGCGCGGCGCCGGGGCGTCCTCGTCGCGCGGGCCAACCGCAGCCCAGCCGCCCTTCCACGTCGGCGACGTGAAGTACGGCTCGTCGATCGTGAGGCTCCACAGTCGCCACACGCCGTCGGGCTCGAGCACGGTCTGGTCGTTGGGGTACATGCCCGCGTGGAATCCGGCGGCGTAGAACGCACCCTCGGGCAGATGCTCCTTGTGCGTGCGCGGCTGGAAGAGGCGCGTGCGCAGGTGAGCCGACCTCCCGTCGGCGGAGACGTGGATGACGGGCTGGGTGCGCCAGTGGTACGAGATTCCCGGGCGCGTGTCGGGCGGTGCGCCCCACAGCTCGGTGACCGCCCGGTGGATGCGCTCCTTGCCGAGGTAGTAGCCCGCGAACGGCGACTGCTTGTTGCCCTTCTCGGCGTGCAGATCGGCCATGTCGTCCCAGCGGAAGTCGTCGATGTAGTAGCCGTACGCCGACGACACGTTCTCGGTGGCGTCGTACGCGAGCGACCGCGCGAGCCGTCGGCGGAGGGTGGCGGCATCATCCGCCCCCGTCGATCTCGGAGTGCCGGATGCCCGCGAGAGTCCGGGGCCGGTGGGCGAGCCCAGCGGAGGGATGGTCGCGGGCGTCTTCGCGTCGCCCCACCCGTCGGCGTAGCCCGCGCGCATGACCGCGTCGATGCGCACCTCGGCGAGCTTGAACAGGACGCCGTCGCGGACGCACCGCGTGCGCACGACGTTGACCTCCCACGCGCCGACGCCGTCTCGCGCGAGCATGCCGAGCTCGATGCTGCGGGTGACCGCCTCGCTGCCGTCGGGAGAGACCGCGACGACGGTGTCGAAGAGGGGACGGTCGTTGAGGTCGCCGGTGTCGAGTCCGGCGGGCCCCATGGTCTCGAGGGCGGTGCGGATGCCGTCCGCTCCGCGGAACACTCCCGCACCGGTGATCGCCATCGCCCCGCCCGGTGCGAAGAGGTCGACCACGTCGTCCCACATGCGGCGATCGACGTAGTACCCGTAGGCGTGGACGAGGTTGCGCACGGCGTCCTCGTCGTTGAGACGCCCGATGCGCGTCGCGAGCTCGTCCAGCGGTGCCGCGTCGATGTCGGCCCGACGCGCGGACGGCCGGACCGGAGCGCCCGCGTCGGCGGCGGTGAAGTGGTAGGGGATGACCGGCAGGTCGGCGCCTCCGACGTTCGTCCAGCCGTTCGCGTAATCGCCCTCGAACTGGGGGAAGTAGTGGTGTCCGCTGATGAGCCACGCGCCGCCCTCGCGACGGTACTCGTTCTCGTAAAGCCCGCCCGAGATGCGCGCGCGCCCTTCGCCGTCGCCCTCGAAGGTGAGCGACATCCATCGCCCGCGTGCACGATCCCCGCCGTCGAGGAGGGTCACCACCGGCTCGTCGATGAACTCGGTGACGAAGGCGGATGCCGCGGGCGGGCCCGCCGGCGCACCGTCGACGGTGATGGCGGCATCCGTCGTGAACAGTGCCGCGAGGTCGTCGTGGCGTGCGAGCTGCCTGTGGTGCGCGTAGGCGCGCTCGAGATCCTTGATCGCGCGCAGCGACTCGACTGCCGCGACGTCGCGGGCGAGCTCGGCGAGGGGATCGGCCATGTCAGTCGGACACCAGCGAGCTGATGTACTCGGCGGACTCGCGCAGCTGCTCGACACGCCAGGCCGCCCGCTCGCCCTCGGTCAGCAGCGGCGTCGTGCCGAGCAGGGCCATCGCCGCCTGCACCTCGTCGCCTCGGAAGATGGGCGCCGCGACCGACGCCAGGCCCGTGCGCTGCAGGTCGGCCCACGCGATGCGCTCCTTGCGCACCTTCGCGAGCTCCGCCTGCTCGCGCAGCTGCTCGGCGGGCGAGAGCTCCTCGAGCGCGCGGGAGACGACGGCGGGGTCGGACTGGAACGCGAACAGCACACGCGACTGCGCCGCCTTGAGCTCGAGCATCGTGCCGACGCGCACCGTGAGCACGATCGTGCCGGCACGGGCCTCTTCGACGAGCGTCACGACGGCGCCCGACCGCCCGAGGAACGACAGCACGACGGTGAGGTCGGTCTTCGCCGACAGATGCGCCATGACGGCCGGCGCGAGGGTGAGCACCTGCTGGCGGGTCGACACGAACCCGGCGAGCTGGTCGAGCAGTGGGCCGGGCGTGTACGCGGGCGTGAGGAAGCCCGCGCCCTGCAGTGCGAGGAGATAGCGATGCGCCGTCGTGCGATTGAGGCCGAGGCGCTCGGACACGAGGTTGGGGGTCAGGGCGCGCGTGTGCGCGTCGAACAGCGCGAGAACATCGGCGGCTCGGTCGATCGACTGGATCGGCCCGCGCTCGTCACGTGTGGCGGAGCCGTTCTGCGAGCTCCGTGCGGCGCGGCCACGCGTCGGCGTCGTCATGTGGGTTCGCCGATGTGATCGAGCCTGAAGCGCATATTGTTCATATTACAGATTTCTAGTTCATATGCCGATCATGCACGATAGCCACCGTCGACAGGCAGGTGAACCCCGCTGATGTGGCCCGCCCGATCGCTCAGAAGCCACGCGGCGGCCTCGGCCACGTCGGAGGTGAGCGCTGTCTTGCGCAGCGGTGTCGCGGCGACGCGCGCCTCGACCCCGCCGGGGATCGCACGCCGCGTCGCGTCGAGCATCGGGGTCTCGGTCGGCCCCGGTGCGATCGCGTTGACCCGCACGCCCGCAGGGCCCGCATCGTGGGCCGCCGTGAGGGTGAGGCCCAACACCGCGTGCTTCGTCGCCTGATAGGCGCCCAGTCCGCTGCTCGCCTTCATCGCTCCGACGCTCGTGACGTTCACGATCGCGCCGCGCCCCGCCACCCTCATACGCGCGAGCTCGCTCCGCAGGCACAGCCAGACGCCCTTCACGTTGACGGCCATGATGCGGTCGAACTCGTCCTCGGTGAGGTCCTCGAGTGTGCCGGCCTGCGTCATGGCGGCGTTGTTCAGCGCCGCGTCGATGCGCCCGAACCGCGCGATCGTCGATTCGACCATCGCGTCGACCTGGCTCGCCGAGGTGACGTCGCACGTCACCGCATCCGCTTCGTGTCCCTCCCGTGCGAGCTCGTCGACGATGTCGGCGAGAAGCGACTCGCTGCGCGCGGCGAGCATGACGGATGCGCCCTCCCGCGCGAAGAGGCGGGCGGCGTCGGCCCCGATCCCGGTGCTCGCGCCCACCACGAGTACCGCCTTGCCTTCCAGTAGGCCGTGGTTCGCCTCGGTCATCGTGCCTCCTTCGCGGTGCCGCTGGCGGTCATGATCGGTAACGTTATCCGCATACCGAACAATCTGACTGTATTGTGACCAATGCGCAAGCGACGGCCCCCCGCAGCGGTGTGCGCAGCCGCGAGAACGGAGTCTGACGATGCAGTCGAAGACAGCCTCACTCGAGGATCGGATCGGCGGATCCCGCTGGCCGTCGTTCCGCGAACTCGAGACCGCCGACCCGCCCGAGTCGTCGTGGTCGCTGTTCGGTCCGGATGACGAGCTCGGCACGATCAACTTCCTCACGGACGACGTGCGGCGCCGCGCGGCGAGCCTCGTGAGGACGGGACGCACCTTCAACCTCGACTACCCCATCGGTGCGTTCGACCCGTTCCCGACGGGAACCCGGCCCGAGGCGAAGCACACGATGTTCAGTAACAATCCGTGGCATTTCGACGACTGGCTCGACTCCTTCTACCTGCAGGCGACGACGCAGATCGACGCGCTGCGGCACATCGGACACCCCGAGCACGGCTTCTACGGCGGCCGCGTGCGCGAGGACATCTCGGAGCAGACGACGACGCTCGGCATCCAGACCTACGCCGAGGCGGGCATCGTCGGGCGCGGTGTGCTCCTCGACGTCGAGCGTCATCTCGCCGCCGAAGGGCGCCCGATCGATCAGAGCACGTCTTACGAGATCGGCGTCGAAGACCTCGAGGCGACCGCGGAACGTCAGGGCGTCCGGTTCGAGGACGGCGACATCCTCCTCGTCCGCACCGGGTGGGCCGAATACTGCCGGGTCGAGATGGACGCGGCCGCGCGCGCCGCGTTCGCGAAGCAGATCCGGGTGCCGGGGCTCGCCACGACGAAGGCGGTCGTCGCGTGGCTGTGGGACCACCACTTCTCGCTCGTCGCGGTCGACAACCTCGGCGTCGAGTGCTTCCCGTACACCGCAGGGAACGACCTCGTCGTGCCCGGCCTCCCCGCGCCGGAGCGCGGCATCGACCACAACGGCGGCATCCATCGCCCTCTGCTCACGATGCTTGGCTTCGCGCTCGGCGAGATGTGGGCGCTCGAAGACCTCGCCGCTGACTGCGCGCGGGACGGCGTCTACGAGTTCCTGCTGACGGCCAAGCCGCTGCACCTCCCGGGCGGCGCCGGCTCGCCGGCGAACGCCCTCGCGATCAAGTGAGGCACGACGTGGGCTCGATCGACGCGCCGACGCCGGCCGAGATCGCCCGCGCGGTGACGCGCCTCGAATCGCTTCGCACCGCGAAGGATGTGCAGCGCGCGTACGCGCACCTCCTGCAGCTCGGCCGCGCGACGGAGGCCGCGGAGCTGTTCGCCCCCGACGCCGAGGTCGTCTGGGGCGAGAAGTCCGTGCGGGGGCCCGACGCGATCCGCGACTGGCTCGACGAGCGCTCCGCGAACGCACGTCGCGCGGGCGGGCTGTACACCGAGATCATCGACGAACCCGTGATGCACCTTTCGCCGAAGGGGACGATCGCGTACGGTCGCTGGTCGGCCATGGCGTTCACCGGCGACGGCCGGGGCGCCGCGCGTGTCGAAGGCGGCGTGTATGAGAACGAGTACCGCCTGTCGGGCGGGCGGTGGCTCATCTCGGCGCTGCGCTTCCATCCGCAGTTCGACGGGCCGTACGAGGAGGGCTGGACGAACGTCGACGGCGCTCCGCTCCCCGTCGTGCCGACGCACTTCGGGCCATCGGATGCCGGCACGCCGCTCATGGCGCCCGTGGGCGATGCGCCGGAGGCGGCCGATCGCGCCGAGATCGCCGCCCGCATCGCGCGCCTCAACGACGAGGATGCCGTCCGCAACCTCGTGCACGCGTACGGCTACTACGTCGACCGGAGGATGTGGACGGATGTCGTGGACCTCCTCGTCGACGACGCGATCGTGCGCTTCGACGCGTACGCGTCCGACTCGGCTCCGCGAGGACGGAGCGCCGCGCGCGCCGTGTTCGAGTGCATGGGCCCCGAGGGGCTGCGGTACGGCGAGACGAACGAGCATCCCCTTTTCGATGTCGTCGTGCGGATCGAGCCGGATGCGCGCACCGCGGTCGCGCGCGGCATCCAGCTCGGCATCCTCGGCGACGTGCGGTCCCGCGAGGCGTTCTGGGAGTTCGCGGTGCTGTCGGTGCGCGCGGCCAAGGGCGACGACGGGCTGTGGCGCATCGCGGCGATCGAGTGCGACACCCTGTGCCGAGCCGCGTACGCCGAAGGGTGGGGTGCGGGCGGACTCGCGCCAAGGGCGCCCACGGTCGCGGGAGTGCTCGATGCGCACTGGCGCTCGGCTTCGCCGCGCGCGTCGGGCGGCGCATCCGTCGATTCCGATCTCGATCGGCGGCTCAGGCGGTCGCTCGCCTACGACGGCGTCGAGAACGTGTCGGGAGCGTACGGCTACTTCCTCGACGATTTCCGGTGGGCCGACATGGCCGCGATCTTCGCGCGCCGCGGGCACAAGCAGTCCGCGTTCGCGGGCTACGCGATCGGCCACGATGCGATCCTCGGCACGGCGGTCGCGTGCTACGGGCCCACGAAGTCGGCGCGCGCGATGGTGAGCTTCCACTGGCGCACGCAGCCGGTGATCCATGTGTCGCACGACGCGCGGTCTGCGAACCTGCGAACGCGCCTGTTCCAGCCGCGCACCGCGATCGAACCGGATGCGACGCCCAAGGACTTCTACATGGGCGGGCTCCACTCGGGGATGTACCCGAATGATCAGGCCGTGTTCGAGGACGGCACGTGGCGGCTGTGGAGCCTCGCCGTCGACGAGCACTACTACGCCATGCAGAACTGGCGCGGGGGATGGGCGGGCGTCGAACCGCGGCCGGCGGGTGAGCAGCCGCGCCGGAGCATCGTGCTCGACGAGTACCCGCCCGAGATCCTCCTGTCCGACATCGAGCCGCGCGAGACGGGGTTCCGCGGCGGCCCGGGACCGCTCAAGGAGTGGCCGGAGATCCTTCCGATGTGGTTCCACTATCGCAATCCGGTCAGCGGTCGCGAGCCGGAGCTCTTCTGGCCGGACTGCGTCCCGTGCGAAGTCGCGCCGCAGACCCGCATGACCGCGCACGGGTTCCAGGCCCCGCCGGACGGCCCCGAGGTAGACGGCGTTCCGCTCGCATCGATGCGTCGCGAAGGATCCGAATGATCGGATTGTGGACAAGTATTGCGAAATGTGAACTTCGCTATTAGCGTGACCTCTGAGGCAGTGACCCTGAAACTCGCCTCTCTCACAATCCCGGTACAAGCGAGAGCCCCCGCTCTCGTAGACGACAAGGAAGTCACATGTCCCGAACATGGCGCCTCGTGGGAGCGGCGGCCGCGACCGCTCTGAGCCTCGGAATGCTGTCGGCGTGCGCGCCGGCATCCGGTGAATCCGGACCCACCGCCGATGGCGATGCCGGAACGCTCGCCCTCTACTCGTTCATCGAACCCTCGAGCTGGGATCCCGCGTCCTTCGGTGAGAGCCCCTACCTGCCGTACGCGCTCGCGGTGTACGACTCGCTGTTCGTGCTCGACGAGAACGGCGAGGTGGCCCCCAAGCTCGCCACCGGCTACGAGTACAGCGACGACAAGACGCAGCTGACGCTGACGCTCCAGGAGGGTGTCACGTTCGACGACGGCACCCCCTTCGACGCGGCGGCCGTGAAGGCGAACGTCGAGCACTTCCAGGGCTACGCCACCCCCGCGGGGCCGCTGCTGCAGAACGTGGCGGAAGTCGAGATCGTCGACGACGCGACCGTCGTGCTGCACCTGTCGCAGCCCGACCCCGGCCTGCTCTTCTCGCTCACTCAGGCCGCCGGTCTCATGGGCAACCCGAACACGCTCGGCACCGACGAGATCGCCAAGGAGCCCGACGGCACCGGGCCCTACGAGCTCGACACCGAGCGCACCGTCGTCGGCTCGCAGTACACCTTCCAGCGCAACGACGATTACTGGGACCAGGAGTACCCCTACTCGACCGTCACCTACACGCTGTTCCCCGATGAGGTCGCGAGGCTCAACGCGTTCAAGGCCGGCCAGATCGACTACGCGCATACGACGACCGCGTCGGCCGCGATCGACACGACTCGCGCCGTCGCCGGCTCCGAGATGCAGGAGACGTCGGTCACGTGGGAGGGTCTCTTCTTCTTCGATCGCGACGGCGTGCTGCAGCCCGAGCTCGCCGACCCCCGCGTGCGCGAGGCCCTCGCGATCGCCATCGACGCGGACGCGATGATCGAGGCCATCCGCGGCGGCTACGGTGAGGCGACGAACCAGATCTTCTCGCCGACGATGGACGCCTACGTCGAGGCGTACGACCACGCGTACGAGTACGACCCCGAGCGTGCGAAGCAGCTGCTGGCCGAGGCCGGATACCCCGACGGCTTCACGATCCCGTGGCCGCGGACCGGCTCGATCCTGCCCGAGATCTACACCGCGATCTCGCAGTACTGGAGCGAGATCGGAGTCACGACGCAGGACGTGCAGTGGGCGCCCGGCGAGGCGTCGCAGTCGATCATGGCGGGCGACTACGGGCTCGTGTACTTCTCGAACCTGGAGCTGCTCGACACGTGGTCGGTCATCCAGCTGTCGGTCGCGCCGAACTCGCAGTACAACCCGTTCCACTCGCAGACACCCGAGCTCGACGAGCTCATCGCGGCCCTGCAGACAGCGTCCGACGAGGAGTCTGCGGAGGCTGCTCAGGCCGTCAACGAGTACCTCGTCGAGAACTTCTGGTACGCGCCGCTGTACCGCCCCGCGCTGTTCTACCTGACGGTGTCCGACGTGGACCTCACGGTCCTGCCGGGCTACATCCAGCCGCCCATCTGGGCCTTCCAGCCGGCGAAGTGAGCGTCGTACTCCTCAGGCGCGCGATCTCGGGGATCGTCCTGGTCCTCGTGATCTCGTTCCTCGCGCAGCTGCTCGTGCTCCCGGGCATCGACAACATCGCGCGCAACGTCCTCGGAGAGCTCGCGAGCGAGCAGCAGGTCGCGCAGAAGGCCCACGAGCTCGGCCTCGACCGGCCGTTCTTCGTGCGGTACTTCGACTGGCTCACGAGCGCTCTGCAGGGCGACCTCGGCTCGTCGTACTACACGACCCAGTCGGTGGCGGACGCCATCGCGTCGCGGCTGCCGGTGACGCTGTCGCTCGTGATCCTCGTGACCGCGCTGACCGGCCTGATCGCGTTCGCGCTCGGTATCGTCGCCGCGGTGAATCGGGGGTGGGTCGACCGGATGCTGCAGGTGCTGGTCGTCGTCGCCGACGCGCTCCCCGCCTTCGTCATCGCGATGCTGCTCGCGACGGTGTTCGCCGTGCAGCTCAAGTGGTTCCCCGCGACCGGCTACGTGCCGCTGTGGGAGTCGCCGATCGGGTGGGCGGCGTCGCTCGTGCTGCCGGTGGCCGCCATGACGGTGTCGGGCGTCGTGGGCGTGTCGCAGCTCGTTCGGTCGTCGGCCATCACCGTCCTGCGCAGCGACTACTTCCGCACGCGGCGCAGCCGCGGTCTCTCCAACGGCTACCTGCTCGTGACGACGGTGCTCCGCAACTCCGCGACGCCGGGCATGGCGGCGCTCGCGGTGCAGGTCGTCGGCCTGCTCGGGGCATCCGTCGTCATCGAGGTCGTGTTCGCCCTTCCCGGCCTCGGCTCGCTGGCCGTGCAGGCGGCCCTCCGGTCCGACATCCCCATGATCCTGGGCGTGCTCATGGTCTACGTCGTCGTCGTGGTGGTCGTGAACCTCCTCGTCGACCTCCTGATCGCCTGGGTCAATCCGAAGGTGAGGCTGCGCGCATGACCGTGCAGGAGAACGTCGCGATCCCGCGCACCGGCGTCGTTCGGCGGCTGTTCGCCAACCCGTTCGGAGCGGGATCCGCCGTCGCGATCGGACTGATCGTGCTCATCGCCGTGATCGCCCCGCTGCTGCCGCTGCCGTCGCCGAACGCCGGCGACCTCTCGAGCGCGATGCAGGGCCCCGGGCCCGAGCACTGGCTCGGGACGGACACCACCGGGCGCGACATCCTCAGTCGCCTGATCTGGGGCGCGCGCGTCAACCTGCTCGGTGCGGCGCTCGCGGTGTTCGTGGCACTGGTGCTCGGCGTGCCGCTCGGCATCGCCGCGGGCTACTACCGCGGCTGGGTCGACTCCGCCGCGGGGTGGATCAACGACCTCGTGATGGCGCTGCCGGGCATCATCGTCCTCCTCGCGGTGAGCGCCGTCATCGGCCCCTCGATCTGGACCGCGATGGCCATCTTCGGCGTGATGCTCGCGCCCGCGTACTTCCGCATCGTGCGCGCTTCGGTGCTCGCGGTCCGCGGCGAGCTCTACGTCGACGCAGCCGTCGTCGCCGGACTGTCGGATGCCCGCATCCTGTCGCGCCACGTCGTCGCGGTCGTGCGCGCGCCGCTGCTCATCCAGGGCGCGCGGCTCGCGGTCATCGCCATCGCGATCCAGGCCGGCCTCGAGTTCCTCGGCATCGGCGACGTGAGCGTGCCGTCCTGGGGCGGGATGCTCAACGAGGGCTTCCGCCGCATCTACGACACCCCGCTGCTGATCGTGTGGCCGAGCCTCGCGATCGGAATCGTCAGCATGGCTTTCGTGCTCTTCGCGAACGCGCTGCGCGACGCGCTGGAGGAGCGGACGGTCGTCGCGCGCACGCGGCGACCGCGACGACGCCCCGCGAAGGCCGCGGACGGCCGCGCGCCCGCACAGGTGGTGGAGCGGTCGCCGGCCGGCGCACCGCGGCACGCCGGGGAGCCTGCACCGCTGCTCGGCATCTCGGACCTGCGGATCGCCTACGGCTACCGGACGGGCGACATCGAGGTCGTGCACGGCATCTCGCTCGACATCCGTGCCGGCGAGGTGATGGGGCTGGTGGGCGAGTCGGGCTCGGGCAAGTCCCAGACAGCGCTCGCGACGCTCGGTCTGCTGCCCGAGGGCGGCCGCGTCACGGCCGGCTCGATCCGGTTCGACGGGATCGAGCTGACGGATGCCGGCGAGAGGACGTACGAGCGGCTCCGCGGCTCGGAGATCGCCTACGTCCCACAGGAGCCCATCACGAACCTCGACCCGACGTTCACGATCGGCAGCCAGCTCGTCGTCCCGATGCGGAAGAAGCTCGGGCTGTCGCGAGCCGAGGCGCGCGAGCGCGCGCTCGAGCTGCTCCGACAGGTCGGCATCGTCGACCCTGAGCGCGTCTTCTCGTCGTACTCGTTCCAGCTGTCGGGCGGAATGGCGCAGCGCGTGCTCATTGCGGGAGCGGTGTCGTGCAGTCCGCGCCTCCTCATCGCGGATGAGCCCACGACGGCGCTCGACGTCACCGTCCAGGCCGAAGTGCTCGACGTGCTGCGCGGACTGCAGCGCGAGACGGGCATGGCGATGCTCATGGTGACGCACAACTTCGGAGTCGTCGCCGACATCTGCGACCGCGTCGCGGTGATGTGCCAGGGCGAGATCGTCGAGACAGGTGACGTGCGATCGGTTCTCGGCGACCCGCGGCACGATTACACGCGCTCGCTCCTGGACGCGATGCTGAGCGAGTCTGTCGTGCGCGACGACCTCGACGCGCGCGGGAAGGAGGTTCTGACGTGACGACCTTGACAGCTCCCACCGCGTCGACGACCGCCGTCGCCGACGAGCCCCTGCTGCGCGTGACGGACCTCTCAGTCGGCTACCCGTCGGGGCCGCGTCGCACCCTCACTCCCGTCGTCCACGACGTGAGCTTCGACGTCTCCGAGGGGCGCACACTCGGCCTCGTGGGCGAGTCCGGCTCGGGCAAGTCGACGATCGGACGCGCCATCCTCGGCCTCGTGCAGCCGCAGAGCGGGTCGATCCGGTTCGCCGGACGCGAGATCTCCGGCCTGTCGCGCCGACAGCGCCGCCCGCTCGCGCGCGAGATCCAGGTGATCTTCCAGGACCCGTACTCGTCGCTCAACCCGGCGATGCAGATCCAGGACATCCTCGCCGAACCGCTCATCGCACAGGGGCGCTCGCTGCGCGATGCGCGCGCTCATGTGCGGAGTCTGCTCGACGCGGTCCACCTGCCCTCGGATGCCGCGCGTCGCGTTCCGAGCGAGTTCTCGGGCGGCCAGCGGCAGCGGGTCGCGATCGCGCGGAGCCTCGCGACGGACCCGCGGCTCATCGTGTGCGACGAACCGGTGTCGGGGCTCGACCTCAAGACGCAGGCGCGCGTGCTCGACCTGCTCATCGAGCTGCAGCAGCGCACCGGCGTCGCGTTCCTGTTCGTGTCGCACGACCTCAGCGTGATCCGCCACATCAGCCACGACGTCATGGTGCTGCTGCGCGGACGGACCGTCGAATCCGGCAGCGTTCGCGAGGTGACGGAGAATCCGCGCGACGACTACGTGCGCCGTCTGTTCATGTCGTCACCGGTCAGCGACCCCGACGAGCAGGCGCGGCGACGCGCGGCGTTGCGCGAGCTCCCACCCGTCACCACGCCCGGCGGCTGACCGTGTTCCGTCTCGCTCGACGATCGGGGAGATGGTCCTCGCGCACCCGGTCGCCGAGCGGGCCGACGGCGGGACGAAGCGTCAGTCGCCGAGGCTGTCGTCGTCGCGATCCCGCTTCTTCCCGTACCGGCGCACGTACGAGACGATCCACACCACGAGCGTGCCCGCGAGGATCACCACCGTCACGCCGTAGAGGAGAGCCTGGTCGAACTGACTGATCACGGGCGCCTGCCCTCCGCGGCATCCGCCACGATCTTCGCGATGCGCGCCGCGCGCGTCTCGGGCCTGCGGGCCATGTCGACGGCGGCGATGCCCTGCTTGCGTGCCGACGGAGGGAAGGAGTCCCACTCGGCGCGCGCGGCGGGATCCGCGTCGAGTGCCGCCGCGAAGTCGTCGGGCTCCCGCAGGGCCTCGGCATTGTCGTAGACCGTCCACATGCCGTTCCGCTTCGCGATCTCGATCGCACGGATGCCGGCCGGCGCCAGCAGCCCGGCTGCTTCCAGCTTCGCGACGCGCCCCTTGTTCGACGCCGCCCAGCCGCTCAGGGGGCGCCGCGGCGCGAACCACAGACCGCCGCGCTGCTCGTCGAACGTGCGCACGGGGCCGTCGATCCAGCCGAAGCACAGTGCCTGCAGGATCGCGTCTTCGTACTCGACGAACGTCAGGCCGGAGCCGGGCCGCGCGCGCACGAGCCATGCGCCCTTAGACGTGGTGTGGTTCTCTTCGAGCCACGCGCGCCAGGTCGCCGCATCCGGAGCCTCGACGCGTTCGCCGTCGTCAAGTGCTCCCATGCCCCGACGATAGCGCGGGCCGCCGACACCGGGGCCGGTCAGATGCCCTCGGGAAGATCGCTCTCGATCGGCTCGCCCACGACGAGATCGGCGACCGAGTCGACCACCTCGTCGGGACGGAACGGGTACTTCTCGATCTCGGCGCGATCGCTGATGCCCGTGAGCACGAGCACGGTGTGGAGCCCCGCCTCGATGCCCGCGACGACGTCGGTGTCCATGCGGTCGCCGATCATGCCCGTCGTCTCGGAGTGCGCGCCGATGCGGTTCAGCGCCGAACGGAACATCATCGGGTTCGGCTTGCCGACGACGTACGGCTCCTTGCCGGTCGCCTTCGTGATGAGCGCCGCGAACGACCCGGTCGCGGGCACGACTCCGTACGGCGTGGGGCCCGTCGCATCCGGATTCGTGATGATGAACCGCGCACCCGCATTGATGAAGCGGATCGCCTTCGTGATCGCCTCGAACGAGTACTGCCGCGTCTCGCCGACGACGACGTAGTCGGGCTGCGTCTCGGTCATGATGTAGCCGGCCTCGTGCAGCGCCGTCGTCAAGCCCGCCTCGCCGATCACGTACGCGGTGCCGCCGGGCATCTGCGACCGGAGGAACTCGGCCGTCGCGAGGGCGGACGTCCAGATGCGGTCCTCCGGAACGTCGAGCCCCGAACGCGCGAGCCGTGCGCTCAGGTCGCGCGGCGTGAAGATCGGATTGTTCGTCAGGACGAGGAACGGCGTGCCCGTGTCGCGCCACTGCGCGAGCAGCTCCGCCGCCCCGAGGATCGGACGATTCTCGTGCACGAGAACGCCGTCCATGTCGGTCAGCCAGCACTCGATATCGGCCCGGGTCCGCATGCGCATAGCCTAGCGATGCCGAATGGTGGGGCATCCGTATCTCCGCCCTCGCAATGGGCCGTAGTCTTCACTCGTGAGTCGCGACGAGTGGAACCCCAGGGAGCTTCCCGACCTCGCCGACCACACGTATCTCGTGACCGGCTCGAACGCCGGATTGGGCTACTTCGCATCCGAGCAGCTCGCCCGCGCGGGTGCCCGCGTGATCATGACCGGACGCAATCCGAACCGGCTCGCGGCGGCGCGCGCGGCCGTGTATCGAAGGGTTCCGGATGCCGCGGCCCGCGCCGCGGTCGACACGATGATCCTCGACACGAGCAACCTCGGTTCGGTGCGCGCCGCCGCCGCGACGGTGCGCTCGCGCAAGCACCTCGACGGCCTGCTGCTCAATGCCGGGATCGTCCACACGCCGAAGGAGCGGCAGACGACGCTCGACGGGCACGAGCTCGTCTTCGCGACGAACGCGCTCGGGCATTTCGCGCTCGCGGGCGAGCTGCTCACGACGCTCGCCGCGTCGTCGGGGCGCATGGTGTGGGTCGGAAGCATGTCGACGTCGCTCACGCCGTACGACCCCGTCGATCCCGAGCTCGTCGACGACTACTCCGCGTGGCGCGCGTACGTGCAGTCGAAGACGGCGACCACGGCGCTCGGCCTCGAGGCGGACCGGCGTCTGCGCGACGCGGGCGTTCCCGTCGCGAGCGTCGTCGCGCATCCGGGCTACTCGACGAGCGGTCGCACGCCGGGGATCATCGGGGTCAACGAGCCGAGCCGGGTGAAGCGCTTCGTCGACAACCTCCAGGCCGCGATCGCCCAGTCGAAGGAGCACGGCGCGTGGTCGCTCGTGCGCGCCCTCGTCGATGCGTCGATCCAGGGCGGTGAGTTCTGGGGTCCGCGGTACATCACGCACGGCGAGCCGCGTCGCGCGAAGGCGTCGCGCCTCACGCGCAACCGCGAGATCGCCGAGCGTCTGTGGAGCGCGTGCGAGGACGCCACCGGCGTGCGCTGGCCGTTCGACCGCGCCGCGCGCGTGCGGAAGCGCTGACACTCCGGAGCCGCCCCGCGTGTGGTGCCGGTCAGGCCGTGAGCCACACCGCGTCGGCGGCGTCGGCGGGGAGGGAGACGTCGGTGTCGTCGATGCGGATGGCCGTCGCATCCGTCACCGTGATGATCGCCCCAACGACGACGCCCGCGTCCTCGAGGGCACGAAGCAGCGCCGGGTCGCGGTCGCTCACCCGCAGCACCCGGCCCTCGTGGCCGGCCGGCGCCTGCGAGAGGAGCACGAAGGGCTCGCGGTGGACGACGCCCGAGGCATCCGGAATCGCGTCGCCGTGCGGGTCGAACCGCGGATGCCCCAGCCGTTCGTCGATGCGCTCCAGCAGCCGGTCGCTGATCGAGTGCTCGAGGATCTCGGCCTCGTCGTGCACCTCGTCCCATGTGTAGCCGAACTCGCGCACGAGCCACGTCTCGATGAGGCGATGCCGTCGGATCACACTCGCCGCGCGCCGCTCGCCCGCCGGTGAAAGCGACACCGGGCCGTACGGGCGATGCGTCACGAGCCCCTGGGCCGCGAGCTTCTGCACCATCTCGGTCACGCTCGACGGAGCGAGCCCCAGCACCGCCGCGAGCTGCGACGGCGTGATGCGATCGTCCTGCCACTCGGTGTGGTGGTAGATCGTCTTGAGGTAGTCGTCGATGGCGGGGGACGGCACGGACTCAGGCTACCCGTCGCGGCACGGCCGGAATCATGACCCGGTGAGCACGAGCCACAGCAGCAATCCGTTGAGCACAATGAGGAACACGGATGCCGCGATACCCGCGACCGTCGTGACGACGCGGTTGCGGAAGCGGCCCAGCACGTCGAGCTTCGCCGTCAGGGCGACGAGCGGGATGAGCGCGAACGGGATCCCGAACGAAAGCACGACCTGGCTCAGCACGAGTGCGAGGGTCGGATCGACGCCGAATGCGAGGATGGCCAGCGCCGGGATCAGCGTCACGAGGCGCCTCGCGAGGAGAGGCACCCGGATGTGAAGCAGGCCGTGCATGATCTCCGCTCCCGCGTACGCGCCGACCGACGCGCTCGCGAGGCCGCTTGCGAGCAGGCCCACTGCGAACAACGTCGCGACCGCGGGGCCGATGCCGCCGGCCAGGGCCGCATAGGCGCCTTCGAGGGTGTCGGTGCCGGGCACGCCGTCGAGGTTGGCGGCGGCGAGCAGCAGGATGCACAGGTTCACCGAGCCCGCGATAGCCATCGCGATCGTGACATCCCACTTCGTCGCGCGGAGGAGCCGCGTGGTGGAGATGCCGCGCAGGTCCTCCAGCGGCACGCCTCGCGCCGGCGCATCGGTCGCCGCTCGGCGGGCGGACGTCGGCGAAGCGAGTGGGTCGGGGTCGGCCGGCGCGAACCGGTCGCGCGCGAGCGCGCTGTGCGCATAGATCGCGTGCGGCATGATCGTCGCACCCAGGATCGACGCGGCGAGCAGCACCGAGCCGGTGCCCTCGAACCTCGGCACGAGGCCTCCGACGATGCCGACCGGATCGGGCGGGGCGACGAACACGCCGTACGTGAAGCCGAACGCGATGACGAGCACGAGCCCGATCACCACGAACTCGAACGGCTTCGCACCCTTGTGCGACTGCACGAGCAGCAGCCCGATCGAGACCGCGCCGGTGATGAGGCCGCCCCACAGCAGGGGCACGCCGAAAAGGAGGTAGAGCGCGACCGCGCCGCCGATCACCTCGGCGATGTCGGTGGCCATCGCGACGAGCTCCGCCTGCAGCCAGTATGCGCGCCGCCCCCACTTGTTGCGCAGACGCCGTCCGAGCGTCTCGGGGAGGCTGCGCCCCGTCACGATCCCGAGCTTCGCCGAAAGGTACTGGATGAGCCACGCCATGACGTTGCCGAGCACGACGACCCACACGAGCAGGTAGCCGTACCGGGCGCCCGCGGTCATGTTGCTCGCGACGTTGCCCGGATCGAGGTAAGCCACTCCTGCAACCAGAGCCGGCCCGATGAGCCAAGCGAGGCGGGGGATCGTCGGGCTCCGCCTCACGCCGACGTCGACCGCGCCTCGTCGCGCGCGTGTCGGCCGCGGGGAGTCGGAGGCGGCGGTTTTCGGCATGCCGAAACCATATCCGACTTTTCGGCATGCCGAAAAGAGGTTGGGCCGTCAAACCGTCGGGCTGGATCGCACAACCCGCGGGCGCCCGGGCGGAGAAGTGCCGATTAGCCCCGGCGCTTTCACATCCGCGCGTAATCTGGCCCGGTGACCGCCTCGCCCGAACACGCCACCGCGGCCGAATCCGAATCGGAACCCGAACCCGAACCCGAACCCGTCCTCCCGGTCGGCGTCGGACCATGGCCGGGCGGTCCGGCGGCGTGGCCCGACGACCCCCGTTACGATCGCGACCTGCTGGCGCACGGCGACCGCCGCAACGTCATCGACCGCTACCGCTACTGGACGGTCGACGCGATCGTCGCCGACCTCGACGAGCGGCGCCACGCGTTCCACGTCGCGATCGAGAACTGGCAGCACGACATGAACATCGGCTCGATCGTCCGCAGCGCGAACGCGTTCCTCGCGGCCGAGGTGCACATCATCGGGCGCCGCCGCTGGAATCGCCGCGGTGCGATGGTCACCGACCGATACCAGCACGTGCGGCACCACGAGGACGTCGCGTCGTTCAAGAAGTGGGCGGATGCCGCATCCATCCCCATCATCGCCGTCGACAATGTGGAGGGATCGGTGCCCGTCGACCGCGCCGAGCTCCCGGAGCGGTGCGCGTTCCTCTTCGGGCAGGAGGGGCCGGGGCTGTCGCCGGAGGCGCTCGAGGCTGCGGCGTCCGTCGTCGAGATCACGCAATACGGCTCGACGCGGTCGATCAACGCGAGCGCGGCCGCGGCGGTCGTCATGTACGAGTGGTGCCGCCGCTGGGCGCACTGAACCGCGACGCCGCCCGCGTGATCAGCCGGCGGCGGTCATCCACTCCGGCCGCAGCACGCGCCAGCCGAGCGTCGCGAGGCGCGCGAGCATGTACACGCCGAAGAAGGCGACCGCGAGCCACGCGAGTCCCGCCGCACCCGTCGGGTGCAGGAGCGCGAGCCCCACGAGCGCCGGGAGGAACGGCACGAGGTTCAGCGCCCCCGCGATCGCGAGGTAGCGGGCGTCGCCGGCGCCGATGAGCACGCCGTCGAGCACGAACACGATGCCGCACACCGGCTGCGCGACGGCGAGCACGATGAGCGCGGGCTGTACGAGGGCGGCCACGGCCGGGTCGCCCGTGAACACGAGGCCGATGAGCCCCGAGAAGCCGCCGATGAGCGCGCCGACGAGCACGCCGAACCACGCGCCCCACGCGACCGTGCGGCCGAGCACTCGGCGCACGAACGGCTCGTCCTGCGCACCCAGCCCCTTGCCGATGAGCGCCTGCGCGGCGATGGCGAGGGCGTCGAGCGCGAACGCCGCCGTCGAGAAGATCGTGAACGCGACCTGCCAGCCCGCGAGCTCCTCGGTGCCGAGCATCGTGGCGACGGCGACCGTCGCGAGCAGGGCGAGCCGCAGCGAGAACGTGCGCAGGAAGAGCCAGCCGCCGGATCGCGCCGATCCGCGGACGCCGTCACGCTGGGGCAGGACGGATGCCTCGTGCTCCCGTGCGAGTCGCCCGATCACGACCGCGTACGCGGCCACCATGCCCCACTGCGCGAGGACGGTGCCGAACGCCGAACCCGCGATGCCCCATCCGAGCCCGTAGATGAAGAGCCAATTGAGGAGCGCGTTCGCCGCGAAGCCGATGCCCGCGATCCACAGGGGTGTCACGGTGTCCTGCATGCCGCGCAGGAGCCCCGTCGCGGCGAACACGATGAGCATGGCCGGCAGGCCCCACATCGAGATTCCGAGGTATGTGACGGCGTCGGCGGCGACCTCGGGGCCCGCCTGGAACAGCCCGATGAGCAGCGGGGTCGCGAGGTAGCCGGCGATCGCGAGGAGTGCGCCGAGACCGAGCGCGAGCCACAGCCCGTCGATGCCGACCGACACGGCGCGCGACGGATCGCCGGCGCCGAACCGGCGCGCGACGGCCGGCGTGGTCGAGTACGCGAGGAACACCATGAGCCCGACGATCGTCTGCAGCACCGCGGATGCGATGCCGAGCGCCGCGAGCGGCACGACGCCGAGGTGGCCGACGAGCGCCGAGTCGACGATGAGGAAGAGCGGCTCGGCCACGAGCGACCCGAGCGCGGGCACCGCGAGGTGCAGGATCGCGCGGTTCAGCGTCGCGGGTCGGGTCGTCACGCGTCGAGCCTAGAGCGGGCCGGGGACGCCGCGGCTCGCCGCCGCGCGAGCCTTCGAGGCATCCCGGGGCGCCGGTCGATAGGTTCGAAGAGTCCGTGCTCGCCTGAGTCTCGCCCGGGGGAAGAGATGGATCTGACCGCACGCCTGCGCCGATGGTTCGAGCGATTGCCCGCATGGGTGCGGGTGGCCGTCGGGATCGTGGCCGTCGCGCTCGGCGCCGTCATCGTGCTGCGCCCCACGACATCGCTCGGCGTGCTCGCGCTGCTCATCGGTGCGGGCCTCGTCCTCGCGGGCGTGCTCACGTTGACGGGAGGCGGCGAGGCGGAGCCGACGGGGTCGCCGTCGCGCTGGCGTGGTCTGCTCGCGGCGATGTGGATCATCGCGGGCGTCTTCGTGCTCGCGTGGCCCGGGCTGACGGTGCGGGTGCTCGCGCTCGTCGTCGGGATCGCGCTGATCGTGAACGGCGTCGCGTCGCTGCTCGCCGCGTTCCGCAGGGGCGTGACGCCCGATGCCCGCGTGGCGTCCGGGGCCTTCGGCCTCGCGGGGCTCGGCTTCGGCGTGCTCGCGCTCGCGTGGCCCGACATCACGCTTCTGGTCGTCGCGATCGTGTTCGGCGCGCGCCTCATCATGTCGGGCGTGGCCGAGGTATGGCTCACCGTTCGGCATCGTCCTCGCCACCAGACGGGGGCGGGCGAGCCGGATGCCCGCCCGAGCGTGCTGCGACGGTGGGTCCGCACGGTCGCTGCGGTACTCGCCCTCGTGCTGGCGGGGGCGGCCGCATCCGTCAGTCTGTCGATTCGCGCGGGGAGTCCCGTCGTCGACGACTTCTATGCGGCGCCGCGCACGGTGCCCGACGAGCCGGGACAGCTCATCCGCGCCGAGCCCTTCACGCGCGGCGTGCCGCAGGACGCGCTCGCGTGGCGGATGCTCTACACGACGACGAACCAGGACGGTCGCTCCGCGATCTCGAGCGGCATCGTCGTCGTTCCTCGCGAGGGCGAGGGCGACTGGCCGGTGATCGACTGGGCGCACGGGACGACCGGCGTCGCGCAGCACTGCGCGCCGTCCCTGTCGCCGCAGCCGTTCGAGTCGGGCGCGCTGTTCGTGCTGCCCGACGTGATCGCGAACGGGTGGGCGCTCGTGGCGACGGACTACATCGGGCTGGGCACCGAGGGGCCGCATCCGTATCTCGTCGGCGAGCCGACCGGCCACGCCGTGCTCGACGCCGTGCGCGCCGCGCGGCAGCTCGACGAAGCGCGCCTCGGCGACCAGACGGTCGTGTGGGGCCACTCGCAGGGCGGCGGCGCGGCCCTCTGGACGGGGGTGCTCGGCGACGAGTACGCGCCGGACGTGCCCCTCGACGGGGTGGCTGCGCTCGCGCCGGCCGCCGACCTCAGGGGTCTCGCGAACGACCTCCCGCACCTGACCGGCGGAAGCCTCATCATGTCGTTCGTGATCGACGCGTACGCGCACGTCTTCGACGACATCACCTACCGCGAGTACGTCCGCCCGGGCGCCGAGGCGACCGTGCGCGAGATGGCCACGCGCTGCTTCGCCGATCCCGCGACCGCTGTCTCGGTGCTGGATCTGATGGGGCTCTCGAACGACCCCGACATCCTCGCCGCGGATCCCACGGGCGGACCGCTCGGGACGCGCCTCGTCGACAACACCCCGCCGGCCGAGATCACCGCACCGCTGCTGATCGGGCAGGGCGCCGCGGACGGGCTCATCCTCCCCGAGACGCAGGACGCCTACGTCGAGGGCCTGTGCGAGTCGGGGGTCCGGGTCGACTACCGGGTCTACGAGGGCCGCGATCACGTGCCTCTCGTGCAGCGGGACTCGCCACTGATCCCCGAGCTGCTCGTCTGGACGCAGTCGCGCTTCGCGGGCGACCCCGTCGCCGACGGCTGCGTGCGCAGCGGACCGTGAGCGCGCGGCATCCGTCCACACCGACGGGGCATATCCTGGACGGATGACCGACGCTGCCCGATCAGGTCTCGCTCTCGAAGAGCTGAGCGCCGACATCCGTCCGCAGGACGACCTCTTCCGCCACGTCAACGGCGCCTGGATCGAGCGCACCGAGATCCCCGACGACAAGGCTCGCTGGGGATCGTTCCATCTCATCGCCGAGCAGGCCGAGAAGGACGTGCACGCGATCATCGAGGAGGCGAGCTCGGCCGAGCCCGGCACCGAGACGCGCAAGATCGGCGACCTGTACACGAGCTTCATGGACACCGAGCGCATCGCCGAGCTCGGCGCGACGCCGATCGCCGACCAGCTCGCCCGCGTCGACGAGATCACCGACATCCCGTCGTTCCTGCGCACGCTCGGTGAGCTCGAGCGGGACGGCGTGAGCGGATTCGCGCACCTGTACGTCGAGCCCGACCCGGGCAACCCGCAGCGGTACCTGCCGTTCCTCATCCAGGGCGGCCTGTCGCTGCCCGACGAGAGCTATTACCGCCTCGAGAACTTCGGCGAGACGCGCATCGCGTTCCGCGCGCACGTCGAGCGCCTGCTCGAGCTGGCGGGGATCACGGATGCCTCGGCCGCCGCCGACCGCATCACGGCGCTCGAGACCGAGCTCGCGACCCACCATTGGGACAACGTGCGCAGCCGAGACGCCGTCGCGACCTACAACCTCAAGACGTGGGACGAGGTCAAGGCGCTCGCCGCCGTCGACCTGGAGCCGTGGCTCGAGGGCATGGCGCCCGGGCATCGCGACGCGTTCGCCGAGGTCGTCGTGTATCAGCCGAGCTTCCTCGAAGGGCTCGGGACGGTCCTCGTCGAGGAGCGCCTGGAGGACTGGAAGGCGTGGCTGCGGTTCAGCATCGTGCATGCGGCGGCCGCGTTCCTCTCGGACGAGTTCGTCGACGAGAACTTCTCGTTCTACGGCACGCAGCTCACCGGGGTGCCCGTCAACCGCGAGCGTTGGAAGCGCGGCGTGAGCCTCGTCGAGGCGGCGATGGGCGAGGCCGTCGGCAAGGTGTACGTCGAGCGGCACTTCCCGCCCGCCGCGAAGGCGGCGATGGATGAGCTCGTCGGCAACCTCGTCGAGGCTTACCGCGAGAGCATCTCGACGCTCGAGTGGATGAGCCCCGAGACGCGCGAACGCGCTCTGGCGAAGCTCGACGCGTTCACGCCGAAGATCGGCTACCCGGTCAAGTGGCGCGACTACTCGACGCTCGAGATCGACGCGACCGACCTCATCGGCAACGTGCGCCGCGCGCACATCTTCGAGCACGACCGCCAGCTCGACAAGGTCGGCAAGCCGATCGACCGCGATGAGTGGTTCATGACGCCGCAGACGGTCAACGCCTACTACAACCCGCTCATGAATGAGATCGTCTTCCCCGCGGCGATCCTGCAATACCCGTTCTTCGACGCGGAGCGCGACGCGGCGGCGAACTACGGCGGCATCGGCGCGGTCATCGGCCACGAGATCGGTCACGGCTTCGACGACCAGGGGAGCCGGTACGACGGCGACGGCTCATTGCGCGACTGGTGGACGGATGCCGACCGCGCCGCTTTCGAGGAGCGCACGAAGTCGCTCATCGCGCAGTACGACGGGCTCACGCCAGCGGGTCTGTCCGACGAGTACAAGGTCAACGGCGCGCTCACGATCGGCGAGAACATCGGCGACCTCGGCGGCCTGAGCATCGCGATCAAGGCGTACCGCCTGCACCTGGCGAAGAACGGCGAAGACCCCGGCGGCCCCGTCATCGACGGGTACACCGGGATCCAGCGGCTGCTTCTGAGCTGGGGCCAGATCTGGCAGCAGAAGGGCCGCGACGCCGAGACGATCCGGCTGCTGACGATCGACCCCCACTCGCCGAACGAGTTCCGCTGCAACCAGATCGTGCGCAACGTCGATGCCTTCTACGAGGCGTTCGACGTCAAGCCCGGAGACGCCCTGTGGCTCGACGAGAGCGAGCGCGTCACGATCTGGTGACGGACGGCGTGCCGACCCGAGGGCCGGCACGCCGCGGCGTAGACCTGGACCCCCGCCCGAACCCGACCCGAGACTCGATCCGCCCCCCGGATCCGGCCCGACCTCAAACTGAATATCGCCCCGTAACCGAACACCCCCGCAACCGAACATCGCCCCGCTGTACCTCGGCGTGCCCCCGCGCGCCGAGCCGACATCCGAAGAACCCCGGAAGGAACCCCGCTCATGGGCATGCCCCCTGAGCCCTTCGACACGGACGACCCGCCCAGAGACACCGGATCGCTGCGCAGCTCGCAACGAAGCAGCAGCAACAGCCGCCGGCTCCCGCGCCGCGCGGCGGCCCGCAAACCCGCGTTCGCGTCGACGTTGAAGGCGCTCGATGACCTCGCCGCACACGGTGCGCGCATCTCGGTGCGCATCACCGATCTCGACCGCGGCACCGCCGTACTGTCGGGCGACGACTTCGTCACCCTCCCCGTCGCCGGGCTCGGCGTCGTCCCGCTGCTGATCGAGGTGGCGGCCGCCTTCGAGGCGGGCACGCTCGATCCGCTCGAGATCATCGACCGTTCGACGGTCGAGCGCGTCGCCGTGGGGGGAGTGTGGCAGCACCTGATGGCGCCCGCGCTGCCGCTGTCCGACCTCGCGGTGCTCACCGCGTCGACGGGCGACGCGCTCGCGGCGAACGCGCTGCTCGCGCGCGTCGGCCTTCCCGCCGTGCGGCGGCGCATCGAGCTGCTGGGGCTCTCGCGCTCCGCGCTGCTCGATCGGTTCCGCGACGAGCGCGGCCCCGACGACGCGCCGCACTTCGCGCTGGGCTCGTCGCGCGAGCTGTCCGAGGTGTTCGCGGCGCTCGTCAACTCGCAGGCCGTCTCGCCCGGCGTGAGTGCGCAGGTCGCGGAGTGGCTGAGCCTCAACCACGACCTGTCGCTCGTGGCGTCCGCAACGGGCCTCGATCCGTTCTCGCACGAGAATGACGAGCACGGCCTGCTCTTCATCAACAAGACCGGTCGCGACAACGGCATCCGCGTCGAGGCCGGCGTACTCGCCGGGCCGCGCGCCGGGGTCTCGTACGCCCTGATCGTGTGCTTCGACGACCTGTCGATCATGCACCGGCTGCGCGTGCACGAGGCGTTCCGGATCCTCGGCACCGAGCTCATGGAATACGTCTTCTGACGCTTCGTCGCGACCCGACGGGGGATTGACCGCCTCCGCTGCCTCCGTTACATTCGCCCCCCAATAATATCAATCACATTGATATTACTGATCGTCGACGTCGACGGTCAGGGTTTCGGAGAGCGAGACGCGGAGGTCTTGGGTATGACGAATCCATTCAGAAGGAGGCGCTCCGGCGTCGCGACGGCGACCGTCGCAGCGGTCGCGGTGGCGGTGGTGCTCGCGGGATCGGCGCCTGCGGCGGCAGAGGATGAACGCGTGATCACGGGCTCGCTCCAGGACTCGACGCCGTTCCGGTTCATCGTCCCGGATGACTGGAACGGGACGGTCTTCGTCGACCTGGACTTCGGCCCCTCGGGTCCGATCGCACCCCACGTGCAGCACCTCCTGGACGACGGCGCCGCGTACGGCGGGACCACCCGCTCGGTCACCGGCTGGGACATCGCATCGGCGATCGACAATCAGATCGAGGCGCTGCGGCGCTTCGCCGGAGAGGTCGGCACGCCCGAGCGTGCGATCACGATGGGTGCGTCCATGGGCGGATTCGTCGCGGCCGGTGTCGCGCAGCGCTACCCGTCGCTGATCGACGGCGTCGTCTCGATGTGCGGTGGTCTGTCGGGCTCGGTCTCGCAGTGGAACCAGAAGCTCGACACCGTCTTCGTGCTCTCGAACCTGCTCGACCCCGAGGGCTCTCTCCCCGTTGTCGACATCCCCGCCGACGTGAACGGATCGGTCGACGCCTGGCGCGCGCGGCTCGCCGAGGCGCAGGCCACCCCCGAAGGGCGTGCACGCATCGCGCTCGCGGCGGCGATCGGTCAACTCCCCGCGTACTCGTCGTCGGCGCCTCGGCCCGAGCCGCGTGACGTCGAGGCGTACCAGGCGGGTTGGTACGGCGCCCTCTCGGGTGACGGACTGCCGTACATCGGGCAGGCGATGAGCAGTCGCCGCAGCATCGAGGCGCTCGTCGGCGGCAACCCGTCGTGGAACACCGGAATCGTGTACGCCGACCAGTTCCGAAAGCTCGCTCCCGACGCGCGCCGCGTCGTCGAGAAGCTGTACAAAGACGCAGGACTGTCGCTCGCCGACGACCTCGCCCAGGTCGACGCCGCGCCGAGGATCGAGGCCGATCCCGCGGCGGTCGAGCGCTTCGAGAAGGGCATCGAGTTCGACGGGAATCTCGAGGTGCCCGTCGTCACGCTGGTCAACATCGGCGACCAGATCTCGACGGTCGCGCAGCAGGAGGAGTACGAGCGCGTCGTCAAGAAGGCGGGCAACGCCGACCTGCTGCGGCAGACGTACGTCGACTCGGCCGGGCACTGCGCGTTCACGGCGGCCGAGCGCGTCGCCGCCGCCGAGCTGTTGCTGCATCGCCTCGACACCGGCAAGTGGCAGGGGCGCGAGAACCACCAGCGCATGAACGACGCGGCCCGCGCGCTCGGGCTCGGCGACGCGCGCTTCATCCCGTTCTCTCCTGACACGTTCAACCGCCCGTACACGGCCTCGCTCGAGCCGACGGTCGAGACGTGGGTCGGGCAGCTCGCGAACGGCACCGCCTACAACATCCACCTGCCGAGCGATTGGAGCGGCATCCTCGTGATGGACGCCGATCTGCGCCAGGCGAACGATCCGCGCGTGCGCTGGCTGATGGAGCAGGGCTACGCCGCGGCGACGCGCTCGCGCGACATCACGGACTGGGCGGTGGGCGCCGGTGCATCCGACCTCGTGGAGCTGAAGGGCACGTTCGTCGCGACGGTCGGTCGTGCGCCCACGACGACGATCGTCGCGGGAGGTTCGCTCGGGGGACTCGTCACGCGCGAGACCGTCGACACATATGGGGCGGAGTTCGACGGCGCCATCCCGATGTGCGGCGGCGGAGCGGGCCTCGTGGGCATGTGGAACCACCGCCTCGATGCCACGTGGGTGCTCGATGTGCTGGTCGGCGACGAGCCGATCGAGTTGGTCGACATCACCGACCAGACGGCGGCGGATGCCGCGCTCGCGGCCCTCGTCGACGAGGCGATGAGCACGCCCGAGGGTCGCGCGCGCGTCGCCCTCGCCGGCGCGATCGGTCACGTCTCGGGTTGGCCCGCCGGTGCGGAGCGGCCCGCGGCCGACGACTACGCCACGCAGCTCGACACGATCGCCGACAGCATCTCGATCATGCTGCTGCGACGGTCGGTGCTCGAGGCGACCGCGGGTGGGAACATCTCGTGGAACGTCGGCGTCGACTACCGCGCGCAGCTCGAGCAGTCGGGTCAGACCGATATCGTGCTCGCGCTGTACGACGCCGCGGGTCTCGACCTCGCGAGTGACCTCGAGGCTCTCGAGACCGCTCCGCGGGTCGAGGAGGATGCTGCGGCAGTCGCCTGGACCCACGAGAACGGCGTCTACAGCGGCGAGCTGCCGATCCCGGTGCTCGACATGTACACGGGATCGGACCCCCGGGCGGCCCTCAGCGAGATGAACGCGTATCGCGACGTGGTCGCGGCGGCGGGAAGCACCGACCGCCTGCGCCAGGTCGTCGTCGAGCGCTCGGGGCACTGCGCCTTCACCGCGGGTGAGTATGCGGCTGCGGTCGACGCTCTGCTCGAGCGGATCGACCGGCCGACGTGGGGCGCGATCGCGAAGCCGGGGAAGCTCAATCAGCGAGCGGCGGCGCTGCAGGCCGCGACATCGATCGACCTCGGCGGGGCGGCGTTCGTCGAGCCGGGCGAGGTTCCCGACTTCCCGCGCACCTTCGGCGAGGCATCGCCGATGCCCTGATCGAGGGTCGTCCTGACGGCGGGGCGGGGTGTGCGCGACGGGTTCGCACGCACCCCGCCTTTCGTCGTCCGGGACTTGTCGGCGTAGCATCCGAGGAAATAGTTGAAATTCTCAAACATCAACTTTTATGATGTTATTGCGGTGCTCGACCGACACCGCCTGATCTGCACGAAGATGTGGAGTTCTCATGCGTATCCGAACCAGCGCCACCCCCCTCGCCGCTGTCCTCGCTCTCGGCCTGCTCGCCGGCTGCTCGTCGGCCGCGCCGGGAGCAGAGCCCGAAGAGACGGATGCGGCGACCGACGCCCCCCTCTACGACCAGCTTCCCGACGCCATCAAGGAGGCCGGCGTCATCAAGATCGCCGGCGACACCCACCCGCCCTACCGCACGATCGAAGAGGGCGGTGAGATCACCGGCATCGACCCCGACCTGCAGGAGGCGCTGTCGGAGCAGCTCGGCGTGCCCTTCGAGATCATCACCGCGTCGGGCCTCGACGCGATGCTCACCGGCATGCTGTCCGGCCGCTTCGACGCGTTCAACGGGCCCGTGCGCGTGACCCCCGAGCGCCTGGAGGACTTCGACGCCGTCGTGTGGATGACCACGCGCACGTCGTACGTGTTCCTCGAAGAGCGCGCCGACGAGCTCGACGACCCCGAGGCCGTGTGCGGTGCGCGCGTGGCGGGCGTCACAGGCTCGGTCACCGAGAGCCAGCTCGCGCGCTACAACGAGTGGTGCGAGGCGGAGGGCCTCGAGCCCGCGGAGTTCATCGGCCTCGAGGACAGCAACGCGACCTTCCTCGCCGTCAACTCAGACCGCGCCGATTTCGCCGGCACGACCCAGTCGGCCGCGATCGACCTGCAGGCGAGCGACCCGGGACGGTACGGCTACCTCACCCAGTCGGACGAGCAGGGCGCCGGCATCGACCAGCTCGCGATCTTCATGCCGAAGGGCAACGGTCTCGCAGAGCCGATGCTCGCGGCCTTCGAGGCGATCTTCGAGAACGGCGAATACGACCGGATCATGTCGGAGTGGGGCATCGAGAACGCCGCCGTCGACGCTCCCGCTCTGAACCCCGACACCTCCAAGTGAGCCCACGATGACCGACCTGACCACCCAGCCCGTACGCAACCCGCACGCCGATCGATCGATCGACGTCGCCGACGCGCGCCGGCGGATCCACCCCTGGCGCGTGGTGACAGGTGTGCTGCTCGCGCTGGTGACGGTTCAGATCGTCGTCTTCTTCGCAACGAACGAGCGGTTCGACTGGCCGGTCGTCGCGGAATACCTCTTCAACCCGAGCGTGCTCATGGGCCTGGGCATGTCGATCATGCTCACCGTGATCGGCATGGTGCTGGGTTCGATCCTGGGCACCGCGCTCGCCGCGGGGCAACTGAGCGACTTCGCTCCGCTGCGCTGGGCGTGCATCGTGTTCGTCGGGGTGTTCCGCGGCGTCCCGCCGCTCGTGCAGCTGATCTTCTGGTACAACCTCGCGTACCTGCTGCCGCGCATCACGGTCGGGGTGCCGTTCGGTCCGGAGCTGTTCAGCTGGTCGACGAACGACTTGATCACCCCGCTCACGGCGGCCATCATCGGCCTCTCGCTGCACGAGGCCGCGTACATGGCCGAGATCGTCCGCGCGGGCATCCTGTCCGTCGATCAGGGCCAGCGCGACGCGGCGGCGGCCATGGGCTTCAGCCGGTGGCATTCGTTCACGCGCGTGGTCCTGCCGCAGGCGATGCGCGTGATCATCCCGCCGACGGGCTCCCAGGTCATCGCACTCCTGAAGGGAACCTCGCTCGTGAGCGTCATCGCGATGGGCGACCTGCTCCACTCGGTGCAGGTGATCTACAACCGCACGTACGAGGTCGTTCCGATGCTCATCGTGGCCGTGATCTGGTACCTCGTCGTCGTGACGGCGCTCACCCTCGTGCAGCGCCGCGTCGAGCGGCACTTCAGCAAGGGAATGACGCGCGACGCGGTCGTCCGTCGCGTCGCGGCACGGACGGAGGTCCCGGCATGAGCGCGCCCATCGACACGACGCCGGTGCTGCAGGTCGTCGGACTGCGCAAGACCTACGGCGACCAGGTCGCCCTCGACGGCGTCGACTTCGAGGTGCACGCCCAGGAAGTCGTGGCCGTGCTCGGCCCCTCCGGCTCCGGCAAGTCGACGCTCGTGCGATGCATCGACCAGCTCGAGACGATCCAGGGCGGCGCGATGTACCTCGACGGCGAGCTGCTCGGCTACGAGGTGCACAACGGCTCGATCCGTCCGCTGCGCGACAGCGAGGTGCAGCGCCAGCGTCGCCGTATGGGAATGGTGTTCCAGCAGTTCAACCTGTTCCCGCACTGGACCGTTCTGCGCAACATCACCGAGGCGCCGATCAAGGTCCACGGCATGGCACCCGCCGAGGCGCGCGAGCGCGCGATGGAGCTGCTGACGCGCGTCGGTCTCGCCGACAAAGCGGACGCGCATCCGCGTCAGCTCTCCGGGGGGCAGCAGCAGCGCGTGGCGATCGCGCGCGCCGTGGCGGCCCGGCCACGGATCGTGCTCTTCGACGAGCCCACGAGCTCGCTCGACCCCGAGCTGGTCGACGAGGTGCTCCAGGTCATGAAGGGACTCGCGGAGTCCGGAATGACGATGGTCGTGGTCACGCACGAACTCGAGTTCGCCCGGAACGTCGCCGACCGCTGCGTGTTCATGGCCGAGGGCAAGGTCATCGAGGATCGTCCGTCCAAGGACTTCTTCGCCGACCCGAGGTCGAGCCGCCTGCGCGCATTCCTCACGCGGACCACCGCCGAGCACCAGGACGGCGCCGGCGCGCTGGTGGAGAAGCGTGCCGCAAGCGGGGTCGATGCATGATCACCGTCCATGCCGTCGGCGACCTCGTGCTCGAACGGGAGGACTCGCACGCACTGCTCGAGCCCGCGCGGGCGGTTCTGCGCGGCGCCGATCTCGTGATCGGCCACCTCGAGATCCCGCATCTCGAGGGCGGCGTCGTGCAGTCCACCGATGTGCCGGCGATTCCCGGCCCTCCGTCCGCGCTCGACGCGCTGGCCGGGGCCGGGTTCGACATCCTGACGCTCGCGGGCAACCACGTGTACGACTTCGGTCCGGAGGGCATCCGCGCGACCCGCGAGCACTGCGAGCGGCGCGGGATGCGCACAGCCGGCACAGGCGAGACGCTCGATGACGCGCTCGCGCCGGCGATCGCGCACGTCGACGGGCGCTCCGTCGCGGTGCTGAGTGTCAACTGCGTCGGGCCCCGCGAGTCGTGGGCGACCTCGCTCAAGCCGGGCGCCGCGTACGTCGACGTCGTGACGCACTACGAGCCGCGGGGCGCGAACCCCGGCGGGCCGCCGCGTATCCACACGTTCGCGGAGCCTGCGAGCCTGCGTCGCGTGTGCGATGCCGTCGGGCGCGCCGCATCCGAGGCGGACCTCGTCATCGTGGCGCTCCACAAGGGGCTCGTGCACGTTCCGATCGAGATCGCCGCGTACGAGCGCGAGGTGGCGCACGCCGTCATCGACGCGGGCGCGCACGCCGTGATCGCGCACCACGCGCACATCTTCAAGGGCGTGGAGCTGTACCGAGGGCATCCGATCTTCCACGGCCTCGGCAACTTCGCGACGGTCACCCGTGCGCTGGCCGGCCATGACGAGGACTCGCCCGAGCGTCGTGCGTGGGCGCGCGAACGTCGCCGTGTGTTCGGCTTCGATCCCGATCCGGCGATGCCGGACTACCCGTTCCATCCCGAGAGCCGCAACACCGCGATCGCGGTGCTCGAGTTCTCCGACGGCGGGGTCGAGGCGGCGCTCATCCCGTGCTGGATCGACGACGATGCGCGACCCGTTCCCGTATCGCGCGGGCAGCGTGGTGACGGCGTCGCCGACTACCTCCGAACAATCACGACCGAAGCCGGTTTCGCCACCGACCTCGCTTGGGACGGCGATCGGCTCGTCGTCCGCGAGCTGGAGCTGACATGACCCCGACATCCTCGCCGACGCCCGGACCGCTCCACGGCAAGACCGTGCTGGACCTCACGACCGCGCTCGCCGGTCCGTATGCGACGCTTCTGCTCGCGAGCCTCGGCGCGCGCGTCATCAAGATCGAGAACCCCGAGCGCGGCGGCGACTCGTCGCGCAACAACTCCCCCTACGTGACGGCGGAGGGACTCCAGCTGCGGCGGACGGGTCCCGACGACATGTCGGTCTCGATGATGGCCCGCGGCCGCGGCAAGGAGAGCATCACCCTCAACCTGAAGAAGGCGGAGAGCCGTGAGGTGTTCTTCGACCTCGCGCGGCACGCCGACATCATCGTCGAGAACTACAGCGCGGGTGTGACGCGGCGCCTCGGCATCGACTTCGCGGCGGTGCAGCAGGTCAACCCGCGCATCGTCTACACGTCGATCAGCGGATTCGGCGCGCAGGGCGTGCCCGGCGACGGCAAGGCGATGGACACGATCATCCAGGCGCTCAGCGGCGTGATGATGACGGCGGGCGAGCCGGGCGACGCTCCGGTGCGGTTCGGTCTTCCGATCGGCGACCTGGTCGCCCCGCTGTTCGCGGTGATCGGCACGCTCGGGGCGGTCATGCACGCGGATGCCACGGGCGAGGGCCAGCACGTCGACGTCTCGATGCTCGGCTCTCTCACCTCGCTCGTCGCGTGCGAGCCCTTCGACGCGCTCGAGTCCGTGGGCTTCCCGCTGCGGACGGGGAGCGTCGTCCCCCGCCTCGCGCCGTTCGGCACGTTCCAGACTGCGGACGGCTGGTTCGCGATCTGCGCGCCGACCGACTCGTTCGCGGAGGGCACTCTCGCCGCGATGGGCCGTTCCGACCTCATCGAGGACCCCCGGTTCGCCAGCCGCGACGCCCGCGTCGCGCACGCCGACGAGCTGCACGCGCTCATCGCGGAGTGGGCGCGCACGCGGTCGTCGGCCGAGGTGCTGTCGGCCTTCGAGCATCACGGCGTCCCGGCGGCGCCCGTGCGCGACACCGCGACGGCCGTGCGCGACGACGTCGTGACGAGCCGCGGCGAGGTCGTTCCGCTCGTGCATCCGCGTTTCGGCCACCTCGACGGGCTCTACGGCAGCGGCCTGCCGGTCGTGTTCTCGCGCAGCAGCGCCGACCTGTCGAAGCCCGCCCCCGCGCTCGGCGAGCACACCGAACAAGTGCTCCACGACCTGCTCGGCTACGACGACGAGCGCGTTTCGACCCTTCGGAACGCCGGAGCGCTGTGACCGCCGTCATCCCCCTCATCGCGGTCGTCGGGAACGACGTGCCGCGCCAGCTCGTGCTCGCCGCGGGAGCGCGCCCGCACCGGTTGACCGGGGCATGGGACGCCCCGGACGCTGAGGCCCAGGAGCTTCTGGGCGCGACGGATGCTGCGGCCTCCCACATCCTCGCCGAGCTGCGTCGCGACGCGCACGGCTTCGCCGGGGTCGTCGTGTGCGGCGACTCGCAGGCGCACGTGCGGCTCTTCTACGCACTGCGGGCGACCGGCGCGAGCCTGCCTGTGCACCTGCTCGACCTTCCGCGCGAGGACTCGGTCCCCGCGCGCCGGTTCGGCCGGTTCCAGCTCGAGAGCCTCGTGGACTTCTGCGCGGGGGTGACGGGCAGGCGGCCCGGGACCGACGCGCTGCGGGAGGCCGCCGCCGCCGAGCAGCGGCTGGGGCAGGCCCTGGACGCGCTGCGCGCGCGCCGCCGCGCGGATCCGCCCCGGTGCACGGGCGCCGACGCGCTGGCCGCATACCTCGCGGCGTCGCGCCTCGATCCCGCTGCCGCGCTCGCGGTCGTCGACGCCGCGCGATCGACGACAGCGGAGGATGCCGTGCGCGTGCACATGACCGGATCGAACCACCCGGATGCCTCGATCTACCGCGCGCTCGAGGCGCGCGGCTGCGTCGTCACGGGTGAAGACCACGACACGGGCGACGGGGCATGGCTCGGCGTCGCGGTGGATTCGGGCGACCTCGACACGGTGATCGACGGACTCCTCGACGCGCACTTCGCCCGCACAGGCGCTTCATCGACCGAGTTCGCGGCTGCCCGCGCGGCGCTGACCGTCGCCACGAGCCAGGAAGACGGGGCGGATGCCGTGGCCGCCCTCATCCGCGACCTCGACGAGGCGCCCCTGTGGGATCTCGCCGACCAGTCCGAGGGGCTGGCGGCACGCGGCATCCGTCTCGTCGTCCGATCCCGCGTGAGGGGCGGCGACGCGGTCGACGCGGCCGCCGAGCTCGCCGAGGAGCTGCGAGAGGCGGTGGCCGCATGACGAAACCGGCGGCCGTGCGCGAGCGGCTCGCGAGTGCGACGCGGGCGACCCGCCACCAGAAGGAGTGGTTCCACGGGATCGCCGAGCGGGCGCGGGCCGGCGAGCCGTACGTGCTGGCGAACGCCGACGCGCCGCACGAGATCATGCGGGCGATCGGCCTCCCGTACGTCGTCAACCAGTGGTGGTCGTCGATCATCGCCGCGAAGGGTGCCGCCGACGCGAGCCTCGCGGCCGTCGCGGCGACGGGCCTGCCCGACGACAGCCGTCAGTACGACGTGCTGCCGCTCGGCGCCCTCGAGCTTCCGGCGGAGCGCGCGCCGTGGGGCGGCCTGCCCGCGCCCCGGTTCGCGATCGCGGAGCGCAGCGGCGACGTGACCCACAAGATCTTCGAACGGTGGGGCCGCCGCGAGGGGACGGAGACGTTCCTGCTGTCGCGCACGGCGGCCGTCCCGGCGCCCGAGGGGTGGTGGGACCTCGTGCCGACCCGGTGGGAGGAGGTGTTCGGCGCGGAGCGGATCGACTTCCTGCGCGACGAGATCGCGGAGCTCGTCGCGTGGCTCGAGGAGCGCACCGGAAGCGAGCTCGACCGTGCGGAGCTGGCCCGGATCATGGCGCTCGCGAACGAGCAGGCGGAATGGAACCGCCGGACGCGCGATCTGCTCGCCACGGCTCGTCCGCTTCCGGTCGAGGTGACCGACATCATCCCGGCCGTCATGGTGCCGCAGTGGCATCGCGGCACGCAGTGGGCGGTCGATGCCGCGCGCGGCCTGCACGACGAGGTGGCCGCGCGGATCGAAGCACGTGCGGCGGTCTGTCCCGACGAGCGGCGGCGACTCATGTGGATCGGACGCGGTGTGTGGGGCGACCTCGAGCTGTACCGCGCCTTCCAGGAGGAGTTCGGTGCGGTGTTCGTGTGGTCGATGTACCTCGCGATCGCGGCCGACGGGTACGTGCGCTACGGCGACGACCCGCTGCGCACGCTCGCGGCCCGGTTCGTCGGCATCACCGACCTGCTCTACGTTCCGCCGATGTCGTCGTCGTGGTACGCGAAGGAGGCTGTGGAGCACGGCGTCGACGGGGTCGTGCACCTCGTGGCGGACGACACTCCCGGAAGCGCGCTCATCACGGCGGAGCTCGAGCGCCGCGGTATCCCCGTGCTCGAGATCCGGGGCAGCAACGCCGATCCGCGCGCGACCGGCGACCTGCGCGAGAGGATCGCCGGTTTCCTGCGCGACCGTGTGCCGGCACGCGCCGACGGGCGATGACGATCACCGCGCGGCCGCGCGTCTTCGAGCCCTTCGCCAACCGCGGCTTCTCGCTGTACTTCACGGGTCAGGCCCTCTCGAACACGGGGGCGTGGTTCCAGAACATCGCGCTCTCGCTCGTCGTGCTCGACGCGACCGGAAGCGCGCAGTCGCTCAGCGGCGTGACGATCGCGCAGTTCCTGCCGCTGCTCGTGCTGAGCGTGCCCGCCGGGCGGATCGCGGACCGGGTCCGGCCGCGCACGATCCTGCTCGTCACATCCCTCCTCTCGGCGGCCGTCGTGGGCGGGATCGCCGTCGCGACCCTCGACGACACGCCGCAGCTGGGTGTCGTCTACGCGCTCGTCGCGGTCCTCGGCTGCGTGAACACCTTCGAACGCGTCGCCGCGCAGGCGATCATCTTCGAGATCGTCGGCCCCGCCGCGCTCACCCGCGCCGCATCGCTCAGCACGATCGCGGTCGCCTCCGCGCGATCTGTGGGTCCCGGGCTGGCCGGCATCGCGTTCCAGAGCCTGGGTGCGACGGCGTGCATGCTCGTCAACGCGGCCTCGTTCCTGATCGTGTTCGTGTCGGTGCTGCTGATCCGCCCCTCGCGGCTGCATCCGCGTGTCCGCCGCGCCCGCACCGATGCCCCGCCGCCGCGGCGCCCCAGCAGGCCGCTCGTCACGCTCTTCGTGGTGAACACCGTCGTCGCGCTGCTCGCGATGAACCTGGGACTCGTGCTGACCTCGACCGTCACCCTCACGTTCGACGGCGACGCGACCGCGGTGGGCGCCGCCCACGCCCTCAACGCGATCGGCGCGATCGCCGGCGGGATCGTCGCGGCCGGGCGTGCGAGCGTCTCGGTGCGTTCGCTCACGGCGGCGTGTGCGCTGTTCGGGGGGTCCCTCCTCGCGAATGCCGCCGCGCCGACGCTGTCGGTGTTCCTTCTGGTCGGACCTCTCCTCGGGCTCGGGGTCGGGTACTACCAGGGCATCCTCAACGCCGCCGCGCAGGCGAGCGTGCCGCCGCGGCTCATCGGCCGCACGATGTCGCTCGTGACGCTCGGCAACTACGGGATGGTGCCGTTCGGCGCGCTGCTGATGGGGTGGGTGATCGACCAGTCGAGCGGTCGTGTGGCGCTCGCGATCGGCGGCACGGCGGCCATCGCTTGCGCGGTGTTCGTGGTGGCGCGCCTCGGGCGACGGCCGTCGCGTTCGCGCGGCGCCCAGCCCGAGGTCGAGCCCGAGGCCGACGACCCGCCGGAAACGGAGTCGGAACCTTCTACGCGGGAGTGAGCCCGCCGCCCTTGCTCGGGCGCCGGCGCCGTGCGGCGACGGCCGCGGCCTCCGCCTCCTTGTCGCCGAAGTAGCCACCCGCGAGCTTCTGCGCCGCGCGGTCGAGCACCTGCGCGAGCGACGACCCGAGGTCGGATCCGAGGAGCTCGGAGAGCCGGTCTTCGCGCTCCATCATCTCGGCCTCGCACTCGTGCAGCACGCGCCAGCCCTGCTCGCTCAGGGCGACCAGCCGCACGCGACGGTTCGTCGGGTGCGGAACCCGTTCGATGAGCCCGCGCTCGAGCAGCTCCGCCGACACGACGTGCGCGGCCTGCGAGCTGACGAACGTGCGGCGTGCCACCTGCGCGTTCGAGAGGGGGAGCCCTTCGCCCAGCACCTGCAGGATGAGCAGCTGGGGGAGGGTCACATCGTGCGCGAGAGCCGTGTTCTCGGCAGCCCGGTTGAGGGCGCGCGCGAGACGGTAGGCGGTGTAGTTGAGCCGATCGGTCGCCGGCTTCCCGCGGGGGTCACGACTCAGTTCCGGCACGCTTCCAGCCTAGGGCGGATGCCGCGATCCCACTGACCACGCGACCGGAAATCCCCTGACCAGACCGTCACGAAAGGTCCGATTCGAGCGCGAGGCGGCCCGGCGATGCCAGGATGTTCGCCATGGTCGTGGCGGAAACCACCCGGGCGTCGGGCCGCGCACGGAGGGGCTCGCCCGTGCGCCAGGTGCTCACCCTCTTCGGCGACTACTGGTGGCGCGTCGAGGAGCCGCTCCCATCCGGCGCGATCATCGCCGCGATGGGCGACCTCGGCGTCAAGGAGCCGGCGACCCGCGCGACGCTCTCTCGCATGGTGCAGACCGGACTGCTCGACGCCGATCGGGTCGGGCGACGCACGACCCACGCCCTCACGGCGCGCGCGAAGCACATCGTGGAGGAGGAGGCGCAGTGGCTCGACACGTTCGGACGGCGGGAGCCGCAGTGGGACGGCCTGTGGAGCGTGCTCGCGTTCTCGATCCCCGAGTCCCGGCGGGCCGTGCGCCACAGTGCGCGGTCGCGCCTCAAGTGGCTCGGGTTCGCACCGCTCTACGACGGCCTGTGGATCTCACCGGCCGACACCGCCGATGAGGCGATGGCGCAGCTGCGTTCCCTCGGGGTGGATGACGTCACGGCGATGCGTGCGACGCTCGAGACCTCGTTCGACGGACCGCAGCGCGCGTGGGACCTCGCCGCGGTCGCGCGACAGTACGCCGAGTTCGAAGCGGACGTGAAGAACGGGGCGGATGCGGCAGACCCCGCCGTCGCGCTGTGCGAGCGCTCACGCCTGATGCTTGCGTGGCAGGCGTTCCGCGGGCTCGACGCGGGTCTGCCCGCCGAGCTGCTGCCGGCCCCTTGGCCCCGCGCCGCGACGCGGAGGCTCTTCGCGGAGCGCTACGACGAGCTGGCGCCGGGGGCGGAGGCGCGGATGCGCGAGCACGTCGCCGCGATCAGTCCCGAGCTCGCCGCATCGGTCACCGAGCGACGCCTCGCACAACAGTCGAACTTTCGTTGACGACCGTCACGCTCACTTCTAGCATGTGAGCCACGCGGCACCGTCGCCGCGCATGACGACGACGTCGAACGGAGGTCTTTCCATGAAGACACGAAGGAGCGGGCGCGCGATCGCGTCCGCTGCCGCGATCGCCGGGCTCGCACTGAGCCTGATCGCAGCGCCACCGGCCGCGCTCGCGCGGCCGTCCGTGTCGATCGAGGTCCTCTCGGGCCGCGCCGACACGATTTCCGGCGGCGACGCGCTCGTCGCCGTGACCGGCACGAAGAAGGATCCCCGGATCCTCGCTGCCGGCGTCGACGTGACCGATGCGTTCCAGGAGCAGGACGGTCGCCTCGTGGGCCTCGTCGAGGGCCTGCCGGTCGGCGCGAGTGAGATCCAGGTGCTCGCGCACAACGGCAAGGTCGACGCGACGCTCGAGGTAGAGAACCACCCGATCACGGGTCCCGTGTTCTCGGGTCCGCAGCATCCGATGTACTGCACCGCCTCCGGCTCCCCGTGGAACCTCGGCCCGGTCGATGAGGACTGCCATGTCGCCGAGGCGCGGGTGACCTACCGCTACCGCACGACCACCGGGCAGTTCGCGAACTACCCGACCGACGGCTCGGTTCCGGCGGACGTCGCGACCACGACGGTCGACGGCGAGACCGTGCCGTACGTCGTGCGCATCGAGCGGGGCACGATCAACCGCTCCGTGTACGAGTTCGCGGTCCTCGACGAGCCGGGCGGCGTCGAGCCGAGCCCGTTCGCCGAGCTCCCGGGCTGGAACGGCAAGCTCGCTTACACCTTCGGCGGCGCGTGCGGCGTCGGCTACTGGCAGGGCACGTCGACGGGCGGCGTCGAGAACGACATGCTCCTCAGCCGCGGCTACGCGGTCGCGTCGGCGACGCTCAACGTCTACGCGACGAACTGCAACGACGTCACGAGCGCCGAGACCGCGATGATGGTCAAGGAGCACGTGATCGAGCAGCTCGGCCCCGTGACGTACACGATCGGCTCGGGCGGCTCGGCGGGGACGATGCAGCAGCTCCTGCTGTCGAACAACTACCCGGGCATCCTCGACGGGGTCCTGGGCGAGATCGGCTACCCCGACGAGCGTTCGACGACGATCGGCGGCCACGACTGCCGCGGTCTGCAGAACTACTGGGCCTCGCCTGCGGGCACCGGCTGGACCGACACGCAGAAGCTCGCCGTGACCGGTCACGCCGCCACGTTCACGTGCGTCGGCTTCACGTTCTTCGACGGTGTCGACGACCCGAACCGCGGATGCGCGGCGGCGATCCCGGTCGCCGACCGCTGGTCGCCGAGCAACCCCGACGGCCTGCGCTGCACGATCGCCGACATGGTCCAGAACGTGTACGGCACCGACGACCAGGGCCGCGGCCTGCGCGTCGAGCCCGACAACGTCGGCGTGCAGTACGGCCTGAACGCGCTGAAGAGCGGGGCGATCACGGTCGAGCAGTTCCTGTCGCTCAACGAGAACATCGGCGGCATGGACGTCGACGGCAACCTCACGGCGGAGCGGTCGGTGGCCAGCGTCGAGGCGATCGAGCGGGCGTTCGCGACCGGGCGGATCAACATGATGACGGGCGGCCTCGCGTCGATCCCCGTGATCGAGATCCGGCCCTACACCGACCCGACCGGCGACTTCCACGAGCGCTACCGGTCCGCGATCATCCGCGAGCGGATGCTGCAGGCCTACGGCAACGCCGACACGCATGTGAACTGGACGGGTCCGAACATCGGGGCGAACACGAATGCGATGCGCATCGCCGCCCTCGACAAGCTCGAGGAGTGGCTGGACGCGATCGTGGCCGCGGGCGGAGTGGCCGACCGCGCTCGTACGGTCGCGGCGCGCCCCGCCGACCTGCAGGACGGGTGCTTCGACGCATCCGGTTCGTTCATCGCCGAGCCGCTCGACTACGACGACCCGACGACGACGTGCAACCAGCTGTACCCGTACCACTCGCAGCCGCGCGCCGAGGCGGGCATGCCGCTTGTGGCGGACGTCATGAAGTGCGAGACGACCGCTCCGGTGCGCGCGGACTACCCCGAGATGACGGATGCCCAGTGGCAGCGTCTGCTCGCGGCGTTCCCCGAGGGTGTGTGCGACTGGTCGAAGCCGAGTCAGGGCTACACGGAGCTCGAGGGCACGTGGCTCGAGTTCGGCGAGACCGAGCGGGTGGCGGTGTCGGGGCCGAAGATCCTCGGCAACGCCAAGGTCGGCGTCGAGCTGCGGGCCCAGGCCTCGTCCTCGACGCCCGGAGCGGTCCTCGCGTTCCAGTGGATCGCCGACGGGCAGCCGATCGCCGGTGCGACGTCGACGACGTTCACGCCGGATGCGTCACTGGCAGGCTCCGTCATCACCGTGCGAGTGGATGCGACGGCGGACGGGTTCGTTCCCGTCGCGGTCGTATCCGACCCGACGCACAAGGTGGCGGGGCGCCGGTGAGCGCCGGGGCTCCGTGAGCCCATGAAAGAGGGAGGGGATGACCTCGGTCATCCCCTCCCTCTCCGTCTGTCGCGGATGCCTCAATAGAGGCGCTCGAGAAGCCCCAGGCCGCGCTTCGCCCACTCGATCTCGACGCGGGCACGTTCGGCCAGACCCTCGTACGCGAAGCGCTTGAATTCGATCGTGCGCTCGCGGTCCTCGTCGCGGGTCACCGCGAGGCGCCGCGTGAGCATCGGGTTGCTCAGGTTCGCGATGTGCGTGAGCTCGCCCTCGAACTGCTCGAGCTCGCTCTCCCAGTGCGCGATGTGGCGCTCGAGGAACTCTCGCGCAGCCTTCGCGGTGGCCGACTCGAGGTAGGCGGCCCGCAGATGGGCGGGGTCGCGGACCCGCTGGTAGTCCAGCGGGGACTCCATCCATTCGAGGAACGCGCGCTCGCCGGCATCCGTCACGTGGTAGACGCGTCGCGTGCCGCGCTCGCCGCGCGTCTGCTCTTCGCCCTCGATGAGGCCGTCGGCCTCCATCTTGCGCAGCTCGGGATAGATCTGCGAGTCGGGCGCGTGCCACACATGCCCGACCGACTGGTGGAACTGCTTCTGCAGGTCGTAACCCGACAGCGGCCCCACGCGGAGGATGGCGAGAAGGGCGAAGCGCAGACTCATGGTTCTCCTCTGGGGCGGCCGGATGTGGTGCGAGGGGGCCCGCCCGGTGCGGACGGACCCCCTCGGGTCTCTCATGTCAGTCCGTCTTGACGTTCTCGTATCCGGTGCGCCATCCGCCGTGGTACGACTGGCGGGCGACCGTCGAGTACGGAACGGGGCTGACGACCGCGCGGACGGGCAGCTGCACGTGCGGCTCGACCGTGGCCTTCTTCGAGTTCGGCTCCTCGCCCCACAGGACGCGCAGCTCGGTGCCCTCCGGGACATCCGGGTCGATCGTGGCGAGCGACAGCGCGCGACGCTCGTTGGAGCTGTAGCCGGTGAACATCGAGAAGCCCACGACGGTGCCGTCGGCGTCGACCACCGAGTCGTAGTTCGCCGAGCCGTAGTTCGCCAGCGGCAGGTCGAAGAACTTGTAGCTCGGGCCCTCCACGTTGAAGAGCGAGCCGTAGATCTTCGTCATGTCCTCGGCGTCCCACGCGAGCGTGACCTTCTTGCGCTGCGTCGCGGGGTCGATCTTCTCGAGCGCGTCGCGGCCGATGAAGTCGTGGTCGAACTTGATGAACGAGCCGTAGCCCAGCTCCCACGGCGTGAGGTAGTAGTCCTCGATGTTGTCCGACACGAACGAGCCGGCCAGCGTGCCGGTCGCCTCGTAGCTGTCGATGCCGAGCCACTCACGGTAGGCGCGCTCCTCCTCACCCGTGTAGATCGCGGGGAGCGGCGACGGGATCCAGCCCGACTCGAGCGTGTTCGACGGGTACGCACGCGAACCCACCGGCAGCAGGCCGAACTCGGCGCCCGCCTCGACGATCGTGTCGCGGATGAGGTCGTGGTCCTCGTAGGGGCCCCAGATCTCGAGGCCGGGGGCGCCCGCCATGCCGTGGCGCAGCGTGCGGACCTGCTTGCCGGCGATCTGCATCGTCGACATGTTGAAGAAGCCGATCTTCTCGAGCGGGCCGCCGTTGAGCTTCTCGATGACCTGCCACGCGTTCGGGCCCTGGATCTGGAAGCGGTAGTACTGGCGCGAGACGGCGTGGCCGTACGGGCGCGAGGGCGAACGGCGGTCGACCGTGATGTCGAGGTTCTGGTAGCCGCCGGTCTCACCGTGGAAGAGCAGCCAGTTCGACGCGGGCGCGCGACCGACGTACACGAACTCCTCCTCGGCCTCGCGGAAGAGGATGCCGTCGCCGACCACGTGACCCGACGCGGTCGTCGGCACGTACTGCTTCGCCTTGTTCACCGCGAAGTTCGCGACCGAGTTGATCGCCGTGTCCGAGATGAGCTTGATCGCGTCGGAGCCCTTGATGAAGACGTTGTCCATGTGGTGCGACTGGTCGTACAGGACGGCCGTGTCGCGCCACGCCTTCTGCTCCTTGATCCACGACGAGAAGTCCGCCGGGACGACGGGGTAGATGTACGAGCCGATCTGCGAGTTGCGCAGCAGCTCGACCGGGTTGGTCTGGTCCAGGAGCTCCTGGAGATTCTTGGCCACGAGTGTGAACCTCTCTGTTCGGATAGGGGCGCCGCGGGTGCGGCGCCGGGGGTGGGTTACGGTCGGTCGGTGAAGACGATCGTGTGGTTGCCGTGGCGGATGACACGGTCTTCGGCGTGCCATTGCACCGCGCGCGAGAGAACCGCGCGCTCCACGTAGGCACCGCGGGCCTGGAGGTCAGCGGCGTCCATCGCGTGGTTGACGCGCGCGACGTCCTGCTCGATGATCGGGCCCTCGTCGAGGTCCTTCGTCACGTAGTGGCTTGTCGCGCCGATCAGCTTCACGCCGCGTTCCTTCGCCTTGCGGTACGGGGCGGCGCCGATGAACGCGGGCAGGAACGAGTGGTGGATGTTGATGATCGGCACGCCGACCTTCTCGAGGAAGTCCTCCGAGATGATCTGCATGTAGCGGGCCAGCACGATGAAGTCGACGTTGCCCTTGACCAGCTCGAGGATCTTCGCCTCGGCCTCGCTCTTGTCGGGCCCCTGCGAGGGCACGTGGAAGAACGGGATGCCGAACGTGCGGACGTCCTCGGCGGTGTTGGTGTGGTTCGAGATCACCATCGGGATGGTCACCGGCAGCTCGCCGCGGCGGTGACGCCACAGCAGCTCGAGCAGGCAATGGTCGCTCGTGGAGACCAGGATCGCCATCCGCTTCGGGATGGACTGGTCGGTGAGCGTCCACTCCACCCCGAGCGGCTTGAGCGTCTTGGCCAGGTCGGCCTCGATCTCGTCGATCGCGGCGGCGAGGTCGGGGCGGTGGAACACCACCCGCTGGAAGAACGCGCCCCCCTCGGGGTTGTCGGAGTACTGGTCGAGCGTGACGATGTTGCCCTTGTTGCGGGTGACGAGGCCCGTGACGGCGGCGACCAGGCCGGGCTGGTCGGGGCCGTGCACGATCAGGCACGCGTGGTCGCGCTTCGGTTCGATGTGCGGGGACATTCTCGGATGCTCCTCGGACGAAGACTCGGGACGGGTCAAGCCTGTGCGGCCAGGTACTCGCGCACCCACTCCGACGTGGCGAGCAGGCCGCCGAACGTGTAGAAGTGCAGCTTCACGTCACCGTAACCGGTCGCTGAGCCCGCCGAGGCGTCGGCCAGCAGCCCGGACAGGTCGGTGACGAACTTGTCGGGACCGGCCGTGCCCATGAGGTTGGTCAGGCTGAACCCGTACTTCTTCACGATCATCGCGTTCGCGCCGATGCCGAACCGGCGCGCGAAGCCGAGCAGGCGCTTGATGCCGGCCGGGCCCGGGGTGCCGATGCGGATCTGCGTGTCGATGCCGCGGTCGCGGACGCCCTTGATCCACGTGAGCACCGGGTCGGTGTCGAACGCGAACTGGGTGAGGATCACCGCGTCCAGGCCCTGCTCCTTGAGCGAGGCGGACTTGTCCTCGAGGTGGCGCCACAGCACGTCGTTCTTGATGTCGGGGTGGCCCTCGGGGTAGCCGGCGATCGAGACCTCGCGCACGCCGTACTTCTGGAGCAGGCCGGTGCGGATGACGCTCAGCGAGTCCGGGTACGGACCCTCCGGCTCGGTCGGGTCGCCGCCCACGGCGAAGACGTGCTCGGTCGCGCCGACCTCCTGCAGACGGCCGAGGAACTCCTCGAGCTGGTCCTGGCTCTTCAGGCGCCGGGCGGAGATGTGCGGGACCGGGACGAATCCGAGGTCCTTGACCGCCTTCGCGGCGGTCACGCGCATGTCGAGATCCTCGTTGCCGAGGAATGTGACGTTGATCTTCGTTCCCTGCGGGATCGAGTGCGCGGCCTCTTGGAGTCCCGGCACGTCCTTCCCGGTCATCTCCAGCGAGAACCCGCTCACGAGCTCGCGAGCGGCTGCCTTGTTCTGGGCGGGGGTGATGGTGGCCACTGTGAGGTCCGTTCCTCTCGGGTAGCGCCGCGGCGATGCGGTCGTTGTCAGATTACCTATGACCATAGGGAATGTCCATAGGTATGCGCTTGGATACTTTCCATTGAGCGGATGCCGCGCTCTTCCGACACGCGGAAGACGCGTTGCCCGAGGCGGGCTTCCATCGTGTGGAAGCCGCCGTTGAGTGCGCTCGTCGCCCGCCGTGATCGTGGGGCCCGGTAGACGCGATCACCGAGGACCGCGTCGCGAAGGGACGGACGCCCTATGAAAGCGATGGCCATCCACTACGGACGGCTGCTTCTCTCATCGTTGATCCTGTTCGTCGTCGTGCTGACGGTGCTCTTCCTGCTGCTGGAGATCGCCCCCGGCGACCCGATCCAGAACTTCGTGGGAGACGTGCCGATCTCGCCGGCGTTCGAAGCGCAGATCGTCGCCGCGTTCGGTCTCGACCGGCCGCTGTGGGAGAGATACCTGGTCTACCTCGGGAACGTGTTCCGAGGTGAGCTCGGCTACTCGTTCGGGACGAACGAGCCCGTGCTCGAACTCATCCTGAACCGCGCAGGCAACACGCTCGCGATCGCCGTCCCCGCGTTCATCATCTCGACGACGCTCGGCATCGTGCTCGGTGCGATCGCGGCGCGCACGCGCAAGCGGTGGCTCGACGGCGGCATCTCGGCCGGCGCGGTCGCCCTCTTCTCGGTGCCGAACTTCTGGCTCGGCATGCTCCTGATCATCGTGTTCTCGATCCAGCTCGGCTGGCTGCCCACGCAGGGCAAGGCGCCCTACGGGCAGGACGGCATCGACATCCGCTACATGGTGCTGCCGGTCATCACGATGGCCTCGACCGAGCTCGCGTTCAAGACGCGCATCATGCGGTCGTCGATGATCGAGTCTCTGGGGCAGGACTTCATCGACACGGCGCGTTCGAAGGGCCTCCCGTCGCAGCGCGTGCTGTGGCGCCACGCCCTGCCGAACGCCCTGCTGCCCATGGTCACGGTCGCCGGCTACAGCCTCGGATTCATCCTCGCGGGGTCGGTGCTCGTCGAGAGCGTGTTCGGCTGGCCGGGCATGGGCCTGCTCTTCGTCGACGCGATCCAGCGTCAGGACAACCAGGTCGTGCTGGGCGTCGCGATCTTCCTCACGATCACGATCCTGCTCGCGAACATCCTCACCGACATCACGTACGGCATCGTCGATCCCCGCCTGCGCGCGCAGTTCTCACGGAAGGTGGCCGCATCATGACGACGGTCCAGCCCACCCCGCCGCCCGAGACCGAGCTCGGCCTCGAAGAGCCGCTGGCGCCGGATGCCGGCACCGAGACGCTCGCGGTCGCGGCGTCCGGCGGATCTCGGCGGAACGCCGCGTGGCGCGCGTTCCTGCGCAAGCGCTCCGTGTGGGTGTTCCTCCCGCTGCTCGTCGTGCTGATCCTGATCTCGTTCGTCGGCCCGTCCTTCGTGGGCGACCCCGTATCGGCGATCTACCCCAAGCTGCTGCCCCCGAGCAGCGAGCACTGGCTCGGCACCGACAACCTCGGTCGCGACTACCTTGCGCGGGTCGTCTACGGCGGGCAGGTGTCTCTCATCGTCGGATTCTCGGTCGCGGTGCTGTGCCTCACCCTCGGGCTCATCATCGGCGGAGTCGCCGGCTACTACGGCGGGTTCATGGACAACGCGCTCGTCAAGGTGTCGGAGTTCTTCCAGGTGCTGCCGGGACTCGTGCTCGCGCTCGTCGCCGCGGCGCTGCTCGGCTCGAACGTCGTGATCATCATCGTGATCCTCGGAGTCACGATGTGGCCCGGCGTCGCGAGGATCGTGCGGGCCGAGGCGATGCGCATCACGAAGCTCGGCTACGTCGAGTCGGCGAAGGCGGCCGGCTTCTCGGGGCCGCGGATCCTCTGGTCGGATGTCATCCCCAATGCGATGCCGCCCGTGCTCGTGGCGACGACCATGACGGTCGGCCGGGCGATCCTCGTCGAGTCGGGGCTCTCCTACCTCGGCATCGGCGACGCGAACCGCCCGAGCTGGGGAGCGCTGCTCAACTCCGCGCAGGCCTACATGCAGCAGGCGTGGTGGCTCGCGCTCTTCCCCGGTCTGTGCATCTTCCTCGTGGTGCTCGCCGTCAACATCCTCGGCGACGCCATGAACGACGCCCTCAACCCGACGATCGGACGAGTCAAGTGAGCGCCCCCACGATCACGGATGCCGCCGCGGACCGCGACCGCACCGACACGCACCCCCTGCTCGAGGTCGACGGTCTGCGCGTGCACCTTCCCACCGGCGACCGCAGCGAGGTCGAGGCGGTCTCGTCGGCGTCGTTCACCGTCGGCCTCGGCGAACGCGTCGGCATCGTCGGCGAGTCGGGTTCGGGCAAGTCGGTGACCGGCCGCGCGATCGCGGGCCTGCTGCCGACGTCGCCGCGCGTGCGGGTCGAGGGCTCGATCCGCTTCGCCGGTCGCGAGATGCTGACGGCTCCCGCATCCGCGTGGAACCAGATCCGCTCCAAGCGCGTCGGGATGATCTTCCAGGACCCGCTCACCTTCCTGAACCCCACGATGAAGGTCGGCGCGCAGGTCGCGGAGTCGCTGGGCGCCACCTCGCGCCGCGACCGCAGGGCCCGCGAGGCCGAGGTCGTGCGCTTCCTCGGCCTCGCGGGCCTCGACGATCCCGAGCGCGTCGCGAGCCAGTTCCCGCACGAGCTGAGCGGCGGCATGCGGCAGCGGGTGCTCATCGCCGTCGCGATCGCGAAGGAGCCCGACCTCATCATCGCCGACGAGCCGACGACCGCCCTCGACGCGACGGTCCAAGCCCGCGTGCTGCGCACGCTCGACGAGACCGTGTCGGAGCTCGGCACATCGCTCATCCTCATCTCGCACGATCTGTCTGTCGTGGCGGGCATGACCGACCGCATCCACGTCATGTACGGCGGGCGCATCGTCGAGTCGGGGCCCACCGCCGCCGTGCTGGCCGATCCGCGGCACGACTACACGAAGGCGCTCCTGCGCAGCGTGCGCAGCCTCACCGAGCCCGACGTGCCGCTGTACTCGATGCCCCGAAGCCTGCGCGCGCGACTCGCGCTCGAGAGGAGCGAAGATGCTCAGGACTGATCGCGTCTCGAAGGAGTTCCGCGGCCGCCGCGGCACACCGCCTGTGCTCGCCGTGCGCGACGCGAGCATCACGGCGGAGCCGGGCCGGTTCGTCGCGATCGTCGGCGAGAGCGGCAGCGGCAAGAGCACGCTCGCCCGCATCCTGCTCGACCTGATCCCCGCGTCCGCCGGCTCGGTCACGATCGACGGCCAGGATCTCGCCCGCATGGGGCGCGCCGACCGCATGCGGTTCCGGCGCACCGTCCAGGCCGTCCTCCAGGATCCCGCGGGATCCCTCAATCCCCGCAAGCGCGTCGAGCAGACGATCGGCGAGGTCGTGCGACTGCACGGCATCGCGAAGGGCCGAGCCGCGGTGCGCGACGCCGTCGTCGAGGCGCTCTCACTCGTCGGCATGGATCCGCCCGAGCGGTACCTCGACCGGTTCCCGCACGAGCTGAGCGGCGGTCAGCGGCAACGTGTGCTCATCGCGCGCGCGATCGTGCTGCGCCCGCGCATCATCGTCGCCGACGAGGCCGTCTCGGCGCTCGATGCGTCGGTCAAGGCAGGAGTCCTGCGTGTGATGGCCGACCTCAAGGACCGTCTCGACGTCGGCTACGTCTTCATCACCCACGACCTGCCCGTCGTGCGAAAGGTCGCCGACTACGTCTACGTCATGAAATCCGGCGAGATCGTCGAGGAGGGCGAGACCGACGAGGTGTTCGCCGCGCCGTCGCATCCGTACACCCGCACGCTGCTCGCGGCGGCCCTCGAACCCGTCTGACCGCGTGATCCGCACCCACGACCCCAGAACCCCCGCCCGGCCGCACCCCGCGACCGGCACAACAAGAGAGGCATTCCCGTGCTGAACCTCACCAGACGCCGTGTCGGCATCACCGCCGCGCTCGCGGGCGCGGTGCTCGTGGCATCCGCCTGCAGCGCCGGCGGCTCATCCGGAGGCGACGGAGGAGGCGAGGGCGCCAAGCACGACTACGTGCAGGCGATCGCCGCCGATCCCGAGTCGTTCAACGCCCAGCTCACCAACGGCGCGACGCCGTTCATGTTCGCGGCGCAGGTCTTCGACACGCTCATCCGCCTGAGCCCGGAGTACCAGCTGTCGCCCGGCCTGGCCGAGACATGGGACGTCAGCGAGGACGGCCTGCAGATAACGTTCCACCTGCGCGAGGGCGTCACGTGGCACGACGGCGAGCCGTTCACCGCCGAGGACGTCAAGTTCAACCTGGACGAGATCGTCGAGCTCCAGACGTTCGGCGCGGCGCTCGCGGCGCGCATCGCGAACGTCGAGGTGGAGGACGAGCAGACCGTCGTCGTGAACTTCTCCGAGCCGTACGGTCCCGCGATCGAGACGATCGCGGGCCAGTATCTGCTGCCGAAGCACATCTACGAGGGCACCGACTACGTGACCAACCCCGCCAACATGGCGCCCATCGGCACGGGGCCGCTGCGCTTCGTGTCGTTCGAGTCGGGCAAGGAGGTCATCTTCGAGGCGAACCCGGATTACTGGGACGGCGAGGTGCAGGTCGGGCGCGTCATCTACCCGGTCATCGGCGATCCGAACAGCCGCGCGCTCGCCCTGTTCAACAACGAGATCGACCAGGCATCGCTCGACCCGGGCCAACTCGACCAGATCCCCGGCCACGACAGCGTCATGCAGATGCCCACGGGGCAGTTCCCGCAGGATGTCACGATCATGTTCAATGCCGTGAGCGGGCCGCTCCAGGACGCCGAGGTGCGCAAGCTCGTGTTCGCGGCCCTCGACCGCGAGGCGATCACCGAGATCGCGCTCGGCGGCCGAGGCACGCCCGCCGAGACGTTCTTCCCCGAGGAGCTCGACTGGGCGGTGAACGACGACATCCGGTTCTCGGAGGAGTATCCGCACGACATCGACGCGATCAACGAGGCACTCGACGAGCTCGGATACCCGCGCGGGTCGGACGGCACGCGCTTCACGCTCAAGACCCGCTACATCAGCGAGCTGAGCGAGGTGGCGTCGACGACCGAGCTCGCGCAGTCCCAGCTCCAGGAGATCGGCGTCGCGCTCGACCTGGAGGCGAGCCAGTCGGCCGTGTTCACCGACAAGGTCTACAAGGAGAGCGACTTCGAGCTCGCCTTCCTGCGCTCGACGCTGGGCTCCGACCCGAGCACGGGCATCGTGCGCTGGTACGACTGCAACCCCGACCGCAACGCCGCGTCGAACCCGTCCGGCATCTGCGACGACGAGATCCACGAGGCAGCCCTCGGCGCCCTGAGCACGAGCGACCGCGAGGTGCGCGGCGAGCACTTCCGGGCCCTTCAGGAGCGCGCCGCGGAGCTCATGTTCTACGCGCCGCTCGCGTGGTACACGGGCCACATGCCGGTCATCAACACGTCGCGCTGGGCGGGGCAGGACGACCCGGTACCCGCGACGAACCTCATGCCGTGGACGACGATGGAGTGGGTCGGCGGCTGACCGCCGGCGACCCCGCCCGGCCGGCGCGCACGGTCGGGCGGGGTCGCGGATCCGCTTCCCACCGAGCGGAACCGCGGGCGCCGGACGGGGACCTTCCGCGTTCAATGGACACGACAGCGTGAATCGGACGCACGGTCGCGACGACGGAGGCCGCGAGGAGGACGGATGAGCGCGCCACAGCCCGGCGAACCGCACAAGCTGACGGCCGCGGGACGGGTTCTCACGCTGCTGGACGTGTTCTCACGGGGGACCGGCTCGCACACCCTGACCGAGATCAGCCGCCAGTCCGGACTGTCGCTCACGACGACCCACCGGCTCGTGCGCGAGCTCGTCGCGTGGGGCGGTCTCGAAGCCGACGGGACAGGCCACTACCGGCTCGGCGCGAAGATGCTGAGCCTCGCGACGTCGTCGACGAGCGGCATGCAGCTGCGCGAGAAGGCGCTGCCACACTTGGCCGACATCCACCGTCGGACGGGTCGTACGGTGCTCCTGGGTGTGCGCGACGGTGCGCACGTCATGTACCTCGAGGCGCTGCGCCCGCACGCGAACTACACGGGACAGAACCGAATCGGCGGCCGCCTGCGGCTGCACGCGGGCGCCGTGGGACTCGTCCTGCTCGCGTACGCCGACGACGGGGTCGTCGACGAGTACGTCGAGAACCCGCTCAAGCGCTACACCGCGCACACGATCGGCGACGCCGACGAACTGCGCCGCACGCTCGCCGAGGTGCGCGAGAACCGCTACGCGATCGCGCCGCGCTCGCTCACGATGGCCGCGGGATCGGTCGCGGCCCCGATCGTCAACGCCGAAGGCGAGGTCGAAGCCGCCGTCGGAATGGTCTACCTCGTGGAGCGCGACGATCCGCAGCGCTTCGTCGACCTCGTGCGCTCCACCGCGTCGCGCATCTCGCGCAGCCTCCTGCAGCGACCGGGACCCCCGTCGCCCGCGAGCGTCGTGTTCCTGCGTCGCGAGAGCAGTCCCGACTGACCTTCCGCGGCGCGGAAGCGGGCGGTGCGGCATCCGCCCCCGTCGTCCCATAGTGGGTCGCGACGGAAGGGGAGGACGCACATGGCTTCCACGATCGCCTCGACGATCATCGATCCGACGGTCAGCAGCAGTGTCTCGACGAAGAAGGGACGGATGCCGCGCGCCGCCCGCGCCGCGAGCCTCGCCGGCGTCCGAGTCGGGCTGCTCGAGAACACGAAGCGCAACGCCGCCGACCTGCTCGACGGCATCGGCGAGGCGCTCGTGCGCGACCTCGGCGCGGCCGAGCTCGTGCGGAAGACGAAGAAGCAGTTCGCGCTGCCCCTCACCGCCGAGGTGGTCGCCGAGCTGTCCGAGTCGTGCGATGTCGTCGTCGTGGGAGTGGGGGACTGCGGCTCGTGCAGCGCCGCCGCCGTCGCCGACGGCATCGCTCTCGAGCGCGCCGGGATCCCGACGGCGGTGATCTGCACCGAGGCGTTCGCGTCGACGTCGCAGGCGATGGCCGAGCTCAAGGGCGACCCCGACTTCCCGTACATCCTCACGGAGCATCCGGTCGCGAACCTCGACGCCGGTCAGCTCGTCGACCGCGCCGCGCACCTCGTGCCCGACGTCGTCGCACGCCTCACGGCGCCCGCCTCCGCGTCCGCGCAGAGCGCCGCCGACAGCGCTCTGAGCGTTCCCGTATGACCGCCGTCGACACGCGACCGCTCGATCCCGCGGCGGCGACGGAGGTCGCCGAGCACCTCTACGCGAACGGCTGGACCGACGGCCTGCCCGCGCTGCCCGCGACCGACGAGACGGTCGAGCGCTTCCTGGCCGAGACCGACCGCGACCCCGACGCCGTCGTCGCACGGCACCTCGCGCTCGACCGCACGGTCACGGTGCGCGACGTCGCGGTGCACGCGATCATGGCCGGCTGCCTGCCGGAGTACTTCCCGGCGGTGCTCACCGCGTGGGACGCGCTCGCCGCCGACCGCGCCGCGAACGGCGGCGGGTGGCAGAGCACGAGCGGTCCCGCGCCCCTCGTGATCGTGAACGGGCCGCTGCGCGACAGGCTCGACGTCAACAGCGGTGGCGGCGTGCTCGGCCCCGGCTTCCGCGCGAACGCGACCATCCCGCGCGCGATCGGGCTCACGGTGCGCAACGGCTTCGGCATCCGTCCCCACGGCTTCGAGCAGGCGACGCAAGGGCTGCCCGGCCGCTGGACCATGGGCATCGCCGAGGCGGAGGAGGCGAGCCCATGGGAGCCCTTCTCGGTCGACGGAGGACTCGAGGCCGGCGAGGACGCGGTGAGCGTCATGCTGCTGCGCACGTGCGAGTTCGTCGACAACCGCCACTTCACCGACCCCGTGCAGGTGCTGCGCGACTTCGCAGACACGATCCAACGGTCGGGCTCCTGGATCTTCCGCCACTCATGCGTCGGCATCCTCATGAACCCCGACCATGCGCGCGTGCTCGCCGAGGCCGGCATGTCGAAGCAGGACGTGCGCGACTGGCTCGTCGCTCACAGCGGCAAGACCGAGGCCGAGCTCGCGGCGGTCGGCAAGGGGCTGAGCCGACTGCCCGACGGACCGTTCCCGCCGGACCACTTCCATCCGGTGTTCGCGGATGCCTCGCCCAAGAGCCTCCCGATCATCGTCGCAGGCTCGCCCAACGCCGCGATGTCGATGGTGTTCCGTGTGTTCGGAGAGTGGTCGGGCCGCTCGTTCCCGGTGCGGTGACTCCGCGCATCCGCCGAAACCCGTCTTCCGCCCGACGGACGAGCGCGCCCGCGCGTCGGGGCGGTCGGCCACGATGTACCCGAGGAGGATCACACCGCATGACTGACGACACCGAATGGGTCACCCCCGTCCAGGATCCGCTGGCGACGCAGACCGAGCCGTGGCTCACCGACAAGGTCGCGATCGTCGCAGGAGGAGGGCTCAGCGGCCCCGAAGGGGGTGTCGGATTCGCGATGGCGTGGCTCTACGCCCGCAACGGCGCGAAGGTCGCGATCCTCGACAACGACCCGCGCGCGGCGGAGCGCACGGTGAAGGCCCTGCGTGAGACCGGCGCCGTAGCCGAGCCGTACATCGTCGATCTCACGAACGATGCCGCCGTGGCGACGGTGGTCGATGCCGTGTACGAGCGCTTCGGCCGCATCGACGTCGTCGCCGACTCGATCGGCGGCGCGGGCATCGAGGGCATCTTCGAGACGAGCATCGAGGCGTGGGACTTCGCGATGGAGCTCAACCTCAAGTCGGCCTGGTACCTCCTGCGGCACGCGCAGAAGCACATGACCGAGGGCGGCGCGGCCGTGCTCATCTCGTCGGGCGCCGCGGAGGGCCGCGGCCCCGGACTGCCCTACAGCATCGCGAAGGCCGCGCTCGAGAAGCTCGCGCAGGGAGCAGCGGGCACACTCGCGCCGCGGCGCATCCGCGTCAACGCCGTCCGAGTCGGGATGATCTGGGGCGCGTTCGCGGCCAAGGGCATGACCGAGGAGCAGCGTGAGATCCGCCGGCAAAACGTCGCGATGCAGGTCGAGGGGAACAACTGGGACATCGCGAGCGCGGCCCTGTTCCTGACCACGGATGCCTCGCGCTGGGTCACCGGCCAGGTGCTCGCCGTCGATGGCGGAGGCTTCGCGATGCGCTTCGCCGGGGCCGCCGGCCAGAAGAAGGAGTGAGTCCGAAGACGGGCTGAACGAAGGAGCCCTCGCTCGTGGCGTCAGTGCGCCGCGGGTGAGGGCTCCGGCTTGTGTGCGGGCGAGGCCTCGTTGTCGAGGGCCTCGTCCAGAAGCTGTGCATCCCGCAGTTTCTGGAGCATGTCGGTGAGCAGCGTGTTGAGCTTGCGCACGTCGGACTCCGACATGCCCTCAAGGATGATCTCCTGCCCTCGCATCGAGACGGGGAGCATGAGGTCGTGCATGCGGGCGCCGTCCCTCGTGAGGCACATCGGCCGCGAGCCGCGCGGACCGTCGAGCAGCACGATGAGCCGTCGTGCGACGAGCGTCGAGACGCTCTTGGACACGACCGCCTTGTTGACGCCGATGAAGTCCGAGATCTCGGTCGCCGAGATCCCGGGCCGCAGCGCGACGGCGGAGATCACGCGCCAGTCGTTCGTGCCCAGGCCGAACCGGCGGCGCAACTCGGTCGACTCTCGCCACACGAGCGCGTTCGACAGCAGCGCGATCAGGCGCGGTGTGAAGCCCTCGGGGTCGATGACGTCCTCAAGCGGTTCGGTGATGAGGTCTTCCCCGGCTGCGCTGTCGATGTCGCGCTCGCTGGTCATGCCGCTCCCTTTCGGCGCAACACGGCGCCTGCGTCTATGAGAAGTTTTCCAGAAAGAGGCGGGATCCGACCGATCTGGACGGATCCCGCCTCTCAGGATCGATCGGTCAGTGCGCCATCGCCGCGAGCGCCTCCGGGTCGAGCACGGCGATCGAGCGGGTGTCCTGGAACGAGCGGACGCCCTCGATGCCCTGCTCACGCCCGATGCCGGACTGCTTCATGCCGCCGAACGGGGCGCGCAGGTCGCAGCGGGTCGCGCCGTGGTCGTTGACCCACACGTAGCCGCACACGAGCTGCGAGCCCACGCGCTGCGCCGCCTCGGGGTTCGCGGTCCACACCGAGCCGCACAGCCCGGCCCACGTGTCGTTGGCCGCGCGGACGGCCTCCTCCTCGGTGTCGAACGGGATGATCGGGATCACGGGGCCGAACTGCTCCTGCGTCACGACGCGCAGCGACGGGTCGGGGTCGACCACGATCGCCGGGCGGAGGAAGTTGCCTCCGGCGAGGTCGCCGCCCGGAAGCTCGCCGAACTCGCGCACGTCGGCGCCCGAGTCCTTCGCCTCCTGGATGATCTCCTCGACGAACGCCTTCTGCGCCGGCGAGTGGAGCGGGCCCATGGTGGTGCCCTCGTCGAGCCCGTAGCCGAGCTTGACGTTCTGCAGGCGCGCCTCGAGGCCCGCGACGAGCTCGTCGAGGCGCGAGCGGTGCACGTAGACGCGCTTCGCGTTCATGCAGATCTGGCCGGTGGTGTCGAAGATCGCGGCGTACAGGCGGTCGAGGTGGGCGTCGTCGATGATGGCATCCTCGAGGAAGATCGCCGCATCGTTGCCGCCGAGCTCGAGCGTCACGCGCGTGAGCGACTTCGACGCCATCTCCATGATGCGCTTGCCGCCGTTGACCGAGCCGGTGAAGCAGACCTTGGCGATGTCGGGGTTCTGGATGAGGCCCGACATGTTCTCGTCCTTGCCGCTGATGACGTTGAGCACGCCCGCCGGAAGCTTCTCGGCGACGCGCTGCACGACGCGCGCGGTCGCGAGCGGCGTCGTCGGCGGAACCTTCACGATCGCGGTGTTGCCCGCGAGGAGCGCGTG
>NZ_DATMFG010000049.1:0-36537 GCF_035556355.1 Microbacterium sp.
CTTTGGCGCGGGGTGAGCGCCGCGTTAGCGTGAGACACGAGAACCTCCTGGTTCAGAGCGGATGCGGTAGCAGCTCCACTCTGCCGGGAGGTTCTCGTCACATCAGGGAAGCCAGATCAAACAACCTCCCTGGGCAGTACAACTAGCCGGCACCCCGACGGGGGTGCTCGCCGCACGATGGCGGGCACCCCCGTCTCGCGTGCGCCCGGCATTCATGCTCGGATCGGCATATACCGCCGGAGCGTCGCGGCACCGCGCGGTCAGAGGGCCAGGCGCTCCTGCACGACGGCCGCGAGCGTGTCGGCGTGACGGCGCGCGTCGTCCTGCGACGCGGCCTCGACCATGACCCGCACGACCGGCTCGGTGCCCGAGGGACGCAGCAGCACGCGGCCCGACAGACCGAGCTGCGCCGTCGCGCGGGCCACCGCGTCCTGCACGCCCTCGTCGGTGGCGACGCGCGAGCGGTCGACGCCCTTCACGTTGAGCAGCACCTGCGGGTACACCGTCATGACGGACGCGAGCTCGGCGAGCGTCTTGCCCCGATGCGCCATCTCGGCGAGCAGGTGCAGACCCGTGAGAAGCCCGTCTCCGGTCGTGGCGTAGTCGCTCATGATGACGTGGCCGGACTGCTCGCCGCCCAGCGAGAAGCCCCCCTCGTTCATGCGCTCGAGGACGTAACGGTCGCCGACGGCCGTCTGCTCGACGCGGATGCCGTGCTCGGCCATCGCGCGGTGGAGACCCAGGTTGCTCATGACCGTCGCGACGAGCGTGTCGTCCTTGAGCGTGCCGCGCTCCTTCATCGCGATCGCGAGGATCGCCATGATGCGGTCGCCGTCGACGACGTTGCCCTCCGCGTCGACCGCGAGGCAGCGGTCGGCGTCACCGTCGTGGGCGATGCCCACATCGGCGCCGTGCTCCACGACCGCGGCGGCGAGGGAGTCGAGGTGCGTCGAGCCGACTCCGTCGTTGATGTTCATGCCGTCAGGATCGGCTCCGATGACCGTCACACGCGCGCCCGCGTCACGGAACGCGTCGGGCGAGACGCCCGCGGCCGCGCCGTGCGCGCAGTCGAGCACCACGTGGATGCCGTCGAGCCGGTGCGGCAGCGACCCGAGCAGGTGCAGCAGGTAGCGGTCCTCGGCATCGGAGTAGCGGCGGATGCGGCCGACCGCGCCGCCCGTGGGCTGCAGCTTCGGACCTTCCATCGCGGCCTCGATGCGCTGCTCGACCTCGTCGGGCAGCTTGACGCCGCCGCGCGCGAAGATCTTGATGCCGTTGTCGGGAGCCGGGTTGTGCGACGCCGAGATCATGACGCCGAAGTCGGCGTCGCGGTCGGCGACGAGGAACGCCGCGGCGGGCGTCGGCAGCACGCCGGCGTCGAGCACATCGACACCGGACGAGGCCAGACCCGCCTCGACGGCGGCCGACAGGAACTCACCGGAGACACGCGGGTCGCGGGCGACGACGGCGGTGATCCGCCGGCCCGCCGCGCGGCGGGCCTCGGCGGTGCGCCCCTGGCCCAGGACGACAGCGGTCGCCTGGGCCAGGGTGAGAGCGAGATCGGCGGTGAGGGGGCCGTTGGCCAGCCCCCGCACCCCATCCGTGCCGAAGAGCGGCATGCGGCTGGAGGTCCTGACGATCAGCGCTTCGAGTACTGCGGGGCCTTGCGGGCCTTCTTGAGGCCGGCCTTCTTGCGCTCCTTCACGCGAGCGTCGCGCGAGAGGAAGCCGGCCTTCTTGAGGGTCGGACGGTTGTTCTCGACGTCGATCTCGTTGAGGGCGCGGGCGATGCCGAGGCGCAGCGCGCCGGCCTGACCCGAGGGGCCGCCGCCCTTGATGCGGGCGATGACGTCGTACGCGTCGTTGAGGCCCAGCACCGTGAAGGGGTCGGTGATCAGCTGCTGGTGGAGCTTGTTCGGGAAGTAGTCCTCGAACGCACGGCCGTTGATCGTGATGGTGCCGTTGCCGGGGACCAGGCGCACGCGCGCGATGGCCTCCTTGCGGCGACCGACCGCGGCGCCGGGAACCGAGAGCACGGGGCGCTCGGCGGCGACGGCCTCGGCGTCGACGGGGGTCTCGGTCGAGTAGTTGGTGGTGTCTTCGATGTTCGCCACGAGTGTGTCCTTGATCTGTGCGGCGCTTACTGGGCGACCTGGTCGAGGGTGTACGTCTTCGGCTGCTGAGCGGCGTGCGGGTGCTCGCCACCGGCGTAGACCTTGAGCTTCGACAGCTGCTGGCGACCCAGGCTGTTCTTGGGGAGCATGCCGCGGACGGCCTTCTCCACAGCGCGGACGGGGTTCTTCGCGAGGAGCTCCTCGTACGGCACGGCCTTCAGGCCGCCCGGGTAGCCCGAGTGGCGGTACGCCATCTTCTTCTGGAGCTTCTGACCGGTGAGGGCCACCTTGTCGGCGTTGACGATGATGACGAAGTCACCGGTGTCGACGTGGTTCGCGAAGGTCGGCTTGTGCTTGCCGCGGAGGAGGGCGGCGGCGTGCGAGGCGAGGCGGCCGAGGACGACATCAGTCGCGTCGATGACCAGCCATTCGCGCTGGGTCTCGCCAGCCTTGGGGGTGTACGTGCGCGTCACAGGAGTGCTGCTTTCTTGATCGAACGGAGAAGTTCGTGAATCCCGCTCCGGGGGTTCTTCGACAGGGTCCGGGTCTTCCCGGCCGTTGAGCCTGCCGAAGGGTCCAGTGGAGGGCTCACGTTCGCGATGCCGGGTCATGCCTCGACGGGCTCAGCAGAGCCGGACACCAAACGTCAAGTCTACGGCATCCGGATGCCACACCCAAACCGCGCGATCAGCGCGCGGGCGCGCACACGACGAAGAAGCTCACCTGCAGCAGCTCGTCGCACGGCGCCTGCGGCTCTCCCGTCGACATCCACGGGTACGATCGCACGGCCTCTCCCGCGTCGGTGAGGCCCACGTGCTTGCCCGCGAGCACGGCGATGCTGACGGCCGAGCCCCACTGCACGGCGAGCCAGTCCGACTCCTCGACCTCGCGCAGCGCGGCGATCTGCGCCGCGACCGCGCGCTGGCTCGCGAGCGTCTCGCGGCCGGGGTCGGCCGCCCCCACGTGGCCGATGACGCCGGCCGCGACGGATGCGCCGATCGCCGCCATCGCGAGCAGCGAAGCGCCGCGAAGCACCAGCCCGCGCGCGCGAGGCCGTGCGGCGGCATCCGACGTCTCGGCAGACGACCGCGCGAAGCGCGCCAGAGCGCGCCATCCGAGCAGCGCCGACGCGACGATGACGGGCGCGAAAGACAGGAGGCCGGGCGACGGATGCCGGATCCACAGCGGCGTGTGCGACGACACGCCCCACCATGCGACGTACGTGGCCGTTCCGATGAGACCCGTGATCGCGAGCAGGACCTGGTCCCGCAGCGGCCACAGTCCGTCCTCCACGATGAGCTCGTCGACGGCGGCCGGGCTGCGGCGGGCGAGCACGAACAGGGCGACGACCCCGGCGATCGCCACGAGTGCGACGACCGCGGCGACCGCGGCGGGCACGAACCACGACTCCAGCACGAGCAGCGCCTTCGCGAGCGCGCTCGTCCGGTGGTCGGGCTGTCCTCCGCTCAGGAGGAACCACGCGAACTCGCGCAGCCAGTCGAAGTACCCCGCGGGACCGAGCGCGAGCAGGCGCCACAGCTCGACCGCCGCGGCCGTCGCCGCGGCCACGCCGGCGGCGGGGAGCACGCGGCGCACTCGCGCCCAGAACGGCTCTCCCTTGGCGCTGAAGAAGACGAAGACGGCGAGCGCGGGAATCGCCAGCAGCGCGATGAACTTGGCCTGCACGGCGAGGCCGACGAGCAGACCGCCGAGCCACGGCCGCCGTCTCGCGGCGACGAGTGCCCACACGATGAGCGCCGCCGACGGGATCTCGCCGAGGATGTCCGTCGGCCCCTGCACCGGCGACGGCAGCTGGTTGATGTTGAGCGCGAGCGGCACCGCCGCACCGACCAGCCCTCCCCATCGGCCGGCCGCCGCTCGGCCGAGCACGAAGGCGCCGGCGACGAGCGCGATCCAGAAGAGCAGTGCTATCGATCGCCCGCCGATGACCGGATCCGCGCCCAAGCCGATCACGGCGGCCACGGGGAGAAGCACGACCGGCCCTGTCGAGATGCGCGCATCGAAGGGCGTGAGCGTGCTGCCCGAGAGGGTGCCGTCGCTCGTGTACCCGAGCCCGTCCAGCAGGTTGAGCGGCACGGTGAGATTGAAGGCCTCGTCCTCCCACAGCCTCAGCACGAAGAGGCTGGGAACGATCACCCAGATGTTCGCGACGATCAGGCCCGACCCCGCGAGCGCGTAGAGCACGCGCTCGACGCCGGTGCCGAGCATCCGGCTCATCGCCCTCGTCCCGGGCGGAGCGAGTATCGCCACAGCTCTGCGGCGGCGCGACGCGCGAACTGACGCAGCCGCTTCGGCGGGAGCTTGGGGCTCTTGGCGCCGCCCCACATCGTGCCGGTCGCGTCGGAGCCGCGCCGCGGGAGGCTGCGCACGGCGACGTAGCGCACGTCGTACGCCCGCCGCACCTCGGCGAGCGAGAAGTGCACGTGCGGTACGAGGGCGTCGTTCGGAAGAGAGGACACGAGCTCCTCGAGGACCGCGGGGCGGTACGCGCGCAGCGGCGTGTTCGAGTCGGGCACGCGGCGACCGACGGCGAAGCCGACCACGACCGAGACGGATGCCGTGAGCGCCCGCCGGAACCAAGGATCGGTGCGGTCGCGCCGGATGCCGTGCACGACATCGGCGTCATGGGAGCTCAGCGCCCGTGCGACCCGCGCGATGTCGGCGCCGTGGAATTGGCCGTCTCCGTCGACGTGCACGATGACGTCGGGTTCGAGCTCGAGGCCTCGCCGATATGCCGCGAGAGCGGTCGGCCCGTGACCGCGATTCGGTGAGCGGTGCTCGACCATGACACGGGGGTCCGCGTCGGCGAGGTCGTCGAGCACGCGCGGCATGTCGTCGGTGGAGCAGTCGTCGACGACGACCACAGACAGCCGGTCGCACATTCCGGACACACTGTCTGCGATCTCGCCGACGAACGAGGCGATTCCCTCTGCCTCGTTGTAGGCGGGCATGACGACGGCGAGGTGGCTGACGTGCAAGGTCGAACCCCCTGATGCGATGGTGCCCGGCCGGGTGCCGCAGACACCGTAGTAGCGTAATGCAGTCATGTCCCGCCGCCAGCGCATCCGCCGTATCGCAGGGCTGGGCGCTCGGTTCCTCACGGTCGGCGCGATTAGCACCCTGATCGAGATCGCGGTCTTCAACCTCCTCTTCCTCGGCCTCGGGTGGGACGTCGTGGCGGCGAAGATCGTGGCTTCGCTCGTCGCTCTCGTGAACGCCTACTTCGGGAATCGCGAGTGGACCTTCCGCGCCCGCGGCAAGCACGGGCGCACACTCGAGGTCGTGCTGTTCATCGCGACGAACGCCTTCTGCACGGCTCTCGGCGCGGTGATCGTATGGGCGGGCGTGCTGCTGGTGGGAGCGGTCCAGGGTCATCCGGCAGGCCCGTTCGCAGTCAACGTCGTGAACCTCTTCAGCATCGCGGTGGTGGTGCTCGCGCGGTTCGCGCTCTACCACTGGGTCGTCTTTCCCGGGACGCGCACGGCCGGCAAGGGACGAGCTCCCGCCTGACTGTCGTGTATACGCCCGCCTGAATCCACTCCTGACGTGTGGAAGAATTGCCCGGTGGCCTTGGGGGCCTGACGGACGAATAGAGGGTGGGCCGAGGCACTTATGGATTTGCGCGACTACGTGAGGATCTTCCACGCGAACTGGATCCTCATCCTCGTATCGACGCTTCTCGGTATCGCCATCGCCGCCGGCTATTCGCTTCTCGTCTCCCCGCGCTATCAGGCCACTACTCAGCTCTTCGTCTCGGTCCGCAGCGAGGGCGCCGCCACCGGTGACCTCGTCCAGGGCACGACGTTCGCGCGCCAGGTCGTGACGAGCTACGCCGAGATCGCGAACTCGGCCCTCGTGCTCCAGCCCGTCGTCGAAGAGCTCGGTCTCGACATCACCGCGTCGCAGCTCGCACGCCAGGTGACCGCCACATCACCCCTGAACAGCGTGCTGCTCGAAATCACCGCGACCGACGAAGACCCCGAGACCGCAGCCGCCCTGGCGAACGCCACGGCGGAGAGCTTCACGCGGGTCGTGGTCGACGATCTCGAAGCGCCCGAAGGAGAAGACGCGGGTCCCAGCCCTGTGCGGATCCGGCAGACCGAGCCGGCCGCGGTGCCGTCGTCGCCCGTGAGCCCGAACGTTCCGCTCAACCTCGTACTCGGGGCGCTCATCGGCTTCGCTGCCGGCGTCGGCGCCGCCGTGCTGCGCACGGTGCTCGACACGCGCATCCACTCGCTGCACGACATCGCCACCGTCACCGAGGCGCCGGTCCTCGGCGGCATCGCGTTCGATCCCGACGCGAAGGCGCGCCCGCTCATCGTGCACGCCGACCCGCGCAACCCTCGGGCCGAGTCGTTCCGCTCGCTGCGCACGAACGTGCAGTTCCTGAACGTCGAGGGCGGGTCGAGCCGCTACGTCGTCACGAGCTCCGGCCCCGGCGAAGGCAAGTCGACGACGACCGCCAATCTCGCGATCTCGCTCGCCGAGACGGGTGCCCGCGTGGCCCTCATCGACGGCGACCTGCGGCTTCCGAAGGTCGCCGACTACATGGGCATCGAGGGCGCCGTCGGTCTCACCGACGTGCTCATCGGCCGAGTGGAGCTCGTCGACGCGATGCAGAAGTGGGGCCGCGGCAACCTGTTCGTGCTGCCTGCCGGCCGGATCCCCCCGAACCCGGCCGAACTGCTGGGCTCCACCGCGATGGATCGCGTCCTCGCCGCACTGAGCGAGCACTTCGACTACGTGCTCATCGACAGCCCGCCGCTCCTGCTCGTCACCGACGCGGCGGTGCTCACGAAGAAGGCCACCGGCGCACTCCTCGTCACCGCATCCGGCGCGACAAAGCGGCCGGAGCTGCAGGGCGCGGTGAGTTCGCTCGATCGCGCCGGGGCCGACCTGCTGGGCATCGTGGTGACCATGCTTCCCACCAAGGGGCCCGACAGCTACGGGTACGGAACCTACGTGTACGGAGCCGCCCACGCGGAAGACGACCTACTGACCGCAGAGCCAGCACCCACCGGAAAGGCTGCGCGCCGGCGCTCGAAGTCCCCCTGACATGTCGAACTTCACGATTCTGACCGTCTGCACGGGGAACGTCTGCCGTTCGCCGCTCGCAGAGCACCTCCTCGAGCAGGAGCTGCGCGGCGTTCCCGGCGTGCGCGTGGCGAGCGCCGGCGTGGGCGCCCTCGTCGGGTCGCCCATGACCGACAGCACGCGCGCCATCGCGGCACGCCTGATCCCGAACTACGAGCGGGGGCACACCGCGCGGCAGCTTGCGGCGGAGCACGTGCGCGGCGCCGACCTGCTGCTCGCGATGGCCCGGGAGCACCGCCGCGCGATCGCCGAGCTGATTCCTGCCGCCTCGCGCCGCACATTCACGCTTCGCGAGTTCGCGCGTCTGGCCGACTCCGTCGCCCCGGAGGAGCTCGTCGACCAGGCGCCTCTGCTGACGGCCGACGCCGGTGACCGCATGCGCGACGCGGTCGACCTCGTGGCGAGCCTCCGCGGGTCGCTCCCGCCCCTGCTCGATCCTGCCGACGACGACGTGGTCGACCCCTACCGGCAGAGCGATGAGGTCTACGAGCAGTCGGCCGATCAGCTCGTACCCGCGGTGCGGAACGTGGCGGACTTCCTCCGTCGAGCGGCCACCGGGGGGATCTGACGGTGGCTGTCCGTCGGCCGAAGACCGTGCGCGGGCCCGCCGCCGCGCGCCGCGTCGCCGTGCTGACGACGACAGGGATCGCCATTCTCGGGGTCGTGACGATCGTGCTCGTGGTGCTCGCGCTCACGCAGTTCCGCCAGCCTCCGACGTCGGCATCCGAACCGCCGCCCACTCCGATCGACAGCGCGAGCCCTGCCGCATCCGCCTCACCGACGGTGACGGCCGCGGCACCGCCCCAGCCGCGTACCGTGCCCGCGCCGCGGCGGATCATCGGCGCGGTGGACGCGCAGCTGGCTTATCGCGCGAATGTGGGCGGATGCCCCGACCCGCGCGGCGACGTGGCGGTGTCGTCCGACGGCGGCGCGTCGTGGGCCGCCGTCGACGCCGTGGGGCCGACCGACTCGGCCGCGGCGCTCGGGTTCGCGGCGTTGAACGGCGACTATGCGTCGATCGTGACGCTGAGCGCGGCCGCGTGCGAGCCGCAGCTCGTGCAGACCTGGGTGCGGGGCGCCGCGTGGGAGGTCAACAACGACAACCTCGCGCCGACGTGGTTCCTCGACCCGCGGGATCCCGCGAACATCCACACCCCCGACGGAGCCAGGCCGACACCGTGCCCTGCGGTGGCACTGGCTGCGAGCGCTGACCGCGCGGCGGTTGTCTGCTCCGACGAGCGGGTGTTCGCCTCGGGCGACCGCGGCGCGACATGGCCGGTGTCGACGACGATCGCCGGCGTCTCGAACATCGCGGCGTCGGGCGATGGCTTCGACGTCGCCGTCATCAATCAGAACGGATGCTCCGGCGTGCAGGTCCTCCCCCTCGACGGGCAGCTCGCACCGGGTGGGCACGGCGCGTGCATCGAAGGGCAGTTCGCAGAAGGCGCGGTCGCCCTCGCCACCGGCGGCGACGGTGAGCTGTGGCTGTGGGCGGGCGACCTCGTGGCGCGATCCGGAGACAGAGGTGCCACGTGGCGATGAGGGGGCGGCTCGACCGCGCGATCGAGCGGGCCTACCCGGTGCCCGTGGCCCGATTCGGGTCGCAGTACGTCATCGACGGGGTCTCGTGGACCTTCGCGCTCGTGCTCGCGATCCTGCTGCGCTTCGACGCAGCGGTCCCCGTGTGGACGTGGCCCTCGCTCGCGGCGCTCGTCGTCGCCGCCTGGATCGCGCAGTTCGGTGTCGGATGGCTCTTCCATCTGTATCGCGGCCGGTTCAGCTACGGCACCTTCGAGGAGGTGCGCGCGGTGGGCCTCACCGTCAGCGTCACGGCGCTCCTCCTCGCGCTGCCCACGCTGGTGCTCAGCCCCCTCGTGCGCCTTCCGCGCAGCACTGTGTTCATCGCTGTGCCGTTCGCACTGCTGCTCATGTTCAGCGCGCGATACATCAAGCGCCTCTATGTCGAGTCGCGCCGCGGCCCCCGCGATGATGCGGCGCCCACACTGATCTTCGGGGCCGGATACCTGGGCGCGGCCCTCGTGCGCCGCATGAGCACGGATGTCGAGTCGCTCTACTCCCCCGTCGGCCTGCTCGACGACGACCCCACGTTGCGCAATGCGCAGGTGCGCCACGTGCGCGTGAGGGGGACGCTCGACGACCTGCCGTCCGTGGCCGAGACGACGGGCGCCACCGTTCTCGTGGTGGCGATCGCACGAGCCGACACGACGCTCATGCGTCGCGTGTACGACATCGCCCGGCCGCTGGGCATCGACGTCAAGGTGATGCCGAACCTCATCGAGTTGATGGAGGGCAAGTCGCGCCCGAGCGACATGCGCGACCTGTCGATCGAGGACCTCATCGGGCGGCATCCGGTTGACATGCGCGAAAGCCTTGTGACCGAGTACCTGACCGGCAAGCGCGTACTCGTGACCGGTGCGGGCGGTTCGATCGGAGCGGAGCTCTGCCGTCAGATCGCGCGCCTCCACCCGGCCGAGCTCATCATGCTCGACCGCGACGAGACCGGGCTCCAGACGGCGCAGATCGGCACCGCGGGGCACGGCCTCCTGCACACGAACGACGTCGTTCTGGCCGACATCCGCGATTCGGCTGCCATCGACGAAGTGTTCCGCGCGCGCCGGCCCGAGGTCGTTTTCCACGCCGCCGCGCTCAAGCACCTGCCCATGCTCGAGCAGTACCCCATCGAGGCCTGGAAGACGAACGTGCTCGGCACGCTCCACACCTTGCAGGCTGCGCGTCGCGTCGGCGTGTCGACGTTCGTGAACATCTCGACCGACAAGGCCGCCAACCCCACGAGCGTTCTCGGGCACTCCAAGCGCATCGCCGAGAAGCTCACCGCGTGGATGGGCGAGGATGCGGGTGCCCGTTACCTGTCGGTGCGCTTCGGCAATGTGCTGGGCAGTCGAGGTTCGATGCTGCCGACGTTCCAGGCGCTGATCGAGTCGGGAGGGCCGGTCACGGTCACCCACCCCGAGGCGACGCGGTACTTCATGACGATTCCCGAGGCATGTCAGCTCGTCGTGCAGGCGGGCGGCATCGGCGACCCTGGTGAGGTGCTGATCCTCGACATGGGCGAGCCCGTGCGCATCCTCGACATCGCCGAGCAGATGATCGCGATGTCCGGCAAGGACGTCGGAATCGTCTTCACCGGGCTACGCGACGGCGAGAAGCTGCACGAAGAGCTTCTGGGCGCCTCGGAGCACACCGATCGACGCGTGCACCCGAAGATCTCTCACGCCCGCGTCGACGGGCTCGATCCCGCGAACCTCGATCTGGACCGCTGGCTGCGGCGGATGCTCGACGAGCCGCGCGACCGCAACGCGACGGCGACGATCGAGACCGGCGGACGCGCCGACACGTCCTCTCGGCCCCGAACTGACTGAGTCCCTGCACCGCTCAGCGGGTCAATGCCCGACGTCCGCGCCGCTCGCGGCCGCGGTCGGGCGGACGATGGCGACGATCGTCTCGAGGACGATGCGGATGTCGCCCGCCAGACTCCGCGAGCGAACGTACTGCGCATACTGGTGCGCCTTCTGAGGGAGGAGGACGTCCACGTAGAAACGTTCGGGATCGTCGGCCATCGCGAGCAGTTCGGACTCGCTGCGCAGCAGCACCGTCGCGGGGTCCGTGATCCCCGGTCGCACCGACAGGATCTCTTCCCGGAGATGGCTGGGCCATTCCGCGACGTAACGCGGAACCTCCGGGCGTGGGCCCACGAGGCTCATCTCACCTCGAAGCACATCCCATAATTGGATGAGCTCATCGAGTTTGCTCGCACGGAGAAATCGGCCGACACGTGTCACTCGCGGGTCGCCGTCGGCCGTGATCGCGAGTCCCGTGCCGCCCGCGCGCATGGTGCGGAACTTGTGGATCTCGAACGTCCGGCCCCGCAGCCCGACGCGACGCTGCTTGAAGAGAGCCGGGCCAGGCGAGTCGCACTTGACCGCGAGGGCGATGGTCGCGAGCACGGGCCACAAGACGACGAGCGCGGCGCCCGAGACGAGAACATCCCGCACACGGAACGGCAGTTCACGCCAACCGCTCATTCTTCTCCCAGACCTAGCTCGTAACGGTTGAGCACGCGGCCTTCCGGCGTCGTGACGCTGTCGCGCAGTGTCCATCCGTTGCGCGTGTAGAAAGCGTTGACGCTGTCGTTGTCGGCGGCGTCCGTGAGCAGGTATGCGGATACCGCCCCCATTGCACGGGCACGCTCGCACCAGCCGCGCAGCACTCGCGTTCCGAGCCCGCGGGACCGCTCACCGGGATCGACGCAGATCGAGCTGAGAAGCGCTCCATCGAACTGCTCGGGGGCGTCGCCGCGATATCGGACCGCGCGGAGCAGCCGCGGCACAGCGCTCGGCCGGCGGATCGCGGCCCCGAGGGCAGCGAGGGCGAATCCGATCAGCCTGCGCCGCAGCAGGCGGCGGAAGAACTGCTGCGGTTGGACCGTCCCCACCGCAACGCCGACCGGTGATCCTGACGGGTCCCGTTGGATCGCGACGATCGCAGTGGGATCTCCGATGAAGCCGCGATAGAACTGGCGCAGAAACGGCTCCCCAAGCCTCGACAGGAAGAAGTCCGGGAACGCTTGGCGATGCAGTCGTGCGAGCGCCGCGACGTCCTCGCGGCCGATCTCATCGGATCGAGTGACTGGTCCCGAGCGGGGGTGGAGGCGACGCGGCCAGCGGCGTGGGAGCGCGGAAGCTCGTGAGAGCAGCTCCTCAGCCTGGTCGGTCGTGCGCTTCACCGAGAACTGGTGGGCGTACTCGTCACGGGCTGTGCGACCGAGCGACTCCAAACCGCCGCGGCCGAGAGCCAGAGCCTCCCGAATCCCTTCCGCGACGCTCGCAGGGTTGCCCGGCGAGACGACGAATCCGACGCCCGCCGAACCCACGACCCCGGCCACGTCACCTTCCGCCGCGCACAGGACCGCGGTGCCGCTGGCGAGGATGGACTGGGTCTTGCTCGGCATGGTTGCGTTGCTGACCGGGTGGGGCGCGAGGCTGATGTAGGCGAGGTCGGACGTCGCGTACAGGTCCGTCATCTCGGAGTGCGGCAGCCGCCCCAGGAAGCGCACGTTGGCCAACTCGAGTTCCGCCGCCCGGGCCCGAAGCGAGTCCTCGTGCGTCCCCGACCCCGCCAGCAACACCATGACGTCCTCGTCTCTTACAAGAGCTGCCGCTTCGATGAGCGTGTCCAAGCCCTGGGCTTCCCCAAGGGCGCCGGCGTACACGAGCACCAGCGTGTCTTCGGAGATCTCGTACTCGTTGCGTCGGGACACGCCGCCCGTATGAAAGACAAGCTCATCGGCTGGCTTGGGGATGTAGTGCAGGCGATCAGCAGGTACGCCGCGGCGCTCGAGTATGCCCCCAACGCTCGGTGAGATGTACGTGACGGCGTCGGAGGACCGGTACATCGCATTGCACCATGCGTTCAGCACCCGGCCACCGAACCGAGCCACCGATCCCGCTCCCGACAGACCGGACACGAGAACGGTGTCCGGCCAGAGGTCGGCGACCTCGCAGACTGTGGGCGTGCCGCGCACGAGCTGCGCCAGCCACATCGGAATCGCGAGAGTGATCGGGGAGTAGTTGACCCAGACGGCGTCGAGCTTGGGCAGGCGGGGCAGGCCGAGCACACCCGCGCTCAGCCCGAAAGACACGTAGTTGAGGATGCGTCGTACGGAGGAACGGTCATGGCTGGTGTAGAGCGGTACGCGGATCACCGTCACGCCATCCATGTCTTCGCGCATGCCGAAGCTCTGCCGATATGGCTCGATGATCCTGCCCGTCGGGTAGTTGGGGAATCCCGTCAGGACGTAGACCTCATGGCCCCGCGCGACCAGCTCGCGCGCAAGCACTCCCATGAGCCTGGCGGGCCCCGGCTCGGGGTCGTACCACTGAGTGAAGATCCCGATCCGCATCAGACGCCGCCCGTCATACCGCGTGCGGTCCGAGGACTTCCTGCAGCGCCTCGACGACCTGGTCTACCTGTGCGGTAGTCATCGAGGAGAAGATCGGCAGGCTGACCGTCCGTGCGTACGCATCGGTCGCCACAGGGAAGGACTCGGGCTTGAGGTCGAACGTCTCGCGCCAGTATGGGTGGAGGTGCAGCGGAATGAAGTGAACGCTTGTCGAAACCCCCCGCGTCGACAGCTCCTCGATGAGTCGGTTGCGCCCGATGGGAGCATCGTCCTCCACCTGCACCACGAAGAGGTGGTGCGCGTGCCCGGCAGGATCGGGTGTGGGGGCCGGGAGACGGAGCGGAAGATCCGCCAGCTCGGCGCGGTACCGTTCGGCGATCGCCATCCTGTTTCGCCGCATCTCTTCGGCGCGGCGCAGCTGCACACGGCCCATCGCCGCAGCCACGTCGGTGAGGTTGTACTTGAAGCCCGGCGCGACGACCTCGTACTCCCATGAGGGCTTGCGGGAGGAGTAACGATCGAAGACGTCGCGACTGATCCCGTGTAGGCGCATCGTGCGTGCACGGCGAGCGAGATCGGGGTCGCGGGTGACGAGCATCCCCCCTTCCCCTGTCGCGATCGTCTTGGTGGCGTAGAAGGAGAAGACGACTGCATCGCTGTCGCCATTTCCGACGAAGCGGTCGCCGTCGCGAACGGGAAACGCGTGAGCTGCATCCTCGACGACCGCGAGGTTGTGGCGGGCGGCGAACTCGCGCACCGCGGACGCCCCGACGGGCACCCCGGCGAAGTGCACAGGAATCATCGCCTTGGTGCGCGGGGTGAGCAGATGCTCAGCGTGCTCCAGGTCGATGTTGAGTGTCTCGGTTCGCACATCGACGATCACGGGAGTCGCGCCGACATAACGGACGATTTCGGCCGTAGCGGTGAACGTCCACGTCGGCACAAGCACTTCGTCGCCCGGCCCGATGCCGAGTGCCTCGATCGCAAGGTGCAAGCCGGCTGTCGCGGAGTTCACAGCGACGCCGATGAGGTCGCCGCCGCCGAGATACTCGACGAACTCGCGTTCGAACGCAGCAGCATTCGGTCCGGTGGTCAGCCAGCCTGATCGCATCGCCTGTGCGACTGCTTCGATTTCGGCTTCCGTGATGTCGGGGATTGCGAATGGAACGCGGCCGTCGCCTGCCGTCATCGAAATATCAACTCACAAACTTCTCGAGCGCGTGATCACGGCGCGAACGCGGGCTCCCGCACCTACGCGCAGGCGCCGTGGATGGCCGCCACCGACAGCGCTCAGGCTATCATCACAGGGTTGCGTCCTCGTGAGCGCACTAGCGCCGCGCGGGGCGGCGTATGTCCGCCGAGCATCCGAAGGTTGAGACTTGACACAGAATTACGCGGGCAAACGAATCCTCGTGACCGGCGGCACGGGATCGTTCGGCCATACGGTCGCGGCCAAGCTCCTCGAGCGCGATGTCGCCGAGATCCGCATCCTCAGCCGTGACGAAGCGAAGCAAGATCTCATGCGTCACGAGATCCCGGATGGACGTCTCCGGTTCTACGTCGGCGACATCCGCGACTACGACAGCGTCGACCGCGCCACGCGTGACGTCGACTACGTCTTCCACGCGGCTGCGCTCAAGCAGGTTCCCTCGTGCGAGTTCTTCCCGATGGAGGCTGTCCGCACGAACGTCGTCGGCAGCGAGAACGTCGTGCGGGCTTCCGAACGGAACGGCGTGACCTCGCTCGTCTGCCTCAGCACCGACAAGGCCGTGTACCCCGTCAACGCGATGGGAATGTCGAAGGCGCTCATGGAGAAGGTGGCGCAGTCGCATGGTCTGAACAACCCGCGTGCGGTGACGACCGTGTCCTGCGTTCGCTATGGAAACGTGATGTACTCGCGGGGCTCGGTCATTCCGCTGTTCGTCCGTCAGCTGCGCGCGGGTAAGAACCTCACGGTGACAAACCCCGACATGACACGCTTCATGATGTCGCTCGCGCATTCGGTCGACCTCGTCGAGTTCGCGTTCCAGAACGCGGAGCAGGGTGACCTCTTCGTGCGCAAGGCGGTCTCCTGCACGATCGGCGACCTCGCGCATGCTGTCATCAACCTGTTCCGCGCGAAGGCGGAGGTCGAGGTCATCGGAACGCGCCACGCCGAGAAGCTCTCCGAAGCGCTCGCGACGCGCGAGGAGCTCTCGCGTGCACTCGACATGGGCGACTACTTCAAGATCAGCGCCGACAAGCGCGACTTGAACTACAGCCAGTACTTCGAAGAGGGCGATCCGCGGCAGACGCAGTACACCGATTACGACTCCCACACGGCGCAGCGCATCTCGATCCCCGAGATCGAGGCGCTGCTGCTGACGCTCCCAGAGATCCGCAGGGACCTTGCGCTTGCGGGCGTAACCGTCGACGAGACGGCAGGCTCGTGACCGGTACGGCGATGACCGGCACCGAGGGGTTCCTCGGCTGGCACACGCGGTGCGCATTGCGTGAGCAGGGCGTCGACACGACCCGCGTAGCCGTGGGAGACGGTTTCGCGCTCGACCAGGCCCGCACGTCGATCGACGGCGCTGATCGACTGATCCACATCGCCGGCGTGAACCGAGGAACTGACGACGAGACGCGCGAGGGCAACGTGCTGTTCGCAACCCAGGTGGCGGATGCCGTGCGCAGCGCCGAGCGGCCGCCGCGCAATATCGTCTATGCGAACTCCACGCAGGCCCGAAACGGCACACCGTACGGCGAGGGCAAGGCGCGTGCGGCTGGGATTCTGGCGGATGCCGCATCCGCCGTCGGCGCGAAATTCATAGACATCCCCCTGCCGAACCTCTACGGCGAGCACGGTCGCCCCTTCTACAACGCGGTCACCGCGACCTTCTGCCACCTCCTGGCCAACGGCGGTGATCCGAAGGTGGAGGTCGACCGCGAGTTGACGCTTCTCCACGCTCAGGACGCTGCCGACCTGCTCACGGGAGCCCGCGACGAATCGAGCCTTGATGACCTCGTCGCACACGAAACGGTGACGGGACTGCTGGCTCGACTGGAGCGCATCTCCGCCACTTACTCCACCGGAGACATCCCCGATATCGCGAGCGATTTCGACCGCAACCTCTTCAACACCTACCGGTCGTACACGTTCGACACGCAGACCCCGATCCGGCTGACTCGGCACGCCGACGCGCGGGGGTCATTCTTCGAGGTCGTGCGTTCGCACGGTGGCACCGGTCAATCGTCCTTCTCCACAACGGGGCCCGGCGTCACAAGGGGCGATCATTTCCACCGCCGCAAGGTGGAGCGGTTCACTGTGCTTGCCGGCAAGGGGACGATCTCGCTTCGCCGCCTCTTCACCGACCAGGTGCATGCTTTCGATGTTTCCGGTGACGAACCTGTCGCGATCGACATGCCCACGATGTGGGCCCACAACATCGTGAACACCGGCGAGGATTCGCTCTACACATCGTTCTGGGCGAACGACATCTTCAATCCTGAGGCACCAGACACGATCCCGGAGGTGGTGTGATGACGTCGCGCCTGAAGGTGATGACGGTCGTCGGCACTCGACCCGAGATCATTCGGCTGTCAGCCACGATCAAGCTGCTCGACCAGCACACCGACCATGCGCTCGTGCACACGGGTCAGAACTACGACTACGAGCTGAACGACGTGTTCTTCTCGGATCTCGGGCTGCGCCGACCTGACCACTTCCTCAACGCCGACACGTCGTCGCTGGGCGCAGCACTCGGCTCGATCATCTCCAAGACGGAGCAGGTGCTTCTAGAGGAACGCCCCGATGCCTTCCTCGTGCTCGGCGACACGAACAGCTGTGTCTCCGCTGTCATGGCGAAGCGACTCAAGGTGCCGGTCTTCCACATGGAGGCGGGCAATCGTTCGTTCGACGAGAACGTGCCCGAAGAGACCAACCGCCGCCTGGTAGACCACATCTCGGACTACAACCTGGTCTACACCGAGCACGCCCGGCGGAATCTGCTCGCCGAAGGCATCCACCCGTCCCGCATTCTCCTCACCGGCTCGCCCATGCGAGAGGTGCTCGAGCAGAACCGCACTCAGATCGAGGCAAGCGATGTCGTCGAGCGACAGGGGCTCACGCGTGGCGGCTACTTCCTCGTGAGCCTGCACCGCGAAGAGAACGTCGACGATCCTCGACGCCTTGGGGAGGCGCTGAGCTCGCTTCAGCGACTCCGCGACGCTCATGGCGTACCGGTCCTCGTCTCAACCCACCCCCGAACGCGCAAGCGGCTCGAGTCACTCGATTTCGCGGCCAAGGACGGCCTGACCTTCCACCCGCCGTTCGGATTCCACGACTACATCAAGCTCCAACTCGACGCGAAGCTCGTGCTCTCTGACAGCGGCACGATCAGCGAGGAGTCCAGCATCCTCGGCTTCCCCGCCGTGACGATGCGCGACTTCATCGAACGGCCTGAGGCCCTCGATGCGGGCGCCATCATCACGACGGGAGTGAGTCCCGACGACGTCGAGCGCGGTGTCGATCTAGCGCTCGCGCTCGGCGGTGGGTCTCTCCCCGCCAACTACGACGTGACGAACACGGCCCAACGCGTGCTCGCATTCATCATGGGCACCGCCCACTCTCATGCCCGCCGGCTGGGGCTGTTCCCCACCCGCGCGCGGACGTCCAGCGCGTAAGGGCCCCCATGCCTCCAGTGAATTCGGCGACGGCTCGCGCCCAGCGGCGAGGCGGCTTCGGTGACGCGCTTCTCGCGCTCGCGTTCTCGTTCGTCGGTCTCGGCAACCTCATCCTTCCGCCGGTTGCGCAAGATGTGCTCGGAGTCGACTATCTGATCATCGCCTTCGGCGTGCTGGGGCTCCTGATCTTCTTCCGCATTCGAAGGGTGGTGACCTCACCGCAGGTCTGGCTGTGGTCCGCGCTGATTCCCCTCGGCGCACTGCCGGGTTTTCTCGTGGCAGGCATGAACAGTTATGGCAGCTTGAAGCTGTTCTCGTTCGTCACCGTTTTCCTTCTCGCACTCGCGGCATCAGCTTTCGTCGACATCGAACGCGGCGTGGCGTACACGACCAGAATCACTCTCTCGGTCGCGGTAGGAGTCTCGTTGCTCTCATTGCTGCTGCAGGAGACGACTGTCGGTGGGCGGGCCACGCTCTTCGATCTCAACCCCCTCGGGGTCTCACGTGTCACAGGACTCGCGATCGTGATTGGAGCCATCTTCGCTCTGCAGGGCAAGCGAAATCGACCCTGGTATGTACTGTTCGCGGCCCTCGGCCTCATCAGCACTTCATTCACGTTGAGCAGGGGTCCCCTCGTATCGGCATTCGTCGCCTTGGCTGTAGTGCTCGGGCTCATGCTCTTCGTGAGGCAGGTACGCTCATCGTGGATTGTGCTGCTGGTGATCGGCTCCGCGATCGTTACCTGGCTGGCGGTCTGGTCCGGTTGGTTCCAGTTCGCGGAAGCCTTCTTCCGTGGAGACTCCGGGCGCGGTCATCTGTTCCCGTTCGCGCTACAGCAGTTCTTGCTCAATCCGCTCGGGATCGGGTGGGGCTCCTTCTTCTATGCGGGCGACATCGCGTTCGAGTCCGATGATGCGAGATACCCCCACAACCTGTTTCTGGAGTTCGCCGTCGAGGGCGGAGTCGTCGCCCTCGTTGCTCTCGTGGCGGCTCTGCTTTTCATTGCTCGCGCGGCGAGCACGGCCTTCGTGGCTACCAAAGACCCGCTGGTCCTCGCCGTAATAGGGATCTTCATCTACGCGCTCGTGAACGCGCAGTTCTCGAGTGACGTGACCGGCAACCGGATGCTGTGGGTCTCCATGGCTCTCGCCGCAGCACTCGCGTCCTACCACCGGCAAAGAGCGCGGATGGCCCCCACGCTCGCGTCAGACTCGGACAAGCCACCCACATCGGACGGCCGGCAGGCATCGGACCGTAGTCGGAGGGGGCGTGGCTAGACTGCCCCGATGGCGGATTCAGGTGGCATGAGAAGGAACAACTTCGACTTCTTGCGATTACTCGCCGCTTCGACCGTCCTCATCCACCACGCTGTCATCCACCTAGACGCGAGCTTTCTCTGGCATAACGAGGGCAACAACTGGTGGTTCAACGGAGGCGTGCCGCTCTTCTTCATCCTCTCGGGGATGATGGTCTATCGCTCCGGTGAGAAGTGCCTGGCATCCGGCCTTCCATGGCGCAGCTTCTACGCGAACCGCGCTCTGAGGATCATGCCGGCGATGTACGTGTACATCGTTGCCCTGACCATCTTCCTTCTCGCCGTCGGCATTATCACGTTCAGCCAAGCGCTGACACCGACCTATGGTGCATACGTCGCTTCGAACCTCCTCCTCATACCCGTCTACACTCCGCCTGCGCTGGCGGACTTCGGAGTCGGCGTCGTCAACGGCAGCCTCCCGACGATCCCCATGGAGGTGTCCTTCTACGCGATCGTCCCAATGCTCGTGCTGCTCGCATCACGTGTGAAGTGGCGAACCACGCTGATGGTCACGTTCGGAGTCGCGGTCGCGGGCATCCTGGTCTATGCGGCGGTAGGGGGGACCGAATCCGAGCCACTCATCTGGAAGTTCTACGGGGTGACCTTCCTGCCATATCTCTGGTACTTCGCTCTCGGGATGCTGTGGTCAAGAGCGTGGCCGAGGGTCGTCCAGTCCGGCTGGATCGCACTCGCGGCGATCGTCCTCTACTTTGTCATCGACAAGATTCCCGTCGGCGCGGAGGGAGCGGTCATCACCAGGGCGCTCGCGGCAATCCCCCTCTCTTACGCCGCGATGTGGTTCGGCTATCGCGGGCCGCAGATGTTCTCACGCATCACGAGCCGTCTGGGAGACTTGAGCTTCGGCACCTACATCTGGCACATGATCGTAGTGAATACGCTCATCTACTTCGGCGCTCGGACGTGGCCGGTGGACGGGACGATCCTCGTCCTCATGGTCTTCCTTATCTCGCTTGCCATCGCGTTCGCTTCTTGGCGGCTCGTCGAAAAGCCTTCGCTCGCCCGAAAGCCGTATTCGAGCCGCGCGAGGATCGCCGCCGTTCAGGACGAGCGGGCCAATGCGGCGACGAAGTCGACACCTCCCGGGAACCTTCGGCCCGACACCGGTCACTCGGGCGAAGCATGAGCCACGTGCGATCTAGCACCCTCATCGCCGCGGGACTCATCGTAGGTCAGGGCGCCGTGTACCTCGCGACGCCGATCCTCTCGCGCCTCTACTCCCCCGCACAGATCGGCACTGCCGCCGCGATCCTCGCCGCCGCGGGAGTGATCGGGGCGGTTGCCACGCTCCGATTCGAGCTCATGCTCCCCGCCGCTCCTGACGGCGAAGTTCGCTGGCTGTCACGGCGCGGCGCCACGCAACTTGTCATCCTGTCGGCACTGTTGGCCCCGATTGCCGGCCTAGCCCTGGGGTTTTCGCTGATCGACACGGTGATCACAGCCCTCACGTCAATCGGGATCGGAAGCGTCGCACTCTCGCTGCAGACCGCTTCGCGCGTCCAAGAACTTCGCGGCGTGGCCGCCGCCAAGGCCGTCCAAGGCGTGGGCCAGACGGTCGCGCAGATCGGACTGGCGGGCCCGGCGGGGCCCATCGGAATGCAAACGGGAGCCGCACTCGGCCTGCTTGCGGCGAGCGGGGTGCAGACGATCAGCTCGCATCGAAGAGTGGCAGCCCTTCCATATGCCAAGCCGAGTCGCGACTCCCTCAGACGCATCGTCCGCCACGCTCTCTTGCTGACACTTGCCGCGGGCTGCAACGCCGCTGTGGTCGCTGCACTACCCCTGTTGACCCAGGTTTACTTCGGCGATGCAACGACCGGTGAACTCGCAGTCGCGCAACGCCTTGCGCTTGCGCCCGCAGGACTCGTGGTCGCGGCGATCCTTCCGGTCGTGATCACTCAGTACGGTGCTCAGGTCCGATCCGATGAGCATGCGAGTCGAGCGCTCGTCGTTCATTGGCTATGGCGACTCGCGCCCCTTGGAGCGATTGGAACCGCCATGCTGCTCCTAGCCAGTATGCTCCCGCTCGATGTGGTCCTTGGCCCGGAGTGGGCCGGGGTGGGCCCGTACATCGCCGCTATGGCACCCGCAATAGGTTCGCAACTCATCGTCGGTCCGCTGTCGCAGTGCCTGGTGATCAGGGGTCGAGTGCGAACCCAGCTCGTGTGGGACATCGCACGCCTCATTGGGGTCTTCGCGGCGGCCGCGGTCACAGTTGGAGCGACAGGATCCGCCCTCGCCATGGTATGGGTCGTCTCGGGCGTGATGGTGACCGCATATGGCGGGTATCTCTTCCTCGTACTGAGCAGGCGCGAGACGTCGTCGCCAGAAGCAGGCGGACCGACCGATGGGTTCTCAGCCGCGTGAGACGGCGGCACTACCCCCTGATACGACTCGCGCGTACAACGCCCGTAGCGCCGGGCTGCTCGTGCCCTCCCAGGTGAACCGCGCGCGGGCATGAGCAACTGAGCGGTCGAGCGCAGCCTCCGTGCTGGCCTCATCGCGCCGCAACTCGGTGATCTTTGTGACCAGAAGATCAAGCTCGTCCGGCCCGACTGTGAAGCCGAGTGCATGGTTCGAGATGAACTGCGCCGCTGCTCGTCCGTCCGTGCTGGCGATCACCAGACCCATCACCGCGTACTCATAGAGCTTGCTTGCGACAGCAGTGTCAACCTGGGGGTGAGACGGTTGCAGAAGTGAAAGGCCAAATCCGTAGCTTGCGAGCAGTTCCGGCATCTCGTGAGTCGGCACCGGGTCGAGTATCCGAAGATTCGGCGGGTTGCCCGCTTCTTCGACCATGCGCATGAAGTCTTCCCTGTCTTGCTGACTCGAGAACCGCGCCATTACGTCGATCTGCAAACCTGCGTCCCGGTCAAGCGCCCGCTTTGCTATACGCACGAGCGCCTGCGATCCGTATTCGCGATTCAAGGAGCCCGTGTGGATAAGCCGCATCGATCTCTCAGCGAACGGTAGCCTCAGGCCTTCGCGGAATTGCTCCGCCGACGGATAGTTCGGAGAGACCGCCACTGGCACGTTGAGCCGATCAAACGGGCTGCGCATCGCCTCAGCCACGAGGTTCGCGCCCCCGCGCGTCGCACGTGTCGTGCGGGCCTGGTACCGGTCGAGCTGCTCGCCGACGAAGCGCCTCGCCCAGCCCGGGAGCGGAAGCTTGCTCGCGTAGTACTCGCCGTAATACTCGTGCACGTCATACACGACGGGCCGCCCAGTCTTCCGGTGCCACCGGCGAGCCTGGCCGAGCATGTAGAAGTCGTGGATATGCCACAGCCGGGCATCGATGTCTCGCGCCACACGCGCAACCGTCCGGACTGACAGCAGCCGTTCTTTCGTCGAAGCAGGGGTCGGCAGCAGACGCTCTTCGATGGCGGGGTGGCGGCCGGGTTCGCCCTCTCCGAGCCACACGAACGAGAGTCTGAAGCCGGCGTCGAGCGCGACCTGGGCACAGCGGATGACTCGGCGGTCACCCCGCGGGTGCACCGTGGGAATGCACAGAATGGGCGAATCGCCCGTCACGTGCGGCGGAACGACGAGCCGCCAGGAGTCGGTCTCTACGACCTCGCCGTTCGGTTGCATTCGCTCGTCACTCAGACTTTCCGGATGCCGCGGACTGCCCGCGGTCGCCACAAGATTGCCAGCGTACCAACCGTCCCAAACGGGGTCCTCTCAGTCAGATCCGGTTGAATGGTGAGGATGCCTGAGACACCGCGGACCCGCGCCGACGCGCGCGCAGCCGCACACACCCGTCGACGTACGCGATCCGCCCTCATTTGGATCATCGCCGGAGCCGTCGTACTCGTTGGCATCGCCAGCATCGGAGTGTTCGCTGCGAAGGTCGCTGGCGACGTCTTCGGGGTACGTGACGACCTCACTCGTGCGGCAGCCATCGCGCGCACCCTTCCGCAGAAGGTCATCGCTGGTGATACCGCCGGCGCCGAGGCCGACGCCTTGTCGCTCGAGCGGCTCGCCGGGCAGGCGCTCGCCAGGACGAGCGGGCGCTCATGGGGCCTGGCCGAGGCTGTGCCGGTTCTCGGATCGAACCTCAAGGCGGTCCGCACCGCAGCGGAAAGCGTTGACGCCGCAGCACGGTTCGCGGCTGCATCCGTTCCGCGCATCAGCCTCTCCGCGTTCCAGCCCGTCGGGGGCCAGATCGACATGGCCGCAGTCCACGAACTAGGCGACGCGATCGCCGAAGGTCAGATTGTCTTCGCAGACATCGAAGCCGATCTGGCAGACGTGGACCGAGCCGGGCTGGATCCACGTGTCGACGCAGCTCTCACCCAGCTCTCTGACGCCGTCGATAGCGCTGAACAGTTGATGTCGACGGTCAAGCCGCTGATCGACGTCCTCCCCGCAGCGCTCGGCGAGGGAGGGACGCACACTTACCTGCTCATGTTCCAGGGCACCTCGGAGATGCGCGCGTTGGGCGGCAACCCGGCGGCGATGGCGCTGATCACCGTGACCGACGGTCGGATCGCGCTCACCCGACAGATCACGAGTCTCGAGTTCGAGAATGCCCGGCCCGAAAGCGTGGTGCCGCTCGATGCCGAAACCGAGAACATCTACTCGGACATCATCGGTCGCTGGATCCCGAACATGACCGCGACCCCCGACTTCCCGACGACTGTGCGCATCCTGCAGGGGTGGTGGGCCGACGAACAGCTACCCGCCTTCGACAGCGTCATCTCGATCGATCCGATTGCGCTCTCGTACCTGCTCGCCGCAACCGGCCCCGTCACGCTCGACACGGGAGACCAGCTCACAAGCAGTAACGCGGTCTCGCTTCTACTCAACGGCGCCTACTTCCGTTACTCGGCTCTGGACGAGCAGGACGCCTTCTTCGCATCGGCCGCGGCGAAGATCTTCGGGACGCTGACGACCGGAATCTCCAATCCAGTGGCGTTCGTCAACGGACTGGTGCGCGCCGTAGACGAGGACCGACTCAAGGTGTGGAGCTCCAACGCAGACATCGCGTCGTTGACCGCCCATACCCCGCTCGCCGGAGTCCTCCCCGTCGACAACAGCACCGAGACGGTCTCGGGCGTCTACTTCAACGACACAACCGGCTCGAAGATGGACTACTACGTGACCGCCTCGGTGACCGCAACGACCGATCAGTGCTCCACGACCGCGCCGCCGACGTTCACGAAGCGGGTGGTCTTCAACAACACCGTGACTCCCGAAGCCGCCGCTGGCCTGCCGCTCTACATCACCGGCCCGTTCTACTCACCCGGCACTATCGCCACCGACGTGCTGATCTACTCCCCCGTCGGCGCCATGATCGAGTCCTGGACGGTGTCAGGCGCGCAGTCGTACTCCCTGATGAGCGAAGGCACCCACCTCGGCCGCGATGTCGTGCGCATCAGCGTGGTGACGCCGCCGCAGACATCGGCCACGATCGACGTGGTCATGAAGGGCGCAGAGGGTGTGGCGGCATCCGAATACGGCCCCTTCGACGTATGGACGACGCCGATGGTCCGCGATACTCCCGTCACGATCGACGCACCCGGCTGCGCGGCGGACTGAGCTCGATCGGCGCGGAGCAGAAGGGCCGACCCTTTCGGGTCGACCCCTCTGCATGCCGCACCCGGCGCCTCCTGCCGGCCTGGGGAAGGGCTCGATACGCGGGAGAGGGGGTGTTTCACGCCGGGCGCGGCTGCTGGGATTCCTCCTTCTGTCCTTCTCCTGCGATCCCTAGGGACCGGTCACCGGAACCGTCGTCCAGGCGGTGGCCTGGTCGGGGTTCTCCGCCCCGTCCGTGTAGGAGACGATCACCCGGATCCACCGGCCGACGTCGGTCGACTTCGGTGCGTAGACCGTCCCCGGAGGCACGATCTCCTCGGGGGCGTACGGCGTCCACTCCGGCTCCGCTCCGGGAGCGTTCGGGTCCGTCGTCGTCCACGACCACTCGTAGGTGAGGACCGAGTCCTCGCCGAGGCCTCCGTCGGGGTCGGTCGGCGGACCGGCCACGATCGTCGAGCCGACGAGGAGCGGTTCGGGGTGCATCAGCACCACCGTCCCCGATCCCGACGGGCCCTCCGCGACCGGTGTGTCGGACACCGCCGACGTCACGGTCTGGAAGGTGCCGTCCGCATCCGTCCAGCTCACGGTCACCCGCAGGAGCTGGCCGACCGCCGACTGGTCGGGCACGTAGACGTTCGACGCCGTGCCGAGCGGGTTGGGAAGCTGCTCCCACTCGCTGACGTTCTCGGCGTTGTCGCCCTCGCCGGCCCACCAGGTGTACCGGACGTTGGTCATGCCCTGCAGGTCGTACGGGGCATCCGTCGGGTCGCCATCGGCGTCGGCCTCCCACACCTCGGCCACGACCGGCTCGGCCTCGACCGGGTCCATCGGCGTCATCGTGACCGCGGCGTCCGCCGTGCACGAGATCCATGCGGTGCCGTCCTCGGAGATCTCGGCGCAGCCGTCGAGGAACTGCAGCCGCTCGAACCCGTGGATGACGTCCACGCCGTCGCTCTCCTCAGGCTCAGCCGCACCGACGTGCTCGATGCGCCAGTAGCCGGAGCCGAGCGGTCCGACCGGCGTGATCTCGTACTCGGCGAAGGCGTTGGCGTACTGCGCCGTGTCCATCGAGCTGCCGGCGTTCGGGTCGTCGACGATGTCGCGCACGATGTCGATCGTGCCCGGGTCGAGCGTCCCCGCGAACACGCGGGCCTGGAGCTGGGACGCGCTGTCGTAGAAGTTCGTCCCGTCCGTGAGCCGCACGCGCAGCATCTTGTCGCCGTCGAGGTAGTCGTTGCCACCCCGGCCCTCGATGATGTCGTTGCCAGGACCGCCGATGACGATCTTGTGCACGCCATCCGCGTCCGCCTCCGGAGCACCCCGCATGAAGTTGAGCGAGAAGTCGCCCAGGGCGAGCGGCTCGCCGTCCACCTGGATGACCGGACGCAGCATCTCCTTCAGGCCGGCGATGCGGCCGAGCGCCTCCTCGGTCGCCTTGTTCAGCTCGATCTCGCTCTCCGACAGGTCGTCCGGGTTCGCGATCGGGCCGCGCAGGATGTCGCTTCCCGATCCACCGGACATCGCCTCGAGCAGGTCGAACCGCGACGGCAGCGGGTTGTTCGGCTCGAACACCCGGTTGAACGCCCAGTCCGCCGTGATGCCGACGTTGGTGCCGTAGTAGGTGATCCAGTCCCATCCGAGACCGCCGTGGTGGCGGTCGGTCCCGGTGGCGTTGCCGATGAGGATGTCATCGCCGCCTTCACCTTCGACGTCGTCGTTGCCGAGGCGTCCTGCCACGACATCGTTGCCGCCGAGGGTGTCGTTCTGGAACTGGTCGGCGTTGTCGCCCTGCAGCAGGTCGGCGTGGCCGGAACCCTCGACCCAGTCGTCGTGCTCACCGCCGACGACCGTCATGCGGCCCGTGGTGCCGAGGAAGATGTCATCGCCCATTCCTCCGAAGAGGGTGGTGACGTCTCCGCCGCCGTTGACCATGAAGTCATCGCCGAGACCGCCGAGGCCGAGGTCGACCCCGCCGCCCACGTTGATGGCGTCATTGCCCTGCTTGCCCTTGATGTTGTCGTCGCCGAACGAGTCGGTGATGATGTCGTTCCCCTGTCCGCCGACGAGCATGTCGTTGCCGGAGCCGCCCTCGATGCGGTCGTCGCCTCCGTAACCCCAGATGGAGTCGTCGCCCTCGTCGCCGCGCAGGTTGTCGTCCGCCGGCGTGCCGTGCATCTCGACGTGCTCGTCGCCCTGCCAACGCCACTGGCCGTTGATCAGGCTGAGACCCGGCACGCGCTCCGAGGCCGGCAGTGCCGCCTGCTCCTCGATGTCGATGATCGGATCCTGCAGCGCGAAGATGTCGGCCGGCAGGTTCGAGGCATCCGTGTTCCGCTGGATGATGTCCGAGAACGTGTTGCCCTCGAGAGCGGCGAACAGCTGCTCACCCTCGTTGCGGAACAGGTAGTAGAACCGGTCGCCGAACTGGAGCTTCTCCAGCTGCGTCTCGAACACGAAGTTGAACGTCGAGCCGAGCATGCCGCCGAACGGGTCGAGGCGCTCTGCGAGGCCGCCGATCCAGAAGTCGACATCATTGAGGCCGGTCTCCTTGCCCGCCCACGTGCCCGTGCTGAACATGAAGTCCTCACGGTCCTCCGGAGCGGCCACGACAGGCGGGGCGAGCGTCGCGATCTGCTCTTCGACCGCGAGCGACACCGAGTTCGGGCTGCCGACGATCTGCACCTGCGCGATGCCGAGCCGCTGCAGCTCGCTCATCGTGCCCGCCGCGATCGCGGTCGGCTGCGTGAGCAGGATCGGTCCGCCGAACATGCCGGCCGCCGGGCCCGCCGCGAGCGCGTCGGGGAAGTTCGTGCCGGTGGTGACGAACGCCGTCGGCGCTCCGTCCGGGTAGAACTCCTGGCTGACCTTCACCGCGGTGTCGTAGCGGTTCACACCCGCGATGCGGCGCGTGTCGCCGTACGCCGAGATCGCCGTCTCGACGGCCGCGCTCACCGACGGCGTGCCGCCGACGATCACGATCTCACCCGGCGTGAGGCGCGCGAGCTCGGCCGCGGTGGCCGGCGGGAGCGCCCCTGGCGTCGTCAACAGGACCGGCGAGCCGTCCCGAGCCGCGATCGCGCTGACCGCGAGCGCGTCCGGGTAGTTCGTGCCGTCCACGACGAACACGCGCTCGACCCCCGGCTCGGCGAACCGCTGGCTGATGAGCGACGCGGTGTGGTAGCGGTTCGTGCCCGCGAGCACGTCCACCTGACCGGAGCTCGCGTACGCCGCGAGGTTCGCGATCGTCTCGGGGCTCACGGTGGTGGGACCGCCCAGCACCACGATGCGCTCGGGGGTGAGCCGCTGAAGCTCGGCCGCGGTCGCCGACGGGATCTCACCGTCGGTGCTGTGCGCGACGAGCAGGAGCGGTCCGCCCTCCGCCGCGGCACCCGCCGCACCGGCCAGACCGTCGGGGAAGTTGTACCCGTTGGTGATGTACACCACGGGCACCGGCTTCGCCTCGGGGAATTGGCGCTGGCTCACGAACGCCGCGGTCTGGAACCGGTCGGAACCGGAGTGCCGGATCACGAACTCCTCGCCCTGGAGGGCGCCGTTCACGAGGAGGGCAGCGGCGGTGCGCTTCTCCTCGATCGTGGTCGCCGCCAGGATCGACGGGTGCGTGCCGTACGCCGCCACGAAGTTCACGAGCGACGCCTTCTCACCGGCACGACCGAAGTTGTTGCCGTTCTTGATGTTCCGGCCGAAGTCGTCCCAGCTCGTGTACGGCTTGAGAGTCGTGTCGCCGGTCATCTCGAAGAACTTCTGCCGCGCAGCCTGCAGCGGCGGCACGCCCGTGTCGCGACCGCGGAGCAGGTTCAGCGTCGCGAGGTCGAGCGGGAGCCCGAGCAGGTTGTTGCGCAGCACGTCGACGACGTGCTCGTCGATCTGGCTGCCGACGCGCGCCGTCATGCCGTTGATGAGCGACCCGGCGGCCTCCTCCGGCGAGAGCGTTCCGTTCTCGTCGTAGAGCGTCGGGTTGAGGAATCCGGTGAGCAGCGGGATGTCCTGCATCGGCTGCCCGCCCTCGACCGCCTCGCGGCCGATCTCCTCGGTCATCATCGAGTGGCCGAACCGGTACACGACGTGCGCGAACTCGGCCGTGATCGACGGGTCGATCGCCGCGTTGTAGCTGTTCTCGTTGAACACGACGGCGTCGATGTTCGGCGAGATCTTGCGGCCGAACTCCTCGAACACGAGGTGCTGGTACTGCATCTCGGTCGCGAACTTGGCGGCGTGGAACAGGCGCTCCTGGAACTTCCAGTCGTCGGCGTTCCAGTTCGCCGGCAGCGACGCCGGGCTGCCGCCCTCGGGGAAGTACCCCGGGAGGTTCTCCTCCGGCTTGTCCGACACGTACGAGTGGGGCTCGCCGCGGAAGGCCTTGGCGAACTCCTCGATCCCGCCGCGCTCGTCGGAGTCCTGCGCCTCGAGCTCAGGACGCTCGCCGTTGAGCACCTCGAGGATCTGCCCGACCATGCGGTTGTGCTCCGCGTGGAACACCGCGTGCACCGCCGTGAGGCCGATGTTCTCGTTGACGCGCCCGTCACCGGCGATGAAATGCTCGTCGAGCGCGGCGTTGTCGTAGCCGCTGAGCACCGGCTCGCCGGTCTCCGGGTCGAGCACGGCGGTGCCGTCCTCGTTGAAGCGCGGCAGCAGTTCGCCGGTCTCCGGGTCGACCACCGGCGTCGCGCCGTGGGCGATGTCGTCCAGGAACGCGTGGCCCGTGCCGAGCACGTCATCCGGGACGGGGACGCCGCCGGGACCGCCCGGGACGAAGCCGCTGCCGGTGATGTACTGCGGGTAGCCGTTCTCCGCCGGGATGAAGTTGCCGTACGGGTCCGTGAGGATCTGCGGGACGTCGAGCAGGTCGGCATCCGTGAGCTCGAGGCCGAGGATGTCACGGGCCTGAGCCTTGACGTCCTTCCACTTCGCCATGCCGCCGTTCTCGCCCTCGATGAGCCGGCCGGTCGGCACCGGAACGCCGCCCTCGAGCTCGTACTCGCGCAGGAAGAAGTGGTGCGCCGGGTGCGAGCCGTAGGTCTGGTTCTGGTCGATGAACGGCGAGGTCAGGTTCTTGTGCTCCGTCGGGTTGCCCTCGAGGCGAGTCGCCCGCGTGAGGGTGATGAAGTTCGCCGCCGGGTTGCACTCCACGGTCTCGCCCGGGCGCATTCCGCTCTCCGGGCAGTAGAGCGGGTCGTCCTCCGCGAGCGGCACGATCATGGTGCCGTTGCCGCCCTTGCCGACCAGGTCGAGGCCGTGGTCGAAGAACTGGCCGAAGAAGCCCATGAACGTGTTGAACGGCGCCGAGAGCTCCTCGTCCGGTGCCGTGTTGGGGGTGACGACGCGGTCGGTTCCCTCGATCGGGATCGCCGTGCCGGCCTGCACCTGGTTCGCGATGGCGGGGTTGTTCACCGACTGGTCGACGATCAGGTTGCTGATCAGGCGCGGCTCCGAGTCGTACACGTTGCCGCTCGTCTGCGCGTAGCAGGTCGTGCCCGCCTCACACGCGGCCATCTGCTCGGGAGTGTTCGCCTCGAAGCCGAGGTCGAGCGCCTCGGGCTCCGCCTGACGCCATTCGGCCTCCAGCAGCCGGGGGAACGCGTTGTCGGACGCGCCGTACTCGGACTGGTGGAGGCGGAGGTTGTTGAACGAGCCGTCGATCGTGCGGACGCCCTTGGGACGCATCTCGTCCGACACGCAGTTCTGCGCGGCGTCGCCCTGATCGGTGCAGAGCAGCTCGTAGTTGGAGGGGTTCAGCACGTCTGCGGCGTGTGCCTCCGAGATCTGGATCTGCCGGAGGATGAACTCCAGGTCGTTCTGGTTGAGGACGAACGACGGATCCTCATCCGTCGCCGCCACGGCTCTGTCCGGTGGACTGCCCGCCAGAAGCGTCAGCACCAGTCCGGCGATCGCGACGATCGCCAGTGCTATCCGCCGCCACCTTTCCGAGAGGTCCCCAAGTGAATGCGTGTTGGTGTTCATCGACTGCCGTGCCCTCCAGACAGGCCTTGCGCCCCCAGCTGAACCCCGGCACGCCCAGACCGTGCCGTGCACCGGCCCCAACCGGCGCTGGTTGATTCATACAGGAATCTCCACCCAATGACAAGGTAATTCGCACGAAAAGTTCAGACTGGGTTCAGACGAGCTTCAGGCATCCGTGCATAGGCGAACTCCCCCGCTGCGGCCGCCTGCAACAGGGTCTTCGCGGGCGTCGCGCGACCCGCTCCAGGGTCAGACCGAGACGGTCTCCCGCGCCTCCTGCGGGCTTTCCACGGATGCCGACGGCCTCGAGAGCGCGCTCGGCCACCACGCACTCGCACCCACGTCGTAGACGAGCGCGGGCACGAGGAGCGTGCGCACGACGAACGTGTCGAGGATCACCCCGAACGCCACGATGAAGGCGATCTGCGCCATGAACAGCAGCGGCAGCACACCGAGCGCGGCGAAGGTCGCCGCCAGCACGATGCCGGCCGAGGTGATGACGCCGCCGGTGAGCACGAGGCTCCTGAGGATGCCCGTGCGCGCGCCGTGCAGAACGGTCTCCTCCCGCGCCCTGGCCATGAGGAAGATGTTGTAGTCGACGCCGAGCGCGATGAGGAACACGAACGCGAACAGCGGCACCGTCGGATCGGCCCCGGTGAACCCGAAGACCTCGTTGAACGCGATCGCGGACACGCCGAGAGCGGCCGCATACGACAGCGCGACGCTGCCGATCACGATGACGGGCGCGACGAGCGATCTCAGCAGCGCGACGAGCACGACGAAGATCGCGAGCAGCACGAGCGGGATGATGATCGCGCGGTCGCGCAGGGCGGCTTCGTTCGCATCGATGTCGATCGCCGTCTGCCCGCCCACGAGCACGTCCCGGCCGACATCGTCCAGCGCGGCGCGGAGCGTCCGGACGACGGACTCCGCCTGCGGCGTGTCGGGTGCGTGGTCGAGGGTCGCCTCGAGCAGCACGCGTCCGTCGACGACGAGCGGAGCGAGCGCGATACCCGCCCCCGATGCGAACGGCTGCACGCCGTCGGGCGTGATCGGCGTCGGGCCTCCGAGTGTCGCCACACGGACGTGATCCACGCCGTCCACCCCGAGGATCGCCTCGGTCACCTGGAGCATCCGAGACGCCTCGACGACGACCACCGCGGGCGTTCCCGAGCCCGCGGGGTAATGCTCCGCGAGCACGGCGAGCCCGTCGCGCGCCTGCGACTCGCCGATGACGTACTGGCTCGACGGTGCGCCGTCGGCGCGCAGCTGCGTCAGGCCGAACGACATGGCGACGAGCGCGAGGCCGGTCACGATCCAGACGCCACGGTGGCGGTGCGCCACGGACCGCGCGAGGCGCGGCCACAGCCCCGGTCCGTCCGTGGGGTCCTCATGCGGATGCCGCGCCACGATCCTCCGCGGCCAGAACGCCCTTCTGCCGGCCCACAGCAGCAGGGCGGGCAGGAGCGTGAACGATGCGAGAAGCGCGAACGCGATGCCGATCGACGCGATCGGCCCGAGCGTGCGGTTCGAGTCGAGCTCGCTGACCAGGAGCACCATGAGCGCCGCGATGACCGTGAGCCCCGAGGCGAGGATGGCCTTCCACGACCCGCGCAGGGCATCGCGCGTGGCCTCCCACCTCGTCCGGCCGGCCGCGAGCGCCTCGCCGTAGCGGCTGATGTACAGCAGCGCGTAGTTGGTGCTCGCGCCCACCACGAGGATGAGGAGGATCCCCTGCGTCTGCCCCGCGAGCAGGACTGCGCCCGAGCGCGCGAGGCCCGCGACGACGAGGACCGCCCCGCACAGCGCCGACAGGCTCGTGAAGAGCACGATGAGCGGAAGCAGCGGCGATCGATAGACGACGATCAGGATGAGCAGGACCGCCCCGAGGGCGACGAGCAGGAGCAGCCCGTCTATGCCGGCGAATGCGGCGATGATGTCGGCCGCGAATCCGGCGCCGCCCGTGATGTAGACGCCCGTCGCCTCGGGAACGGCGGTCTGCAGCCCGGCGCGCAGCAGCGACACCGTCTCATCGAGCGCGCCCTGCGAGTCGACCGGGATGACGAACTCCGCCGCGAGGCCGTCGTCCGCCACGATGAGCGGCGTCGAGCGGAACAGCGCGAGCCCGTCGATGGGGGGCATCCGCTGGATCTGCCGTTCGATGAACGGCACTTCGCGCTCGTCGAGGGGCTCGTCGAACGTGAGCACCGCGACGGCGTAGCTGTAGCCCTTCACCCTGAACTCGTCGTCGAGCCGATCGACCTGGGTCGACTCCGCGCTGTCGGGCAGGAACTGCACGCGGTCGTTCGTCCCCAGGTCGTTGAGCTGGCTGAACGCCCTCCCTCCCGCGAGGAAGATCACCACCCACACGAGGATGATCCCCGCCGTGATCGCGATGCGCCGCCCCCGTGATTCCTTCGCACGCTCGCGCGTCGCCGTGTTCCCCATACCGGCCCCCAGACTCCGTGTGGGAGACAAGATAGGCGCAATCCTGCTCGCAGTTCTACCTTCTGCTGAGGCTTTCCCGAAGATTCCGCACACTTTCGCTGGCGTTGCGGCTGGCCGGGACTATCGTGAACGCATGGGGGTTCTCTTCGGCACCGTGCTCGTCGTGCTCGCAGGCACGGGGCTCATCGCGCCGGCGGGCGATCGCTCCGAGCCGGTGCCGACGCCCGGCTGCGTGTTCTCGGGGGGCGCGATGATCTGCGGCGGGGCGCAGCCCACCGATCCGCCGGGCGGCCGACCGTCCACTCCGGCACCGAGGCCGTCGCAGCCTGAGCAGCCCGGCCCGAGCGCGCCGCCGGCCGCTCCGACGCCCGCGCCGGCGCCCGGAGAGCCGGGTGCGCCGTCGACTCCCGCGCCGAAGCCGGATCCGTCCGCCAGCCCGACCGCGCCGCAGCCGACGACGGAGCCGCGCACCGACGACCCGACGCCGGCGCCCTCACCGTCCGAGAACGGCGCTCCGGCGAGCGAGGACGACGGCGCGGCGACGCCCGTGATCGCGACGGTGGCGATCGGCGCCGCGGTCGCAGCCGCCGGCGTCACCGCGGCTGTCCTCGTGAGGCGCCGGGCCGCGGCATCCGCGACGGGCTCCGATACGGGCACCGGCGGCGACGGGTCCGCCGACTAGGTCGACACAGGCCCACCCGCACCGTCAGAGCTGCACGAGCAGAACCAGCGCGCCCACGCCGTTGTACACGACGTGCGCGGCGATCGGGGCCCAGATCCGCCCTGTCACCGCGGCCAGCGTGCCGCACGCGATGCCGGTGAGCGTCACCCCCAGCAGGAGCGCCGGCTGCAGCCCTCCCACGATCGCGTGCATCGCGACGAACGCCGCGGTCGAGATCGCGACGGCGACGACCGCCATCGACCGTCGTCCCATGCGGTTCGCGAGCACGTCGCTCGCGGCGCCCTGGACGAGACCGCGGAAGTAGGCCTCCTCCACGATCGGCGCGATGAGCACCGCCGCGATGAGCGTGACCGCGAGCGCGGGCGCCGGAGGCGCGAGACCGGATGCGCCGCCTGTCGGCGCGACGAGCTCGACGAGCGCGCGCACGACGAGTCCCGCGAACGCCCCGAGCACCGCATCCGTCCACGACCCGCGCACGAAGCCCGCCGGCGCACCCGCGCCGTCGCGGGACCGCCGGCCCGCGATCGCGACGGCGAGCGCGAGGGGCGTCATCGTCAGCACGACGAGGGCGACCGCCAGCGCGACGGGCGGCCAGCCGGTGAAGAGCTGCGCCGTCGCCGCCGCGGCCGCCGTCAGCGCCCACGCGACGGCGGCGATCCCGAGGGCGAGGCCCGGGAGCTCGTACCGGGCGCGACGCAGCCGGTGCGGGCGCGGCTCGAGCCCGTCGCGACGGGTGCCTTCGCGCGACGGGCTCGTCGAGGTGCCTCTACTGTCCGCGGGCACGACGCCGCGCGAGCGCCGCCGCGATGGCGATGCCGCCGATGCCGAGCGCACCGATGCCGCCCCAGATCAGCGCCGCCGGCACCGTGCCACCCGTGGTCGACAGACCGCCGCCGGCGGCGCCTTCGCCCCCGCTGGGCCCGTTGACGGTGATGGACGCGGTGGCAGCGAACGTTCCGGCGGTGTCGGCGACACTCACGGTGTAGTTGTGGGTGCCGGTCACCTGCGGCGCCGTGAAGGTCGCCGACAGGTTGCCGTTGCCATCGGCTGTCTTTGTGACCTGCGTCGTGCCGACCGCCGCGAACAGCGAAGAGAGCGACGAGGCCGACACGCCGGCGCCGCTCACGGTGAACACCGCGGTCGTTCCCGCGGGAACCGTGCCGTCGCCGCCGCACTCGATGACCGTCGACTGCCCGGGCGTGATCGTCGGCGCCTGCACAGTGCACGTGACGTCCGGTGGGTACGTGTCCGCGGTCGCAGCGCTCGCCGCCATGAAGATGAGGGCGCCGCTGATACCGATGACGGAAACAATCTTCTTCAGCATGTGAGATCCCCAGTTCTCTGCCGCAGTGCCTCCGCTGGCGCGGCCCTTGACCGCCGGAGTGCCGTCATGCTACTCCACCCCAGACGGAATCAACAGGTATCATTCAGATTTCCGCAAGGATTTCTCAACCTCCCCGAGAGGGCACCGCCCGCATGATCGAGATCCTCACGGTGTGCACCGGCAACATCTGCCGCTCTCCGCTCGCCGCACAGCTCCTCCGGCGCGCGCTCGGCGACGTCGGCGCGCGGGTCGAGAGCGCAGGCACGCACGCACGCGACCATGACGCGATGGCACCCGACGCCGTGCGCCTCGCCGAACGGCTCGGGGTCGGACCAGACGAGATCCGGATGCACCGCGCCCGCCGCCTCGACGAAGGTCAGCTCACGCGCCCTGACCTCATCCTCACGATGGACCGCGACCAGCGCAGGGCGGTCGTCGAGATCGCGCCGACGCGCGTGCACGCGACGTTCACGGTGCGGGAGTTCGCCCGTCTCGCGCGGGCGGTGCCGCGCGAGGAGCTGCAGGCGGCGGCATCCGCCGGCGACTCGCCGTCCGGGCGCGTCCGCGCGATGGCCCGCGAGCTCGCCCTGCATCGCGGCCTCGTGCCGCAGCCCGTGGACCCCGACGAGGACGACGTTCCCGACCCGTACGGACGGGAGTGGCACGCGTACGTGGCGTGCGGCGCGCAGTTGGTCCCCGCGATCCGCGTCGCCGCCGAGACCGTGCGGGGCGCCGTCACCGTCTGAGCACCGGGATGTCGCCTCGCGGTGTGGCACAATACCCGGAACCACCGGACCGAGAGGCGACATGGAGCTCAGGGAATACGTCCGGATTCTGCGCAGGAACTGGGGGATCATCCTCGCGGCGACGCTGCTGGGGATCGCGGTGGCCCTCGCCTGGTCGCTCACCCGCACGCCGGAGTACCGTGCGCAGAGCACCGTGTTCGTCTCGAGCCAGGCAGGTGGCAGCATCGCCGAGCTCGAGCAGGGCGCGAGCTTCGCGCAGTCGCGCGTCGCGACCTACGCCAGCCTCGTGTCGACGCCGATCGTGCTCGATCCGGCGATCGAGCAGCTGGGGCTCGACGAGGACGCCCCCGACCTCGCTCCGCGCGTGCAGGCGACGACGGTGCCGAACACGTTCCTGATCACGATCACCGTGACCGACACGGATCCGGACCGCGCCGCCGACACCGCCAACGCCGTGGCCGCATCGCTCGCCACGACGGTCGAGACCCTCGAATCCGTCGACGACGACGAACCCGCATCGAGCCCGGTTCACCTCACCCCCGTCCGCGACGCGCTCCCGCCGGATGCGCCGTCCTCGCCGAACACGCGGCTCAACCTGCTCATCGGCGGCCTCATCGGAGCGGCGCTCGGCATCGGCGGCGTCGTCCTGAGGA
>NZ_DATMFG010000050.1:0-9513 GCF_035556355.1 Microbacterium sp.
GAGGAAGAGGTCCAGCTCCTCAGGTGTGCGCGGACGGCTGCGCAGCGCGCGCTGCGAGCCGATGGAGCCGCGGCGCCGCGTCGTGTCGACGGGACGTGGATCGCGCAGGCGGGCGAGCGCGTGAAGGTGGGCGCCGGCCGCCTTCCCCAAGAGGCGCTCGGTGGTCGCGGCCTCCAGATCGGCGAGCTGACCGACCGTGCGGATGCCGAGACGGTGCAGCTTCTCGGCCGTGACCGCGCCCACGCCCCACAGCCGCTCCACCGGAAGGGGGAGCAGGAACGCCTGCTCCTGCTCGGGCTCGACCACGAGCAGGCCGTCCGGCTTGCTGACCGCGCTCGCCACCTTCGCGAGGAACTTGGTGCGGGCGACGCCGACGGAGATCGCCAGTCCGACCTCGGCTCGCACCCGCTGGCGCAGGCGCACCGCGATCTGCTCGGGCGTGCCCGCGATGCGCCGCAGGCCCCCCACCTCGAGGAACGCCTCGTCGATCGAGAGCCCCTCGACGTACGGCGTCGTGTCGCGGAAGATCTCGTACACGGCCTTGCTGGCGGCCGAGTACGCCTCCATGCGGGGCGGGACGACAACGGCGTCCGGGCACAGCTCTCGCGCCCGTCTGCCGCCCATCGCGGTGCGCACGCCGCGGGCCTTCGCCTCGTAGCTGGCGGCCAGCACGACGCCGCCGCCGACGATGACGGGCCGCCCGCGGAGCTCGGGCTCGTCGCGCTGCTCGACCGAGGCGTAGAAGGCGTCGAGGTCGGCATGCAGCACGGTCGCCTCGCCCCGCATCCGTCCCCTCCTGCCGATCCGCTTGTGCGGATCGTCGCACCTACCGGGGACACGGCGGCGCTGTCGGCGGACTCACGCCGATGCGGTCGCGAACGGCTCGTAGCAGTCGAACGTCTCGTGGTGCACGATCGCGCCGTCGCGCACGGTGAGCATGGCAGCGACGTGGGCGACGAGCTCCTGACCTTCGTGGAACGGACCGACGGATGCCCCGATCACCCCGCGCCATGTCGCCCGCGCCGCCGCGCGGTCGCCGTCGACGATGACGTCGTGCACCGTGAACTCCTGCTCGCGCAACAGGGCTTTGCCGCGGCTGAATCCCTCGAGCGTCTGCGCCAGGTCGCGCATCGCACCGGCGGGCACGAGGGCGTTGGGGTGTTCGACGATCTCGACGTCGGGCGCGAGCACGGCCCGCAGGTCCTCCTCGCTGGAGGAGAGGTCCGACACGATCCGGTAGTAGCGGCGCACGACCTCTTCGACGTCGGCGCGCTTGTGCAGCATCCGTTCTGTGGTGGCCATGTGGCCAGTATTGCACAACCATAGTTGTGTAAACTGGGGACCATGGCGACGGATGCCCCCACCTCGGCGCGAGACCTCGACGCCGCCACCCTTCTGTCGCTCGCCGGGTCGCTCGCGGAGCGGTCGGTGATCGAGGCGGTGCGCGCTCGCGGCTACCACGTGACGCGCGCGCACGGGTACGTGTTCCAGCGTCTGCTGGCGGGGGATCAGACGATCACGGCGCTCGCGGCCGACCTGCGCATCACGCAGCAGGGGGCGTCCAAGCACGTGGCCGAGTTGGAGCGGCTCGGGCTCGTGTCGCGACGTGTGTCGCCCGATGATCGACGGGCGAAGATCGTGGGACTGACGGATGCCGGTCGCGAGGTCATCGACACCGCGAGGCGCGCCCGCGCTCAGTTCGAGGAGCGCGTTCGCGCGGTCATCGGCGACGACCTTCTCGCGGCGACCCGACGCGCACTCGCGCTGCTGCTCGACGACGCCGGCACGTCGGCGCACATCCCCGATCGGAGCATCCCGCTCGACGAGTGATCACGTCGGGTCGTAGTTCAGCTCCCACTGCTTCGGCGAGCGCCACAGCGCGCTCGTCGTGAGCGACCGGATCATCTCCATCTCCTTGGGCAGGCGCGTGTAGAGCTTCATGAACAGCTCCTCGACGTCGAGCAGCTCGGCTGTCCAGTCGCGGCGGTTGATCGCCATGCAGGCGAAGAAGTCCTCCTCCGAGAAGTCCAGGCCGTCCCAGTCGATGTCCTCGTAGCGGGGCATCCACCCGAGGGGACTCTCGATCGCCATCGCCTTGCCGCGGGATCGGGCGACGATCCACTGCAGGATGCGCATGTTCTCGCCGAAACCCGGCCACAGGAAGTTGCCGTCGGCGTCGCGGCGGAACCAGTTGACCTCGAAGATGCGCGGCGCATTGCGCACCTTCCGCCCGAGTGCGAGCCAATGGTTGATGTAGTCGCCCATGTGGTAGCCCGCGAACGGCAGCATCGCGAACGGGTCGCGGCGCACCACGCCCTGCTTCCCGAATGCGGCGGCGGTCGTCTCGGATCCCATCGTGGCGGCCATGTACACGCCGAACGCCCAGTTGAAGCTCTGCACCACGAGCGGGATGGTGCCCGCGCGGCGGCCGCCGAAGATGAAGGCGCGCAGCGGCACGCCCTGGGGGTCGTCCCAGGCTTCGTCGAGTGCGGGGTTGAGCGTCGCGGGCGACGTGAAGCGGGAGTTCGGATGCGCCGCCTTCGTGCCCGACTCGGGCGTCCAGTCGTTCCCCTGCCAGTCGATCGCGTGCGCGGGCGGCGGACCGTCCATGCCCTCCCACCAGACGTCTCCGTCGTCGGTGAGGGCGACATTCGTGAAGATGGTGTCCGAGCGCATCGACTCCATCGCGTTCGGGTTCGTCGAGTACGACGTGCCGGGCGCAACGCCGAAGTACCCCGCCTCGGGATTGATCGCCACGAGCGTGCCGTCCTCACGGGGCTTGATCCACGCGATGTCGTCGCCGACCGTCGTGACCTTCCACCCCTTCTCGGCGATCGCCTTCGGGGGGACGAGCATCGCGAAGTTCGTCTTGCCGCACGCACTCGGGAATGCCGCCGCGACATACGTCTTCTCGCCCTCGGGGTCGGTCACGCCCAGGATGAGCATGTGCTCGGCGAGCCATCCGTCGTCACGCGCCATCGTCGACGCGATGCGCAGGGCGAGGCATTTCTTGCCGAGCAGGGCGTTCCCGCCGTATCCGGAGCCGTACGACCAGATCTCGCGGGTCTCGGGGAAGTGCGCGATGTACTTCTCGTCCGGGTTGCACGGCCACGGCACATCCGCTTCGCCCTCCTTCAACGGAGCGCCGACGGTGTGCATGCACGGCACGAACTCGCCGTCCGTTCCGAGCGCTTCGGCAGCCGCGCGTCCCATGCGGGTCATGATCTTCATGCTCACCACGACGTAGGGCGAGTCGGTGATCTGCACGCCGAGCTGCGCGATGGGCGAGCCGATCGGGCCCATGCTGAACGGGACCACGTACATCGTGCGGCCGGCCATCGACCCGCTGAAGAGGTCGCGCAGGATCCCCTTCATCTTCTTCGGCTCCATCCAGTTGTTGGTGGGGCCCGCGTCCTCCTCGCTGCGCGCACAGATGAAGGTGCGCTCCTCCACGCGCGCGACATCGCTCGCGTCGCTTCGGGCGAGGAAGCTCCGCGGCCGCTTCTCGGGGTTGAGCCGGATGAACGTCCCCGCTTGGACGAGCTCTTCGCACAGGCGGTCGTACTCCTCATCCGACCCGTCGCACCAGTGGATGTCGGCGGGTGTGCAGAGTTCGGCCATCTTCTGCACCCATTCGACGAGCTCGGGATGCGTGACCCAGTCCGGTGTGCTCATGCTTCGAGCATGCCTCGCGACCCGGGCGTGCACCAGGCGCTTGACTGGACAGTGGGACACGTGACGGTTCCCGAGGCGGTGGCTGCGACGCTGGGTCTCGAATAGTCCCGCGTGCGCGCGGTTGGTTATCGAGTCTGATAACATTCCAAACTATGGGAACAAACGAGCGCGCACCGGACGTGCTGCTGCATCCGCAGCGTCTCGCGATCGTGCGGGCGCTGGCGGGCGTGCAGCTCACGACGAGGGAGCTCGCCGAACGGGTGAGCGACATCCCGCAGGCCACGCTGTACCGCCACCTCGGGCTTCTCCTGGACGCGGGGATCATCACTGTCGTCTCGGAGCGGAAGGTTCGGGGCACCGCTGAGCGCACGTACGCGCTCGGCCCGCAGGCGATCCTCTCGCAGGAGGCGTTCGAGCAGGCCATGCCCGAAGACCACTTCCGATACTTCGCGACGTACATCGGCGGTCTGCTCGACGAGTTCGGCCGGTACCTGCAGCGGCCGACCGTGGACCTCGCGAAGGACGGCGTCGGCTATCGCGAGGTCGTGCTCAACCTCACCGACGACGAGCTCCGAGACCTGCTGACGGAGATCCGCGCGGCGATCGCCGCGCGCGCCGACAACGACCTGACACCCGACCGAACACCCCGCTTGCTCTCGACCGTGACGATGCCGGTCGACCGAAAGACAGGAGATCCCGTATGACCGCCGTCCTCGCTCCGCAGCGGCAGGCAGCCCGCATCCGTCTCACGGCGCTCGTCCTCGTGCCCGCGCCGATCGTCGCGCTCGCGGTGATGCTCGCCGTCACCGGCGCGCCCGTGCTGTGGCCGATGCTCATCGGCGCCGGCGGATGGCTCGCCGCCCTCGTGCTTCGGCAGCCGATCGCACTGATCGCGAGCCGTCGTCTGAGCCAGGAGGCGACGGCGCGTCTCGTCGGCTGGTTCTCGGGGCCTGCGGAGGAGATCGTGCGGGTCATCCTCGTGCTGCTGACCGTCCACGCGGTGCAGGAGGCGGCGTGGTTCGGCTACGGCTGGGCGACCATCGAAGTCGTCATCATCGCCGTGAACGTCCTCGCGATCGCCGGGCTCATGACCAAGGACGACCCGAAGTCCGTCGAGGCGCGGGAGCTCCTCGAGTCGCAGGGCATGCTCAAGACGCAGAACCCGCTGTGGTCGCTGCTCGAGCGCCTGAGCGCGACAGCACTGCACCTCGGCTTCACGCTGCTGCTGTTCGCGCAGCCGTGGCTCGTGCTCGCCACGATCCCGGCGCACTCGCTCACCAACATGCTCGCGGTGAAGTTCGGCAAGACGCACCTCGTCCTGACCGAGTTCGGCCTCGCGCTCGCCGGTGCGCTCGTGCTCGCGCTCGGCATCCTCGCCGTCGCCTGACGCGCCGGCCCGGGCGTATCGGTCACGTTCGCTCGGCCATCCGCACGCGCCGCCCACCCTTTCCGCTGGGCGATAATCGACGGGTGGCCGAGCGAATCGACGACGATGCTCCCGAGGTCGAGGAGACCGCGGATGCGGCATCCGAGCTGCCCAAGTCGGTCATCGACCGCGCGTTCCTGATCCTCGGCACGTTCCAGGGCGGCCGGGTGCGCCAGTCGCTCTCCGACATCAGCCGCCGCACGGGTCTGCCGATCGCGACGTGCTATCGGATCGTGCAGCGCCTCGCGGAGTGGGGCGCCCTCGAGCGCGACGGCGAGAGCCGCTACCGCATCGGTCTGCGACTGTGGGAGGTCGCGTCGCTCGCACCGCGGTCGGTCGGGCTGCAGCGCCTCGCGCGGCCGTTCATGCAGGACCTCTACGAGACCACCGGCTACGCGTCGCACCTCGCGATCCGCGAGGGCACCGAGCTCGTGTCGATCGACCGGTTCCAGAGCCCGCGGCGACGCGTGCGGCGACCGCTCGTCGGCGGGCGGTATCCGCTGCACGCGACGGCGATCGGTCAGGTGCTGCTCGCGCACGCACCGGAAGACATCCGCGAAGAGGTGCTGAGCGGCCCGCTCGAGGCGTTCACGACGAACACCTACACCCGTCGCGAAGACCTCGAGAAGGCGCTCGACGACATCCGCCGCCAGGGCTTCGCGGTGAGCGATCGGCAGGTCGACCTCATCCACATCGGCGTCGCCGCACCGGTGTGGGGCCCCGAAGGACACGTCGTCGCCGCCGTGTCGCTCGCGCTCACCGAGGCCGATGTCGACGGCAAGAACATGGTGCACCTCGTGCGCATCACCGCGAACGGCATCTCGCGCGTGCTGCGCGAGGCGGGTTACGTGGACGCGGCCGGCTGACACGGATGCCGCATCCGCCGCCTGAGGGATGAGAGCGTCCGCGCGTCCCGATAGCGTGGCGTCGTGACCGCCCTGGACGAGCCGCGAACCGTCACGCGACCGCGCCTGGCCGCCGCCCCCGTCGTCGGGGCCATGATGGCGCTCGCGGGCGTGCTCGCCCTCACGTCGTCGCAGTACGGGTACCACCGCGACGAGCTGTACTTCCGCATGCTCGCGCCGGCGTGGGGCTACACCGACCAGCCGCCTCTGACACCGCTGATCGCGCGTGCGTCGATCGCGCTGTTCGGCGACTCGGTGATCGCACTGCGCGTGTTCCCGCTGCTGTTCGCCGTGGCATCCGTCCTCCTCCTCGCGCTCATCGCGCGCGAAGTCGGCGGTGGGCGTCTCGCGCAGGCGCTCACCGCGTGGGGCATGGCCGGGGCGACGCTCACGCTCATGTTCGGCCACCTGCTCCTGACCGCGAGCCTCGACCTCGTCGTGTGGCCGGCCGCCCTGCTGTTCGCGATCCGGGCGGTGCTGCGCGACGACGGGCGGTGGTGGCTCGCGGCGGGCGCGGTCGTCGGCGCGAGCACGTTCAACAAGCTGCTCATCGTGATCCTCATGGTGGGGATCGCCGCAGGGCTCGCGATCTTCGGCCCGCGGCGCTGGTTCGCGTCGGGCCGGCTGTGGGGCGGCGTCGCGATCGCGGGGCTGCTCGCCCTGCCGAACGCCGTCTATCAGATCACGCATGGGTGGCCGCAGCTCGCGATGGGCGCGGCCCTGAGCGAGAACAACGCCGACGAGGTGCGCATCCTCATGTGGCCCATGCTGATCCTGCTCGTGGGTCCCGTGCTGGCGGTCTTCTGGGTGAGCGCCATCGTCGGCATCTTCCGCCGACCGGCGTGGCGACCCCTGCGGTTCCTCGTGGCGACCTTCGTCGTCGTGGTGGTGTTCGTCTTCGTCGCCGGCGCGCAGTTCTACTACACCGCCGGGGTGCTCGCCGTCCTCACCGCGATCGGTTCTGTCCTCGTGGCGGAGTGGTGTCGCACGGGTGCGCGGCGCATCCTCGTCTTCACGCTGCTGGCGGTGAATGCGCTCACGTGCGCCGTGGCGGCGCTGCCCGTCCTGCCCGTGCGCGTCGCGGGCGAGGTCGGGGTGGCGTCGATCAACTCGGCCGCCGCCGACCAGGTGGGGTGGGAGCGGTACACCGAACAGGTGACGGATGCCGCGGCATCCGTCGACGCGATCATCACGTCGAACTACGGCGAGGCCGGTGCGCTCGACCGGTTCGGCGTCGACCTGCCGCCCGTGTACAGCGGCCACAACGCGCTCGCCGACCTCGGGCCGCCACCCGACGATGTCGAGACCGTGCTCTTCGTCGGGGGGCAGGGTCGGTGGGCGGACCGGATCTTCGAGCGCTGCGACGTCGTCGGCACGCTCGACAACGGCGTCGGTGTCGACAACGAGGAGGAGGGGGTGCCCCTCACGGTGTGCTCGGGTCCCGAGGGCTCCTGGGACGAGCTGTGGGAGCGGATCCGGCACCTCGATTGAGCTCGCGTGCCAACGCGCCCGTCACCGCGCGAGGGGATCCCGCGAGACGAGGGGATCGTGGCCGCACAAGCCCTCGTCTCGCGAGAGGCCCTCGTCTCGCGAGAGGCCCTCGTCTCGCAGCCGGCCCTCAACCGGCTGCCGTGAGCCTCGCGCGGCGCTCGAGCTCGGCCGCGGCATCCGCCTTCACCTTCTCGAGCACCACCTTGCCGGTGGGGGAGCGCTCGAGGCTCGGCCGCACGAACACGTGCCGCGGCTTCTTGTAGCCGGCGAGGCGCTCGTCGACGAACGCGAGCAGCGCGGGCACGTCGATCTCGGCGCCGGCGGATGGCGCGATCATCGCCGACACCACCTCGCCGAAGCGGCGGTCGGGCAGGCCGAACACGACGGCGTCGTCGACATCCGGATGCGCCAGCAGCACCTCCTCGACCTCGGCGGGGAACACCTTCTCACCGCCCGTGTTGACCACCGCCGCGAGCCGGCCGAGCAGCTCGATCGTGCCGTCGCCGCGCGCGCGGGCCCAATCGCCCGGGATGACGTAGCGGCGGCCGCGGATCTCGCGGAACGTCTTCGCGGTCTTCTCGGGGTCGCGATAGTAGCCGCGCGGGAGGATGCCCCGGTACGCGAGCAGTCCGAGGGCGCCGGGCTCGACGGTGATCTCCTCGAACTCCTCATCGAGGAGCACCGCGTCGGGCGTCAGCACGAACCGGGCGGGGAGGTCGTCGGCGTGCCGCGTGATGCCGAACGCGAAGGGGCCGCCCTCGCTCGACGCGAGCAGATCGACGATCTGCAGGTCGCCGAGCGCGTGGAGCCTGCGCTTGACGTCGTCGCTGAACCGCATGCCCGAGCTGAGGACGGAATCGACGTGAGGGAGCCCCGCCTCGCGCTCGGCGACCTCGACGAGGGGGAGCGCGACGGCGTCGCCCGCGACGATGAGGCGCGTCGCCTTCACGTCCATCGCGAGACGATACGCGGCCTCGACGTCGAGGCTCGGCTGGGGCAGCAGGGCGATCGTGCCGCCGAGGGCGAGCGTGCCCATCGTGGTGGACTGGGCCGTTCCGTGCAGGAGCGGGCTCAGCGGGAGGGTCGTAACCCGCGGGGTGGCCGGGTCGATCGCGATCGCCACCGCCTCGTCGAGGCTCTCGGGCGGCGTGACGCCGATGATGCCCCACGTCGACTGCCGGCGCGCGGCGAGCAGCGTGTCGAGGTCCCACACGACCGCCTTGGGCGCGCCCGTCGTGCCGCCCGTGTACAGGCGCAGGTCGGCACCGCGCGGCGCCCGCTCGGGAAGCTCGCCGCCGGCCGCGATGATGTCGGCGTAGCGCGTCGCCCCGGGCAGCTCGTCGCCGCCGTCGTCGACGGTGATGACCTCGATGTCGAGACCCTCCGCGGCTTCGGCCCCGAGCGCGCCGAGCGAAGTCGGAACGACGAGCACGCGCGCATCCGAGTCGATGAGCAGAGCCCGCACCTCGGAGGCGCGGTACCGGTAGTTGATCGCCACGGGCGCGACGCCGACGGCGAGGCAGCCCCACATGACGGTCAGGTGCTCGGGACGGTTGTACAGCAGCAGGGCGACCGCATCGTGCGGGCGCAGCCTCGTCACCTCGGTGAGATGGCGTGCGATCGCCCCGGATTCGCGGGCGAACTCCGCCCACGTGAGCCGGCGATCGCGCGTGACGATCGCGGGCCGGTCGGGTGCGGTCTGCGCGATCCCCCGCCAGAGGTCGCTGTAGTGCGGAACCGTCATGCATTCGCTCCTTCGCGGGCTGCCTGTGCGGACTGGGGGCCGGTGTCGCTCCAGCCTCCGGGATCTTCTCGCGGAGCGGGCTGGGCGGGAACGGATTTTTTCGCATGGTGAAATCCGGATGCATCCGTCCGCCGGGCCCATGGCAGATTGATCCGCGCCACCACGGGAACCGCGATGAAGGGTATTCGAATGGTTCAAGAACTCCTGCTCGACCCGACGGGAATGGACGAGCGCGACGCCGACTCGACACTCTCGCCGCGTCCGGCGAGCCT
>NZ_DATMFG010000051.1:0-3208 GCF_035556355.1 Microbacterium sp.
CGACGTGCATCGCGGCGTTCGCGGGCGTGTGCGCGCTCGTGGGCGCGCTGCTGGCCGACGTCGTGGTCGCGTGGCTCGACCCGCGCATCCGGATCAGCTGAGAGGGCTGGACACATGGCTGACTCCGAGCTGACCGTCACCTCCGCCGCCGTCCTCACGGGGGAGGAGGAGCAGAGCACCGGGCTGCGGCGCACCGGGCGCCTCACCCTCATAGCCCGTCGCTTCGCGCGCCGCCCGTCCGCCGTCGTCGGGCTCGTGATGCTGGTGCTGCTCGTCGTGTTCGCGTTCGTGGGCCCGCGCATCGCGCAGTGGGGCTACGACGAGCCGGACTTCCTCGCCCTCGCGCAGGCCCCCTCGGCCGAGCACTGGTTCGGCACGACGACGGGCGGGTCCGACGTCTTCGCCCTCGTCGCGCGAGGCCTCGGCCGCTCGCTCGCCATCGGCATCCTGTCGTCGGTGGCGATCACGGTGATCGCCGCCATCGTCGGCACCACCATCGCGTTCTTCGAGGGCTGGGTGGAGCGCGTCGGCATGTGGATCCTCGACATGCTGCTCGTGATCCCGTCGTTCTTGCTCATCGCGATGATCGTGCGGTCGTCGTCCGGCGCCAACGGCTGGCTGTGGCTCACCCTCGGCATCACGGTGTTCGGCTGGATCGGGTACGCCCGCGTGCTGCGCACCCTGACGCTGTCGCTGCGCGAGCTCGACTACGTGCACGCCGCGAAGTACATGGGCGTGCGGTCGTTCACGATCATCCGCCGGCACCTCATCCCGAACCTCGGGTCCGTGCTCATCATCCAGACCGTGCTCGGCGTGGTCTCCGCGGTGAACTCCGAGACGGCGCTGTCCTTCCTGGGCCTCGGTATCAAGGCCCCCGACACCTCGCTCGGCACCATCCTCCAGGCCGGGCAGAGCGTCGTCCTCACCGCGCCCTGGGTGCTGATCGCGCCGTCGATCGCCCTCGTGCTGCTCACGTTCTCCGTGCAGCTCATCGGCGACGGCCTGCGCGACGCCATCGATCCGAACTCGCGGTCGGGAGGCCGAGCATGAACCCCGTCCTGAGCGTGCGCGACCTGCACGTGAGCTTCGCGTCCGAGGCGGGCACCGTCCGTGCCGTGCGCGGCGTGAACTTCGACCTCATGCCCGGGCGCACGCTCGGCATCGTGGGCGAGTCGGGATCCGGCAAGTCCGTGACGTCGCTGTCGGTCATGGGTCTGCTCGACGAGAACGCCCGCGTCGAGGGCTCCATCAAGCTCAAGGGCACCGAGCTGCTGGGGCTGAGCGAGCTCGAGCTGTCGAAGTACCGCGGCAACGAGATGGCGATGGTCTTCCAGGACCCGCTGTCGGCGCTGACCCCGGTGTTCTCCATCGGCGACCAGCTCGCCGAGGCGCTCGACCTGCACCAGGACCTGAACCGGAAGCAGGTGCGGGAGCGGTCGATCGAGCTGCTGGACCTGGTCGGCATCCCCAACCCGGCCGAGCGCCTCAAGGCGTACCCGCACCAGTTCTCCGGCGGCATGCGCCAGCGCGTGATGATCGCGATCGCGATCGCCAACGACCCCGACGTCATCATCGCCGACGAGCCCACCACGGCCCTCGACGTGACGATCCAGGCGCAGGTGCTCGACGTCCTCAAGAAGGCGCAGCGCGAGACCGGCGCGGCCGTCGTCATGATCACCCACGACCTCGGTGTCGTCGCGGGCGTGGCCGACGACGTCCTCGTCATGTACGCCGGCCGGCCGGTGGAGCAGGCCCCCGTCGACGAGCTGTTCGCCCGTCCCGCCATGCCGTACACGATGGGCCTGCTCGGCGCCGTGCCGCGGCCTGACCGCGGCGAGAACCGGCGCCTCATCCCCATCCAGGGCAACCCGCCGTCGCTGGTCGACCTGCCCGTCGGCTGTCCCTTCGCCGCCCGTTGCCCGCTGGCCGAGGACCGCTGCCGCACGGCCGAGCCCGACCTGCTGCCCGTGGCGGGCCGGCCCGAGACGCTCGCCGCGTGCGTGCGCGCCGACGAGCTCGCCGAGCAGGGCGTCACGTTCGAGGACGCCTACGAGGTGGAAGAGGCCGCCGAGTCGAGCCTCGAGTCGGTGCCGCGCTCGGAGCGCGAGGTCGTGCTCGAGGTCGAGGGCCTCAAGCGGCACTTCCCGCTCACCAAGGGCGGCTTCCTGCGCCGCAGGGTCGGCACCGTCAAGGCGGTGGACGGCGTGACGTTCGACGTCCGGGCCGGCGAGACGGTCGCCCTGGTCGGCGAGTCCGGCTCCGGCAAGACGACGACGCTGCTCGAGATCATGAAGCTCGAGGCGCCGCAGGGCGGCCGGGTCGCCGTGCTCGGCAAGAACCTCGAGGAGCTCTCGAAGTCGGAGCGGTCGGCGCTACGACGCGACCTGCAGATCGTGTTCCAGGACCCGATGAGCTCGCTGGACCCGCGCATGCCGGTCTACGACGTGCTCGCCGAGCCGCTCAAGGTGCACGGCTGGTCGCGGCAGAAGACGAACGCCCGCATCGACGAGCTGATGAAGCTCGTGGGCCTCAACCCGGACCACGTCGACCGGTTCCCGTCGCAGTTCTCGGGCGGCCAGCGCCAGCGCATCGCCATCGCGCGCGCCCTGGCGGTGAACCCGCGGCTCATCGTGCTCGACGAGCCGGTGTCCGCCCTCGACGTGTCGATCCAGGCCGGCGTCATCAACCTGCTCGAGGACCTGCAGGCGCAGCTCGGCGTCGCGTTCCTGTTCGTCGCGCACGACCTGTCCGTGATCCGGCACATCTCGAGCCGCATCGCCGTGATGTACCTGGGCCAGGTGGTCGAGTCCGGCGACACGGAGGCGGTGTTCACCTCCCCGCGGCACCCGTACACGCAGGCCCTGCTGTCGGCGGTGCCGCTGCCCGACCCGGAGCTCGAGCGCGGCCGCAAGCGGGTCGTCCTCGAGGGCGACCTGCCCAGCCCGGTCGAGGAGATCCCCGGCTGCCGCTTCGCCAGCCGGTGCCCCGTGCGCGCCACGCTGTCGGCCGACGACCAGCGGCGCTGCGACACCGTGCTGCCCGTGCTCACGGGCGACGACGCCCAGCTCGCCGCCTGCCACTTCCCGCTGACCCCGGCGTCGGCGGGCACCACAGACGTGCGGGAGACCACCCGCGCCTGACCCGTCCGGGTCATCTACCCGACGGGTAGACGCTTCTCAAGGAGAAACATGACAACGATCCGCAAGAA
>NZ_DATMFG010000052.1:0-10166 GCF_035556355.1 Microbacterium sp.
GCGTGCTCTGCCCTCGGGAGTGAATGGCGCGTTAGCGTGAGTCACGAAGACCTCCGTGGAAACGATCTGAGTGTGGTTACCCACATCGTTCCCGGAGGTCTTCGCTCACATCACGTGATCACAACGTGTCGGGGAAGAACACCTAGAGACTCCTCGGGAATCGGGCTTCGCCCGGGGAACAACGGATGCCTCGGCCCCAGACGGGCCGGGGCATCCGGTCTTTCCGGCGCCGGCTCAGCGACCGTCTGCGACGGCGGTGTGGTGACGGATCACCTCGGCCACGACGAATGTGAACCACTTCTGCGCGAACTCGGGGTCGAGGTCGGCGTCTTCGGCGAGGCGGCGGAGCCGGGCGATCTGCTGCTCCTCGCGTGCGGGATCGGAGGGCGGCAGACCGTGCTCGGCCTTCAACTCGCCGACCTGCTTCGTGCACCGGAAGCGCTCCGCCAGCAGGTAGATGAGGGCGGCGTCGATGTTGTCGATACTGGCCCGCAGTCGCAACAGGGTGGCTGTCGGGTCGGCGTCGTCTGTCATGGCGTCCTCCTCGACCTCCGACGATACCGGCCGCTCGGGTTCCCGCGCCGCGACGGGGCGCGGTCCTAAAGTGTTCGCATGAGCGACGGCACGGCAAGCCCCGGTCCTGAATCCGTCGCAGCCGACCCGGCTGCCGGAACCGATGCGGCGGATGCCGCATCCGCGGTCACTGTCATCGACACCCGACCGCCCCACCCCTCACCCCCCGCACGACTCGCGCACATCAACCATCCGGTCGCGCTCGGGTTCTTCCTGACGCTCGGCGGGCTGTTCGCGTTCGTGCTCGGCGTCGCCGTGTCGAACCTGTCGACGATCATCATCTACATCGTCTTCGCACTGTTCGCGGCGCTCGGCCTCGACCCGATCGTGCGGTGGTTCGAGCGGCACAGAGTCAAGCGACCATGGGCCATCGTCATCGTGTACGCCGCGTTCGCCGTCGTGATGGTCGTGATCCTGTGGCTCATCGTCCCCGCGGTCGTCACGCAGATCGCCCAGTTCATCGGCTCCATCCCCGACATGGTCGACGCCTTCGAGTCATCCGACATGTACGCATGGCTGCAGGCGAACGTCGGCGACCAGATCGGCACGGTCCTCACCGAGGTCGAGGGCTTCCTGACGAACCCCGCCAACATCGCGGCGATCGGCGGAGGCATCCTACGGCTCGGCGTGGGGGTCGCGACCACGATCTCGGGTCTCATCATCGTGCTCGTGCTGAGCCTGTACTTCCTGGCATCGCTGCCCGTGATGAAGGAGTCGTTCAACCGCTTCGCGCCGGCCCGCAACCGCGCGAAGGTCGCGAGCATGACCGAGCAGATCACCGACTCCATCGGCGGCTACCTCATGGGGATGGTGATCCTCGCCTTCTGCAACTCGGTGGTCGCGTTCATCCTCCACCTCGTGCTCGGGTTGCCGTTCCCGGCGCTCATGGCGGTGCTCGCCTTCGCGATCACGCTGATCCCGCTCATCGGCTCGGTGCTGTACTGGGTCATCGCGACGACGATCGCGCTGTTCACGGGGTGGGTGCCGGCACTCATCTTCGCCGCGATCTACCTCGTCTATATGCAGATCGAGGCATACCTGCTCACGCCCCGCGTCATGAACAAGACGATCTCGGTGCCGGGTGCACTGGTGGTCATCGGCGCCCTGGTCGGCGGCACGCTGCTCGGGCTGCTCGGCGCGCTCGTGGCGATCCCCGTGACGGCGTCGATCCTGCTCATCATCAAGCAGGTGATCATCCCGCGGCAGGACGCCAAGGAGTAGCTGCGCGGGCGGCGCGTGGCGCCGCCCGCGGCGGTCAGCGCCTCGCCATACTCGGCGCGGCGGTCAGCGCGCCGGCAGGATGCACGACGGCGAGGGTGCTTCGGCGCGATGGCGCACTCGCCCGGGAACACCGGTGCGCTCGTCGAGCGTGAGCGACACGACGTCGTTCGAACGCTGCCCCGCGACGAGCAGCGTGTCGCGCACGACGAGGTGATGGCGCGGCCAGTCGACGCCCGACTCGACGAGTGCGACAGGCTCGACCGTCTCGCCCGCGCCGCGCACTCGCAGCGTCGCGATCGTGTTCGATCCGCGCAGGCCGGCGTACAGGAACTGTCCGTCGCGCGACATCGCCAGCTCCGCGCCCGTGTCGCCCAAGCTCGACGCGGGCGAGGCCGCCGTTCCCGCGACGACCCGCCACCGACCCTCGCGGTCGCGCGCGAGCGTGAACACCTCGCTCGAGAACTCCGTCACGACGTGCAGATGACCACTCGGGTGGACGACCATATGCCGCGGGCCGCATCCCTTCGGCAGCCTCACCTCGTGGTCGAGGCGGAGGCCCGACGGAGTCTCCCGCCAGATGCGAACGAGGTCGAACCCGAGGTCGGTCGTCGCGATGCGGCCGTCCGGGAGGAACGCCGCCGCGTGCGCCCGCGAGGTCCGCTCGGGTTCGGGTTCGGACTCGGGCTCCTCCTGGGCGGTTTGGGGCGTGTTTCCTTCCTTGGGGCGCATCTCTTCCGCCCCAGGGTCGGAATCGCGCCCCAAACGCGCTCCGGCGGCCGACGACACGTCGGGCACGAGGTGGGCGTACTCCTCGCCGGCCGCCTCGCGCAGGGCACGGGCTGCCGCCGCGAGGTCGATCGCGCCGGCGGCGGCGAACGGCTCACCCGCGTCACCCGCATCCGAGTCGTCGCCGTAGGGGTCGGATGCCGCAGCCGCCGTCACCGGCCGTGAAGGCCTCCCCGCGGCGTCGAGCGCGACCCGCACGACCGAGCCGTCGCCCCACGCGCACGCGACGAGCGACGACGCATCCGGAGCGACCGCGACGTGGCACACGATGTCACCCACGGGAACGAGCTCGCCGAGGTGCTCGAGCTCCGCGTCGCCTGCGCGACGGAACGCGGCCACGTGGGCGGACCCCTCGAGAGCGGCGTACACGACGTCGAGGCGAGGGTGGGCGGCGAGCCAAGACGGCGAGCCCGTCGCCGCCGGGTCGAGTGCCGTCGAGGCATCCGTGTTCCCGTTGTCGCGTCGCGGACGCACGACGCCGCCCGTGTATGCGAGCGGTCCGCCCGCGAGGTGATCGTCGGGCGCGCCGGCGAGCAGGCCCCCGATGCCCGGTGCGGAACCCTCCATCTCGGGGGTGTACCCGCCGAGCCAGAACCTCATGCGGCCCACCCCCTCGCCCGAATCAGGACATCTGGCGCAGACAGGAGGTTCCGCGCCAGAACCTCCTGCGCCCGCCGGATGTCCTGATCCGGGTGAACGGCTCCGCGGGGCTGCGACACGGTCAGTCGATGAGGTCGTGCCGCACGACGACCGCGTCGCGCGCTGCGCCGACGCCGATGACCGAGATGCGGGTCCCGCTCATCTCCTCGAGCGCGAGCACATAGTCCCGCGCCGCCTTGGGGAGGTCCTCGAACGAGCGCGCGGTGCTGATGTCTTCGCTCCACCCCGGGAAGTACTCGTAGACGGGCTTCGCGTGGTGGAAGTCGGACTGGCTCACCGGGATGTCGTCGAACCGCTCGCCCTCGACGTCGTACGCGACGCACACGGGGATCTGGTCGAGCCCCGTGAGGATGTCGAGCTTGGTCAGCACGAGATCGGTGATGCCGTTGATGCGCGTCGCATAGCGCGTGATCGGCGCGTCGTACCAGCCGACGCGACGCGGGCGGCCGGTCGTCGTGCCGAACTCGAAGCCGCGCGAGCGCAGCCAGTCGCCCTGCTCGTCGTGCAGCTCGGTGGGGAAGGGACCCGACCCGACGCGGGTCGTGTAGGCCTTGACGATCCCGACGATGCGGTCGAGGCGGTTGGGGCCGACGCCCGCGCCCGTCGCGGCGCCGCCTGCGGTCGCCGAAGACGACGTCACGAACGGGTATGTGCCGTGGTCGACGTCGAGCATCGTGGCCTGACCGCCCTCGAACACGACGACGTCGCCGTTGTCGAGCGCGTCGTTGAGCAGCAGCGACGTGTCGGCGACGAGCGGACGAAGGCGCTCGACGTACGACAGCAGGTCTTCGACGACCTCGTCGACGGTGATCGCCCGACGGTTGTAGACCTTCAGCAGCAGGTGGTTCTTCTGGTCGAGGGCGCCTTCGACCTTCTGGCGCAGGATGTTCTCGTCGAAGAGGTCCTGCACGCGGATGCCGACGCGGTTGATCTTGTCGGCGTACGCCGGCCCGATGCCGCGGCCGGTCGTGCCGATCTGCCGCTTGCCGAGGAAGCGCTCGGTCACCTTGTCGAGCGTGCGGTGGTACTGCGTGATGATGTGCGCGTTCGCGCTCACGCGCAGACGCGACGTGTCGACGCCGCGCGCGTGCAGCGCCTCGAGCTCGGCGAACAGCACTTCGAGGTCGACGACGACGCCGTTTCCGATGACGGCGTTCACGCCCGGCGACAGGATGCCCGAGGGAAGCAGGTGCAGCGCGTACTTCTCGTCGCCGATCACGACCGTGTGGCCGGCGTTGTTGCCGCCGTTGAACTTGACGACCCAGTCGGTGCGATCGCCGAGCAGGTCAGTGGCTTTGCCCTTGCCCTCGTCTCCCCACTGCACTCCGACGATCACGATGCCTGGCATGGGCTCTCCCCCGTTTGCGGACGGTTACACCCCATCCTATCGACGCCCTCCGGATGACCCGCCCAGGGTGTCCTCATGAGGCGCCGTCCTGCGACGGGCGAGACCGGGCCCCACGTCGTGGTGGACGCAACGATGCTCCTGCACGAGCACTTCACCCCCGAGCAGTGGGCGTCGTGGATGGAGCTCGTCATCGACGCGATCGAGTCGGTCGTCGACGAGGGGTCGGGCGCGGTAGAGCGCTGTCGCAACGGCGCACGGCAGCGCGGCACGACGGCGCGGCATCCGTGAAACCCCCGATCAGCGCATATTGCGCCGCTAAGGTGAGCGCATGCGAAGCACCACGATGGCGTCGGTCTGGTCTGCCGCGCGCGCCGTGATGGCGCTCGCGATCGTCTCGGCGGTCGTCGCCCAGCTCGTGATGTCGGTCGACACGGCCGCGGGGCTCGGGCGCGACGTCGGGGTCACGGTCGTGAACTTCTTCGGCTTCTTCACGATCCTCTCCAACACCGCCGCCGCGCTCGTGCTGCTGTGGGCTGCGATCTGGTACTGGGCACGCGGCCGTACGGCGGATGCCGAACCGGCGGCCCTCGCGGTCGCGCTCACGTGCGTGAGCACGTACATGGTCGTGACGGGGGTCGTCTACAACACACTGCTCCGCCACATCGAACTCCCGCAGGGGAGCGAGCCGATCCCGTGGTCGAACGAGGTGCTGCACCTGATCGGGCCGGCGTTCCTGCTCATCGACGTGTTCGTCGGACCGCGGCGGCGACGCCTGCCGTGGTCGGCGGTCTGGGTCGTCGCCGGGTTCCCGATCCTCTGGGCGATCTACACGATGGCTCGCGGGCCGCTCACGGTGAACCCCGCCACCGGCGCCCCGTACTGGTACCCGTACCCGTTCCTCGACCCGAACAACTCGGCCCTCGAACCCGTCGCGGGATACCCGGGCGTCGCGCTGTACATCGTCGCGATCGCGGCAGTCATCCTCGGCATCGGCGCGCTCGTCGTGTGGTGGCGCCGCCGGACGGGAGTGGGTGAGCCGGGTACCGCCTCCTCACCCGAGCAGGAGCCTGCGATGGCGTGAGCGGCGCCCCGGAACGCCTCAGGCGCGCCCGCTGCAGTCAGGCGCGCCTGAGGGTTTCCCAGAAATGGAAGGCTTTGGCCCCAGCCCTTGTGCCCCCCAGCGGTCACGTCATCGGCCCCCAGCGCCGGCGTGACGAATGTCACAGTAGCTTGTCCCCCAAATAGGGGACATACGCGCGCGCGAGTCTCTCAGCAAACTTTCAGCTTTCGTCGCGATCACGCGCTCTGCGCCGCCACGAGCACGGCCCGGACGTGGTGGTCGCGGTCTCACTCCGGCTGAACGACGGGATGGGTGCCGAGCACCGCGCAACTAGACTGGAATCCATGTCCAAAGTGCTCCAGTCCCTGCCCATCGGCGAGCGCGTCGGCATCGCCTTCTCGGGAGGACTGGACACCTCCGTCGCGGTGGCGTGGATGCGCGACAAGGGCGCGATCCCGTGCACGTACACAGGAGACCTCGGCCAGCCCGACGAAGACGACATCGAGTCGATCCCCGAGCGCGCCCTGACCTACGGCGCCGAGGTGTCACGGCTCATCGACTGCAAGCCCGCACTCGTCGAAGAAGGCTTCGGTGCGCTCGCGTGCGGCGCTTTCCACATCCGCTCCGCCGGGCGCACGTACTTCAACACGACGCCCATCGGCCGCGCCGTCACGGGCACGCTCCTCGTGCGTGCGATGAAGGAGGACGGCGTCGACATCTGGGGCGACGGCTCGACCTACAAGGGCAACGACATCGAGCGGTTCTACCGCTACGGGCTGCTCGCCAACCCCGCGCTGCGCATCTACAAGCCGTGGCTCGACGCCGACTTCGTGCGCGAGCTCGGCGGTCGCAAAGAGATGAGCGAATGGCTGGTCGCGCACGGATTCCCGTACCGCGATTCGGCCGAGAAGGCGTACTCGACGGATGCCAACATCTGGGGCGCGACGCACGAGGCCAAGACCCTCGAGCACCTCGACGTGTCGCTCGAGACGGTCGAGCCCATCATGGGCGTGCGGTTCTGGGACCCCGAGGTCGAGATCGAGACCGAAGACGTCACGGTGACCTTCGAGGCCGGCCGCCCGGTCGCGCTCAACGGCGTCGAGTACTCCGACGGCGTCGCGCTCGTGCTCGAGGCCAATCGAATCGGGGGTCGCCATGGCCTGGGCATGAGCGACCAGATCGAGAACCGCATCATCGAGGCGAAGTCGCGCGGGATCTACGAGGCGCCCGGCATGGCGCTGCTGTTCATCGCGTACGAGCGGCTCGTCAACGGCATCCTCAACGAGGACACGCTCGCGACGTACCACGAGCAGGGCCGCCGCCTCGGACGCCTCATGTACGAGGGCCGCTGGCTCGAGCCGCAGTCGCTCATGCTGCGCGAGTCGATCCAGAAGTGGGTGGGCTCCACCATCACCGGCACCGTCGCGCTGCGCCTGCGCCGCGGCGAGGACTACACAATCCTCGACACCACCGGACCGGGCCTGTCGTACCACCCCGAGAAGCTCTCGATGGAGCGCGTGGGCGACGCCGCGTTCGGACCCACCGACCGCATCGGCCAGCTCACGATGCGAAACCTCGACATCGCCGATTCGCGCTCGCGCCTCGAGTACTACGCGTCCGCGGGGATCATCGGCGGTGCGACCGGCGAGCTCGTGGGGCACCTCCAGCCGGGCGAGGCGGGCGAGATCACCGAGCACGCCGAGGCCTACAGCGCGGAGCGCGAAGAGCTCGCAGAGGCGACGGATGCCGCATCCGAGGCCGCCGCGTTCGATTTCGGCACCGACTGAACCCCGTTCCGCGGGCTCCGCACAGGTCGGAACGCCGCGCTGAGTCGTCTCGGACCCCGCCTTCACGGCCCGTTCACCGGACTTTGTTCTGCGCCGCCGGGCTGGGCGGGTTAGGATTCCCCGACGGTGCGTGTGACCCGAACGCACGACACCGGGGTTCGCGATGCACGACACCGCGTCCCGTTCCTCGCCAACCCGCGAAAGAACTTCGATGCTGAAGACACAGACCGAGTCCGACACGGACCATCCGGCGTTCATCGAACCCTCTGAAGAGCGGCAGCCCCGCAAGTCGTCCTTCGGCCGCAAGATCGGCATCACGCTCTACAGCATCGTCGCGGGCGTCGTCGTGATCGCCCTGATCGCCGTCGGCGCGATCGTGTGGACGATCCAGCGCTCGTTCCCGCAGCTCGACGGCGAGCTCGTCCTGTCCGGGCTCAACGGCGAGGTCAGCGTGCAGCGCGATGAGCTCGGCATCCCGGTCATCACAGCGACCGACACGCACGATCTCTTCTTCGCGCAGGGCTTCGTGCACGCGCAGGACCGCTTCTGGGAGATGGATTTCCGCCGCCACGTGACGAGCGGACGCCTGTCGGAGATGTTCGGGGAGTCGCAGCTGGGCACCGACATGTTCCTCCGCACTCTCGGGTGGCGTCAGATCGCCGAGCAGGAGGTCGAGCTGCTCGACGAGACCACGCGTGCCTACTACGAGGCGTACGCCGAGGGCGTCAACGCCTATCTCGCGGGCCACAAGGGCCCCGACGCGTCCTTCGAGTACGCGGTGCTCGGCCTGCAGAACTCCGACTACCGGATCGAGCCGTGGACGCCGGCGGACTCCGTCGCGTGGCTGAAGGCGATGGCCTGGGACCTCCGGTCGAACATCGAGGAGGAGACGGAGCGCGCGATCGTCGCGAGCGAGTTCACCGAGGCCCAGATGGCGACGCTCTACCCGTCGTATCCGTTCGACCGCAATCCGGTCATCGTTCCCGAGATCTCCGAGAACGCCCCCGCGCCGTCCGAGACCGTCTCGCCGATCGACCCCGAGGCGACGGATGCCGACGCAGAGGCCGAGGATGAGGGCGGCGACGCCGCGGGAGCGGTCTCGACCGATGTGACGGCGTCGGCTGCGGCATCCGTGTCGCATGAAGCGTCTGCGGCGGCGGCCGCCATCGACTGGCGATCCGTCTCGGACGTGATCGAGTCGGTGAGCGACCTCGTCGGCCCGGTCGGGGAGGGCATCGGCTCGAACTCGTGGGTCGTCTCGGGCGACCTCACCGAGAGCGGCCTGCCGCTGCTCGCGAACGACCCGCATCTCGGCGCGTCGCTGCCGAGCGTGTGGCACCAGGTCGGACTGCGCTGTGCGGAGCTCACCGACGAGTGCCCCTTCGACGTCGCGGGCTTCAGCTTCTCGGGCGTTCCGGGAGTCGTCATCGGCCACAACGACCGGGTCGCGTGGGGCTTCACGAACCTCACCACCGACGTGACCGACCTCTACCTCGAGAAGATCGAGGGTGACCGGTACTGGCGCGACGGCGCGCTCGTGCCGCTCGAGGAGCGCACCGAGACGATCCGCGTGGCGGGCGGTGAAGACGTCGAGCTCACGATCCGGAGCACCGTCAACGGGCCGATCGTGTCGGGGCTCACCGACGACTTCACCGCGGTGGCCGCCGACCCGTTCGTCGGCACGAACGGCGTGATCACCGAGCCCGTCAACCCGCCGACGGGCGAGTACGCGGTGAGCCTCAAGTGGACCGCGCTGGAACCGGGCACGACGGCATCCGCCATCTTCACGATGAACCGCGCGCGCAACTTCTCGGACTTCCGCCTCGCCGCGTCGCACTTCGACGTGCCGGCGCAGAACCTCGTCTACGCGGACGTCGACGGCAACATCGGGTACCAGACGCCGGGCAAGCTGCCGATGCGCGGCGCCGGCGACGGCACGATGCCGCAGCCCGGGTGGGACTCGGCATACGACTGGCAGGGGTTCATCCCGTTCGACGAGCTCCCGGTCGTGTACAACCCCGACGAGGGCTTCATCGTCACGGCGAACAACGCGATCGTGCCCGACGAGTACCCGCACTTCCTCACGCGGGACTGGGACCACGGATTCCGCGCCGCCCGCATCACCGAGATGATCCAGCGTCGGGCCGCGAACGGCGAGCTCACCGCCGCCGACATGCAGGCGATCCAGGCCGACGACGACTTCCACATGGGCAAGCGCCTGACGGCCGAGTTCATGGAGCTCGACACGGGCGACGAGAAGACGGATGCCGCGCTCGAGCTCCTCCGCGAGTGGGACGCGCAGAACGAGCCCGACTCCGCCGCTGCGGCGTACGCGAACGTGCTGTGGGACGAGCTCGTGCAGAGCCTGTTCGTACGCGGGCGCGAGAACCCCGCGCCGATGACCGACCAGAGCCGTCTGTTCGTCGTCGTCGGCAACCTCCTCGACGACGAGACCTCCGAGTGGTGGACGAACCCGTCGCTGCGCGTGTCCGGCCAGGACGAGATGCTCCGGCACGTCGCCCAGGCCGCATACGAGCGGCTGGTCGAGCTGCAGGGCGACAACCCGGCGAGGTGGAACTGGGGCTCGCTGCATGCGCTCACGCTGCGCAACGGCACGTTCGGTTCGTCCGGCATCGCGCCCATCGAGTGGCTGTTCAACCGCGGACCGTTCCCGGTGGGCGGCGGCTCGTCGGTGCCGAACGCGACCGGCTGGGTGATCGGTCAGGGCTTC